>NZ_CANLZX010000004.1 GCF_947495675.1 uncultured Algibacter sp. | reverse complement strand
CTTTACTTATACTATACTGAGCTCTTGGCGCATAATAAAACCCGCCATCATTACCTTCATTAATACCAATAGCATGACCTAAATCTGCTCCTAAAGTAAACGCATTTGAAATAGTGAAACGAGTAGCAACAGCAATAGGCAAAAACTGAACATCAGGAAAATAAAAATATCCAATTCCATTATCTGTAGTTTTTCCAAATGAATTAGAAAAACCTGTTGCAAAACCAGCTTTAAAATTTTCTCCTGCAGTCCACAAATAACTAACATCTAAGGTAGCATTAAATGTCCATGGATTGGCAGTAACTGGTAAACCTAGATTAACTCCTACATTAAATTCTCCTTGAGCATTTACACTCTTTAGTCCGAATACTAAAAGAGCGGCAATAAAAAATATTTTTTTCATAAGAAATAAGTTCAATTTTATATTATTTGGTTTATAAATCTATAAAATATTATTTTTTTATGCACTTAACCTATATATAGGTATTAATCATGTTTTACGAATTAAACAACAGGTCTTCTATAAGTAAGTGTATAAAAAAAGGAAGCAGTAATGCTTCCTTTAATATTGTTTTATAAGTAACTACCAAGCATAACCCAAAGAAACACCTATACTAATAGTAGCAGAACTTAATGAAACAGCTAAGTCATCTGAACTTCCTGCTAAATAACCAATACCTGCAAATGTATCAATTAAGAAATGCTCTCCTAAAATCCATTGATGCCCAATTTCACCTCCTAAAGTAAAAAAACTAGCTGAGTTATTAAAATCATCTTCAAGCGAAAGATAACCCACAGAAGGTCCTGCGTGCCAACCATTTAAAGCTTCATTACTTGAAAAATAGAATCTATACTCAGCACCTAATCCAAAACCTGAAACATCAGAAATGTTGTAATATAATCCAGAAATAGTAGCTGTTTGACTTTCGTTAGTTGAAAACTCATAACCTGCATTAGCAACACCAAATGCTAAACCAATTGGATTTGCTTTAATAGCTTGTTCTTGTGCATTAACACTTGTTAATCCCATTACTACAATAGCAGCAAATAATAATAATTTTTTCATAATTTTAATATGTTTTTAGTTTGATTATAACAAATAAACATCATTTTTTTTTAAAATACTACAAATCGCCTATGGTTATCAACAATTTAATCAACACTAAAACATAACCAATTTATAATCAATAATTTAAATTTTAAGTTATTAACAATTTATAGTGTTTACATATAGAATTAGGCATTAATCTAAATTGTATATTCTTGATATTTAACTACATTTACAATTATGAAATGGCAAAACGCTTTAAAAGATTACCAATTATACCTTAAAATAGAGCGAGGGTTATCTAAAAACTCTATCGACAATTATGCATTAGATGTTAAAAAATTAATACACTTTGTTAAAACTAATAACATCACTTTTTCTCCTATAAATATTACATCTGAAATTATTCAAAAATTTATTCACGATATTGCTAAAACAGTTAATCCCAGATCACAATCAAGATTAATATCTGGCTTACGCAGTTTTTTTAATTATTTAGTTTTTGAAGATTACAGAAAAGACAACCCATTAGAACTTATTGAATCGCCTAAAATTGGAAGGAAACTTCCTGATACATTATCTGAAGAAGAAATAGATCAAATTATAAAAGCTATAGATTTAAGTAAACCAGAAGGCGAACGCAATAGAGCTATGTTAGAAACCTTATATGGTTGCGGATTACGTGTAAGTGAATTAATAAATCTTAAAATATCAGATTTATTTTTTGAAGAGGGCTTTATAAAGGTTACTGGTAAAGGAGACAAACAACGTTTTGTACCTATTATAAACATAACACAGAAATACATTAATATTTATAGAAATGAAATTAGAATTCATTTAAATATAAAACCTGGACATGAAGATACTCTCTTTTTAAATAGACGAGGAAAACAATTAACCAGAGCCATGATATTTACTATAATAAAACAATTGGCTGAAAAAATAGAACTCAAAAAAAACATATCTCCACATACTTTTAGACATTCGTTTGCAACGCACCTTTTAGAGAATGATGCAGATTTACGTTCTATCCAACTTATGTTGGGCCATGAAAGTATTACAACAACCGAAATCTATGTGCACCTTGATAAAAGCCATTTAACTAAAGTTGTAGAGAAATACCACCCTAGAAAATAAATTATTGATAATCTACCCAAGTTTTTAAAAGCTAATTGTATAATTATTAATAATTTTCTTTTAGAAGTTTATAAAATAAAAAATCCAGTATTATAATACTGGATTTTTTTTAGTGACACCTAGATTATACAGGCAAATATTTACTTAGCAATATTAACTGCTCTTGTTTCTCTTATTACGGTTACTTTAACTTGGCCAGGATATGTCATATCGGTTTGTACTTTTTGCGATATGTTAAATGATAAATCTGCTGCTTTTTGATCGTCTACTTTTTCGCTTTCAACAATAACACGCAGCTCTCTACCGGCTTGAATAGCATATGCTTTTTTAACACCATTAAATCCAAAAGCAATATCTTCTAAATCTTTTAAACGTTGTATGTAACTGTCTAACACTTGTCGTCTTGCCCCTGGTCTTGCTCCCGATATAGCATCACATACTTGAACTATAGGTGCTAATAATGATTTCATTTCTATTTCGTCGTGGTGTGCACCAATAGCGTTACAAACCTCTGGTTTTTCACCAAATTTTTCAGCCCATTGCATACCCAAAATAGCGTGTGGAGTTTCCATATCTGCTTCTGCATCTGGCACTTTTCCAATATCATGTAACAAACCTGCTCTTTTAGCCATTTTAGGATTTAAGCCTAATTCTGCTGCCATTACGCCACAAAGCTTAGCAACCTCACGCGAGTGCTGTAACAAGTTTTGCCCGTAAGACGATCGGTACTTCATTCTACCTACCATTTTAATTAATTCAGGATTTAAATTATGAATTCCTAAATCAATCACGGTACGCTTACCAACTTCAATAATTTCCTGCTCGATTTGTTTTTGCGTTTTCTTAACAATCTCTTCAATTCTAGCTGGGTGAATTCTACCATCGGTAACTAATTTGTGTAATGATAAACGCGCCACCTCTCTTCGTACAGAATCAAAACATGATAAGATAATAGCTTCAGGCGTATCATCTACAATAATTTCTACACCAGTAGCAGCTTCAATAGCTCTAATATTACGACCTTCACGACCTATAATTCTTCCTTTAACATCATCAGATTCAATATTAAAAACAGACACACAGTTATCAACCGCTTCTTCTGTCCCAATACGTTGAATAGTATTTATAATAATCTTCTTAGCATCTTGTTCTGCTGTTAATTTTGCTTCTTCTAAAGAACTTTGAATATATGCCATGGCATCATTCTGAGCTTCTCCTTTTAAAGATTCAACTAATTGCTCTTTAGCTTCTTCAGCAGAAAGACTTGATATAACTTCTAATTGCTGAACTTGACTTTTATGTAATTTATCAACTGCTTCCTGTTTCTTTTCAAGTAAATCTAATCTATGATCGTAATTCTTAATTTTACTTTCAAGGCTTTCGTTAAGCTTTTTACTTTTTGATAATTCGTTAGAAATTTGAGATTCTTTATCTCGAGTTCGCTTTTCGGCTTCAGCCATTTTCTTGTCACGAGATAATATAACTTTTTCGTGTTCAGATTTAAGTTCTATAAACTTTTCTTTAGCCTGAAGTATTTTGTCTTTTTTTAGTGTTTCTCCTTCGCTTTTTGCTTCTTTAAGTATTAAAGTTGCATTTTTCTTTGCTTCTTTCACTAGTTTAGAAGCATTATTTTTTTCTAGTGTTTTTGCTATAATAAAGCCAATTATTAGCCCTAATATAACACCTCCTACTGCAAATATAATTGAGTTATCCATCGTTAATTTAGTTGATTTTAATATATAAAAAAACCTACACCGGTATAAAGTTTTGTATAAACTCCTTAAAAACAAGTTTAGGGCTAACAAGCTGATCAAGGGTCTGCTCGAGATACTAAAAATAAATTTAGTACTAGCAGCATGCTTTTACAACTTAAACTCACCCTTTTTAAAGAATTAACGTTGAGTTTATCAAAAAAAATAACCAATGTAGGCAGTAACTTTTAATTTATTTTAAAGAACGTTTTAAGAGACCAAATGCGAATGTAACAAATCATTAAGCGCATTTAGCTTTTCTTCTACATGCTCGTTTACATTTGCTTTATCAATAGACTTCTGCTCTACTTGAGATGCAAATTGCAAGGCACACATAGCCAATACGTCTTGTTTATCTCGAACAGAATAACTTTGCTCAAATTGCTTTATCATAGCCTCAATGTTTTTAGCTGCTTTTCGTAACCCCTCTTCTTGACTTGACTCAATTGTTAAAGGATATACTCTATTAGCTATAGATAGCTTTATTTTAAGCTTTTCTGACATTGATTTTAATTAACTTTAATCAGCGAGTTGAGCAATACAATGATCAATATCTCTAATTAATGCGTTTATTTTAAGCTTAGTTTCTCTTTTATTATCGTCACTACCAAGTATTGAATTTGCTATTTTAAGAGCCTCATATTTTTCTTCCCAATTAGCAATATGCTTTTTTTGAGATAATATTTCTTGCTTTGAAACCTCTAATTCTTCATTTAATTTCAAATTAGCAAGTTTTAAAAGCTCTAGTTTGTGTAATACTTTACTAATCTTGTTTTCTAACGAATCTACAATATCCTCAATATTACTCATTTAAAATTTTCAATACTTATATTACAAAGTTAACATTCCTATCCATAATTAACAATTGTTTTATCATAAAATTTTACTTTCATTTGTTAAGGTCGCCACACATCATCATGGCTTGATTTTTGTTTTATTCTTTGCGTTTTCATATCAAATTAATATTTTAGCCTAATACTTATCTATGAGATTTATACTGTCCCTCTTTCTAGCTTTTTCTTTATTATCAAGTGCCCAAAATAATTATCCCCAAGATTATTTTAGCAATCCATTAGAAATACCATTAGTATTATCGGGTACATTTGCCGAGTTAAGATCTAATCATTTTCATTCTGGCATGGATATTAAAACACAACAACGTACTGGCTTAAAAGTAAAAGCTTCTGCAAACGGTTTTGTTAGTAGAATAAAAATAGCTCATTATGGTTATGGTAAAGCACTTTACATTACACACCCTAACGGTTACACAACAGTTTATGCGCATCTTCAAAAATTTTCACCAGAAATTGAGGCCTATATAAAAAAGAAACAATACGAAAAAGAATCTTACGAAATAGAGTTGTTCCCTAAAGCAGAAGATTTGCCTGTTTTAAAAGACAACCTTGTTGCATATAGCGGAAATACTGGTGGTTCTGGTGGCCCACATTTACATTTTGAAATTAGAGATAAACAAGAACGCCCCATGAACCCCATGTTATTTGGAATTGACATTAAAGACACTACAAATCCAATTATAAAATCTGTTTACGCTTACCCTCTAGACGAAAATTCATTCATTAATAATTCTAATACTAAACAAAAATTAAGACTTACACCTTTAAAAAATGGTGATTATAATGCTGAAAATATTGAGGCTATAGGTAATATAGGATTCGCCATAAGCACGATAGATAGACAAGATTTAGCAGCTAATTCAAATGGTGTTTATAACATTCAAACGTTTATTAATGGAAGTAGAAATTTTGAAATAGATTTTAAACGCTTTTCATTTGACGAAACAAAACACATTAACCAACTTATTGATTACGAGCATTTTTCAACAAAAAAGCAACGGCTTCAAAAATTATTTAGAATTAATAACCCATTAAGCCTTTTTAAATCTACATTAAACGAAGGTATTATTAAGGTTGAAGATAGCGCTTACTCTGTATATAAAGTTAGAGTTGCAGATTATAAAAACAACGAATCATGGGTAACCATACATATAAAAGGCACAAAAAATAGTATTTCAAAACCTAAAGAAAAAAATATAACACCTTACTATATTAAAGCAAATGAAACAACAAATTTAAAAGCAGGTAATGTTAGTGTTGATTTTTACAAAAACACTTTTTACGATGATTTTTATATAAATTTTGAAGTAAAAAATGATACTTTGAAACTCCATGAAGATATTAAAGCTGCGAAAAATAATTTTAATATTACTTATGATGTGAGTAAATATTCAAATGAAGATAAAAACAAACTCTACATTGCTAGATTAATTGGATACAAAAATTATCCATCTTACACTTCAACCAAAAGAAAAAACAATCTTCTTATTGGTAGAACAAAAAAACTTGGCACCTATGCACTTACTATGGATACTATAAAACCTTCCATTTCGCCTATAAACTTTAAGAGTAAGCAATGGTTAAGTAAGTATAGATATTTAAAAGTTAAAATAAATGATGTAGGTTCTGGAATTTCAAATTACCGCGCAACCATAAACGGAAAATGGATTTTAATGGAGTATGATTACAAAAAAAACACATTAACTTACGATTTTAATGATGGTATTGTAACCGACACAAAAAATAATTTAAAAGTAATTGTTACTGATAATGTTGGAAATAATTCTACATTTGAAACGTTATTTTACAGAAAATAAACTTTTTAAACTTTTGAAGGCTAAACAACTATTAACCAACATCCTGTTTTTTTTAATCTTAACTTTTAGTTTTGCCCAAAACGCAACAATTAAGGGAGTTATTTTAGATGAAAACAACAAACCTATTGAAAAAGTTAGTATAAAATTTGAAACTAATGGTTCTGAAACTAATGCTAACGGTTTTTACAATATTACTATTCCTTCTAATAAAGATATTAAAATAGAATTTACGCATCTATCTCATAAAAAAATTGTGAGTACCTTCAATTTAAAAAATGGTGAAGAGTTTGAGTTTAACCCTGTAATGAGTACAGTTGTAGAGCAAATAGCAACGGTAATTATTAGTAGTAATAGAAAAAAAGAAGTTGAAGGTATTATTACTATAAAACCAGATGCCATAAGAAAAATACCTGGAGCTAATGCTGGTGTAGAAAACTTACTTTTAACCTTACCAGGAGTAAGTAATAACAACGAATTAAGTACACAATATTCTGTTCGTGGTGGTAATTATGATGAAAATTTAGTTTATGTAAATGGTATTGAAGTGTATCGTCCTTTTTTAGTGCGTTCTGGACAACAAGAAGGTTTAAGTTTTGTAAACACAAATTTGGTACAAAATGTAGATTTCTCTGCTGGTGGTTTTCAAGCAAAGTATGGCGATAAATTATCATCTGTATTAGATATTACCTACAAAAACCCTTATCAATTTGAAATTAATGCCGATTTAAGTTTACTTGGCGGAAGTCTTTCTATTGAAAATATAAGTAAAGACTCTAAGTTTACTAGTATTGTTGGTTTACGTTACCGCGATAACAGTTTGCTTGTAAATGCTAAGGAAACTGAGACTAATTTTAAACCAACTTTTGCCGATGCGCAAGGGTATTTTACTTATAAGTTTTCCAATAAATTTCACTTAAGCTTTTTAGGAAGCGCCTCTATAAACAAATACAATTTTGAGCCAGAAGCTCGGCAAACTAATTTTGGGACCTTGAGTGAGCCTGAAGCATTGTTGGTGTTTTACGAAGGCCAAGAAAAGGACAGATACCAAACACTTTTTGGGGCTTTTAAAGGGTCTTATTTTGCAAATGACAATTTAACGCTTCATTTAATAGCATCTACTTATCACACTACAGAAGAAGAATATTTTGATATTTTGGCACAATACAGATTAGGTGAAGTTAATAGTAATATTGGAGACGATAATTTAGGTGAAGTAGAATTTAGTGAAGGTATTGGCAGCCAGCTTAACCACGGAAGAAATGATTTAGATGCATTAATTACTAATATTGAACACAAAGGCGATTTTAAAATTAATGACAATAGGTTTGAATGGTCTTTAAAATATACTAATGAAGATATTAGAGATCGTTTGATTGAATGGGAAGTTATTGACTCTGCAGGATTTTCTATAAAACCACCAAAAATTGCCTCTAACCAACAACCTTATGAGCCCTTTACTGGGCCACTAGAACCGTTTCAAAATGTAAGAGCCACAAATAATACTCAAATAAACAGATTTCAAGTATATGGACAATGGAGTAAACGCAGTAATTTAGGAACTAGCGATGTTTGGTATAATGCAGGTGTTCGCGCACATAGTTGGTCTGTTAGTGGCGATGGCATTGCAACATCAAATCAAATGGTATTTAGTCCACGTGCACAATTTGCCATAAAACCATATTGGGAAAAAGATATGCTTTTTAGAATTGCTGGAGGGTTGTATTACCAACCACCTTTTTACAGAGAACTTCGTGATGCCAATGGAGTTATTCAACCTAATGTAAAAGCACAAAAATCATTTCACCTTGTTTTAGGAAACGATTATAGCTTCAAAATGTGGGACAGACCTTTTAAATTAACTTCAGAAGTGTATTATAAAAACCTATCTGATGTAAATCCATATACACTAGAAAATGTACGAATTCGCTATGCTGCAAACAATAGTGCAAAAGCTTATGCTTATGGATTAGATATGCGCTTAAATGGCGAGTTTGTTCCAGGAACAGAATCTTGGTTAAGTTTTGGATATTTAAAAACTGAAGAAAATATAAACAACCGAGGTTATATTTCTCGACCTACAGATCAAAGATTAAAGTTTGCAGCATTGTTTCAAGATTATGTGCCAAATATGCCAAACTTAAAAATGTATTTAAATATGGTGTTTAACACAGGTTTACCAGGTGGTTCGCCTAGTTATGCAGACCCATATGAATTTCAAAATAGATTACCATCTTATAAACGTGCAGATTTTGGCTTACAATATGTTTTAGTTGATTCTAAAAAAACATTTAATAATGGTTGGAAAAAACCATTTAAGGAGTTGTCTTTTGGTTTTGAAATATTCAATATTTTTGATGTACAAAACTCTATTACTAACACTTGGGTAAGAGATGTAAGTACTAAGCGTCAAATTGCCATTCCTAATTATTTAACTCCTCGCGTTTTTAATATTAGAACCACCATGAAGTTTTAGTTTTCAATTTTTATTTTACACTTATATTTTCAGAAAAAACAATAAGTGAGTCTGTACCTGTTCCTGTTAAACGTTTTACATATACTTCAATATAATCACCATTAGATAAATCTATATCAGAAGTAATTGCAATATTTTGAATTTGGGTATCACTATCAACATAAACAATAGCATTAGACTCTGTTACTTCAACACCATTCTTATATAAAATAATAGCATAAAAATTACCTGAGGCACTTGTAATTCTAACAGACAAAGATGCGTTTACTTGAAAAGATCTATTTTCTATACCATCATAAACCAATCGATTACCCCCTACTTCTGTAAATCTAAACAAATTTGTAGCTGTAAATGTTCCTGATCCCTGAATAGGTACTGCTGTACCATTCGTTATAGATTGAACAAAACCTGTAGTTAAACTACCATTAAAATAAAAATTTGCTGATGCACTAATATCATTTTCCACTTTTAAACCAGGACAATCAACATTCCAATTATTACTAAAAAAATAACCAGGATAAGTTCCAGCAGTATAACCTAAAACATGAGTTCCTACACCAGAGAATGGAGTTCCAGAAATAACCCCTGCTCCAACAGTTGGATTCGCACTTACATCAATTCCAATTACTCCAGCAGAAATATCAGAAAAACCACTAACCTTTTCAATTAAATCAAAACTACCAACATAAGTTTCAAATGTTCCTGTATTATTACCAAACCAACCTAAATTACTTAAAAGCAAGCTATTAATATCTGTAAAAGTAAAACCATCTGTATTATTTACTAATTGAACAATACTCATAAACACAAGTTGAAAATTAGAAATATTCCCTACACTTCCAGAATTAACTATTATACTATTTTGAAAAACTAATGATTCTGCACCAGAACCTGTTAAATTAAAAACACTTCCGCCAAGTGAAATTAATGTTAAATTTCTAATACTACCGCCATTTGTACCAGAAAATATTGGGCCACCAGATCCAACTAGCTTATCTTCATTAGCATCTATACCAGAAACATAAGCATTATTAATGTCTATTGGAGCCGCTAATGTAATACTACCATTAATTTCATAATAAGTATTAGATGTTAGTAGATAAGTACTTCCTCCACCAGCTGCAAGTTCATCTGCTAAATCGGAAGCATTTTTCACTAATTTATAATTATCCCTGCCTTGACTTTGCATCTTATTCCAAATGGCATTTTCAAAATAATAAAAAGCACCTTCATCTGTATCATAAACTAGTAAACCATCAGCAGGTGTGGCAATTGTAGTTCGTTGTAAAGAGGTCATTCTTGGTGTTAAAATACCTTTTGTAGTTGATGATATTTCTAAAATAGAGGATATATGGGGATTTGTTGTTCCCATACCTATTTGAGCAGGTAAATAACTAGTAAATAATAACAAAAAGGTAAAAAAAAAGAAAATAATACACTTAAATCTCATAACATTTTTTATTTGGGGCATTAATAAAACGTGTGAGACTTATTACAAATATAGTAAATAATATATTACTTTTTTTACTAGCGTAATATTAAAAAATGTATTGGATGTTTTTAAACAAATGCTTTTAATGTATTAACAACATAATCAACCTCTTGTTTAGTATTAAATTTACTAAAAGAAAAACGAATAGAAGGTTTATTTAAATCTGCTTCATCTAAAATTTCTAATAATACATGCGATTTTTTAGAGCTACCACTTTGGCAAGCACTTCCTCTAGAACACGCAATACCTTTTAAATCTAATTGAAATAATAGCATTGCGCCATTTCCTGTTGTTATAGGCAAACAAACATTTATAAGTGTGTATGTGCTTTTTTCAAAATTATCAGAACTACCATTAAATTTCACTTCCGGAATAGCTTTTGTTATTTCATCAATAAAATATTGCTTTAATGATTTTACATAAAGCGTCTCACTTTCTAAATTGTTTGTCGCTATTTGTAAAGCTTTTTCTAAACCAATAATATTATGAATGCTTTCGGTTCCTGCACGAAGTCCACGTTCCTGTTCTCCACCAACTATTAAGGGTTGTAATCCAGAGTTTTTTTTAATAAATGCAAAACCAACACCTTTTGGTCCGTGAAATTTATGAGCCGAAGCTGCTAAAAAATCAACTTGAATATCTTGTAAATCCAAATTATAATGACCAATTGATTGTACTGCATCAGTATGAAATAATGCATTATTTAATTTACATAAATCTGCAACATGCTTTATATCTAAAATAGTTCCTATTTCATTATTTATATGCATTAAACTTACTAATGTTTTAGCATCGCTTTTTAGTAATTGTTCTAAATGTTTTAAATCTAAACTTCCATTTTTATTAACATTAACAAAACTTACTTCAATATTAAAATCTTTCTGCAATTTTTCTACAGTATGTAAAACTGCATGATGCTCTATTTTAGAAGTTATAATATGTTTAATACCCAAATCTTTTACAACACTAAATAAAACTAAATTATCGGCCTCTGTGCCTCCCGAAGTAAATACTATTTCACCAGCAGAAACATTTAAACAGCTCGCAATCATTTTTCTAGACTTTTCTACTAATGCTTTTGAAGATCTACCAAAACTATGTGAAGATGAAGGATTTCCAAAATTAGTTCTCATAACCTCAGCTATAGCCTTTATAACCTCTTCTCGCATGGGAGTAGTTGCTGCATTATCAAAATAAACTGATTTCATTTAATTGAGTATAATTATACTATGCCATTTAATAATTAAATAGCTTTGAGGACCAAAAATAATTCAAATAAAATTATTATCAATATTCCACGTTATAAATAACAATTCTATTATTTTTGCTTAAAACCCAAATGCAATGCGAAAGTTATATTCTGTTTTTATACTCCTAAATATATTATTACTTCATTCTTGTGATGACGGAGATATTATTACTGTTGAATTAGATTTTGAGGAGACTTTTGAAGTTTGCGATGGTGGCAATGCTTTGGTTTTTTATAAAACTAAAAACGACCCTTCTGAATCTTTATCATTAAAATTAAATAATGTTGATTATGATGATATTTTTAATGTTGATGAAGATGGTATTTTTGAACAAACTTACACAATAAGCTCCACAAACCCTTTTAACTACCGTACTTATAGTAACGCCTCTTTACCAAGTGATTTGTTTTGTAATGTAATACCAAACTCTGAAGTTGTTATAACTAAAGATATTGAAAGCACTAGTGGTACTGCCTTTTTAAGCACCATTTTAACTGAAGATGATAATGATGGTATCCCTGCAGCATTAGAAGATAGAAATAATAATGGAGACTTGGAAGATGATGATACTGATGGTGATGGTTTACCAGACTTTATAGATGCTGATGATGATGGTGACAATATTTTAACTAAAAATGAAGACCCAGACCCAAATGGAGATGGAGATTTATCAGATGCTTTAGATACTGATGGTGATGGTATTCCAGATTATTTAGATACTGATGATGATGGCGATGGTATTGACACTAGAGATGAAGAAAATGACAGCCAAGACCAAAACCCTGCTAACGATTTCACAGTAAGCGAATTAGCTGATTATTTAAATAAAGACGTCGCTAATTTAGGTGGTCCTGAAGCTACTGCATATAGAGAGCATACAATTACGCAAACTTACGATGTATCTCTAATCATTTCTGATATAGATTTAGAGTTAATCTCTTTAGATGTTTTTGATTTTGGTTCTTTAGATGACAGCAGTACAACTGACTCTAGAAAGGTAACACCAAGTTTTCCTTAATTTTTAGACACATTTTGATAAATATAAACTTCTGTAGCACCTAAACCATATTTTTGGTAATTGGCATCATAATATTTAACATTATTATATCTACCAAATAAATATTCTAGCTCCATTTTTAAAACTCCCTCACCTACGCCATGTATAAATACTATTTTTTGAATGCGCTTATTTATAGCATATTCAAGTTTGTGTTTTGCAGTATCTAATTGTAGAGATAACATATCGTGATTAGACATACCTCTTGATGATTTAACCAATTGATTAATATGTAAATCTACTTCCATTGTAGGTTCATATCTGTCTTTAGCACGCGTTTTTGGTTGATTCTTTCGTTTAGGAATTTCTTTCTCAGATACTATTGCATCAATTGTTACACTAGAAAATATCTGATTAGCTATAGTTTCTTTTCTATCTTTTAATACTAATTCATTAGCTTGAAATTCTAATAAAAATCCATCATCAGTTTCAATAGAAATGGTATTACCCTTTACTTTTTTAACAACACCAGATAGATCTTCATCTAATACCAATACATAATCACCCAAGGTAAATGCCATAATTAATCGTTGTCTGGGTTATTTAAATCATTATCGTTTCTGCTAGGTATGTTTCTAGAAATCCTATAAACACCAATCATGAGCAAAACTATACCCCCAATTAAGATATATTGATTTTGATCTGTACCAGTTTTAGCATACATAGCAATAAAAGCACCAATAATAATTAAAATATAGTTTAAATATTTCATGAGTTAATAATTATTCTTTTCCAATGTAACATGTAACTTTAAATGTTTTTCAACTAGCAAAAAGACTTTTTTTACCAAAGTTCCATGAATTTATTTTATATCAAAATAAGAATTGCAAATTACATTAAAAAATACATTTTACCTTAAATTTAATACATTATAGGAAGAAATCCAGAGATCGATACTATTCACATTAAGACTTGAAATAAATTATATGAAATAAAAAACTTATATTTGTAACAAGACAACGACCCCAAATCTATGTTTAAAAAAATTATTTTATTGTCGCTTTTTACCTACAATTTCACCTTTGGTCAAGATTTATATGTTGATGACAATAGCTATTTATACGCTAAAGATATTGTGTTATTTGTAAACAATGATATTAGACTTGAAACCGCAACATCAAATCTATATTTTAGAGGAGATGCTCAATTAATTCAAAATACAGATACAAAAAATTCAGATTTAGGAGCACTTTCAATCTATCAGAACCAAACAACAGGTGTATATGAATACAATTATTTTTGTTCACCAGTTGGCGTTCCTGTTGATGGGACAACTCAAGCTAATGTAGATTTTAATGGGTCTAACATTTATGATCCTGCAGACCATACAGATTTATCAAATGTAAACTCGACGGCATATTTATATACAACTGCCTATGAAGGAACCGCAACTGAGCTTTCTAATTATTGGCTGTATACCTTAAAAGATGGTGAAGGCTATTACAGTTGGAATCAAATATTCGATACAGGTAATGCTGGAACTGGTTATGGTTTTACTTTAAAAGGAAGCCCAAATGCTAATAATGTTTTAGATTTTAGAGGTAGACCAAATAATGGTACAATTACAGTAAGTTGTGCTTTTGATGGAACCGATAACCAACCAACATCAGGTACATTAAATACTGCTGAAACTTTAACAGGAAATCCATACCCATCTACTTTAGATTTAAAGCTGTTTTTTGTTAATTCTGCAACAAACCAAACAAACTTAAGTGGTGAAATATTTTTTTGGGAGCAAAAAGCTAAAAACTCACATTATTTGGCAGATTACGAAGGAGGATACGGAGTTTATACACCAGGAGATTTAAGTGATTTACTTGATAATGGCACATATACAACTGCAGCTTTTGAAAACTATAATGGAGATGGAAGTAACAACATAATTACAACTGAAAATACTACTAATTTTAGTTTAAATAATTCCAGACGTTTTGCAGCCGTTGGTCAAGGTTTTGTTATTCAAAGCAATGGTCCTGGAGGCATTGCTACTTTTGATAACTCTATGCGTGTATATTTACCAGAAGACTCAACACCAGGTGGTAATGGTGCGGTTTTTGCAAAATCAAAAAAATCTAAAACGACAAAAGAGTCCAATAAAGTAGTTGTAATGTCTCACAATGGTGTTGATTATAAGTCTATAATTGAAAACCCAACAATAATTCCAGAAATAAGAATTCATACACATATAAATAACACGTATTACAAAGAAAATGTTATTGCGTTTAGACAAAACACACCTAATAATAACACTTTTAATCGCTTTTTTGATGGTGCAAATATAAACGAACTAAGCTCTGACGCTTACATCATTTCTAATGAAAAAGAACTTGTAATAAAATCCATTAATTATAATGATGACACGAGATTACCTTTAGGATTAAAAGCCTCAACTAACAATACAGAATTTATCATAAAAATTAATACACTTAAAGGTGTACCAGAATATGTAAACATATATATATATGATAATGAAACCAATATCTATACAGATATTAAAAACGATACATTTAATATTAAATTAGATGCTGGCGTGTATAACGAACGTTTTGAAATTACTTTTAAAGAAACTGCTATTTTAAGTACTGCAGAAAATACTTTTAACAATTTTAAAATATTTCAAAACAATACTATTTCTCAATTATCGCTTTTAAACCCAAATAACTTAAACATTAAATCATTGAGTTTATTTGATGTTTCTGGAAAACAAGTTATCAATACTTTCATAGCATCCAACAAACAAAATCATTCTATTTCTACAAAATCACTTAGTGATGGCGTTTACATTGTTAAAATCAACTTAGAAGACAATCAAGTTCTTAGCAAAAAAATTGTAGTTGCTAACAGAAATTAAAATACTGCTTATAATTTTCTTAGTACACTTTTAGTATTTTAGCCATATAATATTTGATTTTTACAATAAAATGGAAAAATACATGCTCCCTTGTTTAAATAAAAAACTTCTAGGAGTTGAATGTATGGGATGTGGCATACAACGTTCTATAGCTTTAATTTTTGAAGGTGAATTTGTAGCTGCATTTCAAATATATCCTGCTATTTATAGCTTAATTACTTTATTTTTATTTATTGGATTAAATATTTTCTTTAAATTTAAAAATTCAAACAAAATAATTGGTGCTTTAGCTATTTTAACTGTTGCAACAATTATAACAAGTTATATTATAAAAATAACCAATTAAAAATCACACATGGAACAACAAAAACTCAATCCAACCCTTGTCTACGTATTAGCAATTTTAGGCCTTTTATGCTGCTGTATGGGCGGTTTCGGATTTATTTTAGCAGGTATTGCTTTTTTTATTGCAACTAGTAAATTAAAAGAAGCAAAACTTAACCCTGAAAATTTTGACACATCAAGTGTAAAAGCAATGGATACGGCAAAAACTGTTGCTTTAGTTATATTAGTTATAAACATCCTTTATCTTATTTATACTATTTATCAAATTTCAACAATTGGATGGGATGAAATGATGAGACAATCACAAGAAATGATGGAACAATATCAAAACCAATAATTTCATTTCAAATTATATAAAAAAAGCGACCAAATGGTCGCTTTTTTTATAATTTAACGTTTACTCAATTTATTAGAATAAAGCAGTACTAATTGCCACACCTATGATAACTAAAAAATAAATCGAAAAAACAACAATAGTAAAAATACCCATAAATTTATAATGAGATTTTAAATTTAAAAAGGCCAATTTAAAAGCTTCATTATTTTTCAACTTTAAAGCTTGTTTCATTTTATTAGAAAATTTAAAAAGATACAAAACCGGAAATAAATAAACGAGTGCTAAAACAATATAAACAATTCCAACTCCTGCAGAATATCCTAATGCATAAGCACCAGTACCTCCTACTTGATTCATACCAGTATAAAGACTAACACCTATACCACCTAAAACCATAAAACCAATTCCTATAAAACCAAGAATTGACAAAAAGTATGACCATTTAGCTGTTTCGTTTAAATAGCCTCTAATATCTTCATTTACTTCCAATTCAAAACTTTCAAAAGCCGATTTTTGGTACATATAATTATTTATTTTTCAAATTGTTTAAGCGTTTTGGTAATGATATTGACACAGTCCATTAACTGATTTTCAGTCATCACTAAAGGAGGCGCAAAACGAATAATATTACCATGCGTTGGTTTGGCTAATAATCCATTATCGCGTAATGCCAAACAAATATTCCATGCTGTATCGCTATCTTCAGTATCATTAATTAAAATAGCGTTAAGTAATCCTTTACCTCTTACAAGATTAACAATACTACTAGTTTCTATATATTTATTTAATTCACTTCTAAATAAATCACCTAACTTATAAGCGTTTTCTGCAAGATTTTCATCTCTTACAACCTCTAGTGCTGCCATAGCTACAGCAGCAGCAATAGGGTTACCACCAAACGTACTCCCGTGATTTCCTGGTTTAATAACGTTCATTACACTATCATTAGCTAATACTGCAGAAACTGGGTACACTCCACCACTAATAGCTTTTCCAAGAATTAAAACATCTGGTTTTACATCTGGTGTATTCTCACAATTTTTATTTTCACAAGAACAGTTACCACAAGTAGCCAATAAACGCCCTGTTCTAGCAATACCTGTTTGTACTTCATCAGCTATAAATAAAACATTATATTTTTCACAAAGTGCTTTTGCTTTTACTAAATAATCATCACTAGGAACATATACACCTGCTTCACCTTGAATAGGTTCTACTAAAAAACCAGCTACGTTAGGGTTATTCTCCAATACTGTTTCTAGAGCTTCTAAATTATCGTACCCTATTTTAATAAACCCCTTGGTATAAGGGCCAAAATTTTTACGTGCTACAGGATCATTAGAAAAAGAAATAATGGTGGTAGTTCTACCATGAAAATTATTTTCGCAAACAATAATTTCTGCTTTATTTTCATCAATCCCTTTTACCTCGTAAGCCCATTTTCTACATAGTTTTAAAGCTGTTTCAACTGCTTCAGCACCAGTATTCATTGGTAAAAGTTTGTCGAACCCAAAAAACTCGCAAGCAAATTTTTCGAATTTCCCTAACATATCGTTATGAAATGCTCTTGAAGTTAATGTTAGTGTTTGCGCTTGTTGAATCATTGCATTCACTATTTTAGGATGACAGTGCCCTTGGTTTACGGCAGAGTATGCAGATAAAAAATCATAATATTTTTTTCCTTCTACATCCCAAACATACACACCTTCTCCTTTGTTTAACACTACAGGTAATGGATGGTAATTGTGTGCACCATACTTGTTTTCTAAATCTATCGCTTGTTGCGAAGTTAATTGGTCTAAAATTGCCATTTTAAAAAGTTTTAAATTAAAAATATGCAATTCCTTCTGCACCTTTATCCTTTCGATGAGTTTCGAAAATTCAGCGTGGGAGAGAAATCATCCCTAGAAGATGCGAAAATAAATAAAAAATAAAATATAATGTACCTTTTCGTTTTTATATGGGTCTAACTTACAACTATAACCATTAAAAAAATTAAAATCATGGACTATTTATCAAATGTATTAGACAATCTTTCTCAATCTATAGGAGGTAATTTATCAAGTGCTTTAGCTGCTATAATAATAATTATTATTGGTTGGTTTATAGCTGGCCTACTTAAAAGAGTTGTTTCAAAATTACTTAAGAAAACTGGTATTGATGATAAAATAAAAAATTCGAAAATTAGTATTTCAAAATTTGTAAGCAAACTTGTTTACTTTTTAGTAATGATATTTGTTTTCACTTTAGCATTAGAAAAACTAGGTATGAGTAATGTGCTTGATCCGTTAAAAAATATGCTAAATGAATTTGCAGGGTTTTTACCAAATATAGTTGGTGCTGGCTTAGTTTGCTATATTGGGTATATGTTGGCAACTATAATTTCAGAATTAGTAGAACTTTCTGGAGATTCAATACAAAAATTAGTACCTAAATTAAAATTACCAGAAAATATTGATTTTGTTAATGTTATTAAAAAAGTTGTATTCATTTTTATATTTATTCCTTTATTAATTTCAGCTTTTAATATTTTGAATATGGATTCTATATCAGAACCAGCTACAACTATGTTAAAAGATTTCTTTAGCGCAATTCCTAAAGTAATTGTAGCGGCATTAATACTTATTCTTTTTGTTGTAGGTGGGCGCTTTTTAAGCGAACTTGTTAAAGACTTATTAAACAGCATGAACCTTAATAACTTCTTTAATAAAGCAGGTTTATCATCAATTACAGGAAACACAAACCTTGTAAAGGTTATTGGGAATTTAGTTTACTTTTTCATCATTTTATTTGGTCTTACAACTGCTGTAGAGAAATTAGAATTTACTCATTTATCAGATATTATATATACCATAACAAACTATGCTGGTAAAATATTATTTGGACTTGTTATTTTAGCTATTGGAAATTGGATTGCAACTATTGCTGCCAACAATTTTGCAAAAAGCGATAATAATAGTTTTGTGGCTTCTATTATAAGAATAGCAATCCTTTCTATTTTCTTGGCAATTGGATTAAGAACTATGGGTATTGCAGATGAAATTATCAACCTTGCTTTTGGTATAACATTAGGTACAGTTGCCTTAACTATTATCTTATCTTTTGGATTGGGTGGACGTGAAGCTGCTGGAAAGCAAATGGACAAAATATTAACAAAATTTAATAAAAAATAATTATACTTAACCTCAATTAATGGTAAGCTGCTTAGTTTTTTTATGACTAAGCAGCTTTTTTTTTAACTAAGACAGTTTACTAGAAAGCGAAGAAAGCTGCAGTTCTAAACGCTTAATCTCTCTAATAATAGCATTTTTATCCATTTGCATCCATGCAAAAACTTTTAGCATGCTTACTCCAATTAAAAAAATAATGCTTCCTAAAGCCCACTTCAATAACTCTTTAGTAGATTCTACATTAAAAAATTGTACTAAACAATAAATAAATAATGCGAAAAAAATCACCGTTACTAAATTCATCAATACTAACAACCATTTGTTTTTCCCTTGAAAAAGTCCACCAATCATCTGTATTACGTTTTGTTCGTCTAGATTTTCGTAAAATTTAGCCTCTTCTTCTGTTAAAGTTTCTTTTATAAGTTTATCAATACTTTCTTTATCACTTTTCATAAGTTATAAGTTTTTAAAATTTGTTTTAATTTTTCTCTAGCATGAAATAATCTAGACTTTACTGTACCTTCAGATATGTTTAATATCGTACTAATCTCTTTTAATGAGTATTCTTGCATATAAAATAAGCGAATAACCATTTGTTGGTTCTCAGGTAGTGTTTTAATAGTTTTTAATAATATGGCTTTTATTGATTCGCTACTATCCCTCGCTTCATCAAAAACATGTTGTAATTGATGTTTATTATCAATATTATTTTTTAATTTATTGTTCTCTTTAATCCAGTCTAAAGACTTAGTATATACAATTCTTAACGCCCAACTACCAAAGCTTTCTGGAGTTTTTAAATGACTAATTTTAATAATTATAATACTCCAAGAATCTTGAGCAATATCTTTAGCAACATCAGCATCTTTAACTATCCAATAAGCTTTTTCGCAAAACGTTTTATGCCATCGCTTTACTAATAGGGCCAACGCATTTTTATTTCCAGATTGAAATTGTTGTACTAACTTACCATCAATAGCTTTTTCTGTTTTCACCCAATTTTTGTTAGTATAAACCGCCATAAACTCACCCAGCAATTCCATTTTGTATGCTTTTTAACTTCTAAGTAATTATTCTCAATCGTATCAAAAGCATTTTCAATTAAGGCATTATGCAACCATTTTATTGCTATAACCCATTTTAAAGTGGCCATCATACTTGTCGTTTTCATAATAATGCTATGTTTTACTTCTGTAGAACTTTTATTAATTGCTACTATTTCAAATTTATGAATCCCCTTAAAACCTTTTGGTTTTAAGAATTTAAAAACTATTAATTTTTCTGGAATAAATTCATATACTGAGTATCTTATTATGCCATGCCCTCCTACTTCTCCAACTTTTAAACCATTTTTGAAACGAATTGGTGGCCAATTATCTTTTGGCCATACTTTATCTTTTTTTGTAGATAATGTTTCTAACAAAGTAGCAACTTCTGCTTTTGGTAGATTTATGATTCTTTTATGTGTGTTTATAACATCCATTTCACTTATAAGACGATAAAAAATTAAAAAAGTTCATTTTAATTTAAAAGAATTTAAATTTCCTTTAAAGTTAATGGAATTAAATAGACTTATATTTCTGGCTATTATTATTTTTGCAGCATGTCAAGAAGAAGTAAACAAAGAAAACAAGTTTTTGAAAGCGTAGAAGTTATTGATGCTGGCGCTAAAGGAAAAACAATAGCTAAAGCACCCGACGGAAAAGTAATTTTTCTACCAAATGCCGTTCCTGGTGATGTGGTTGATGTGCAAACTTTTAAAAAGCGTAAAGCTTATTATGAAGGCAAAGCAACTGTTTTTCATAAATTATCAGACAAAAGAACAGAACCTGCTTGTGAGCATTTTGGAACTTGTGGTGGTTGTAAATGGCAAAATATGGCCTATGAGCACCAGTTATTTTACAAACAAAAAGAAGTTACCAACAACTTAACACGTATTGGGCATATTGAATTACCAGAGGTAACGCCTATTTTAGGTTCTGCTGAACACTATTTCTATAGAAATAAAATGGAATTTTCGTTTAGCGATAGCCGTTGGTTAACACTTGAAGAAATACAATCTGATAAAGATTTAGGTGATAAAAATGCACTTGGATTTCATATTCCTGGCATGTGGGATAAAATTTTAGATGTAAACAAATGTCATTTACAAGCAGATCCATCCAATGCGATAAGAAATGCTGTTAAAGAATTTGCAATTAATAACGATTTAGAATTCTTTAATACCAGAAACCAAACGGGATTATTAAGGACCATGATGATTAGAACATCTACTACTGGTGATGTTATGGTAATGATTCAGTTTTTTAAAGAAGATAAAGTTAAACGTGAATTAATATTAGATTTTATTGCTGAAAACTTCCCACAAGTAACATCATTACAATATGTAATTAATGGAAAAGCCAACGATACTATTTATGATCAAGATGTGATATGTTATAAAGGCAACGATCATATTTTTGAAGAAATGGAAGGGTTAAAATTTAAAATTAATGCTAAATCCTTTTATCAAACAAACTCTAACCAAGCTTTTGAGCTTTATAAAATCACCAGAGACTTTGCAGGTTTAACAGGGCAAGAATTAGTTTATGATTTGTATACAGGTACAGGAACTATAGCCCAATTTGTTGCAAAACAAGCTAGTAAAGTAATTGGTGTAGAATCTGTACCAGACGCTATTACTGCTGCTAAAGAAAATGCACAATTAAATAATATTAATAACGTTGAATTCTATGTTGGAGACATGAAACATGTTTTTAATAACGAATTTATTGAAGCACATGGGCAACCAGATGTAATTATTACAGATCCACCAAGAGATGGTATGCATAAAGATGTTGTACAACAAATATTAAACATTGCACCTAAACGCGTAGTTTATGTAAGTTGTAATAGCGCTACACAAGCTCGAGATTTAGCTTTAATGGATGCACAATATAAAGTAATAAAAACCCAAGCTGTAGATATGTTTCCACAAACGTTTCATGTGGAAAATGTTGTACTTTTGGAAAAGCGCTAAATAAATAAACAATATTAAAATATTGATGAAAAAAATAAGCCTACTTATAATCATACTTGTTATAGTTGGAAACTACAGTTGCGAACGCGATGATATTTGTCCGGATTCAACACCAACTACACCCAGATTAATAATTGATTTTCTAGATGCAACAGACCCAGATGTGTTTAAAAATGTATTTGATTTAGTGGTTATTGGTGTAGATAATGATGATTATTTGTCAGATTATATATTCACAGATACTGATGATGTTGTTTTACCACTCAAAACAACTGATAACACTACCGAATATATTCTTGTTAGTGGTGCTTCTGTAAATAATAATGACACACCCGATGACACTTCTGATGATTTTATAGACGGAAATCAAGACCGTATAGTTATAAACTACAGTCGCGAACAAGTTTTTGTTTCTCGTGCATGTGGTTTTAAAACAATTTTTAAAAATGTAACACTTACCATTGTTGATGATGGTGATAACTGGATGCTTTCAAGAGAACCTCTAACCGATAACCAATCTGTAGAAGATGAGACAACAACACACTTTAATATATCGCATTAGTAGCATAGCTTGTATGCTGTTTTTTTGTGTGTTTGTTAATGCACAGAATGATAGTATTGTTGATACTACTGATGATTCAAAAACAATTAAACTTAAATACGGACTTCGAATTGGAGGAGACATTGGTAAATTAACACGTTCGTTTTTAGACGATGACTATTCAGGTTTTGAAATTATGGCAGATTATCGCTTAAAAGAAAAACTATATATAGCCGGAGAGATTGGTTTTGAAGAAAAAAATACCGTGAATGATTATTTAGATATTACAACAAAAGGTAGTTATATAAAAGGTGGTGTAGATTTTAACATGTATCAAAATTGGTTGGACATGGATAATATGATTTATGCTGGTTTTAGAGTTGGAGCAAGTACATTTAGTCATGATTTAAATAACTATACCGTATATAGTATAGACCAATACTGGGAACCTCAATTTACATCAAGCACCAAACAAGAACTTACAGGACTTACAGCATTTTGGGCAGAAATTATTCTAGGCATGAAAGCCGAATTATTTAATAATCTTTATATAGGTTTAAATGTGCAATTAAAAGTATCAGTAAGTCAAACCATACCTAATAATTTTGATAACATATACATTCCAGGTTTTGGAAAAACTTATGATAGTAGCGGTATAGGTGTTGGTTACAGCTACTTTTTAGCCTATAGAATTCCGCTTTACAAGAAAACAAAACAATCTAAACCTGCTGAGTTTACTAAACCCGATAAAGAATCTAGGCCAACACCTAGAAACAGGCCTTAACAAACTATTTAAGTCTTATTTCTGCTTGATGTGTCATTAAGAAATCTTGTGGCAGATGGTTAAGGACATAAATACTAATAATAACCTTCTGGGTTATCAATTATAAAAGCACTTTAAAATCATTCATTTCCTATACAGTTACTGATAATTTGGAAAACATCCCAGAGTTATATTAATAACAAAAGTTATAGTTAATTTTAGCCAATAGATTTCCACTTAATAAGATGACTAGTAATTGTTTTAGACCTAATACTTTGTGAATAAGAATGTTAGTGTCTTCCGATAAATTTTATTGAAATTTTTACTAATTCATTTGTCTTTTCTTACATGTTTAAGCTAAATTAGCTTCTTAAATTACTTTAGCAGTTTTTATTAAATTTCAATACTAAACACCTAAAAGTAATCTATTTAACAAATTATTTAATTTTAAAAATCTAACAAAATGATTAAAAAAACAATGAGATTATTTACAATTGCTTTTACAGCATCAATTCTTTTAACTTCTTGTTATTCATACACCAGCGTTGTAGGCGCAGGAGCAAAAGGTAATACAGAAGTAACTAAATGGAATCACTACTTAATTGGTGGATTAGCTCCAATTGGCGTTTCTGATACTAAAGAAATGGCTAATGGCTCTAAAGATTATACTATTTTTACTAGACATTCATTTGTAAACGGTTTGGTAAATGCAATTACTTTTGGAATTTATACACCAACTACTACTACAGTAAAATATTAATTAATATTTAAACAAAATGAGCGATTTTAAAATCGCTCATTTTATATTTTTATGAAAAAAGCAATTCATTATATAGCCATTATAGCATCATTAGTATTCCTATATAATATTATTCAAATATTATCCTTAGGTGTCTCGAAATTAAGTGAATTTGGCTATGGTGCGCTGGTGGGAAAAACTATTTTATTTTTAATATCTCTATTAATTGTTTTTAAAACTAGAACAAATAAGCAATAGTTCATTTACGCAAAACTTGTTTACTCTTTAGACACTATAACCTCTATATAGTGTGCTACTTGAAAATTACAAGAATTAGCAATAAAACATAAGCTATTTGCTTTGGCATGCAACGATTTGGCTAATTCTAATTGCGAAGCATCCTTAATAGTTACTTTAGGCTTTAAGGTTACTTTGCTAAAATGCCCACTACCCGACGCTTCAACTTCCAAAATAGCTTCGGCAGTATCAGTATAACTTAAAACTTCAATATTATTTTGCGCGCAAACGTATAAATAAGACATCATGTGGCATGAGGCTAAGGCCGATAATAATAAATCTTCTGGGTTATAAAGTGTATCATCACCTCTAAATGGTTTTGCTGCAGATACTTGTAAAGGGAGTTTCTTGTTAGCAATAGTTACTATATGATTTCTACTAAAATCTTTAGGATTTTGTGTCGTTTCATTATCACCTAATTGCCAGTTTACCTTAGCTTTAAAAATATGATTAAATGGCATCTTTCTTTTTTTTAGAAAGATAAGTAAAGTATGAAAAATCAAAAAACGCTTATTATTAATAATTGTGACTAAGTGCTAATAAAATTTTAACTTAGCTTATCTACTTATAGCGATTAATTAAATTTAGAAATAGTCAATTACTTGTAATTTAAAAGAAAATACTAATGGCATATCAAAAAATAAAATTAGTTATAACAGGAATAGCAACGCTGTTTTTAATTGTAATTAGTTGGTATTTTATTGATAGGTTTTCATTTGCTAAAACACAACCATACTTTCAAATAAATAAAACAACACAAGATAATGTTTTAACTGTTGGAATTATAGGAGATAGTTGGGTTGCTGGTAATAAACTTGATAGTATGCTACATGAAAAACTCTTAAAAAAAGGGCAAAGTAATCGCATAATTTCTTCAGGTAAATCTAGTGCAAGAAGCAAATTAATTTATCAAAACCTATTTAAAAATAATGACATTGAACATTCTTCAAAATTTATAATTGAAAGCCAACCAGAATATTGTATTGTTATTGCAGGTGTTAATGATAAAGCGTCTAGAGCTGGAAAAAATTATTACAGCTTTCATGTTATACAAATAATCAAGACATTATTACACTATAAAATAAAGCCTGTTGTTGTTTCTTTACCCGAATTTGATGTTGTAAAAACTATTGACGACATGAATTTTTTGTTTAAAACAAGAACTTATATTTCGGCAAAAATAAATAATGATGCTGAAACAGATAATATTAAGACTTACAGAGCGTTTTTAAATTCTGAATTACAAAGAACGAACCTGTCTGATAGTGTTATACTAATCGATTTTAATAAGGTTTGTCCAGATTATTTAAAATGCAAAGGTTTATATAAAGACTCAGCTCATTTATCGAAACTAGGAAACGAAAAACTAACTGAAGTAATTGCAAGTGAATTAATAGAAAAAATTAAATTCTAAGACCGCATATTGATTTTAAAAGGTTTTAAAATATTCATCCTTCATAATAATAAAAAATATAACTTAGTTAACATTCTTTTTTAAAAACTAAAAAGCATAGCTTAAAATTATATTTAAAACACGTCTCTTTTTATACTCAATTGATACATTATATATTTATACAAAAGCACTTCTAGTTTAGTTTTAAACAAATGTATTTTTCTTGAATATTATAAGTACAGATAATTGGTATATCATAATTTAAGGCAACAAAATAACCATAATCAACTTTATTTCAAGCAATTACGTACAAGTACGTATTTTTTTATTAGTATAAAAATCCTACTTTAGTATAAGAAAAATTAATATGCTTTAATAAGTGCATTAATCAATTTATTAATCTTTAAATTTTAATTATTATGAGACAAATAGCAATGGGCAAAATTGCCGCAAATGGTACTATCTTAAAAGCTACTGCCGGAATAAGTATATCAAATGGTATTAGTCCTGGAAACATTTTCGGTCCTGGTGGAGATATTGGATATACAGTTAAGCTATCTAGTGGATTAGTACACGATAAAAATTATATTGTACAGCTTACTGCAGAAAACTATGGTGAAGATGGACCTGATTATGTATTTACTACTATAGCTTTGAGGTACCAAACAAAAAAATCTTTTGAAGTTATAATTTGGGCAGATAGGATACAGACATTAGCATCTGGCTATTCCATAGTTCCTGTAAAAAGTGATTGGCATTTTGTTATTTATGATATATAATTTTAAAAGAAACAGCAATCATAATCAAATCATTTTTTTTGCTGTTTCTTATAATATCTACTTCATATACTTACCCTTCTTACTCCCTTCGTACATTACATACTTTACCAAACGCGATTCTAGTTTAGCGTTATAAAGTTGTATTTTTCTTGACGGACGTAATCCTACATGTTTAAGCGCATCAAGATTTGAGGTTATAAACCATGCATCGGTACCTGGATAGCTTTGTTTTAAAGTATCGCCTATGTTAGCATAAAAGTCTTCCATGTCAATATTTAAACGCTCGCCATAAGGCGGGTTAAATACCATATGCAGTTTATTCTCACCTCCTTTTTGAGTTTTAAAGAAATCTTCGTGCTTCACATCAATAAAATCCTCTAATTGGGCGTTTTTTACATTTTCTATGGCTTTAGCAACTGCACTTGGTGCTTTATCATAACCAGTTATTTTATGATGAAAATCGCGGGTTTTACCCAGTAGAGATTCTTCAATTTTTTCGAATAATTCCACATCCCAATCGTTCCAACGCTCAAAAGCAAATTCTTTTCGCATTAGGTTTGGCGGTATATTACAAGCAATCATGGCAGCCTCAATAAGCATAGTGCCAGATCCGCACATAGGATCCATAAAATCGCTTTGCCCATCCCAACCAGAAAGCATGATTAAACCTGCAGCTAAAACTTCGTTTATAGGCGCAATATTAGTGGCTGTTTTGTAACCTCGTTTATGTAGAGAATCACCAGAGGAGTCTAAAGAAATAGTACAACGGCGTCTGTCAATATGCACATTTATTTTTAAGTCTGGAAATTTTAAATCTACATTAGGTCGTTGCCCATCGGTATCTCGAAATTTATCGACAATAGCATCTTTGGTTTTTTGGGCTATATACAATGAGTGCGAAAACAAATCGGAATGAATGGTGGCATCAATAGCTAAAGAACCTGTTGGTTTTAAGTATTGCGACCAGTCCATAGCATAAATTTTATCATATAAATCTTGCTCACTTTTAACATTAAATGAATGTATGGGTTTTAAAATTTTTACAGCCGTACGCAATGCTAAATTACATTTATACATAAAGCCTTTATCGCCTGAGAAAGAGACGTTTCGCACACCCTTTTTTACGTACATAGCACCTAGTTGTGTAAGCTCTTTTTCTAATAAATCTTCAAAGCCAAATAAGGTTTTGGCTACCATATTGAAATTTTCTCCCATTTTTTTCGTCTACTCTACTTATAATAGATTGCAAAAATAACGTAATTTTGTGGCAAACGTAAAGTTTATTGATAATTCGGGTTAAGGATTGAAGTGGAAAGCCCACAGCGATTCCGATTTTTATCGGGATAAATCGCGAGGACTTGCAGCGTAAAGCCTGACCCCCGTACATTTCTCGGGGGTAACCCCCAAACAAAACTATGACTAACAAAACAAAAACTTGGTTTACTTCTTGGTTTGACACACCATTTTACCACATTTTATATAAAGACCGTAATGATACTGAAGCGCATGCTTTTATGGATACCCTTACTGATTATTTAAATATCCCAGAAGGTGGTACCATTTTAGATTTAGCCTGCGGAAAAGGTAGACATGCCTTATATCTTAACAAAATTGGCTATGATGTAACTGGGGTTGATTTAAGCGAAAACAGTATTAATTTTGCCAAACAGTTTGAAAATCATCGTTTAAAATTTGAGGTTCACAACATGTGTAAGCCTTACCACAAACAGTTTGATGCCGTTTTTAATTTGTTTACTAGCTTTGGCTATTTTGATGATGATGCAGATAACTTAAAAACGATAAAAGCCATTAAAGCTGAATTAAATGAGTTTGGTTTTGGAGTTATTGATTTTATGAATAGCGAGTTTGTTATTAATAATTTAGTGCCCGAAGAGGTTAAAACGGTTGATGGTATAGATTTTTATTTAAAACGCTATGTTGAAGATGGCTATATTATAAAAGATATTACTTTTACAGCCGACGAAATATTGTATAATTTCCAAGAGCGCGTACGTGGTTTTACTTTAGCAGATTTCGAGTTGCTTTTTGAACAGGCCGGTGTGCATTTATTAGATATTTTTGGCGATTATAAACTGCGCAAGTTTAGCGCAAAAACATCAGAACGTTTAGTCATGATTTTTAAATAACCAATAATGGGCATTGTATTATGACTCTTGCATATAATTTGTTTACTAATGCAGGTAATAATTAATGAGTGTTATAAAATTGAATAGTGTATTTTTTGAATGAATAATTATATTTTACCCTTTCTTGCAGTTATTTTAGGCTTTCTTTTAGCATTTATTACTAAAAAACAAAAGTCTTGGAATACCAAACTACTACTCTCTTTTAGTGGTGCTTTTTTATTGGCTTTAACTCTTTTTGAATTATTACCAGAAGTTTACAATCATTTAGAAACCAAACTTACAGGACTCTTTATAATGTGCGGTATTATGTTGCAAATTGTTTTAGAGTTATTCTCTAAAGGTGCAGAACATGGCCATGTACACATCCATAAAAACGAGACTGCTTTCCCTTGGCTATTATTTATTAGTTTGTGTATTCATAGTTTATTAGAAGGATTTTCTATTCACGATCATAACGATATGGTATATGGTGTTTTGGTACATAAAATACCCATTGCTACATTAATTACTATGTTTTTATTACAGTCTAACTATACCAAAATACAGGTAGGTAGCTTTTTGTTAGTATTTGCTTTAATGACCCCCTTAGGCACTTGGATTGCGCATAACGCCACTTTTATTGCCAATTATACCCATGCTATAAATGCAGTAGTTATTGGTATATTTTTCCATATTTCAACCACTATTTTGTTTGAAAGTGGCGAAGGACATAAGTTTAATTTATCGAAGTTTATTTCAATAATACTAGGTGTTGGAGTAGCTTATTTAATCTAGTTTTAAGTTGATAATTATTTATTATTAACACATTGATTCATTATTACAAAAGACATGTTTAGCAAAGAAGAATCAAGACTTTTACGACAAGAATTCTGGACAAGTTTCGGGAAATCGTTTCCACGAAAATGGGTTTTGTATGATACCAAATTAAAAGGTTTAAGTTTTAAGTTTCATTTTGATAATAGAACGGCTTTAATTGCTTTAGACTTAGAAGACGATTTAGAACACCGAATTAAATACTGGGAAAAACTAGTAGCTTTAAAATCGATTTTGTTGAACGATTATCTACCTGAAGCTATTTACGACGAAGAATATTTTTTAGAAAACAAAAAAGAGATTTCTAGAATTTACGTGCCTTTAGAGCAAAAAGTATCCATACACAACAAAAACTCCTGGCGCGATGTTATGGTGTTTTTTAATACACACATGAGCTTGTTTGAAGCTTTTTTCGAGGAATATAAAGAGGTTATTGAGGGGTAACATTCCTGCTACTCAGAAATTTGTTTCACCATCTCAAAATCGTCCATTACAAAGCCGTTTCCAATATCGGCAACAACAGACCCCTTGTTTTTAAAACCCAATGTCTCATAAGCCTTAATCGAGTTTGTATTGTGAATATTTACGGTTAACCTAATGCTATTTAATTGATACGATTTAGCCTTATTTTCAATAAAATGTATGGCTGCTTTACCTACTTTTTTACCTCTATAACTACTTAAAACATATATTTTACTTAAAAATAAAGCATTGGTTTCTGGTTTTATAGCAATATAACCAACAGCTGTTTTATTATAAAATAAAGTAAAATACTCGAAACCCTCAATCACTTGTTTTTCAATAGCCTTAGCTGTTTGAAACTTTTCAAGCATATAATCTATTTGAGGTTTCCCAACAATAGGTATGTAATGTTCGCGCCAAATAATATCGGCGAGTGTTTCTATTTTAAGATAACTATTAAACGTAGTTGCTTTAGTAATTTCTATCATATTAAATAACGTAACCAAAAATCATAAAAAAGTGGCAAATAGCACCACCTAATACAAACAAGTGCCATATAACATGATTGTATGGTATTTTTTGAATGGCATAAAACACAATACCCACCGTATAAGATAAACCACCGGCAAACAGAAATAAAATACCTTGATCACCAAGGGTTGCAGATAGGTTAGAGAAATCGAAAATAATTAACCAGCCCATAACTAAATACAGTAAGGTTGAAAATATTTCGAACCGCCCTGTAAAAAACAACTTTAAAATAACACCAAAAGCAGCAATACCCCAAACGGTAAAAAAAAGCGTCCAGCCCAAGGTTTGCTCTAAAGAAATTAAACAAACCGGTGTGTAAGTTCCTGCTATTAAAAAGTAAATACTTATGTGATCTACAATTCTAAAATAGTGTTTACGCTTTTCCCCTTTTACAGCATGGTAAAAGGTAGAGGCACTAAACAGAATAATAATAGAAATACCATAAACAATCACACTAAACAAACTCCAATCGGTTTTATGGCTGTTATAAACAATTAATAACACTAAGGCAGTAATACCAAGTAAAGCACCAATAGCATGCGTTATCGTATTTAGTTTTTCTTCAAACGGCGATTGTATACGCATTTATTCTGGTGTTTTTTGGTGAACCCACTTGTTAGTTAAATCGTAAAAATCAAAATCAATAGCCGATTTTTGGCGCTCTAAGCGGCCGCTTTGGAAATTACGCTGCAAAATATCTTCAATAAGATAATCTTCTTTTTCGTTTTCTGGGTCAAACTCACGCTTTAAAGAAATATCGAACATACTGGCGGTTGTATTGTACCAAAAGGCCCGCCAACCATTACGTAATTCTTTTATTAAATCGAAAGCGGTAACACCTGTTTGCCTGTGTATTAGCTTAATTAGAATTTGCCCTTCTGTACGAGTCATTTTTTTTAACTCCTCAGAAAACTCGCCTTCAATGTATTTTTGTATGCGTTTTGTATAGCGTTTTTTATCACGGTTTCTGGTAAGGGTTGCTAACCGCACGTTCATAGAGTCTAAACGGTCTGCAGCCATTTTAGCATACGGGTACACTTTAATGGTTTTGCGTCTTAAAATTAAGTAGCGTATTCTATCTTTTCTGCTATCAAACTTTAGCTTATGTAAAAGCATGACTTCATCTAAGTCAATCGAGGTTCTGGGTACCGAATCGCCTTTTATAATAAGATACTTCTCAGATATTGTATCTTGTTTAATGTCTTCTATCTGGGCAGATAACATTAAAGGAAAAATGATAAGTATGTATTTTAAGAAATTCATCTAATAAATAATGGGACATTTATTATGCCAAAAATACTGAATTTCTGAGAATGGATTATCTTAAATAGGAAATTATAAATAGGCTTGACTTTGTGAGAAAAATTGGCTAACTTCGTTTAACTTTTGATAAAAAACATTGAAACGATTTTTTATCAGAAGAACATTATGTGTTATTAAAACTTAACAATGTAAATATTAATAAATTAAAATAATGATGAAAATAAAACTACTATTTCTTTTAACCTCAATTTTAAGTTTTAATTGCTACTCTCAAATTTCTTTTGAAAATGGATATTACATTGATAATAATAATCAAAAAATTAATTGTTTAATTAAAAATCTTGATTGGGAAAAAAATCCAACGGAATTCAAATATAAACTATCAGAAAATAGCGAATTGAAGGAAAATTCAATAAAATCGGTTAAAGAATTTGGGATTCCTAACGCTTTAAAATATGTGAGAAGCTCCGTAAAAATTGATAGGTCTAGTAATAAAGTTGATGAATTAGATAATGAAAGAGGACCTTCGTTTCAAGAAGAAGAACTCTTTTTAAAAGTATTAGTTGAAGGAAAATCTACGTTGTATACTTACGTTGACATTGGTTTAATAAGGTATTTTTACAGCATCGATAAATCTAATATTGAGCAATTAGTATTTAAAAGTTATATAACTCCTGAATATAAAATTGGCACAAATAATAGATTTAGAAACCAGCTATGGGATGATTTGAAATGCTCTGACATAAAAAAGAACAGAGTAGAAAAATTAAAATATAGAAAATCAGATTTGGTCAATTTTTTTATAGCATATAACGGCTGTAATAATGAAAAATATATCAACTTTGAAGAAAAGCAAAAAAAAGATTTATTTAATTTGAATATAAGGCCTCGATTAAATATCTCTTCATTTGAATCTTATTTTAGTAATTCTACTATTAAAAACTCACTAGATTTTGGTTTTGGGCTAGAAGCAGAATTTATTCTTCCTTTTAATAAAAATAAATGGTCATTTATCGTTGAACCAATTTATACAAGTTTTACAGTAGAAAAATCAACTAATGGAGGTTTAGAAGATGTAATTAATTATAGTACTATTGAATGCAATGCTGGTGTAAGATATTACTTCTTTTTAAATGATAATTCTAAATTTTTTATTAATACTTCTTTTATTTATGATTTAAGAATAAATGAATCAACGAACCTTACATCAATATATATGGCTTATGGTTTAGGTTATAAGTATAATGATAAATACAGCATAGAGTTAAGGCATCAATCACCTAGAAGATTAGGTAATGATATAAATGTGGATTCTAAAACATTATCAATAATATTTGGATATTCTCTATTCTAAAATAACAACACATAACATTGGCTATAAGTAATTGCTTGTTCTCTCCTATTTCTGAAAATCCTCGCGGATTTTCAGGTTGGTGTGTACTTGCAAAGTTAAGTACTAAACCACGCAACTACTCATAGCCGTAGCCGTTAAACGAACATCATAATAGTCTACAACATTTTAACCCCTAAAACATTTCCTCTTACCCTATAACACCACAACAACTTATTGAAAACAAGCCATTATACTATGCTGCTTTTTTATAATTACTAAAACTTAAAATAAAACCTAGCTGCTACGTTAGGGATTGCAGCGAAAAGCCCACAGGTTTGCCAATTTATTATTGGCACACCGAGGACTTGCAGCGTAAAGCCCGACCCTTGTGGTAACGCCCAAAATATTTTTATAATAGAGCCTGCTTAAACTATTCTTTTACATTTTATATTATTATTTTAGTGCAAAACTTTTAATAAATGGCAAAGAAGAGCATATTAAACAAAAAGTCGATGGACTTTTTAGAAAAATATTTAAATAATGCAGCACCTACTGGCTATGAGTGGGACGGACAAAAGCTGTGGATGGATTATTTAAAACCGTATGTTGATGAGTTTATTACAGATACTTATGGTACTGCGGTTGGTGTTATAAACCCAAAGGCAGAATACAAAGTGGTTATTGAGGGACATGCCGATGAAATTTCGTGGTATGTTAACTATATATCGGATAACGGACTAATTTATGTAATTAGAAATGGTGGTAGCGACCACCAGATTGCCCCTAGTAAGGTGGTTAATATACATACTAAAAAAGGCATTGTAAAAGGGGTTTTTGGTTGGCCTGCCATACATACGCGTAACAAAGCGAAAGAGGAACCGCCTAAACCAGACAATATTTTTATTGATTGTGGTTGCGCGACTAAAGCCGATGTTGAAAAACTTGGTGTGCATGTGGGTTGTGTGATTACTTACCCTGATGAATTCCATATTTTAAACGGCGATAAATTTGTTTGTAGAGCTATTGATAACCGCATGGGTGGTTTTATGATTGCCGAAGTTGCTAGACTTTTAAAAGAAAACAAAAAAGAATTGCCTTTTGGTTTGTATGTAACTAACGCCGTACAAGAAGAAATTGGTTTACGTGGTGCAGAAATGATTACCCAAACCATAAAACCTAATGTGGCTATTGTTACCGATGTAACTCACGATACTACTACACCAATGATTGAGCCTAAAAAAGCGGGTTTATTAGAAATTGGTAAAGGGCCTGTGGTTGCTTATGCGCCTGCTGTGCAACAAAAGCTTCGTGATTTAATTACGGATACTGCAGAGGCTAAGAAAATTCCTTTTCAGCGTTCTGCCCTATCGCGCGCTACAGGAACCGATACAGATGCTTTTGCTTATAGCAATGGCGGTGTGGCTTCGGCTTTAATTTCGTTGCCGTTACGCTACATGCACACTACTGTAGAAATGGTACATAAAGAGGATGTTGAAAATGTGATTAAATTAATTTATGAATCGTTACTTAACATAAAAGCCGGCGAAACGTTTAGCTATTTTAATTAACATATAACGTATTTTATAACTATTAAATTGAGCCGGTATGCTATATATCGGCTCAATTTAAATTTAGAGCAAGATTTTAAAAAACCAACAACTTAATGGGTAACCGTTTTATAAATAAAAATAAACTCCCATTACCAAAACAAACGCTTATACTACTTTTGTTTGGTTTGTTTGCATGTTACTACACCAATTACGCTCAAATTAAAAAAGAGTTCTCTCCTCGATTTAATAATATGATTAATGGCGATTTTACCATGATTGCCAATAATGTTTTATCGAGAACAGCCACCGAAGACTACAATGGCGAAAGCGATAACCATAGTTTTAGTGATAATGTTTTTGTGGATATTGATGATGACAGCTCGACATTTAATTCGAGTAGTGCCCAGTTTATAAATCCGTTGCCAGATTTAGCTTGCTTAAGTATTAAAAAAGCCTATTTGTATTGGGCTGCCGCAGATAAAGAAAAGGATGATGGTACAGATAATGTGCCTACATGGAATTTTAACGATATTAAATTAATGCTTCCTGATGATAGCAGTTATGAAACATTAACTGCAGACGAGGTACTTTATAGAGGCCGAGATACGCATTTTAGTAACGACCCGTATGTCTGCTTTAAAGACATTACTAATTTGGTAACAAACCTAGAGAGTCCTTTTGGTACCTACCAAGTGGCTAATGTTGAGGCTAAAACAGGGTTTCTTTTTCAGCATTCTGAGGGTAATACTGGTACTTCTGGTGGCTGGCAAATTGTATTTGTTTATGAAAGCCCAGAGTTGGTTTCTAAAAACGTGAGTATTTTTGATGGCTACGCGCATATTACCAAAGATTTTAATAATTATGATATTGATTTTTCTGGTTTTAGAACCGTACCTACTGGCCCTGTAAATGTAAAAACCTTAATAGGCGCTTTGGAAGGCGATAGAAGTTTAACCGGCGACAGGTTTCAAATACAAAACATTGCAGATAATTTTGTAGATATTACAGCTCCTTTAAGAGCATCGAACAATTTTTTTAATAGTAGAATTACTATTGATAACGCCCATTTTATTGACCGAAACCCAGCCAGTTTAAATACCCTTGGTTTTGATGCTGCCGTTTTTAAACTTGATAATACCGATAATGCCATTATTGGTAACAACCAAACTTCTGCAACTTTACGATTGGCATCGAACCAAGAAACTTATAGCTTATTTTTAGTGGGTTTATCGGTTGAGGTTTGGGCGCCTAGCTTATATCCCATAATACTGAATTCTGCTACTACTGAAGACCTTACTAGTGCCAACGACATAGTAACCTTTAATTTAAACTTTTTAAACACAGGAAATGATCATGCTACAAATGTGGTACTTTCTGAAACCATACCAGCAAATATTGAATTTGTTTCGGCCGGTAGTTTGCCAGATGGCGTTTCTTACACTTATAATGAAGACACAAGACTCTTGCAGTTTTTTATTGAAGATGGTTTTCTGGAAGTAGGAGATTCTATGCTGAATATTGCTTTTAATGTTATGATTAAAGATGCTTGTTACTTTCTAGAAGACACCTGTAACCTTGAGTTTGAATTACTTTTTACAGCCAGCTATAATGGAGATGAAAACCCAAATGCATTTACCACTTTAAGCTCTACAAAACTGGATGAGTGCCAACTTGGAAATGCGTTATTAATAGCTATAAACCAACCCATTGCAAATTGGGAAACGCCTGTTGGTAGTTTAGATAGAACCTTATCTAATAGCAACCCAAATGATTTGGAAAACGCTTTAGCCCTTTACCCTATTCCTGATAAATGTCATTTCGACCTTGTTAAAACTTCGGGAGATTTTATTCAAAATAGCGATTGTGATTTTGAAGGTACTTATACAAACACATGGCATTTTACAGATGCCTGCGGGCGCACTATTGAAGATTTTGTGCAAGTTATTACGGTACCATCCAACAAAGTTTTTAATGGTAGTAACATAAATATATCTAAAATAGTAACACCAAACCAAGATGGATGGAACGACTACTTTACAATTAGCAACATTGAAGGGTGTGGTTTTAAGGTTGAATTAAAAATTTTTAATCGATGGGGTGCGTTAATTTATCAATCTAACAATTATCAAAATAATTGGAATGGCACTTCTAGTAAAAATGCTATAGGAACTTCAAATAAAGTTCCTACTGGAACTTATTTTTACATAATTAATATTACAGATAGTGGTTTAAAACCAATAATAAGTTCCTTTTTTGTAGGAACTAAATAGAAAGTTTTAATTTTATAGTATGGAAGAATACATAGACATAGTAACTAAAGATGGAAAACCAACTGGGAAGTCTGAATTAAAATCTGTAATTCACACAGAAGGCTATTACCACCATACGGCCCATATTTGGTTTTATACCTCTAAAGGGCATATTTTACTATCGCAACGATCTGCAAAAAAAATAATTTGCCCCTTAATGTGGGATGTCTCGGTTGCTGGCCATATTGATGCAGGGGAAACTGCAACTCAAGCAGCAATTAGAGAAACCAAAGAGGAAATTGGCTTAACTATTTATGAAAAAGACTTAAATAAAATTGGTGTTTTTGAGTGTTTTCAAACCTATGAAAGCGGCATTAAAGACAATGAATTTCATAATACGTTTATTACTAAACTAGATGTACCAGTATCAAAACTAATACCACAAGAAGAAGAGGTTGAAGCTTTAAAGTTGGTTTCCTTTAATACGTTTGAAACACTTATTAAAAATATTAATGATAATAACAACCATTTTGTACCTTCAAACAAAGCGTATTATCAATTAGTATTGAATGAAATAAAAAAACATGTTTAATGTTACTGAAACCTCTTTTTTTTAACTAAAAAAGAACGTGTATAGATTTTTTAAATCAAAAAACCCCTTTACTAATAGTATCTCTTAGGGAACCATAAGTAAAGAGGCTTTTCTTTTTGACTAAAATAATTATAAAATGGTATTGGTAAAGTTAGTTTCAAATTTTAAATAGATATCGTCTTTTGCTTGAACAACGCCTAGCATACCTGTTGGTGGTGTAATATTAAACTCTGTTAATTTTAATTTCACCTTACCGTTAAGTTTTACATTTCTGTCAACTATGGTAACGTCAAATTTTAATGGTACTCTTTTTTTAGTGCCAGCGATAACTAAATCACCTAGTGTTTCTAATTCGAAAACACCATATCCTTTATCAATAACACTAGTAACTTCTACAAGTGAATATAATATGGTTTTATATTTATCGGATTTTAAAGCTTTGGATGCCGTAGAGGTAATACCTGGTTTTGCACCTTCTAAACTTTCGGTAAGCACAGCTAATGATAAAGACTCTATTTCACAAGTTTCAAAACTTGCAAACTTAATTAATCCGTTTTGTGTATTGGCGTCAACTTTCCAACCATGAAGGTTAGAAGAACCATAAACAGTTAAAAAAGAGTTTTCATTTTCTAATTGTAACATTTGTGCCTGGGATTGATTAAATACAAAACCAATTAAAACGATACAGATAGCTAATTTTTTGAAGATATTTTTTTGTGTATTCATGACATTATGTTGTTAAATTATATGGCAAATTTCAACTTAATGAGAATGAATAAAAATGATAAATATCATGTTTTCATTAAATATTTCGCAAAATATCACTTTTTTTTAGCTTCATTTTGTCATATTCTCAATTTAGGAGTGTTTAAGTATTTATAACTATCTGTTTTCCCACTAATTATATAACGTTTTCGTAAATTGTTTAAAAACCTAAATACTAAAACTTTTTTTTTAAATTAATGAAGCTTCATTAAAACGACTTAACAATGCCTATAATTTTTTTGAATAACCTTAATATATTATGTATTTTTATTGAGAACTGAGGTTAAATAAATTCAATTTTTATAGTTAATAGAAGACTACCTTTATAATATTAGAGAAACCAAAGAGGAAATTGGTATAAAAATTAGTAAAAACTTTAAAAGAAATTAAGAAACGCATAAGTAAATGAATTTATTGGTTGTAGCCTTTGCTCCTGTTTTTGTAATTATTCTTTTCATTTATTATAAAGACAAATATGAAAAAGAACCTACTCGCTTACTTTTTTATAATTTTTTATTGGGGGCCATTGTTAGCATTATTATTACATCTATACTTTATTATGCTTTTGATATTGTTTTACCGCTAACAAATAAAACAAGTATTTTAGAACAATTTATTAAAGCCTTTTTTGTAGTTGGCTTAATAGAAGAATTTAGTAAATACATAATAATTAGATATTTTGCTCAACCCAACAAAGCGTTCAACGAACCTTTTGATGGTATCGTTTATGCCGTAATGGTATCTATGGGTTTTGCTGCTACAGAAAATATATTTTATGTTATTGAGGGCGGGTACACGACAGCTTTAGCCAGAGCTTTTACTGCAGTTCCTGCACATGCCACTTTTGGTATTTTAATGGGCTATTTTATGGGGAAAGCAAAATTCTCTAAAAACAGAATCGGATTAAATTTATTTGGTTTATTACTTGCCATTACTTTTCATGGCGCCTATGATTTCTTTCTATTTATAAATTTTGTTCCAGGTATATGGGTTGGTGCATTTGTTTCGTTATTTATTGGGTTATTTTTATCTAGAAGAGCTATTATAAAACATCAAAAAAACTCTAAATTCAAAACTTTATAATCCCCTTTCATTTTAAAGCAAACTTCTTAAACCTATTTTAGCAGATTTTTATTGTCTTTAAATCTCCTCAATAAATTCCTTATATTTACTACTAGTAATATTTAAATCTATGAGTAAAAATTTTAAGATTAAGGTTAATAATACTATTGATTTTGATGTTAGTAATGAAGAGGTCTTAAACTTTGATGCCCTTCAAACTTCAAAAGGTAAGTATCATATTCTAAAGGATAACAAATCGTTTAAAGCTGAAATAACTGAAACTGATTTTAATAAAAAATCATATCAAGTTAAAGTAAACAATAACATGTATAATGTTGCCATTTCAAATGAATTAGACTTACTAATTAAAGACATGGGCCTTTCTTCAACTACAAAAAAACAAGTGCATGCTATTAAAGCACCCATGCCTGGTTTAATTTTAGAAATGCAAGTTAAAGTTGGACAAGAAGTTAATGAAAATGACACCTTATTTATTCTTGAAGCTATGAAAATGGAAAACAGTATTACTTCTCCAAGAACTGGTATTATAAAATCAATTTTAGCGAAAAATGGTGATGCAGTAGAAAAAAATCAACTTTTAATTGAGTTTGAATAATATGAAACTACCATCACGCGCATTCTACACATAATTGAATAGCTATATAGAAACTACCCGTTACCAATAAAAAAATGAGTAAAAACACATGAAAAAAATACTAGTTGCAAACCGTGGCGAAATAGCCATAAGAGTTATGAAAACGGCTCATAAAATGGGTATTAAAACGGTGGCTGTTTTTTCTACAGCAGACCGTAATGCACCTCATGTAAAATTTGCCAATGAAGCAGTTTGTATAGGAGAACCACCATCAAACCAATCATATTTAAGAGGTGATAAAATCATAGAAGTTGCTAAACAATTACACGTTGATGCCATACACCCTGGTTATGGTTTTTTAAGTGAAAATGCTTCTTTTGCTGAATTATGCGAGGAAAATAATATTATTTTTATTGGTCCGAAATCAAAAGCCATAAAAATTATGGGCAGTAAATTGGCTGCCAAAGATGCTGTTAAAGCTTATAACATACCTATGGTTCCTGGTATTGATGAGGCTATTACCGATGTTATTAAAGCTAAAAAAATTGCCAAAGAAATTGGCTTCCCTATACTTATAAAAGCTTCGGCTGGTGGTGGCGGAAAAGGAATGCGAATAGTTGAAAAAGAAAGTGATTTAGAATCACAAATGAATCGTGCTATAAGCGAAGCCACTTCTGCTTTTGGCGATGGTTCTGTGTTTATTGAAAAATATGTTACCTCACCTAGACATATCGAAATTCAAATAATGGCCGATAGTCATGGTAATGTTTTACATTTTTTTGAGCGCGAGTGTAGCATTCAACGTCGACACCAAAAAGTAGTTGAAGAAGCTCCTTCTTGTGTTCTTTCTCCAGAATTACGAAACAAAATGGGTGAAGCTGCCATAAAAGTTGCTAAATCTTGTGATTATTTAGGAGCGGGAACGGTTGAATTCTTATTAGATGCAGACCATAATTTCTACTTTTTAGAAATGAATACACGCTTACAAGTAGAACACCCAGTTACCGAATTAATCTCTGGTGTTGATTTAGTTGAACTTCAAATAAAAATAGCTCGAGGTGAAGCATTAAAAATAAAACAAGACGAATTAACAATTAACGGGCACGCTCTTGAATTACGTGTTTATGCCGAAGACCCTCTTAATGATTTTTTACCAAGTGTTGGTCATTTAGAAGTTTATAAATTACCTGTTGGTAAAGGAATTCGAGTTGATAATGGTTTTGAAGAAGGTATGGATATCCCCATATATTACGACCCAATGCTGTCAAAATTAATAACCTATGCCAAAACAAGAGAAGAAGCTATAGAGCTTATGATTATGGCAATTGACAACTATGAGGTTAAGGGCATTGAAACAACACTTGCCTTTGGTAAATATGTTTGCGAACATGAAGCTTTTCGTTCTGGAAATTTTGACACACATTTTGTCAAGAATTATTATTCTCCTGAAGCATTAAAATCTGAAACCGAAAATGAAGCTAAAATAGCAGCACTAATAGCATTAAAACAATACATAGAAGACCAAAAGTTACTCCGACTATCTAACTATTAATTATGAATTCGAAACAAAAAAAAATAGATAAACTCAATAATGATATTGCACTCTCCAAGTTAGGCGGTGGTCAAAAACGTATTGATAAACAACATGCCAATAAAAAATTAACAGCTAGAGAACGTATTGAATATTTATTTGATGAAGGCTCTTTTGAAGAAATTGGCGCATTAGTAACACACAGAACTACCGATTTTGGTATGGAAGACCAAATAATTTTAGGAGATGGTGTTGTTACTGGATATGGAAATGTTAATGGAAGATTGGTTTATACATACGCTCAAGATTTTACTGTTTTTGGAGGATCACTTTCTGAAACTCATGCAGAAAAAATCTGTAAAATTATGGACATGGCTTTAAAAATTGGTGCTCCTATTATTGGATTAAACGATTCTGGTGGCGCACGAATTCAAGAAGGTGTTCGCTCTCTTGGTGGCTATGCCGATATTTTTTACAGAAATGTTCAAGTATCTGGAGTAATTCCACAAATATCTGCAGTTATGGGACCTTGTGCTGGTGGCGCAGTATACTCTCCTGCAATGACCGATTTTACAATCATGGTAGAAAATACTAGCTACATGTTTGTAACGGGCCCAAATGTGGTAAAAACAGTAACTAACGAAGAAGTAACTAGTGAAGAACTTGGTGGTGCTTTAACACATGCAACAAAATCTGGTGTAGCACATAAAACTTCAGAAAATGATATTGCTTGTCTAGAAGATGTAAAAAAACTATTAAGCTATTTACCTCAAAATAATACTGAAACACCAAAAAAAATAGATTATAAAATTGAAGGTGAAGTGCGAGATGTTTTGTCTGATATTGTTCCTGATAATCCAAATAAACCTTACGATATGCATCAGGTAATTTCTGGGATTATTGACGAAGATTCTTTCTATGAAATCCATAAAGACTTTGCAGGAAGTATTATCGTTGGATTTGCTAGATTAGGCGGACGAAGTATTGGTATAATAGCCAATCAACCAATGGCATTTGCAGGTGTTTTAGGTGTTAATAGCTCTAGAAAAGCGGCGCGCTTTACGCGTACTTGCGATTGTTTTAATATTCCGCTATTAGTTCTGGTTGATGTGCCTGGGTTTTTACCTGGTACAGATCAAGAATGGAATGGTATTATTGTACATGGTGCAAAGCTATTATATGCATTAAGTGAAGCTACTGTACCTAGAGTAACGGTTATAACAAGAAAAGCTTATGGTGGTGCCTATGATGTTATGAATTCTAAACATATTGGAGCCGATTTAAATTTTGCTTGGCCAGGAGCAGAAATTGCGGTTATGGGAGCAAAAGGTGCTAGTGAAATTATTTTTAGAAAAGAAATAGCCGCAGCTGAAAAACCCGAAGAAAAACTTGCAGAAAAAGAAGCAGAATATGCAGAGAAATTTGCAAACCCTTATAGAGCTGCAAAACGAGGTTTTATTGACGAAGTTATACTTCCAAAAAATACAAGAAGAAAATTATTAAAAGCATTTGATATGCTTGAAAATAAAAAAGTAGAAAGACCAAAACGTAAGCACGGTAATATTCCTTTATAGAATTATAAGAAATACACTTAAAGTGGTAAGCTAAATAATTATAATATTCTTGATTAAGAGGTTTTTGATGTATAATAAAAAAGGAACCTATTTCTAGATTCCTTTTTTTATCTTCAAAAAGACGAATTTAAAAATTCACAATTAATCACCTAAATTGCTTGTTTAAATAATTAAAATTGATTTGATTTACAACCAACCAAGTAAATCAAATCATGTTTTTAATTAAACCTTAAAAATAAAAAACAAGCTAAAATATGTAGTCAATTTTGAAGAATTGATAATAGCTACACAAATATGTAAACTAAATAAAACTTCATAAAATATTCAACTACGCATTTATTACTCAACTCCATAAAAAACTAATAAAAACGTTTAAACCTCATTATTTTTTAAAGTATCTGAATAATTATTCTGTAAATATTCAAGTAATGTTGTGTCCTTTTTATTTAGATTTATTTTTTTTGATATTCTATATCTTCTACTTTCTACAGATCTAATGGTTACATTTAAAAATACAGCTATTTCTTTATTTGAAAACCCCATGAATAAGTAATAACAGATAATAACTTCAGATTTATTTAATTCAGGATGATTCTGTTTAATTTTTTGGAAAAACTCAATATTTAAGTCATTTACTAATTCTAAATGATTTTCACTTTTATCTAATATTGTTGAAGAATTAATATGTAAGTTTTTATATAATTCCTTAATTTTTTCCTTTTGCTGCTCTAAAGATTCAGTTCTTGATATTTGTTTAACCTCAATTTTTAAATTTTTAATATACTCTTCTAAACCATATACCTTTATAGCTAATTGTTCGTTGTTAGATTTTAAGTATGTTAAATTATTATTTGCTTCTTGGTTTGAGTCAACTAATTTGTCTTTTTGCTTTCTATAATAAACATAGCTAAATAAGCTAAGTAGTAATAAAACAATAACTATGAAAGCAGATAATAAATTATTAAAAGTTTTCTTTTTGCTTTCAGCTAGTAATTCAGATTCAGCTTTAATTAATGATTCATTTACTTCAAAACTAGCTTCAATAGTTTTATCAAACATTTTCTTTTGCAAAAGCATTAAAGAATCTATATAAATTTTTGATTTATCAATATTTCCAATGTATTTATTTAAATCGGCATGTAATCTATAATAACTTTTTAAAGAGCCTACAGCCATATATTTAATTGTCTTTGAAGTTTTTTGTAAATAAAACTGTGTAGAATCTATTTGCTTTTTTTCAAAAAAAGTATCAGCAAAACTACTATTTATAGCGCCTTCAAATGAATTATAATTAAATTGAATCGTTAAAGGATTATTTTTTAGTTTTTTAAACTCATTAAAGTACTCATGTGCTTTGTCTAAATCATTTAAACCTATATAATTTGAGGTTAGCATATATAATGCAAATAAATAGTAATAAGGATCCTCTTCTATATCTTTATAAATATCAAGTTTATTTAATAACATATTGTTACTTTCTGTATAATCTTGATCGAGAAACTTTGCATAAGCTTCAACTTGTTCTACATCTAGTAGACCATATTCATAATCACACTTTTCAAAAAATGCCCTTGCCTTCTTTAAATATTTTAATGCTGTTTTATCTTTCTCTATGAAATATAAATTTGAAAACAAACCAATACTCGCTTCACCTCCTACACAAAAATTATTTTCTTTTTCTGCATATTTTATTGCTTGAATAACACATTGATGATATTTAGTATATTCATTAAACTCATCATGAATAATTGCTCTTAATGAATAATAATCTGCTACTCTACCTGGAATACTCTCTTCAACCGGTATAGGAATTGCTTCAAGAAATGATAATGTTTTATCTGTATTTTCATTAATATAAATGCTTGCAGAATCTATAAACTTAAAATAATCTTTAGTAGCCTGGCTGTAAGAAAAATAGCCAATAAATACTAAACACAACCAGAAACTTATAAAGTTTTTAAAGTCATTTATATTAAGCATTATTATGTTTTTTGTTTAATAAATAGGTAAGTAAAAGTAATCAAATTAATATAAAATACGTAAAAGATTACAAAGTAATATTTAAATACTAAAAGTAATACAATAAGCAAATTTAATAATTTGTAATAATTTAAAAATGCTGTTAAACTCTATTATTATGGTATTACATAGAATCTACTGTAATAAAAATTAAGTTGATTTAATAACTTGTGAGTTATACATAAAAGTTTCCTGCCAACGTTTAAATCGATTATCAAAAGTAGTAGAAAATATTAAATATTGACATTTACCAATACTCTCTGGTGTTCGTGTTACTTCAGATAAATTATTATTTTTAAATAAGAACTCTGCATCATCAACAATAAACATTTGTAGTTTATTTAAATTTATTCCGTTAAGTAAATAGATTTTATTTAAACGTTTAGGCGTTGCTATTACTATATCTACTCCATCGTAAATTTCGTTACGTTGGTCTTCTATATTTTTTTCATCGTAAGCACAATATACTCTTAAGTCTGAGCCCCTTAGAAATGCTTTGAATTCTAATTCTAAAGCTAAAGCTGCTTGTTTATCTTTAACAAATATTAACGCTCTTGGTGCATCTTCAAAAGCTTTTCCTTTTAACTTTTGTATTACACTAAGTATTATACTTGTAGTTTTACCAGCACCTTTAGGTGCAATACAAAACATACTTGCCCCACCTTTTATTTTTGATAAAATTAATTTCTGAAAAGCTAATGGCTCATTATATCCTTTATTCTCTAAAGTATCTTTTAAAAGCTGAATGAGTTTTTTAAATGGCATAAATTAAAATAGGTTTAATATGGGAACAAATATAGTGTTAAATACCACTTTAAAAGATATTTAAAAAAAGCTCATTTTATTTAAAGCTTGAGGCTTCCTATAATTCAAAATTCTCTATAAATCACAAATCAAGTTTAACAATGTTAATATTGTATTAATAGATAATTATTGGTCAATTAAGAGTTAAATATCTACTACTTTTGCGCCATGCAAAAACCTCAAGAATTTAAATTTGAATTTGTTGCTTTAATGGCTTCATTAATGTCGATAGTAGCACTATCAATCGATGCATTATTACCTGCCATACCAGAAATAAGCGCTACGCTTAACGTAACAAACCCAAATAACAACCAACTTTTAATAACTATGATTTTTTTAGGTATTGGGGTTGGCCAACTAATATTTGGACCACTATCAGATAGTTTTGGAAGAAAACCTATTGTATTTATAGGTTTTATAGTATTTATATTAGCTAGTATTATTTGTGTTACAACCAAAAATTTTGAAATTATGATTATTGGTAGAGTACTTCAAGGCATCGGGTTATCGTCCCCTAGAAGTTTAGCACTTTCAATGATTCGAGATTCTTACGATGGAGATTATATGGCTAAAATAATTTCGATTGTTGTTATGTTTTTTATTTTGGTGCCAGTAGTGGCTCCTACTCTTGGTCAATTATTAATAAGTTTATTTGATTGGAAGTCTATCTTTTATTTCAATTTACTATTTGGCGTATTAATTATGTTTTGGTTTTGGAAGCGTCAACCCGAAACTTTACCAAAAGAAAAACGAATAAAATTTACGTCTAACCTGTTTATTGATGGTACTAAAGAGTTTTTTAAACATAAACAAGCGGTTGCTTTCACCTTTGTTTCAGGTTTTATTACTGGTTCCTTTATGGTGTACTTAAGTACTTCACAGCAAATATTCCAAGAGCAATATAACTTAGCAGAAATGTTTCCTTATATATTTGCTAGCCTAGCTATTTCTATTGGTTTAGCAACTTTTTTAAACAGCAGACTTGTTGTAAAATATGGTATGATGCGAATTGCATATACAGCAAGTATCGCTTATGTTATAGTTTCTGTTTTGTATGTTATTTTATTTTGGTCTGGAAATAACCCAAGCATTTATATCCTTTTAAGCTTTTTTGCTCTACAGTTTTTTGCAGTTGGATTTCTGTTTGGTAATTTACGTGCTATTGCTATGCAACCTTTAGGGCATATTGCTGGTATTGGCGCAGCAATTAATGGTTTTATATCTACCGTGATGGCTGTTCCTATTGCAAACTACATAGGTAGTTTTGTATATGATTCTGTATTACCTTTATTTATTGGGTTTTCTATATTTGGAATTTTATCCTTGCTAGTTTTTATTGCTGTTAAAAATAAAGGCGTATTAGTAAAAGCCTAATTATAAATGAAGCCATAAAACTTGTTACAAATAGCGTTCTTTTAGAACTTCTAAATGGTGAATTTCATGACCAATTGTAATAAAAGCTGCTGCTCTAGAAGACATGGCATTTCCGCTTGCATTTCCTATAAATTTTAAATCACTATCATTTAAACTTTTTAAAAGCAAAATAAAACTGTGTCTAACCGATTGGTACTCTTCAATTAAATCGTTTATGGATTTATTATTTGCATGCGATGGGTCTATGTAATCATTTTGCTCATAACCAGCTAAAGGTGTTTTATCAAGCCTTGCCATTCTAAAACAACGATACATGAAAACACGTTCGTTATCTATTATGTGTTGAAACACTTCTTTTATACTCCATTTTCCTGGCTGATATCTATATTCCAATTTATCTTCGGGTATAGATTTAAAAAAATTTACAACTTGAACTTGTCCTTTTTTAAAAGCTTCAATTAATGTCGATTCATTTGAAACTTTATTTATATAAGTTGCATAAAACGGATTAAACTCTAAAGTACTTAATTCTGATACTTTCATGTGTCTTTATTATTTGTTTTTTATTTATCACAAATAACTTCCATATAGCCATCAATCTTTTATATTGAAATCTTGTTATGGAAGTTTCAAAAATTTAAATTTTTGCTTGATAAGTGTATAAATCGAAATACCTGCCATTAAGGGCTATCAATTCGTCATGCGTACCGCGTTCTACAATATGGCCAGCTTCAATCACCAAAATTTGATCTGCTTTTCTAATAGTACTTAAACGATGTGCAATTACAATGGTTGTTCTATCTTTAACTAATTCATTTAAACTTTTCTGGATTAAAGCTTCACTTTCGGTATCTAAATTAGAAGTCGCCTCATCTAAAATAATAACTTTAGGGTTTGCTAAAATAGCACGAGCAATAGCTAATCGTTGTCGTTGCCCACCAGAAAGCTTTACACCTCTTTCGCCTATTAACGTTTCTAAACCATCATCAAATCTATCTGTAAATTCATTAACGTAAGCTGCTTTAATTGCATTTTGTAACTCTTCTTCTGTAGCATTAGGTCTTGGAAACATGATATTTTCTCTAATGGTGCCTTCAAACAAAAATTCATCTTGAAGCACCACTCCTAAATATTGACGATAACTATTCAATTTCACTTTAGATAAATCTTGATTATCAATAGTAACCATTCCAGTTTTAGGATTTAAAAATGTAGCTGATAAGCCTGCAATAGTAGATTTTCCAGAACCAGAACTACCAACCAAAGCTGTTACAGATCCTGCTGGTGCTTTAAAATTGATATTATGGAGCACCTCTTTACCTTCTTCATATGAAAAGGATACATCGTTAAACTCAATATCCCCTTTTAAAGTTTCTAGCTCAATACTTCTATTTTCATTATCTTCTTCAGCAGTCATATTCATAAGCTCTTCGGTTCTATCTAAACCTGCTAAAGCCTCGGTTAATTGACTGCCTATATTACTCATTTGCACAATGGGTGCAATCATAAAACCAAGAAGAAGCGTGAAGAATAAGAAATCACCTGTGGTCATTTCTCCAATAATCATATAGTAGCCACCTATGCCCATAATCCCTGTAGTTGCAACACCTATTAAAAACGTTGACGAACTGGTCATAAAAGCAGTTGCAGTCAAGCTCTTTTTTACGTTTTGATAGAGTTTATCAACTCCTTTTTCAAACACAATATTTTCTTGTTCTTCGGCATTAAAAGCTTTTATAACTCTAACACCCGCTAAAGTTTCTGTTAATCTACCTTTTACTTCGGCATTTATTTTACCACGTTTTCTAAAAATAGGACGAATATATTTAAATGCTCTTAATGCTATATAGCCAAATATTGAAAGCGGGACAAACACAAAAAGTGTCATCCACGGATTTAGTTTAATTAAGATAATTAAAGATATTATGGCTGTAAAAGATCCACCAACTAATTGTACTAAGCCGGTACCAATTAAATTTCTAACGCCTTCAACATCACTCATAATTCGCGATACTAAAGCACCCGATTTTGTATTATCAAAAAAACTAATAGGTAACGACAATACTTTTTTCTGAACTTGAGCACGTAATTCACTTATTAAATATTGAGCTTGTACGCTTAAAACTTTAACTAATAAAAATGAAGATGTAGCTTGAACTGTAATAGCTGCTAATACAATACCTATTAAAGTATAAATTTGAGAAATATCTTTATTTGGCACCACTTCATCTAGTAAAACTTTGCTTTGCCAAGGCAACACCAGACCTGCTAAACTACGTAACACTATTAAAATTAAACCAATAAAAACAAGCTTTCGCCTTGGCCAAATAATAGTTTTAAAGGCTTGCGCCATGGTAACTTTTGGTTTGGTTTTGGTTTTATTTTTTGATGTTTCTTTGAGGTGTTGCATAGTTTCTTTTTCTATTTTTAAAGGTACATGTTTTTCTTGAAAACTGGTTTGCTATAAACTATTAGAATTAATTAATTGAACCGCATTAGTGATTGTAATGATTAGCTTTTAGCTAAGCGCGCATCGAGCCAAAACTATGAATAAAAAGCACGACTGCACTCAAGCTTGGTAATGCAAAAAAAATATAACTAAAAGTCCTAATAAATTTACTTTATTGATTACTTTTATTGTTGTAAAATTAACAACTAAAATTTAATAACGAACATGAAAATTATAGGAATTGGCAAAAACTACGTTAATGATAAAAGTGAAATTGCTGGAATAAAAACGGGTCATCAGCTAATATTTTTAAAAGCCGAAAGCACACTTGTAACTAACAATAAAGATATTGAATTTCCAAAAATTACAAATCAATTAATCTATGAAGTAGAATTAGTAGCAAAAATTGGTAAACAAGGAAAAGATATAGCTGAAAGTGATGCAGCTTCTTATATAAGTGAGATTGGAATTGGTATAGATTATACAGCTAAAGATGTACTTTCTGCTAGCAGAGAAAACAAAGGACCTTGGGCGTTAGCAAAAGGTTTTGATGGAGCATCTCCTGTTAATGGTTTTAAACCAGTTTCTAACTTTCCAGATTTAAACGACATTAACTTTAGCTTGACTATTAATGGTGAAGAAAAGCAATCAGGAAATACAAGTGATATGATTTACAATTTTGTTGAAATTATTGCTTTTGTATCTAAATACATGACTTTAGAGCCTGGCGATTTAATATTTACAGGAACTCCTGCTAGTGGTGCTGGACAAAATGTTAAAGGCGACCACTTACAAGCTTCAGTTGAAGGTGAATTATTACTCGATTTTAAATTGGTGTAAAAAGCACTATGTATATTTTTTAAACGTAATTAAAAAACACCTAACTTATAGATAATCAGTTGCTTTTTCATTAAATTGCTAGTATGAATACTATAGCGGAACGTATCTACGATTTTCTCAAGGCTTTTCCGCCTTTTAGTATGTTAACAAGAGAGCAATTACTTGAAATCTGCAAGGCTGTTGATATACATTATTTAGAAAAAGATACCGATTTATTTATTGCTGGAAAACCAATAAAAAACCAATTTTATGTAGTTAAAGATGGTGCTATTGGTTTGTTTCGAGAAGAAACTCTAGCTTTAGTAGACGAATGTGATGTTGGTGATATTTTTGGTTTACGCGCCCTTATGAGAAAGGGCGATTATAAATTAAGCGCAAAAGCTATTGAAGAAAGTATTGTATATAGTATATCTTCTGAATTATTTGAAGACTATATCACTACTAATCCTGAAGCTAGCGCTTTTTTAATGTCCAGTTTTGCTGCAAATATTAGTTACATTGAATCTAACCCTTTACAACCAGAGAATCAGACTGAAAATATTCAAGATTTTTTTGAAGAACAATCTGCTGATTATTCTAAAAACCCTGTACATTGTAGTTTAAAAACAAGCATTAAAGAAGCCGCATTAATTATGACCAACAAACGTGTTGGCTCTATAATTATTACAGAAAACAAAATACCTTTGGGCATTATTACAGATAAAGATTTGCGAACTAAAATTGCTACTGGCCTTATTACTATAAATGAATCTGTAACAAAAATAATGTCATCGCCAGTTATTACTTACCCAGAAAATATAACGGTTGCAGAGGCACAAATTGCAATGATTAAAAATAGAATTACGCATTTGTGTATTACAAAAGATGGCACACCTAACTCTGAGTTAAAAGGTGTTTTATCAGAACATGATATAGTAGTTATTAGAGAAAATAATGCTTCGGTTTTAGTTAAAGAAGTTAAGCGCGCAAATACTGCAGAACAATTACAACTTATACGTGAGCGTGCACATCAAGTTCTAAAACGGTACATTAAACAACAAATCCCCATCACATTTGCTACTAAAATAATAGCGTTAGTAAACGAAAGTATAACGCAACGCATAATTGATTTAGCAATAGCAGAAATGCCTGCACCGCCACCAACCTCATTTTCATGGTTAGCAATAGGTAGTCAAGGACGCGAAGAACAATTATTGCTAACAGATCAAGATAATGCCTTAGTATTCAACAATGTTAACAAAAGTGATTATATAAAAACACAATCCTATTTTTTAGAGCTTGCTAAAAAAATAAACCATGGGTTAAATATAGTAGGTTTTGAGTTTTGTCCTGCAGACATGATGGCTAGTAATCCAAAATGGTGTTTATCCCTTTCGCAATGGAAGAATCAATTTAACGAATGGATAACAAAACCAGATCAAGACCATTTAATGCTCTGTACTATTTTCTTTGATTTTGAATATGTTTATGGAGACATTAATTTAGTAAACTTGATGGCTCAAGGTATTTTTGAGTCTATTGATTCAAGAGACATCTTTTTAAATTACTTAGGATTAAATGCTTTAAAAAACCCACCTCCATTGAGTTTCTTTAGACAATTTTTAGTAGAACATGATGGAGAACACAAAGACCAATTTGATATTAAGGCAAGAGCCATGATGCCTCTAGTTGATGCTGCTCGCCTATTAATACTTTCCAAAAACATAAAAACCCAATGTAATACCATAAATAGGTATGAGAAATTAGCTGAGCTAGAACCACAAAACAAAGATGTTTATTTTGCATGCCGCAATGCTTTTAAAAAACTACTCCGTTTTAGAACAGAACAGGGTTTACTACACAATGATTCTGGCAGATTTATAGATTTGCAAACTTTAAGTAAAGCCAATAAGCTTGAATTAAAAAATTGTTTTAAAGCGGTTAAAGATATTCAAGACCTAATACAAACAAGATTTAAACTTTCTCAATTTCTCTAATTATGAGTTGGTTTAAAAAAAAGACATATCCAGACTTTTGGAATAAATACTTAGCAAATTTTAAATCTAAGCAAAATAAAGAATTAGATTCTATTCGTTTTGTAGTTTTTGATACTGAAACAACCGGATTAGACATAAAAAAAGACCGCATTCTTTCCATTGGAACTATTGCTGTTTTTAATGGTGTTATTAAAGTAGCTGATAATTTTGAATGTTATGTAAAACAGGATTTGTTTAATACCGAAACTGTTAAAATACATGGATTACTAAAAGAAGGTATTCATAAAAAACTTATAGAACGTGAGGCTGTTATTCAGTTTTTAGAACATATTGAAAATGCTGTTTTAGTTGCTCACCATGCTGCTTTTGATGTGGCCATGATAAACCAAGCCTTAAAGCGTTTAGATTTACCAAAACTTAAAAACAAAGTGCTAGATACAGGGCATTTGTTTAACAAAACTAAACTTGATACCTCCAAACTTCATTTTAGTTTAAATCATTTATCAGACCGTTTTAACATCCCGCAGCATGACCGACATACAGCCTCGGGTGATGCTTATATTACTGCCCTTTTATTAGTGAAACTTATTGCTCTTTTAAAGAAGCGAAACTCCAAATTAACACTTAATGATTTATTACGATCGAATAATAGAATTGGTTTGTTATAAAACTAACTCTTTTACTATTTGACTACCACATATTACTTTACAAACTTATTGTTTAAGGACGAGAATGATAGTTTCCTTTTTGTAAAAAACTATAATCGTTTGTAAACAAAAAAAGCAACCTTTAAGGTTGCTTTTTTTATTGACGCATTAGGGATTGAGCGTTTGTTGGAGCTCCTCGCAGAGAGCGACTCGCGAAAGCCCGACCCTTGTGGTAATGCCCAAATTCTACAATGCATTATCCATAATATCCTGAACAACTTCTGGGTTTAATAATGTACTTGTATCTCCTAAATTACTTGTATCCTTATGTGCAATTTTACGCAAAATACGTCTCATTATTTTACCTGAACGTGTTTTAGGCAACCCATTAGTAAATTGAATTTTATCTAATTTAGCTATAGGTCCAATATGTTCTGTAATAATTTGATTTATCTCTTTTCTTAAATTATTTTGATCTCTACTTTCGCCTGTGTCTTTTAATGTTACATAGCCGTATAAAGCACTTCCTTTAACATCGTGTGGGAATCCAACAATAGCCGATTCTGCAACAGCTGGGTGCTCATTAACAGCATCTTCAATTGGTGCTGTACCTAAATTATGACCAGAAACAATAATTACATCATCTACTCGACCTGTAATTCTGTAATAGCCAACTTCATCTCTTAATGCACCATCTCCAGTAAAATATTTATTTTCAAAAGCTGAAAAATAAGTATCTTTATAACGTTGATGATTTCCCCAAATGGTTCTTGCCATGGAAGGCCAAGGGAATTTAATACACAATCTGCCTTCAACTTGATTACCTTTTAATTCTTTTCCGTTTTCATCCATTAAAGTTGGCTGAATACCTATAAATGGTAAGGTTGCATAAGTAGGTTTAGTAGGTGTTGCGTATGGAATTGGCGATATCATAATACCTCCTGTTTCGGTTTGCCACCAAGTATCTACAATAGGACTATTCTTTTTTCCAACATTATCATTATACCAATGCCATGCTTCTTCATTAATTGGTTCTCCTACCGAGCCTAGTACTTTAAGCGATGATAAATCGTATTTATCTACTAACTCTGTACCTTGTTTTGCTAGTGCACGAATGGCCGTTGGAGCGGTATAAAACTGATTGACTTTGTGTTTTTGAACAATTTCCCAAAAACGTCCAAAATCTGGATAACTAGGTACACCTTCAAACATAACCGTTGTTGCTCCATTCACTAAAGGGCCATATACAATATAGCTATGCCCCGTAATCCAACCTATATCGGCAGTACACCAATACACATCATTCTCTCTGTATTGAAATACATTTTTAAAAGTATAAGCGGTATACACCATATAACCAGCTGTAGTATGCACCATGCCTTTAGGTTTTCCTGTAGATCCCGAAGTGTAGAGAATAAACAATGGATCTTCAGCGTTCATAATTTCAGCTTCACATTCTTCAGAAGCGTTATCTAAAAGTGGTTGTAACCAATGATCACGACCAGATACCATATTAATATCTGTGTTAATTCGTTTTGCAACTAAAACCGTTTTAACACCAGGACAACTCTCTAAAGCTTCATCTACGATGCCTTTTAAGTCGATAGTTTTTGATCCTCTATAAGAGCCATCACTTGCAATAACCATTTTACAATCGCTGTCGTTTATTCGAGTTGACAAGGCTGTTGAAGAAAACCCTGCAAAAACCACCGAATGAATGGCTCCTATTCTTGCACATGCCAAAACAGAAATGGCTAATTCTGGAATCATAGGTAAATAGATGCAAACTCTATCTCCCTTTTTAATGCCTTGCGCTTTTAAAACATTTGCAAATTGATTGACTCGTTTATATAATTCATTATAAGTTATATGTTCTGCTGGGTCTTTAGGATCGTTTGGTTCGAACAAAATGGCCGTTTTTTCGCCTCTTGTTGTTAAATGCCTGTCTATACAGTTTTCTGTAATATTTAATTGAGCACCCTCAAACCATTTTACTTCTGGTTTTGAAAAATCCCAACTCAATACATTATCCCATTTCTTTCTCCAAAGGAAATGCTCTTCAGCAATTTCTTCCCAAAACGCTTCAGGATTTCTAACAGACTTTCTATAAACTTGATAATATTCTTCTAAATGTTTAATGTGATAATTACTCATAATTAGTTAATTTTATTTAGTACTTCCCTACTTTATGTGATATAAATGTGTTTTCTATTTCGTTAATAATTGACGGATCGTCAATGGTTGATGGTATTTTATATTGATCTTGATCGGCAATACTTCGTAACAATTTACGCAGTATTTTACCAGATCTTGTTTTTGGTAATCTATTAACTAAAACCACCTGTTTTAAAGACGCTACAGGCCCTATAGCTTTTCTAACATCTTTTACAACTTCGGTTTGAATAACAGATTCGGCTAATTTATTATCTGATTTGGTAACTGCTAAAGCCAATGGTATTTGGCCTTTTAAGTCGTCATTAATACCGATTACCGCGCATTCTGCGACCGAACTATGAGAAGCAACCACCTCTTCCATTTCTGCTGTCGATAACCTATGTCCTGCCACATTGATAACATCATCAACACGACCTGTGATATAAACATAGCCTTCTTCATCTTTATAACCGCCATCGCCCGAAAAATAATATTCTGGAAAGCGATTTAAATACCCAGCTTCAAAACGCTCTGGATTACCCCAAATATTTATTAAATTACCCGGTGGTAACGGGAGTTTTACAACCACAAAGCCTTCAGTTCCATTTGGAACAATTTCGCCTTTATCACTCATTATTTGTATATCATAACCGCATACTGGAAATGTTGCCGAACCTGGTTTAATTGTAGCCAATTCTACACCTGCCATATTTGCCAACATGGGCCAACCGCTTTCCGTTTGCCACCAATGATCTATTACAGGTATCTTAAGCATATCTTCTGTCCATTTTAAGGTTGCTGCATCGCAACGTTCACCAGCTAAAAATTGATATTTTAAGTGTGATAAATCGTATTGTTTTAAAAATTCACCATTAGGATCCTCTTTTTTAATAGCTCTAATCGCAGTAGGAGCAGTAAACATTACTTTTACTTTATACTCTTCTATAATGCGCCAAAATGTAGAAGCATCTGGTGTTCTAATTGGCTTACCTTCAAAAAGCACAGTAGTATTTCTGTTCAATAAAGGGCCGTACACAATATAACTATGTCCTACTACCCAGCCAACATCACTAGCTGCCCAAAATACATCGCCACTATCAACGCCATAAACATATTTCATTGAAAATTTTAGTGCCGTTGCATAACCTCCTGAATCTCTAATTATACCTTTAGGCTTTCCAGTAGTTCCTGAAGTATATAAAATATACAACGGGTGGGTTGAATCAATTTCTACAGGATCTGCTGGAGTAGCTGTATTTACTGCAGCTAAATAATCTATATCATAAGGTTTTCCTGGGGTATCTGCTCCTAAATGTCGTTGATAAATTATAACACTATTTGGTTTATGTTCAGCTAATTTTATAGCTTCATCAACATAAGGTTTGTAAGGAATAATTCTATCAATCTCAATACCGCTAGAGGCCGTTAAAATAACTTTTGGTTTGCAGTCGTCAATTCTAATAGCCAACTCGTTGGGAGCAAAACCACCAAATACAACCGAATGAATCACTCCTATTCTTGCACATGCTAACATGGCATAAATAGCTTGCGGAATCATTGGCATATAAACGATTGCTGTATCTCCTTTTTTTAAACCAATTTCTTTAAGTGCTCCCGCTAATTTTGAAACCTCTTTATATAACCGATTATAGGTTATAATTTCTTTAGAATTCGTTACGGGCGAATCATAAATAATAGCATTCTGTCTGCCATAACCATCTTCTATATGCTTATCAATACATAGATAACTTAGGTTTAACTTCCCATCTTCAAACCATTGGTTATGCCCTAGTTTATTTTTTGAAAGCACATTTTCTGGCTTATTATACCAAGAAATTTGATCGGCCTGTTCTCCCCAGAAAGCTTCTGGAGCAACTATACTTCTATTATAGAAATCTTGATAATTCACAGCTTAGCTTTTTTAGATTTTATCAAACCAAACCAATTAGGGTTAAGAATCTTTAATTTGATAAATACCCAAATAATAAGCACAAAGCAAACGCCCATAACAATTGAATTCATAGGACTTACAATAGCATTTTGCTCAAACTTAAACCTTAAATAAAGCGTAATAACAGCATAGATACTAATTATAATATCTGACGCCAACGGAGGTATACGAAATTTCATGTCTTAAAATTTTAATTAAATACTGTTAAGTTTGCACACAAAACCAATATTTAAAAAGACTTAAAAGACCTTTTCTAAGTCAACAGTTCCAATATTTCTGAAACTATTTTTTTTACTGAAAAAGGTTTGGTTAAATATTTATCTGCTCCAAGTTTTAAACCCTTTTCAATATCTGAAGCTTTATTTTTAGCAGTTAAAAAAACGACTTTAGTTTCTTTTAAACTGTTTGTATTTTTTATATGTTTTAATGTTTGATACCCATCTACATTTGGCATCATAACATCTAACAAAATCACACTTGGTATTTGATGTTTTAATATCTCCAACGCCTCACTTCCATCTCTTGCAATATACACTTCAAAATCTTGTTTTTTAAAAGCGTATTCCAACGACATTACAATATTTGGCTCATCGTCAACAATTAAAATTTTCTTTTTCATAGTTTTTGGGACTACAATTTACTTAAAAGGTAGCGTAAAAACAAGTGTTGCGCCATTTTTTACACCTTTTTTTGCCCAAATTTTTCCTTGATGCTTTTCAATAATTTGTTTAGTAATAGCAAGCCCTAAACCACTACCTTGAGGTTTTATAGTATTTTGATGTTTTGATTGATAAAATTTATCAAAAATATAATCATGGTCTTCTTCCGGAATCCCTTTACCATTGTCTGTTACCGACACTTTAATATACTCATTACCTAATTTATAATCAACAGTTATTACACCTTTATTAGCTTCGCAAAACTTTATTGCATTAGAGAGTAAATTAGTAAGTACTTGCATTATTCTATCTTCATCATAATACAATTTAAAAGTATGTGGATTTTTATTCACTAATTTTATATCTTTTTTACTTGCAATATGAGCTAAACTTGTAATTACTTTTGTGATGGTTTTTTGAATATCTTGATATTGAACATCTAAATTTAATCGTCCAGTTTCAAGCTTTTCAAAATCTAAGATATTATGTATAAGTCTTCCTAAACGGTCTGAATCTTGAAGGATGTTTTTTAAAAATTGACGCTTTACTTCTTTAGGCATATCATCATCTTCATCCATTAGTAACTCAGTTGCTGCACGAATACCCGTAATTGGCGTTTTTAATTCGTGAGCCACAGTATCTAAAAACTCATCTTTCTGCTTGTCTTTGCTGATAAGCTCTTTGTTAACATCTTTAAGTTTTGATGATAGTTTTGAGAGTTCATTAGATTTTTCTAAAAGCATTTTATTATTAACTACGTGTTCCTTAGACTCTTCTAGTATTTTTAATACTTCAACCAAACTAATTTGCTCTTCCTTAACTACACTAGAAATCAATATTTTTGCAGAAGCACTACCAATATTACCAGTTAATAATTTTTCTGAAAAATTAATAAGCCTAGCATCTGCTAATTGTGTGTCTTGAGGAAGTTTATATTTTGTAAAAAATATATTTAATGCTCGTTGGGCTTTTTTTTCACCAAGAAATCTAATAAGAACATTTTTAATATCTGCAACATAGGCTTCTCCTTTCCAAACCAATGCGCTGTCTTGTAACTTTGTGAAATTTTTACTATCCACATACATTTCAGCATAATTACGCTCTCTATAATTCCCTTTTGATGTTAAAGAAAACACGAGGTAACATAAAATATTGAAACTCATACTCCAGAAAAATGCGTGTGATGGAGGACTTAAAAAATCTATACCAAATAAAGCATAAGGTTTTAAAGCAGGTATGCCATTAAGTCCATATTGAATAAAATCGTCTGTTCCTGTATAAGCTTGTAATGTAAATGGCAAGATTAGTGTATAAAACACAATACTAAAACCTACTATAACTCCTGTTATAGCCGCTTTTGAAGAGCCTCTATTCCAAAACAGACCAATAAAAAATGCAGGCGCAAGCTGCGCAATAATTACAAATGAAATTAGTCCAATAGAATATAAAGACAATTCTTTAGAAAAAGAAATATAGAAAAAATAGGCTGTGATAATTATAGTAAAAATAGATATACGGCGAATATTTTTGATATACTTTTCATTACGTTCAGGTTGATTCTGAATAAATTTATCTAAGAATCCATAAGGTATAATAAGATTATTACTCACCATAGTAGATAGCGCCAAAGTAGATACAATAACCATAGAAATAACCGCTGAAAACCCACCTAAAAAAACAAGAGTGGCTAGAAATGAATGATTCTGTTCTAATGGCAACAATAACGTATAATACTCTGCATTAACTGAATTACCAAAAGTAAGTTTGCCTGCCCAGGCTATAAAAACAACAAAAATATTAAATAACAACAAATACAAAGGGAACAACCAAATTGCTTTTTTTAAATGCTTTTCACGATTGTTTTCCAATACCGATACTTGAAATTGCCTTGGTAATAAAAATATAGCCATAAAGGACAAAGAGATCATAAAAACCCAATTAAAACCATCTTCAACACCATTTAAAGTAATTAATTGTTTGAAGTTTTCTGTTTTAGATATTTGGCAATAGATATCTGTCGTTCCATCAAACAAGTAAAAAGTTATGTAAGAACCAATAATTAAAAAGAAAACTAATTTTAAAACAGACTCAAACGCTACAGAGGCTATAATGCCTTTATGTTTTTCTGACGCATCTGTTTTTTGAGTACCGAAAAAGGTTGCAAAAATGGCTAGTATTAAAGCCACATAAAATGTAGTATCGTCTAAAATTGAAGTTGAAATATAACTGGTTTCATCTGTCATAATTTCAAAAGTTTCAGAAACCGCTTTAAGCTGTAACGAAATATAAGGTACCGTTCCTAAAAAGCAAATTAAAGTAACAAGAGCTCCTAAAAAACGATTATTTCCATATCTAAGAGAAATAAAATCTGCTATAGATGAAATTTTATGTTGTTTTGAAATTCTTATAATTTTTCGAAGAATTAATATCCATAAAGGGGCTGCTATAACTGGACCAAGATAAATAGGAAGAAAATCAATACCTGTATTTGCAGCAATACCAATACTTCCATAATATGTCCAAGCCGAACAATATACTGCTAAAGACAAAGTATAAACATAAGGATTATTAACCCACTTACTTTGCCCCTTTTTTTCAGCTAAAAAAGCAATAAAAAATAATACTGCTAAATAGATAATAATTATAAAAACTAAAGTATAATTATTCATAATGGCGTTTTAAAACGATATAAGAAATAATTATAGACAATAACCAAAAAGAAAATATTGAAAAATAGAAAATTGGGATACCAAATAAGGCTCCCTCAATATTAAAAATCAACAAAAAAGGAATATTAAAAATTAAAAACAAGGCTATGGATAAGACTATTAATTTTTGTTCGTGCCGCTTTTTCATGTAACTTCCTTTTAAAAAAATGAATTCTATAGACTTTGTAACAATCAAACTAGATTTCACTAATATAATAAAATCAGCACTACTTTTAAGTAGTGCTGATTTCTTCTAACTAATAAACTTGAATTAAAGATTTTCAAGAATTTACTTTAATGTGTTTCACCTGCTTCTCCGGCACCAGAAGGAATTCTGATACTTTCAACCAAGTCTTGAACATCTTGAGGTGGGGCTGCTGTCATACGTGAAACTACTAGTGATATTACAATATTAACACACATAGCAATAGTACCAAAGCCTTCTGGTGATGTACCAAACCACCAATCTTCACTTGTTCCTCCACCAAACATGTTTAATTTAAATTTCATCATGTAGAATAACATGATAACAATACCTACAATCATTCCTGAAATTGCCCCTTGACTATTCATACGTTTATCGAAAATTCCTAAAATAATAGCAGGAAAGAAAGAAGCAGCTGCAAGTCCAAAGGCTAATGCGACGACGGCGGCGACAAATCCTGGCGGATTAATACCAAAGTACCCGGCTATTAAAATAGCAACAAAAATTGCTACTCTTGCCCAGTTTAACTCGCCTTTATCAGAGATATCTGGCTTTAACTGTTTTTTAATTAAATCATGAGAAATAGATGTTGAAATTACTAAAAGTAATCCTGCTGCTGTAGATAAAGCTGCTGCTAATCCACCTGCTGCCACTAATGCAATTACCCAGTTAGGAAGATTTGCAATCTCAGGATTTGCTAATACCATAATATCTCTATCTACATATAATTCATTTTTCGCATCACTAGCATTAGAAATCATACGTTCTCCACTAGCTCCTCTAACATCGGTATAAGCTGGTTTTTTGCTAGATAATGCATTACCTGCTACATACTGAATTTTTCCATCACCATTCTTATCAGCCCAAGCAATTAAACCTGTGTTTTCCCAGTTTTTAAACCACTCTGGAATATCTGCATATTTTTGCTCGCTTACAGTTTCAATTAAGTTCGTTCTAGAAAATACAGCAATAGCCGGCGCTGTTGTATAAAGAATTGCAATTAACAATAAAGCGTAACCTGCAGATTTTCTAGCATCCTTTACTTTAGGTACTGTAAAGAAACGCACAATTACATGAGGTAATCCTGCTGTACCTGTCATTAAAGCTAAAGTAATAGCAAAAACATCCCAAGTAGATTTTTTTCCACTAGTGTATTCACTAAATCCAAGTTGGGTGTGTAATTTATCTAATTTATCTAGTAGAAATTCGCCGCCTTCAACGGTTCCTCCCATTCCTAATTGCGGAATAATATTCCCTGTCATTTGCATTGAGATGAAAAATGCAGGTACCATAAATGCAAATATTAATACACAGTATTGTGCTACTTGCGTATATGTAATCCCCTTCATTCCACCTAACAAGGCAAAAGTTAATACTACTGCCATCCCAATACCAACACCTAAGTTAATATCTACTTGTAAGAATTGCGAAAACACAATACCAACACCACGCATTTGCCCAGCAACATATGTAAATGACACAATTAGTGCGCATATTACAGCTACCGTTCTAGCTGTGTTAGAGTAGTATCTGTCTCCAATAAAATCTGGAACAGTAAACTTACCAAACTTTCGTAAATAAGGCGCTAATAGTAATGCCAGAAGTACATAACCACCAGTCCAACCCATCAAATAAACAGAGCCATCATATCCCGAAAAGGAAATAATTCCTGCCATACTAATAAATGAAGCGGCACTCATCCAATCGGCAGCAGTTGCCATACCATTAGCTAATGGAGAAACACCTCCACCAGCAACATAAAATTCTTTTGTTGAGCCTGCTCTAGCCCAAATTGCTATTCCAAAATAAAGGGCGAAAGTTAACCCTACTAATATCCATGTCCACGTTTGTACGCTCATAATGTTTTGTTTTAAATTTTAGTTAAGGGTTACTCGTCGAAACCGTATTTTTTATCTAATTTATTCATCAATCTCACGTATACGAAAATCAGAATTACGAATACATATATTGAACCTTGTTGCGCAAACCAAAAGCCTAACTTAAAGCCTCCTAGTCTAATTTCATTTAAGGCATCTTTAAAAAGAATACCACATCCATAAGAAACGATGAACCATATTGAAAGTAGAATCACTAAATACTTTAAGTTCTCTTTCCAGTACGCCGTAGCGTGTTTTTGTTTTTCTGACATATTATATTTTAATTAGATTAGTTGATTATAGAAAAATATGTGTTTGAAGTCTGAATATATTAGTTGATTCAGCACCTATTGCTCCCTTAGAACCAGTTGTGAATTCTGCTGTAATTTTAGCAAAATGACCATTTATGAAATAGTTAAGCCCTATACCCAATTCATTACTATTATCAGGAGTAAAATCTAGATTTTGAGAATTGTATGACAAATATGGCATAAGTTTGGCTTTTCTAAACAAAACCCCAACTTGACTGTAAAGAATACTACCAGAAGATGGCACTAACCCACCAGAGTTAAATCCATTAGTATCACCATATTTATAATTATAATAAGCTCCTAGAGCATTTATTGCCAAATCGTCATTTAAAGGAGCGTCGTAAAAAGCATCCATAGCAAAATGTGTTACAGATTCCCTAGTATCTAGATTACCTACAGCTAATGCATCTGGATGATGGAAAAACCCAGCACCAATACTAAACACTTTCTTTTTACCTAAGTAAGTACCAACTAGATATGGAAGTTTATCAGATTCTTTATCAAGCAGATCGTATTTAAAATAGCCTGCAAAATTCCAAAGGCCTGCCCCATCAATATTGTTAACCTGAAAAGAAGGAACAGCCCCCAAAGAACCTATATTAGTTCTAGCATTGTTGGCAGCAATTCTATAGCTAAAATTACCTAAAGACCCCTTAGCATACACACCTAAATGACGTGCAAATTGGTCGCTTGTAGTGATATTATTCCAAGGAAAAAGTCTACCATCAGCATTACCAGATCCTGCATTATCAAGTGTCATCATATTTAAAGTACTTTGGTTAGAAAGCCTAGAAATACCATTCCAGTAATGTAATCCTGTACCAACATGTAATTTACCTGGTTCTATGGCAAATTCTGCCCAAGCATCATGTAAAAAAAGCATGCTTCTATTGTTTGCTGTTTGAGAATTTGGGTTTGCTGTTAAATTACTAGCCCCTAAACTATTAAGGCCAAAGTGTGTTAGTATTAAAAATTTAGGTGAAATTTGTGCAAAAGCCAATACACGAGATCTTCTTATTGAATGCCTCAATCCTTTTTGTTCACTTCCAGCTTGCAACCACATTTGGTGCCAGGTAATAATTCGTAAATATTTACTACCATCTTCACTTAGCTTAATTTGCATAGGCTTATAGGAATGGTCTACTTCCTGTGCTTCTTCCTGACTACTTCCTATAAAAGGAACCATCAGCATTAATACCATTGAAAGTAAAAACGTTTTTTTTTTCATTGTTTTGAGTTTAGTTAGTAATTATTTTGGTTTTGTGTGCACCACTAAATTCAAAAAAAGAATGGTTTATCTAAAAAACGATATATATGAATGTAAATTTACTATAGTTATTCTTTGAAACGTTCCCATTTTATTAACATAAACTTATCGCCAAGCTCTGTAACAACAACACCTGCACCTTTAATATTTTCTGAATTCTGAAAATAAACCCCAAGTTCAGTAGCGTTTAAAATTTTATAAGTAGGGTGATAATTAGAGTTATAAGGACGTTTAATATTGTATTTTTTAACCCAATTCATGATACTAACATGAGACACACCCAAAATACGTTCTATTTCACGATAGGTTAAACCCTCTAAATATAACTGAAGTGATTTGTTTACATAATAATCATCTATCTTCTTCCCTATCTTATTTACAGAGAAAAAATAATTGCATTTTTTACATTTATAGCGTTGTCTTTTATTAACAATTCCGCTCTTAACGTATTGATCTGAACCACAATTAGGACATAAATCTATAGCCATATATATTTATTTAGCATAAATATATCAATTTAGCACGAATAATCACAAAAAATCATTTGATTTTTAGACGTTTAAAATATGATTTAGCCTCTATCATTACCTTTGGAGCTAAAATGAGAGCAGAAATCATAGTTGGAATTGCCATTAACGCAAAAACACCATCTATTAAATTTAACATAACACTAAAAGGGGTTGTAGCAGCAAGAATTATACTAAGAATATAAATGTAATTATAGTAATGTTTTTTATCTGCTCCAATTAAAAAAGATAAACATTTACTTCCATAATAAGCATAAGAAAACAATGAAGACACACTAAAAATTAACACACAAACCATAAGCATATACTTACCATAAACCGGCATAACATTATTAAAAGCCGAAGCCGTTAAACTCACACCATTATCAGAAGTAGTTTCCCAAACACCAGTTACCAATATTGCCAAAGCTGTTAGTGTACAAACAATTAACGTATCTATGGCTGGCCCCAACATAGCTACTAAACCTTCACGTATAGGCTCATCTGTTTTTGCTGCTCCATGTGCCATGGGCGCCGTACCAATACCGGCTTCGTTAGAAAAAGCTCCTCGTCGAATTCCTAACAGAATTAAAGCACCTAAAACACCGCCCATAAAAGCATCACCTTTAAAGTAATCTGCTGAAAATGCATCAGTAAAAATCATTATAAAATATTTAGGTACTACCTCATAATTATAAATTAAAATATAGAGTACCAGAACAAAATATAATAACACCATAGAAGGCACCATTTTAGAAGCCGCGTTACTTATACGCTTTAATCCTCCAAGAATAATTACCGATGTTAAAACAACTAATACAAATGCAATAATCAGATTAGATTTCAAACCAACTTCTACGCCATTAGGTATTAGTAAAATATCGTTTATAGCTTGAGTTAATTGATTAACATTTACAACAGGTAAAGCCCCAACCATGCCAAAAACACTAAACATTACCGCTAAAGGTTTCCAAGATTTTCCTAAGCCTTCTATTATAAAATACATGGGACCGCCTTGTATTTCACCAGCACTATCTTTACCACGATACATAATTGCTAAAGTAGAGGTAAAAAATTTTGTAGACATACCAACAATAGCACTTACCCACATCCAAAACATAGCACCTGGACCACCTACAGAAATAGCCACAGCTACTCCAGCAATATTTCCCATACCTATTGTAGAAGATAAGGCCGTTGTTAAGGCTTTAAAATGAGATATCTCTCCAGAGTCATTAGGGTTATCATATTTACCTCTTAGAATTTGAATTGCATGTCCTAAAAATCGAAATGGTAAAAATTTAGACAAAAATAAAAGGTAAAGTCCTCCACCAATAAGTAAAATGACTAAAGGTAAGCCCCAAACAAAGTTTGAGAAAGATTTAATAAGTTCTTCCATTTGTAATTATAAATTATATAAATATATCACTTTACAAACTTTCATTTTAATTTATTAAAAGTATCTTTATAAAAGGAAACCAACTTATGGCGCAACCAAATCGCTTATACTTTATAGATGCCGTTAGAGCTTTTGCTATATTAATGATGCTTCAAGGTCATTTTATAGACACTTTACTATCTCCAATTTACAGAGACAACTCCAACACAGCCTATAATATTTGGTCTTATTTTAGAGGTATTACAGCACCTACATTCTTTACAATTTCTGGGTTAGTTTTTGCTTATTTATTACTTCGTGCTTATAGCAAGGGTAACGACAAAATTAGAATAAAAAAAGGCCTTTTTAGAGGTCTCTTATTAATTGTAATTGGGTATAGTTTACGCATTAATGTTTTTAATTGGCTATCTGGACATTTTAGCTCATATTTTTTTATAATTGACGTTTTGCAATGCATTGGTTTATCATTAATTTTTCTAATTGGCTTACATAGTCTTTTCAAAAAACGCAGCTATCTTTTTTCAATTATTCTTTTTACAATTGGTTGTCTTTGCTTTGTTACCGAACCAATTTACAGGGATTTAACTTTAGAATATATTCCGGAAATTATTGCAAATTATATGACCAAAACCAACGGCTCTGTTTTTACCATTTTACCTTGGTTTGGCTATTCTGCTTTTGGAGCATTTATTTCAACTGTGTTTTTCAGGCATGCCCACCGCAATCGCTTTAAATTCATAACTATTATTACTTTCTTTACTGTTGGCTTTTTTCTTATTTATTTTTCTTCTCTGTTTCTAACAAAACTTAGTTATATAACAAATATTGAATTGTTAAAAATGAGCGCAGATTATAATTATCTGTTTACTAGATTAGGGAATGTGCTTATTTTGTTTGGTACTTTTTATAGTTTAGAGCAATTTTTAAAACAATCTATCATTGCTCGAATTGGAGAAAAAACATTATCTATTTATGTCATACATTTTGTTTTACTTTATGGTAGCTTTACTGGCTATGGGCTAAAACGTTTTTTAAGCAAATCTTTAGAACCATCAACTGCTATTTTTGGTGCAATACTATTTATGGTTGTTGTTTGTTTTATATCGTTTCATTATGCAAAAACTAATGCTTTTGTTTATAATTTAATTAGAAAAATATTAGATAAATTAAAAACATACTACTATCGATTACGATGAATGTTTAATTGAAGAAATTAGTCAATCGTTAACTTATGTATTAGGTATAAAACTTTAGTAAAAGTTAATAAAAACAAGAAAACAATCTATATATTTTATATTTGCATCACATTATTTTTTTTTCTTTTCATATGAATAAAAGAGTCTTTTTTATGTTAATCTTTTTATTAGGTATACTTCATAGTAATGCTCAAAATTCAGAGATTCTTATTACAGGAAAAGTTATTGAAGGCAAAAACCAACTCCCTATTGAGTATGCCACTATATCTTTATTAGATAGAGATACAAACAAACCTTTAACAGGAACCATAACATCTCCAGATGGCTCATTTAACTTTAAAACTAGTGTATCTAATTTTTATATAGAAGTTAGTTTTATGGGTTATAAAACTGAAAGTTATAAGAACCTTAATATCATTAAAAATTCAATAAATTTAAAGACAATAACCTTAACAGAAGATAATCAAGCCTTAGATGAAGTAGTTATTCGTGCTGAAAAATCGCAAACTGAATTTAAGCTAGATAAACGTGTGTTTAATGTTGGCCAAGATTTAAGCTCTACAGGGGCTAGCTCTTTAGAAGTATTAAATAATATTCCATCTGTAAATGTTAATATTGAAGGTGAAATAAGCCTTAGAGGTAGTCAAGGAGTACAAATTCTTATTAACGGAAAACCCTCAGTTCTTGCTAGTGCAGATGGTAATGCATTAGGTAGTATAACAGCAGATATGATTGAAAAAATTGAAGTCATTACAAATCCATCAGCGAAATACGATGCCGAAGGCACTTCAGGAATCATTAATATTATTATTAAAAAATCAGAAAAAAAAGGGATTAATGGATCTGCAACATTAAATGTTGGTGTACCTAATAGCAATAGTTTCGGGTTGAGTATTAACAAACGTACCGAAAAATTTAATCTATTTAGTCAATTAGGTTTTGGTATTCGTACCTATCCGGATGAGCGTAAATCTATTAATCGAGATTTAATTAATAACACGACCATAAACAGTAATGGCGATGGCGAGTTTAATGAAAAGTTTAGTAATATACTTATTGGTGCAGATTACCATATAAACAATCTAAATATCGTAACACTCTCAGGGTCGTACGCATATGAAGTTGAAGACCAAAATTTCTTATCAAATTTTAATCAAACCGATGCTACCAATTCAACTACCAATAGATGGTTACGTAATGAAACCACAGAAGCCGATAACCCAAAATTGCGTTATGAGTTACAATACAAGAAAAACTTTAAACGCCATGAAGACCAAAGTTTATTATTTAGTGCTTTAGGTAACTCTTTTAGAAAAGATCAGTTTTCAGATTTTGAAAACACAACAATTGTTGGTGACGATAACGATTTTCAACAAAAAACACGTACAGATTACACTTTAGAAGATTATACATTTAAATTAGATTACACCCATCCGTTTTTAGAAAAATATACTATTGAAACAGGTTCACAGTACGTTATAAATAGCGTATCTAATGATTTTGCTGTTAGCAACCTTGAAAATGGCGAATGGGTTGATAATGAAGATTTAACCAATATTTTTGATTTCGACCAAAAGGTTTTAGGTATTTATACTACTGCTGCTTATGAAGGTGATTTTTGGGGACTAAAACTAGGCCTTAGGTTAGAACACACCAATTTAAATACACTATTAGAAAATACTAACGAAAAAAACAGTCAAGAATATACAAACCTATTCCCTAGCATACATTCATCTTATAAAATAAGTGATAATTTTTCTATTCAGGCTGGTTTTTCAAAACGTATTCGTAGACCTCGTTTAAGAGAATTAAATCCGTTTTCTAACATTCGAAACAACTTTAGCATTTTTACTGGTAATCCAGATTTGCAACCAGAATTTACAGACTCCTACGAAATCACAAGCATACACAAATTAGGTAAAGCCTCATTAAATTTTAGCTTATATAACAGCTATACAGTAGATGTTGTTGAGCGCATTTCAACCTTTGAAAACAATATAAGTACTTCAAGTCCAGAAAACGTAGGCACTAATACCACTACAGGTTTTGAAGCCAATGGAAAGTACTCGCCTTCTAATTGGTTTTCGTTTAATGGTGATTTTAATATTAATTATTTTAGTAGAAAAGGTGTTTTTGAAACTACTGATTTTGATTTTAAAGGTAATAGATGGGCAGCAAGTTTAACTACTAAATTTAAACTTCCTTCTAAGTTTGATTTAGAAATATCTGGCGATTACAGATCAAAATACAAAACCGTTCAAAGTGAAATTGCCGATAATCTATTTGCAGATTTAGGTTTAAGAAAAAAGATTCTTAAAGGCAAGGTTATTTTAAACCTAAGCATTCGAGATATTTTTGCTTCAAGAATAAGCCAAACTACAACAACACAACCTGATTTTTATTTATTTAATAGCAGGCAACGTGGGCGTTTTGTTTCTTTTGGCGTAAGTTATGGGTTTGGCAAAGGCGAAGCTATGGAATTTTCGGGGCGTCGAAGGTGATAATTATTGTTTAAATTCCTTGAAACTAAAGATTTAATAACTTCACTCGAAAAAAGTTTCAAAACATGACAAAAGTAAGGTTTTTAAGTTTTTCATATAATTAATTTTGGAGGCATAAATTGATTCAAAATTAAAATTATGAAATTAAAAATAAGTCTATTTATCTGTACAATACTACTAACTGTAATGTCTTGTGAAAATTTACAAAAAACAAAACATATTGACTTAAATAAACACCAAGATAACAAAAAACATTGGAGCTATGCTGGAGAAACCTCTCCTGAACATTGGATGGAAGTTGAGAAAAACTCAGACTGTAATGGCCAATTACAATCTCCCATAAACATTATACATAGAAATGTAGATTCGGTAAAAACAAATCACGAACTAAAAATTCAATACACACCTAGTACCTTAATGAGTGAAGTTAAAAATAATGGACACTCTATACAATTTGATTTTGAACCTGGTGACTCTATAAACTATAAAAACGAGACTTTTTACTTAAAGCAAATACATTTTCATGAACCTTCAGAACATAGAATAAATGGTGTTATTTACCCAATTGAAATGCATTTAGTACATGTTAGCAAATCTGGAAAAATTACCGTTTTAGGCGTTTTAGGAGAAGAAGGTAATGAAAGCCAGCTATTCGAATTTTTTGAAAGCTTTTTACCAATTAAAGAAGGTGCTTTTAAAGACATACATCAAAAAATTGATTTATCAAGTTTGTTTTTAGAAGACAAACACTTTTATTCTTATGGCGGGTCTTTAACAACACCTCCATGTACAGAAAATGTAAATTGGATTGTGTTTAAAGAACCTATTGTATTATCTGTTGAAGAAGTATTAAAACTTAGAAGCAACATGCCAATTAACAATTACCGTAATGAACAACCTTTAAATGGTCGTATTGTAAAATACAACTATTAATAAATAAATTTAAACATGACCTACAAAGCAGTAATTTTCGATTTAGATGGCACATTAGTTAACTCTATTCAAGACATAGCAGATGCTATGAATAAAGCTCTTAAAGTTTATGACTATCCTTTGCATAGCTATGAAGCCTATAAAGATTTTATTGGCAAAGGCATTAAGAGTCTTGTCATAAAAGCACTACCAGAATCTAAACGTAATAACGCACAAATCACAAGAAGTTTTAATACTATGATGGAAATTTATAGTAACCAATGTACAATTAAAACTTATGCTTATAGTGGTATAAAAGAATTACTTGACACTTTAAAATCTAGTCAAATAAAACTTAGTGTATTATCCAACAAAGAAGATAAATTGACTAAAAAAGTAGTTATGTCCTTACTACCAAACTATTTTGAAACTGTAGATGGTTTAACCATAGAAGCACATAAAAAACCAAACCCAATAAAAGCAATCGAAATTAGCAATAGATTAAATATAAAACCGGAAGACATTATTTATGTTGGAGATACCGATGTAGATATGCAAACTGCAAATAATGCTAATTTCTTTGCAGTTGGAGTGTCTTGGGGATTTAGAACAAAAGAAGAATTAATCGCTAATGGTGCAAAATTAGTTATTGATCATCCTTTAGAATTACTAAATATTTTAGAAATTACCCCACAAGAATGCTGTAGTATTTAATAATTTATTTATTTAAATACTCCAATACATTTTTTTCAATACGTTGTTGAATATTAGAAACATCTGCCTTAACAAAAGTTTCGCCAGTAATGTTTTCATAAAGTTCAATATAGCGTTCGCTTACGCTTTCAATATACTCATCGCTCATAGAAGGAACGGTTTGCCCTTCTAATCCTTGAAAATTGTTAGCAATTAACCATTGGCGCACAAACTCTTTACTTAATTGTTTTTGTGATTCGCCTTTATCTTGGCGTTCTTGATATCCATCAGCATAAAAATAACGAGATGAATCTGGTGTATGAATTTCATCTATTAAAACAATGTGTCCATCTTTAGTTTTACCAAATTCATATTTAGTATCTACCAAAATTAGCCCCCTAGACGCTGCTATTTCAGAACCACGTTTAAATAATTTGCGTGTATAATCTTCAAGTACTAAATAATCTTGTTCTGAGACTATACCACGTTTTAAAATATCTTCTCTAGAAATATCTTCATCATGGTCGCCCATTTCTGCTTTTGTTGCTGGTGTAATAATAGGTTCAGGAAATTTATCATTCTCCTTCATACCTTCAGGCATTGGCACACCACAAAGCATGCGTTTTCCTGCTTTATACTCGCGCGCTGCATGTCCAGACATATAGCCACGAATTACCATTTCAACTTTAAATGGCTCACATAAATGCCCAACAGCTACATTTGGATCTGGAGTTGCGGTTAGCCAGTTTGGAACCAAATCTTCTGTTGCTGCCATCATTTTAGTTGCAATTTGGTTTAGTATTTGCCCTTTATAAGGAATACCTTTAGGCATTACAACATCAAATGCAGAAAGTCTGTCGGTTGCAACCATAACCAATTCTTCGTCGTTAATATTATAAACGGCTCTTACTTTTCCTTTGTAAAGGCTTTTTTGATTAGGAAAATTAAAATTGGTATCGATTATCGTGTTGCTCATTTTTTTTTATGCTTTTAGCTATTAAGTGATAGCTTTTTTAATTGAATACTTTATTTTTAAATAGTTAAAAAATAATTAGTCTACGTTTTCTATGCTTTTATAGGCTGCAATTACTTTTTTAACGAGTTTATGACGAATAACATCTTTATCATCTAAAAATATCATACCAACACCCTCTACGTTTTTTAAAATCAACAAAGCTTCTTTTAACCCAGAAATGGTACGGCGTGGTAAATCTATTTGTCCTGGATCTCCTGTTAATAAAAACTTAGCGTTTTTACCCATACGCGTTAAAAACATTTTCATTTGGGCGTGTGTGGTGTTTTGCCCTTCATCTAAAATTACAAAAGCATTATCTAATGTTCGCCCTCTCATAAAGGCTAAAGGCGCAATCTGTATGGTCCCTTTTTCTATATAACTTGCCAGTTTTTCTGGCGCAATCATATCTCGTAATGCATCATACAATGGCTGCATGTACGGATCTAATTTTTCTTTTAAATCACCTGGTAAAAACCCAAGATTCTCGCCTGCTTCAACTGCAGGACGTGTTAAAATAATACGTTTTACTTCTTTATTTTTTAAGGCTTGTACTGCCAATGCCACACCAGTATAGGTTTTACCAGTACCAGCAGGACCAATTGCAAAAACCATATCGTTTTTACGCATAAGCTCAACCATTCTGCGTTGGTTAGCTGTTTGCGCTTTAATAAGTTTTCCGCCTACACCATGCACAATTACTTCGCCACTTTGTTTTGATGTTGTATAATCTTCGCTGGTTTGACTAGTTAATACACGCTCTATAACATTTTCATCTAATTTATTGTACTTAGCAAAATGCTTTAAAAGCATGGTAATACGCCTATCAAATTCTTCTAGTAATTCTTCATCACCAAAGGCTTTAATTTTATTTCCACGTGCTACGATTTTTAATTTTGGAAAGTATTTTTTAAGAAGTTCAATATTAGCATTTTGAGCTCCAAAAAATTCTTTTGGAGTTATTTCTTCGAGTTCGATAATAATTTCGTTCAAAAGCGTGTTATTAGTTTAATGATTTACAAGCATTTTAGTTGAAAACTTACTTACATTTTCATTTAAAATATAAAAACAAAAACAAAAATTTATGTAGGTTTGTATCACATACATGTGAAACTCAAAAATACATAATTTTGAGTAAGATAACATTAAAAACATATTAACAATTTTGCCCATGGCAATCATAACATTAACAACCGATTTTGGTGAAAAAGATTACTTTGCTGGCGCTACAAAAGGCGCCATCTATAGTGAGTTGCCTGATGTTAAAATTGTTGATATCTCCCATTCTGTTTCGCCATTTAATATTCCAGAAGCTGCTTATATAATTCAAAACGCTTACAATAGTTTTCCTAAAGGCACCATTCATATTATTGGTATTGATTCTGAAATTAACCCTGAAAACAAACACATAGCCATAAAACTAGACGACCATTACTTTATTTGTGCCAATAATGGTATTATGAGTATGATTTGCTCTGAAATTGCACCAGAAAAGATTGTTGAAATTAATATTCACGATAAAATTCAAACTAGTTTTCCTGTTTTAGATGTATTTGTTAAAGTAGCTTGCCATATTGCTCGTGGTGGTACCCTAGAAGTTATTGGAAAACCTATTTCTAACATAAAGCCAATTAAAAACATTGAGCCTTATGTTAACGATGATAAAACACAAATTATTGGAAGCGTTATTTATATTGACAACTATGGTAATGTAGTAACTAATATTAAACGCAGCTTTTTTGAAACGATACAAAAGGGACGTAATTATGAGATTTCGGCTCGCCATTATACCTTTAAAAAAATACATAATAAATATAGTGATATTGTAAATTTTGAAATTGCCGAAAACAAACGAAATGATGAAGGTAGGAAACTGGTAGTTTTTAATTCTGGTAATTTTTTAGAAATTGCTGTTTATAAAAGCAATAGCGCTACTGTTGGTAGTGCATCAACGCTATTAGGACTTAGAATAATGGATGCTGTTAGCATTAAATTTATACCCAATCCTGTGATTCATAAAGGTACCGAAATACCACAAAACGTAAAAGCTGCCGATTTTTAATTTAAAGTTTTTTTATGCTAGTAAGAATTGTAAAAATGGGATTTTATAAACAAAATATTGAAATTTTTCTTGAAAATTTTAATACTAATAAATCAAAAATTAGAGCTTTTGAAGGTTGTAGTTTTTTAGAACTATATAGAGATAAAAACAATCCTAATATTTTTTTTACATACAGTTATTGGGAATCTGAAAACACATTAGAAAACTATAGAAAATCTGAATTATTTAATACTGTTTGGAGTAAAGTAAAACCGCTTTTTAGTATTAAACCAGAGGCTTGGAGTGTTGATAAGTTAGAAACTCTAGAATAATAATTTGAATGATAGCAATACTTAAAAAAGAAATAAACTCATTTTTTGCATCACCAATTGGTTATTTGGTTATTGCCATTTTTTTAGTTTTAAATGGGCTATTTCTGTGGCTTTTTAAAGGGGAATTTAATATTCTAGATTATGGATTCGCCGATTTATCATCTTTCTTTTTATTAGCCCCTTGGATTTTAATTTTCTTGATTCCTGCAGTTACTATGCGAAGTTTTTCAGATGAAAAAAAACAAGGCACATTAGAGTTATTATTAACAAAACCTATTTCGCATTTTAATATTGTTTTAGGAAAATATTTTGGTGCACTCATATTAATATTAATAGCACTTATACCAACTTTATTATATGTTTATACTGTTTATCAACTAGGAAACCCTGTTGGCAATATAGACGTTGGTAGCACAATAGGTTCGTATTTTGGCTTGCTATTTTTAGTAGCTGCTTATACTGCTATAGGGGTGTTTGCCTCTACTTTATCAGATAATCAAATTGTTGCTTTTATTACATCTGTTTTTATCTGTTTTATATTTTACATTGGTTTTGAAGGTATTGCAGAGTTTCTTTCAAGTGATTTTGTAGAACAAATTGGCATGAGTTCACACTTTAAAAGTATGAGCCGTGGTGTGTTAGATACTCGTGATATTATCTATTTTTTAAGTGTAACCCTTTTCTTTTTATTTCTAACCAAACTAAATATTAACAAAGCAAATTAAATGATAATTACACCTTTATTAGTGTTCTTTTTAGTATTTGTATTTATTGCTGTTTGGCTATTTGTAAATACTATTGATAAGCGTAAATGGCTTACTTTTTTAGTAAGTTTGGTACTTACGCCTATTGTTTATTTTTATTTATTTTACCCCATGCTAAATATTTTTAGCAGCTATCATCATAAAAAATATTTTGATACAGTAGCTTGGGAAGAAAAACCTGAATTGCGTTACGAAATGGCAAATCAATTAATAAAAGATAGTTTATTAATTGGAAAAAATAAAAATGATATTAAAGTCCTATTAGGCAAACCAGAGTGGTTTGGATGGGATAATAACCTGAAAGCAAATTCTAAAGAAAAATGGAATTACAATATGGGGTTTGTTCCTGGTGCATTTAATAACATGCAAGAATGTTTAGAATTAGAATTTAAAAACAATATTGTAGAATCGATAAGACCTTATCAATTAGAAAAACAGTTTGAATAAGACCATAAAACACATATTAATACTCGTAATCGCTATAATTGCTATAAACCTTTTAAGCAGTAAGTTTTACAAGCGCTTTGATTTAACTGCAGATAATCGTTATACCTTAAGCGCATCTGCCATACAAATTATTGAAGATATTGAATCTCCAATTGTTGTTGATGTTTTTTTAGAAGGCGAAGATTTTCCTTCAGAATTTAGAAGACTTCAAAACGAAACCAAACAATTATTAGAAGAATTTACGGCTGTAAATAGCAACATTATCTTCAACTTTATAAATCCATTAGAAGACGCATCTACAAGAGAAAGAAACATACAACAACTTACCCAACGTGGTTTAACACCCATGCAATTAAGTGTTCAAGAAAGTGGCAAATCATCGCAAGCTGTTATTTTTCCTTGGGCGCTGGCAAGTTATAACGAACAAACGGTGCTTATTCCGTTAGTAAAAAATAAAATAGGCGCCTCTCAACAAGAATTGGTCACTAATTCTGTGCAGCATTTAGAATATGCTTTTGCAGATGGCTTTAGCAAACTAACAAAACCAAAACGCAGAAAAATTGCTATTTTAAAAGGTAACGAGCAATTAGAAGACAAATACATTGCCGACTTTGTAAAAAAACTAGGCACGTATTATTACATAGCACCTTTTACTTTAGATAGTGTCGCATCAAACCCACAAAATACATTAAAAGCTATTAATGGTTTTGATTTAATTATTTCAGCAAAACCAACACAAGCTTTTTCTGAAGAAGAAAAACTAGTACTTGATCAATATACCATGAACGGTGGTAAAAGCTTATGGCTAATTGATGCTGTAGCTATGGAAAAAGATAGTTTATACAACGATAAAGGAACCAATTATGCAGTTTCTAGAGATTTAAACTTAACCGATTTCTTTTTTAAGTATGGTATTCGCATAAACCCATATATGGTAAGCACGCTTTACTCTGCCCCTATCACTTTGGCTATGGGCCAAGGTAGCCAGTCTCAATTTCAGCATTTAAAATGGCCGTATTCACCCTTAGCTGGTTCGAGTAGTAAGCACCCTATAGTTAATAACTTAAATTTAGTAAAATTTGATTTTGCCAACCAAATTGACACCCTTAAAAACACCATTAAAAAAACCATACTTCTAGAAACAGCACCATTAACAAAATTAGAAGGCACACCAAGAGAAGTAAGTTTAAAGTTGGTAACAAAAGAACAAAACCCGCAAAGCTTTAACAAAGGCAACCAAACACTTGCGGTGTTATTAGAAGGTGAATTTAACTCGGTTTACAGCAATCGTGTAAAACCCTTTAAACTTAACCAAGAAAAAAATAAAAGCATCCCTACTAAAATGATTGTCATTGCCGATGGCGATGTTATTAAAAATGATATTGCCAAAAACAAACCACTAGAATTAGGTTTTGATAGGTGGACAGGACAAACCTATGGCAACAAAGAATTTTTATTAAATGCGGTTAATTACTTATTGGATGATAACGGACTTATAAACATTCGGTCTAAAGAAATAGCTGTTGCCTTTTTAAATCAGCAAAAAATTGCATCAGATAAAACCAAATGGCAACTTATAAACATCTTACTACCATTAGTTTTGCTTGGGGTGTTTGGTTTTGCTTTCAACTACCTAAGAAAGAAAAAATACGCTTCTTAAATGTTAATAAGTTTGTTTCCAAATATACTAGGTTTCGAATATATTTGTAAGTAGTAGAATTACAATTAAAACTAAGCTTTTAGATGAAATTTATAGTATCAAGTACCTATTTATTAAAACAATTACAGGTTTTAGGTGGCGTTATTAATAGCTCGAACACCTTACCTATTTTAGATAATTTTTTATTTGAATTAGATAGTAGCCAGTTAACCGTTTCTGCTAGTGATTTAGAAACCACTATGGCTTCAACTCTAGATGTTGAAAGCGATAGTAAAGGTAGCGTAGCTATTCCTGCGCGATTGTTATTAGATACTTTAAAAACATTTCCTGAGCAGCCCTTAACTTTTGTGGTTGAAGAGAACAATACTGTTGAAATTAGCTCTAACCATGGTAAATATGCGTTAGCTTATGCCGATGGAAATGAATTCCCTAAAGCTATTGCACTAGAAGACCCTAGTAAAACAGTTATTACTGGAGATGTTTTAGCAACTGCTATTAGTAAAACTATTTTTGCTGCAGGAAACGACGATTTACGCCCAGTAATGAGTGGTGTATTTTTTCAATTCTCTACAGAAGGTTTAACCTTTGTAGCTACCGATGCGCATAAATTAGTAAAATACACTCGAGAAGATGTTACAGCTAACCAAGTTGCAGAATTTATTATGCCTAAAAAACCTTTAAATCTTTTAAAAGGTATTTTAGCAGCTAGTGAAGATGATGTAACTATTGAATATAATGAAAGTAACGCCAAGTTCACCTTTGAAAACTCGGTACTTATTTGTCGTTTAATTGATGGGAAATACCCAAATTACGAAGCAGTAATACCAAAAGAAAACCCAAATAAATTAGTAATTGATAGAAACCAGTTTTTAAACTCTGTGCGTCGTGTTAGTATATTCTCTAACAAAACAACACACCAAATTCGTTTAAAAATTGCTGGTGCAGAATTAAATATATCGGCTGAAGATATTGATTACAGTAACAAAGCAGAAGAGCGCTTAACTTGCGATTACCAAGGAGACGATATGCAAATTGGATTTAACTCACGCTTTTTAACAGAGATGTTAAACAACCTAAATGCAGATAATGTACAGTTAGAAATGAGTATGCCAAACAGAGCTGGTATTTTAACACCTGTTGATGGGCTTGATGAAGGCGAACACATTACCATGCTAGTTATGCCTGTAATGCTAAATAACTAATAAATTCTCAATAAAAAGAGAGGGACTCTCTTGATATTAAAAGCAGTAATCTTTAATTAAGATTGCTGCTTTTTTTGTTCCTCTTGACTTTACTAGAAATAATCGCTAACTTAGTTAGCATGTATTAGTTAATATGTAAAGATAAAAATGAGGCAAGTCTCCATCTTATTAATTCTTGTAATATTTATTTTGACATCTGCTCAATGTAAAGCACAAACCGTTTGGACTGGGCCAACTACCACTTTTACAAAAGTAAATTATGCAGACTGGACACAAGAAGCTAATCAAGATAGGTTAACCGAAAATGTTTGGATTACAAGGCAAAATTACGCTGGTTTGTTTAATATTTTTCTAGAATCGGATGCTGGTATAACTTATATCCCATCTAATCCGGCACCATCTGGCACAGAATGGGCTTATGGTACTACAGCAAATTACGCATCTTTAACTTACCAAAACTTGAATGCCTTAATTGGCCAGAACTTTAGCAATTTAGTAGATGGTCAAGATATGGTATTGCATTTAATAACAGAAGATATATACATTGACTTAAAATTCATTTCTTGGACGACTGGTAGCGGAAATGGCGGAGGTTTTAGTTATGAACGAACAACAAACCAATCATTAAACACTAAAGCATTTGAACAAATTAAAGGCATTAAAATATTTCCTAATCCAGCATCTCAATTCATTCACGTTTTTGGATTAACCAAAACAGAAAACTACAGGATTTATAATGTACTTGGTCTTGAACTAAAAAGCGGTACTATTTCTAATAATGAGCAAATAGATATTAATAACCTAACTAAAGGCGTCTACTTTTTAAAACTAGTAAATGGAATTACCATTAAATTTTTAAAACAGTAATCTCTAATAAAACAGAGGTCTTAATCACCTTGACTTTGTCAGAAAAAACAGTTAACTTCGTTTAACTCTTGATAAAAAACATTGAAACGATTTTTTATCAGAGAAACAATGGCTTTTATTTAATAGTTAAAAGCTAACGATAAAATTTACTTTTTTATTTATTTAATATCAAATTTAAAACTTAAACTCCTGCTATGAGATTGTTTATTTATTTAGTAGTTACTTCTTTATTTATTTCTTGTTCATCAAAAAAGAATAAACCTATTAAAGCCCTGTTAATTACAGGAGGATGCTGCCATAACTATGAGTATCAGAAAAAAAAGATTCAAGAATTTACAACAAATAAAATAAATATAGAATGGGAGGTTTTACATGAAGGAGGTGATTTAAAAGACTACAAATCTAGTATTTATAATTTAGAAAACTGGAGTAGCAACTACGATGTTGTTGTTCATAATGAATGTTTTGGTAAAACTAAAGATGATAATTTTATAAAAAAAGTAGTTGATAGTCATTTAAAATCTGATATTGGTATTGTAATGTTACATTGCGCTATGCATACCTATAGAGAAGGAAATGAAGGCAAAGAAGCTTGGACTAAAATGATAGGTTTAGAATCTAAGAAGCATGACCATCAAGATAATTATATTGTTAAAAATGTTGCGCCTCAACATCCTATAATGAAAAACTTTCCCAAAGTATGGAAAGCGCCAAAAGACGAACTTTATGTTGTAGCACAAGAGTTTTCTTCTATTACTCCATTAGCCAAAGCAAAGAGTTTTAAAGATTCTAAAAATCATACTTGTATATGGACTAATAAAATAGAGGATAATAATATATTCGGAATAACCTTTGGTCATAATAATGAAACGTTTGAATCACCAGAGTTTCAAGAAGTATTTAATAGAGGTCTGCTATGGGCTACAGGAAGATTAAAATAAATATAAAAAACTAAAAACATTTTAAAAGTTAGGAATTGTAATTATTTAATTACTTAAATAATAAAAATAACTTCGTGAATTTTGTAAACTCTAGCTTAATTATATTTTAGTTTTTAAAATACTAAAGTCAACTCCTTGTATAATTAATTGCTTGGTTTTAGATAATTTACGAAAGTCCCCACAGACTTTCTATCTGTGTTTATTTGCTAACTTTAGCACTTAAACACGCAACAAACCATATACAAACACGTTAAACGAACTTTACCAAAATTCACATTCAAATTCCAAACATAAACTATTAATAAATCCGCGTTAAGGATTGAAGTGGAAAGCCCACAGCGAGGCACGAGCGCGGACTTGTAACAAAAAGCCTGACCCTTGTGGTAACGCCCAAAAAATTTAAAAATAAAAAACACCCACTAAAAAGTGAGTGTTTTGGTTTACCTCATATAACTAAACTAACTAATAAAATTAAGAGATAAAATTAAATGTAAATGGGTATATGGGTGTTTCGCCACGGCTTGCTTTTATAGCATTTATTATAGGGAATATAAAGGATACAATGCCTAAAACTAAAAAGCCTAGAAGCCCTAAACCAAAAAATAAAATTAAAGGCACGCAGATAATACACCACAATATTAAACTTAACTGAAAGTTTATAATGTTTTTACCATGTGTATCCATTTGATACACTTTTTCTTTTTGGGTTAGCCATAGCACTAAGGGTAATAATAAACTACCAAAACCAGTTACTAAAGTAATTAACTGACTTAGGTGTGTAATGACTAAAAGTTGTTTGTCTTGTCTCATGATGATTAATTATTGATTGATACTAATAAGACGAACAATTAAATAAATTGTTACATTAATAAGTAAAAAAAATAATTAACCTTTTACTGTTAGGCCACTAATACTGCATAACTAAGAGCGGAATGTTTATTTTAAACGCAAATGTTTCTACGGTGTGTGTGGTAAATAAGCGTTCTAGAAAAGAGTGTTTTTTATTCATGATTGCTAACATATCTATATCGTGTTTTTCGATATAATTACTAACAACGTTAAACATATCTTTTTTTGATGTATCAATAAACTCGTGCTTGCCTACACTAAAATTTGTTTTAAAAAAGTCTTCATTATCTTGAACTTCTGGAAGTAAATGGTTTTTATCTGCCAGATGTAGTACATGGGCAGAAGCATGATTTAATTCTATTATTTCATTTAAAATATCTAAGTGTCCTTTATTAAAACATTTTGAATTTGTGGTTGCAAAAGCTAAATGTTCTATTTTTTTAAATTTATACCCATCTGGTATTGCCAAAACCGGCGCTATACAGCGTTGCATAACACGTACTGTATTACTACCAAAAAGTACTTTTGCTATACCAGAAGCCCCTTTTGTACCCATGATTATTAAATCTATTTCGTGTTTTATTATAACTTGATTTATAGAATCGACAAAGTTATCATAATCTACAATAGAATGAAATTGATGGTTATTATTCTCAAACTCTTTATTAAGCGTTGTTATAATATTGGCAATTGATTTTTTTGCCGCATCTATTAATGTTTTATAAATTGTAGTTGATGAGTGTACAACCAACATATCGTCTGATATAAAAGATGATGCTTTTTGGATGTTTAAGATATAAAACTGACATTTTTCGTCTTTAAAAAACTCTAAAGCATAATGAATGGCATTTATAGAGTTTTTTGAAAAGTCTGTTGGTAATAGAATATTTTTCATGATAATGGAAAATTAATTACCTAGTAAACTTACACTTACTGCCTAGTATATACTATGACATAAATCAGGAAAACAAAAACAAGCAATATTATCAATAAATTAGTATAATAATTTTATGCATTGTATTTTCGGCACAATAAATGATTAATAGCACGTTATAACCAAAACTATTTTTATGAAACGTATTTCTTTTTTGTTATTATTTTTATTTTCAATAACTATAAATGCCCAAAATAATGCTATTGGTAGTGATGAAAAACTAATTTATACCGCATCTTACAACATGTCTGGTATATTAACCGATTTGGCTCAAATTACCATGGAAACTAGCCCGGTAAAAACATCAAAAGCTACTCTTTTAAGGTTAAAATGTACTGCTTTTACCTACAGCAAATGGGATAGTTTTTTTAAAATAAGAGATTTATACGAAACTTATGTTAACCCAAAAACGTTAACTCCTTATTTACATAATAGAGATATTAATGAAGGGGGATATTTTAAAAACATGAAATACACTTTTAGCCATAAAACTAAAACAGTTAAATCGGTTCAAACTAAGAAAAACAATTGGATTGTTAGAGAAACCATACCTATTGGCGCAGGAACTAAAGATATTATATCTACATTATATAGCATTAGAACTTTTGATTTAACAAGCTTAAGCCCAGGAACTAGTAAAATATTTACAATTTTATTTGACAGAGAAGAGGTTAAAGCCAAAGTAACTTATTTAGGAAAAGAGACCATATCTACAGCTATAGGTAGTAAAGCTTGTTACAAAATTGCTTTAGGCTCTGCAAACTCTAATACCGTTAATGGTACTTTATGGTTTACTGCTGATGAAAACAAAATACCTGTATATGGTAAATTTAAAATTCCTGTAGGAACTGGCGAATTAAAAATAAAATCGGCTTCTGGATTAAAAAATTAAAACTATTTACAATGAAAAAACTATTTACAATTTTAGCCTTAATAGCATCGATTTTTGCTGTAATTTTTTCTGTTTTACCAATTTCTAATCTAGCAATATTTCCAGCAATAGCCGCATTAATTTTTGGCTCTATTGCTTATTATTTATCAAAAAAAGCTGGACATGTTAAAAAAATTATTCCTTTTACCTTACTACTAACTGGTGCTGCTTTAGTAGTTACAACTTATAAATCTATATTTACTAAAACAGAAGTTGTTAATACAGAAGTTATAGAAGCTAAAGAAACAAAGCTTGAAGAAGCATCTATTGAAGAACTAGAAGAACTTGATATTGAGTTAGATGAAACAGAACTTGAAGATATTTCTTTTGAGTAGTAAGTAATTTCTTCTTAGAATTCTTATATTTGTATCATATTTAATGAAACTAACACGCTAATAATTTCTCTCCCTAACAGAATATTCAGGTTGTAAGTTCATTTAATTAATTATTCCTTAATTACAATGAAAACTTTTTATATTCTCTCAATAATGGTTTTGGTTGGTACTTGTGCTAAACCTAAATATACTACCAAATTAAAAAACTTAAAAGAAAGCATTAAATTGGTAGACAGCGATTTAGCAATGAAGTATGCAAGTACTATTACTTCTAATGAGCTAAAAACACATTTATATAAATTTTCTTCTAATGATTTTGAAGGCAGAAGAGTTGGTGACCCCGGACAAAAATTAGCGGCTAATTTTTTAAAATCTTACTATATAAATGAAGGTGTAAAATCGCCTTTAGGTGACGATAACTATTATCAAATTATACCTAGTAGCTTTTTTTCAAAAAAATTTAAAAGTTCTGAAAATGTACTTGCTTATATAAAAGGGTCTGAAAAACCAGATGAAGTTATTATAATATCTGCTCATTTAGATCATTTAGGAATATCTGAAGATGGACAAATAAATAACGGTGCCGATGATGATGGCTCTGGTACTGTAGCACTAATGGAAATGGCACAAGCTTTTAATTTAGCAAAAAAGGAAGGTTATGGCCCTAAACGAAGCATTCTATTTCTTCATTTAACTGCAGAAGAAATTGGTAAAAGAGGTTCTGAATACTACACAAAACACCCAGTTTTTAATTTAGAAAACACGATTACAAACCTTAATATTGATATGATTGGTCGTGTTGATGACAACCATAAAAACAATAAAGATTATATTTATTTAATTGGGTCTGATAGATTAAGTAAAGAGCTCCATTACACTTCTGAAAAAATTAACAATACTTTTTTTAATATAAATCTTGATTATAAATTTAATATTATTGGTGAAGGAAACGATTATTATTCCAGATCCGATCATTATAATTTTGCATTACATGATATACCTGTAATTTTCTATTTTAATGGCGAACATGCTGATTACCATAAAGCAACAGATACACCAGATAAAATTGATTATCCGTTATTAGAAAAACGCACAAAACTAATTTTTGCTACTGCATGGCAAATTGCCAATCAAGAACACCGTATTACCATTGATAGAGATAATGAATTGTTAAAATAGACTCAAAATCCCATAATTAATACCTACATTTTTGTAATATAGCATATTCTAAAAATTTATAGATTCATAATGAAAAATATAGCAATACTTCTTTGTGCTAGTATACTTTTAACTTCTTGTAGTTCTTCACAAAATAAAAACAAAACTGAAAACAAAACGGTTAATCCCGAAACTTTTGCAGCTACAATAACTTCTAGTGAATTAAAAGAAATGCTTTATACTTATTCTTCTGATGAGTATGAAGGAAGAAAAACTGGAGAACCCGGACAAAAAAAAGCCATTGAGTTTATAAAAAATCATTATCAATCTAATAAAATCCTCTCTCCTATTGCCGAAGATGATTATTTTCAAGAGATTCCAGCAAGTTACTTTGGAAATGATATAAATGATTCTGAAAATGTAATTGCTTATATAAAAGGAAGTGAAAAACCAGAAGAGGTAATAATTATTTCTGCCCATTTAGATCATATTGGTATTTCTAAAAATGGAGACATTAATAATGGCGCAGATGATGATGGTTCTGGAACTGTAGCTATATTAGAAATTGCAGAAGCTTTTAAAGAAGCCGAAAAAGCTGGAAATGGCCCTAAAAGAACAGTCGTTTTTTTACATGTAACTGGAGAAGAAATTTGACTTTAAGGTTCGCGTTATTATGCAGATGAAGATCCTATTTTTCCATTAAAAAACACTGTAGCCAATTTAAATATTGATATGATTGGTCGTGTAGATCCTAAACACGAAGCAGGAGGTGAAAATTACCTATACCTCATAGGCTCTGATAAACTAAGTAAAGAGTTACATACCATTTCTGAAGATATTAATAAAGAATATTTCAATTTAGAATTTGATTACACTTATAATGATGATAATGACCCGAATCGTTTTTATTACCGCTCAGACCATTATAATTTTGCGAAAAACAATATTCCAGTAATATTCTATTTTAACGGTACACATGATGATTACCATAAACCATCTGATACACCCGATAAAATTAATTACCCTTTTTTAGAAACTAGAACAAAACTTATTTTCCATACTGCATGGGAGTTAGCAAATAGAGAAGAGCGAATAAAACTAGATTAAACCACAAAAATTTACAGCCACAAAAAAAGCCTTTCAATAAATTGAAAGGCTTTTGCTTTTGGGTGGAAGACCGGATTCGAACCGGCGACCCTTGGTACCACAAACCAATGCTCTAACCAACTGAGCTACAACCACCATGTATTTTATTATATAAAACTATAAAAGTTCTTATAAAAGGAAAGAATAACTAGCTTGTTAAAACTTACCATAGAACAGCATTTTGTAATGCGTGTGCAAATGTAATTGATTTCAATCTTTATTACAAAGACTTTTTTTAATATTTTTAATTCAAAACGTAAAAAAAATTACAAAAAATCATAACTACTTTAAATCAAACAAACTATCAACAGCAACATAGCGTTCTACGGTGTAACCTTCGGCATGCTCAACTCCAATTAATCGCCCTAAATCTCTAGACCTATAAATTATACTATCGGTAAAGTTCTTACTTGATATAGGTGTTTCTGGTTCTTTACTATGAGCATCAAAAAACTGTGTTTTATAAGCTAACACAGCATCCATTTTTTTATTAATAAACCCCGAAATATCAACGGTTAAATCTGGCTCAATATGTTTCCATTGTATATAATGGTATACTTGTTTTGGTCTCCAAGGTTTTTGTACAACTCCATCATCTGTAGTTTCAATTTTTATTAAACCACTTAAAAAACAAGCACCACTTACTAACTTACTCCCTTTTCCGTGATCAATATGTCTATCATCAATAGCATTACAAAGTATTATTTCTGGTTGATACTTTCGTATCATTTTAATAATAGCTAATTGGTGTTTTTTATCATTCACAAAAAAACCATCTGCAAACTCTAAGTTAGTACGTATACTAACACCTAAAATTTTTGCTGCATTAAAGGCTTCTTCATCTCTAGTTTCGGCAGTTCCTCTAGTACCTAACTCACCACGAGTTAAATCTATAATCCCTACTTTTTTGCCATTTTTTACTTCTTTTGCAATTGTACCACCACAACCTAATTCAACATCATCTGGGTGTGCTCCAAAAGCCAAAATATCTAATTTCATATTTTATTTGTGTTTTTTTATGCTAATTAATTTTATTAATAAATTAGATTATGCATCTAAAATATAGAATATGGTAAAACTCAATATAACGAAAACGTATTCGCAAACAGTTTATTCATTTTTTTATATCTAAAAATAACAATTATTGAAAAGTTGCACCTAAACAAAAAGCATGACTTTAGTCATAAATACAAAAGAACAACCGCTGTAATTTTACCCTATAATTATAATAACATATATTTAAACGCTAAAGCTAATAAAGAAAAATAAATTATGATCTATTTAATGCTTACCATTTTAGTTATTACCATTGGACTGTTTGTTTGGGGAAAATTTACACCAGATATTGTAGCCCTAATTTCCATGTTGAGTTTATTTTTAACGGGTATTTTAGATTCTAAAGAAACCTTAAGTGGCTTTAGTAACCCAACAGTAATTATGATTGCTGCACTATTTATAATTGGCGAAGGTATTGCACAAACAGGCTGGACAGCTTTAGCTGGTAAAAAGTTTGTAGAATGGGCAGGGAAAAGTGTTCCAAAACTATTAGTTATTATTACACTTGGTGCTGGTGTATTATCTGGTTTTGTAAGTAATACAGGTACTGTAGCTACTTTAATGCCACTAACAATTTCTTCTGCTTGGAGTATAGGTACATTACCTTCTAAAATGCTTATGCCTGTAGCTTTTGGATCAAATACTGGTGGTTTATTAACTTTAACTGGTACACCTCCAAACATTATTGCTAGTAATGCTTTAGTAGAAGCTGGTTTTGAAGGTTTTTCATTTTTTGAATTTGCACTTATAGGTATTCCGTTACTTATTGTTGCGCTACTTTATTTTAGATATATTGGTTATAAACTTTTACCAAACAATAAAACAAGCAACAAACCAGTAAATATTGAATCTACTTTACATAATTGGATTGAAGCCTATAAAGTAGATAGTGGTTATTATCGTTTACGTGTAAGATCTATATCTCCACTTTTAAATACTGAATTAAAAGAATGGCAATTCGAAAAAAATTATAACGTATCTATTATTAGAATAAAAAGAAGACACCCAAATTTATTGAAAAAAGTGCCTCAATTTATAGAATTTCCAGATCCTAATACAGAATTTCTTTACCATGATATAATTACTGTAAAAGGAGATACAGAAGCTATAAACAAATTAATGATTACCTTCAGGTTAGGACTTTTACCTCTAGAACCTATTACAGATGAGTTAAAAAACAACCTTATTAACCAAGAGGTTGGTATGACAGAGGTGATTGTAAACCCTAATTCTATGTTAGTTGGTAGAAAATATAAATTAGGTGATTATTTTAAACGTTTTGGAATTCAATTATTAGCAGCTTCAAGAAACAGACAACCTTTATTAGATAAAGAAATTACAGTTAAAGCTGGTGATGCTTTCTTATTAAGAGGAACTTGGGAAAATATTGAAGACTTAAAAAAACAGCACGAAAACTTAGTTATTATTGGTAGCCCAGAAGGGATGGCTAAAAATGTAGAGAGTCTTAATTCAAAATCTTACATTGCTCTAGGCGCTTTAATTCTCATGATTATATTTATGGTTTTTAAAATTGTTCCAGGATCGATAGCTGCATTAATATCTGCAGGTGTTGTTTTACTTACTGGTTGTGTGCCTATCTCTAAAGCTTATAAAGGCATAAGTTGGACAAGTGTTGTTATGATTGCTGCAATGATACCAATGGGTATTGCATTACAAAAAACTGGTACTGCTCAATTAATTGCTAATGCGCTTGTAGATTATTTAGGTGCTATTCACCCTATTGCGTTATTGGGTGGTGTATTTTTACTAACTACAACATTTAGTCAAGTAATAAACAACTCGGCAACTGCTGTATTAATGGCTCCTATAGCGATACTTGCAGCTAACTCACTAAACCTATCTCCTGCTCCTTTTATGATTGTAGTTGCTATAAGTGCTTCAACGGCATTTTTAACTCCTATTGGAACAACAACTAATGCCATGGTAATGACAGCCGGAGGATATAAATTTATGAACTACATGAAAGTAGGTGCACCTCTTCTGCTTTTGTTTTTCATTATATCGTTAGTACTTGTACCAATAATTTGGCCATTTTAAACAATAACCACAAACCAAAATCACAGATTTTAAAATTTTAAAATTACCACCAATGAAATATTACATTGCTATACTAGTTTTTGCCATTAGTATAAACACCACATTTTCTCAATCGCCTGTAGAAGACGAATTAGGATCTTGGTTCACTTTATATGGAAGCCATAAAGTTTCTGATAAAGTTAGCGTAAGCACCCTAATTCAAGCATGGGATTATGAAGTAGCAGATAAATTCAACTTTATATTATATAAACTTTATTTTAATTACGCACTTACACCAAAAGTTACAACTACATTAGCTTACGGATACGCAGATATTGATAGTGGTTTTGAAACAAATGGACCACATACTTTTGAAAATCGTTTATCTGAACAAATTGGCTATAAACATAAACTATTTAAACTACCTATAGACCATAGGTTAAGAATTGAGCATCGTTTCCTTAATAAAACGGGACCTAACAATGTTACACATAATAGGCTGCGTTATAGACTTGGTACGAAGATAAAACTTAATAAAACCTTATTCTTTCGTTTTCATAATGAATACCTAACAACTTTTGGGTCGAGTAAAGTTGATGCTTTTTCTGAAAACCGACTGTATACTGCGCTAGGAATTAACGTTACAAAAGCTGTAAATGTGCAAGTTGGTTACCTTTATAGAACCATAAAAAGTTTAAACCTTCATAGATTACAATTAGGTTTATATTACAAAGTTGATTTAAGAAAGAAAAAAGAAAGCTAAAGATATTTTTACAATGTTCAACAAGAAAAGTTGTTAAGGCTATTAATTTTAGCTTTAGCAACTTTTTATTTAAAAGACCAAGCTAAAATTCTTGATGTTTTTTGACCTTGCCCCATATTAATTGTTTTAATTTCTGAAGCGCCTATTTTTTTTAAAGACGCATAAATACCCTTTACCAAATCTTTTTTAGAAACCAGTGTTGTAAACCATTGGCTTTGGTCTTTAAATAAAGAACTCTCATAAAGATAATTGTGAATAAATGCTTTTTCACCGCCCTTATACCATAATTCATTTTTGGTACCAGCGAAGTTTCTAACTATTTTATCCCTATCCTTATTTAAGCCTTTTAATTTTCGGGTTGTTGCTTCTAAAGCGTCGGCCTCAGATTTATAAAATGGTGGGTTACAAATGGTAATAGTAAACTTATCATTTTCATTTATAACACCCTTAAATATTTGAGATATATCTTTTTGATGCCTTAATTCTATTTTATCACTTAACTTGTTTTTATCTATAATGTTTTTAGCATCTTTTAATGATTGCTTATCAACATCGGTAGCAACAAAATTCCAACCATATTCTGCTTGCCCTAAAATTGGATAAATACAACTTGCCCCAGTACCTATATCCAATACAGTAATGTTACTTGAATTTTTCGATGTTTTTAATACATCGGCAACGTGGTGAATATAATCAACCCGTCCAGGAATTGGTGGGCATAAATTAGTATCTGGAAATTCCCAAAAATTAATATTATAATACTTAAACAGCAAAGCCGTATTTAATGCTTTTACCGCTTTAGGATCAGCAAAATCAATGGTTTTTGTTTGATATTTATTTTTGAAAACAAATGGTAATAAGTCTGGGTATGCCTCACACAAAACATCTAAATCATATCCTGATTTATGCTTGTTTTTTATATGAAATTTTGGAATTGTCTTGATTTTTAAATGCATTTTAATAATTATTCAAAACTACAAAATAGATTTTTAGTGTGTTTATTTCAATTCTTATATATTCGTAAAAAAAAATGTGATGTTAAAAGCAGTAATTTTTGATATGGATGGTGTTATTATAGATAGTGAACCTATGCATAATAAAGCCTATCATGATATGTTTGATGAAGTTGGTATACAAGTATCTACAGAGCTTTATGAATCTTTTACAGGGCAATCTACTATAAACATTTGTAAACGTCTTGTAGATCATTTTAATCTAGAGCAATCACCTGAAAGCTTAGTGGCTCTTAAACGTAAGCACTACAAACATTTTTTTTATAGTAATTCTGACCTAGGTCTTATTGATGGTGTATTAGATTTAATAAAGGATTACCATAGTAATGGACTTACTTTAGTTCTAGCATCATCAGCAGCTATGACAAGCATTAATCAAATTTTTGATCGTTTTGATTTAAACCAATATTTTGTAGCCAAGCTTAGTGGTGGTGATTTAAAACAATCTAAACCACATCCAGAAATTTTTATAAAAGCTGCAGAAGCAACTGGTTTTTCAAAAGAGGAATGTTTTATAATTGAAGATTCAACCAATGGTGTTTTGGCTGCAAAAGCTGCAGATATATTTTGTGTTGGTTTTGATAGCTTTCACTCTAAAAACCAAGATTATTCTAAAGCAAATATGGTTATTAAAGATTTTAATGAAATTAAGTTTCATAAAATAACGAACCTTCTTTAACTATTATTTTTTTGTTCTTTTGCTTTTTTTATAATTGCTTTTAAGCGTTCCTTTCTTAATATTTCATCAGATTTTTTTTTGTTTTTCTTCTGAGCCATTAATTTAGAATGCTTCGCTTTATTTTTTGTATTCTTCTCTCTGCCCGTTTTAGCCATAACTATTGTTTCGTTTTTAATAGTGCATTTTGTTCTTCCATTAGCTCTGTAAGTTTCGATAATAATTCAATATCTTTAGGTGTCACTACTGTTTTATCCTTAGTATCTTGTGCCCTATTTCGTAATTTATTCATAAACTTTACTACAATAAAAACCGTAAAACCTATAATTAAAAAATCTAAAAAGGCTTCTGCTAATACTCCATAGCCTACAGCAACCTCATCAATAATATTAGTGCCGTTAGCATCGGTAACTGCTTCCCTTAAAATAATACGTTTATTTTGCATATTAACCCCATCGGTTAATAAAGATAATGGTGGTAGAAATACTTTTTTAACCAATACATCTATTACTTTATTGAAAGATGCTCCAATTATGATTCCAATAGCCATATCCATCATATTCCCCTTAACGGCAAACTCTTTAAATTCTTTGAATAGTTTCATATTTTGTGTTTATTTTTTCTGCAACAAAGATATTAGATTGTTATTTGCATTTTTAACCCTATCAACATAAAAAATACTTTAAAACATATTAGTTTTAAGATATCACAAAACACCTTAATTATAATTCTTTTAACTAATATTTACAATTATTAGCTTTTAAAGTAATATTTTAAATTATTAGTCTTTTAGATAATAATTTTGTTCTTTTATATAAAATTTATACATTTGATTATATTATCCAATAAAATATGACTAGTATAATAACAGGCGATATTATAAACTCTAAAAAAAGTGATCCACAAAAATGGTTAAAAGCGCTTAAAACTATTTTAAATAGTTTTGGTAAATCACCATTAGCATGGGAAATTTATAGAGGCGATAGCTTTCAATTAGAAGTACCACCAGAACAAGCATTAAAAGCCTGTATTTTAATTAAAGCAACCATAAAACAATTTGATAATATAGATGTAAGACTAGCTATTGGTGTAGGCGAAAAAACTTACGAATCTAAAAACATAACAGAATCTAACGGAAGTGCTTTTGTAAACTCGGGCGAGTGTTTTGAAAACCTAAAAAAAACCACATTGGCCATAAAATCGCCATTCGAGTTATTTGACACCTCTATAAACATTATGCTAGAATTAGCACAATTAACCATAAATAATTGGACAAAAACCTCAGCCATTCTTGTAAAAACAACATTAGAAAACCCAGATTTAAATCAAAATCAATTAGCAAAAATTTTTAACAAAACCCAAGGCAACATAAGTCAAGGACTTAAAAGAGCTGGTTTCGATGAGATTTTAAAACTACTACACTACTACAAAACCCAAATACAAAACCTATGTTAGCATTAGCCATTAAATTTATACTTGCACATATTATTGGCGATTTTATTTTTCAACCAAATAAATGGGTACAACATAAAGAAAAACACAAGCATAAATCAAAGTTTTTATATTGGCATATATTAGTACATGTAGGTGCATTAATAGTAGTATTACAGTTTCATTTTAAATACTGGTTAGCTATAATAATTATACCCATTTCACATTACATAATAGATGTTATAAAACTGCATTTAAAACCAAAAATGAACAACCGGATATTATTCGGCTTAGACCAATTAGCACATATTATAGTAATAGCATTGGTAGTAAAAATTTATATGCCATACAGCATTAGTATAAACAGCCTTTTTGCACCAAAAAACTTATTATTTATAACTAGTTTGCTATGTATCACCAAAGTATCATCCATAATCATGAAAACCATAATCTCTAAATGGGATTTAACCGAATACAGTAAAGAAGCATCACTCGCAGAAGCTGGCGCATACATTGGCATACTAGAACGATTATTCGTGTTTATGTTTATAATCACAAACCATTGGGAAGGTGTAGGTTTTTTAATAGCAGCAAAATCGGTGTTTCGTTTCGGCGATTTATCAAAAGCCAAAGACCGCAAACTCACAGAATATATACTAATAGGCACACTACTAAGTTTTGGGCTAGCAATAGCCTTCGGTATAAGTTACCAATACATATTAAGTTTATTGTAGTAAATAATTTGGGCGTTACCACAAGGGTCGGGCTTTACATTACAAGTCCTCGCTCGTACCTCGCTGTGGGCTTTTCATTGCAATCCCTAACGCAGGCCTTGCATAATAGTAAAATTATAACCTAACTATTAAAAACCTAAGTAGAATAGGCTTTAAATTTATCCAACTTGTTATTAGGCACAATAACATAATCACACGCATCTAAATCAGAGTGAATTCCTATATCATGCACTTCTTCAAAACCAGTAAACAAATCCTTGTTCTTAATCACTCTAAATATCGAATAATTTAAATTAGAAAGTATCGCCAATATTTTATTTTGTCTCTCTAATCTAAAAGTATTATCATCTGTATAAACAGGCAAAATTTCGAGAAGAATAATTGGGTTACTTTTTAAAAGAAGCTCTTTAAAACTGGTTAAAACTTCTAACTCACCACCTTCAACATCTATTTTTAAAACCGCAATATTATCAAGATTAATTTCATCCATCAAATCTTCAATTTTAAAAAGAGGAATATATTCTTGTCTTTTAATAACATGGTCCTTTCTAAAATTGGCAATCATAGATGCAGAACTATCAGCCTTAGAGTTATCAATAAAGTTTAGCACACCAATTTCTGTTTTATCAGATATGCCTACAGGAACAATAGTTGTTTTTTTAAATTGATTACGTGTAATTAATGTATTTACATAATTAACACAAAACGGATTAGGCTCAAAACCTATATAATCCACTTCAATAGAAACGCTTTTTAATTTTAGTAAAGTTTGTCCAGTATTTACACCAACATCAACAAAACTTCCATTATCAATTGGTAATATTATTTTTAAAACATCAAGCATCCAAGGCTCAGAAGTAGATAAATTAGAATAGCCAATATTATCACTAACAGGAATAACAAACTTTTGGCCACCAAATTTTCTAGTAATGCTAAAATTAAAAAATTTAAAAGCATTTAATTTTTTTAAAACTTTAATTAGGAAATTATTCATTATAATTTAAATATTACTTCTTGTAATATCTTGCATATCCTCTATAAGCAAAGACACCTAATATAGCCACTAAACCACAAGCAATACTAATAAACTTAACACTTACAATTTGGTCGCCACTAGCATAGCTATGTAAACCCGCTAAGTAGAAGTTAACACCAAAATACGTCATTAAAATACTAGCAAAAGCGACAATAGACAAAAGGTTAAAAAACCAACGCCCACGCAAACCTGGAACCAATCGCATGTGTATTACAAAAGCATAAACCATAATACTAATAAGTGCCCAAGTTTCTTTAGGGTCCCATCCCCAATAACGCCCCCAACTTTCATTAGCCCACATACCTCCTAAAAAGTTACCAATGGTAAGCATAACTAAACCAACCGTTAACGCCATTTCGTTAATTGTAGTAAGTTCCTTAATATTTAAATCCATTTTAGCCTTATTAGCTTTGGTAGTAAAAATCATGAGTAATAATGATACAACACCTAAAATCATTCCCAAGGTAAACGGTCCATAACTTGCCACAATAACAGCCACATGAATCATTAACCAATAACTATTTAAAACTGGTTGTAGGTTTGCAATAGCAGGATCCATCCAGTTCCAATGTGCAATCATTAAAATCATAGAAGTAACAAAAGCTGTTGATGCTATGGTTAAATCACTTTTTCTTCCAAAGGCTAAACCAAAAAACATAGTAGCCCAAGCAACATAAATCATAGACTCGTAAGCATCACTCCAAGGTGCATGGCCCGAAATATACCAACGTGCAATTAAACCAGCTGTATGTAATAGAAACAAACCAAGAATAACAAACTTTAATACAGTAACAGAAACATTAACAAACTTATGTTTATCATTAAATATTTGTACAATTAATAAAACAAACAACAAGGTACCAGCATACATATACCAGCTAAACAATTTCTTAAAAATATCATATTTATTGTAAATAATCTCTGTTTTCACTTTGTCATCACTAAGCATAACGGCACCACCATAACGGTGCTGTGTTTTTTTGAAAGCTTCTAATAACTTTTCTGTCTCAGTAAAATCACCTGTTTGTTTTGCTTTATTTAGTGTAAACAAATAGGCTCTAAACCCGTTATTTACAAAATTGGCATATAACGAATCCTTTATTAAAGTTCTATCTCGTTTATAATCAAAATTTGATATCCATTTGTTATTATCATCATCAGGAATTGGAAATACTTTTAAAGACATCCCTTCAATGGTGTTGTATAATAAATTAACACGTTGATCGGTTTCTTTAAATTCCTTTTGAAAACCATTAGGTATTTGTGCTTTATAAGCCTCATCAAGAAATGGTGCTAATTTATAAGCGCCTTGTTCTGAAAAGAAATCTGCAAGTGGGACATATTCAACATCTTTATTAACACCTATAAGTTTCCTAATAGAATCGCCTTTTTTAGGCCTTAAATAAATAATTGGCACATTATACCAAAGCATAGGACTTTCTTGAATAGATAAAAACACCTGATTTGCATCTATCCCTTCGTAAGTATCATCTTTACTTAATTTACGAAGCATTTCTGAAGCATAAGTATTAACGGGCATCATACGACCACTTAAATCTTGAATCACTAAATGTCCAAATTTATCGGCATGTGCTTTAGGAGCTACATTAGATTTTAAAATAGAATCTATTTGTGCTTTTGTTGGTCGCGAATGGTTGTGCCCATCACCTTCATGGTGCTCTTGAGCAAAAACATTTATTCCAAAACATAAAACTAAAACAGTAAGCAACTTTGCTTTTTTAGCTTTTACTTTTTCTAAATAACGCTTTAAATCGCCAAAACGAGAATGTTTAGAAAACAGAATAGCCATTAAACCAAAGTACAGCATAAAATACCCTATGTAAGTAATTAGTGTACCCCAAAAATCATGATTAACAGATAAAATGGTGCCCTTTTCATCTGGATCAAATCCCGATTGAAAAAACCTGTATCCGTCATGATCTAAAATGTTATTCATAAAAATTTTATAATCATAATCTTCAGATCGTTCATCTATAACAGTCACCTCACTTGAATAAGCAGAATAGCCACGCTCTGTTCCTGGGTAGCGTTCTGCTTCAAAATCATTTAACTTTAATGAAAATGGTAACTCTAAAACTTTAGAACCATACTTTAAAGCAAAGTCTAAACCACCAACTTTTATTTGTTTATAATTACTATTAGTTCCTTTGCCTCCTAATAGCCCTACACGTTTGGTTTCGCCGTTAGTTGTTACACTTAAAACAACACCATCTTCATCATTTTTTAATTTCTGTGATTTTTCAACCAAATCAAAAACACCTTTTACAACTGGGTTAGGAAAAACCATTTGCATGTTACCTATTTTATAAAGAGAACGCAATACTAAAGGTTGTAAACTATCTTTAACTAACTTGCCTTGGGCTCTAGTAGCCATAGTCATGTAATCACCTTCAAAAGGAGAATTAATAGTAAGCGAATCGCCTTGAAACGTAATGTTAATGGCACCTTTTGTTGGCTTATTTAGTGCTATTAACACATTATGTACGTTTGCTATTTCGCCAACTTTTAAAAAGTGATTATGCCTGCCTCCATCTCCAGCTTCAACCATTTTTAAATAAGATTCCCCATTATCATCAGGAATAATGTCTTCTTCTGCACTAACTATAAATTTTTCAAGCTTCATAGTTACTGGCTGTTGTCCATATTCTGTATTAATTGTAAAATTATTTTCTAAACGTCCAGAAAAATCAACTTCGCTTTCTATAAAACGCTGTTGTACTTGACCATTAATTTTATAATCGCCATCTATATAACTTGTAATGTATGTTTTTTGTGAAAGAAATGAATTTTCGGTTGCCCCTTCTCTTATAGCCATCATGCCCTCAAAACTAGCATAACGCGTTATAAATGCCCCAAGTAAAATAAAAATGAAAGCTAAGTGCAAAATAAAAGTTGCCCATTTTTCTTTTTTATATAATCTGAATCTAAAAACATTTCCTGCGAAATTGATAATAAAAAAGACCATAATAGCTTCAAACCACCAAGCATTATAAATTAAATTTCTGGTGTATGGAGTTGGCGATGTCTCTTGGCCTGCATCTAAAATAGTTCCTGTAGCCATAGCTACAGCGAAAACAATAAATAAAATAGCAGTTAGTCTAGTCGAAAAGAAAATATTAGCGAGCTTTTTTTGCATAATCAGAACCCTTTTTTAAGGTTGTGCAAATTTAAGGATTAATGTTTATTTGAAAGTGTTAAAGTGTTGTAAAAGTTAGAAGCCTAATATTGAAAGCAAGTTGTTTTAAGTTTAACTGTATCAGGCTATCAAAAAATAAAAAATAACTTTAAAAATTAAGAATTCCTAGCTTCAAATATATTGAGATATAAAAATGTCCCCATTTTTCTTGCACGTCGTTTAGCGTTTTCGGCAATTTCGCCTTCAAATAGCTCTTCAATTGTTTCAAACCAGAGATTTAACCATAATCCAAAATGCAATTCTGTAATACTATTATTGTTTTCTTTATCAACTTTAATATGAGCTTCTAATGGATCTCCTTGATACTTGTGTTCTAATTTACGTGTCATGAACAAGCTGGTTTCCCAAAAAGTAGTTAATCTATCAATATGTGCATCCCAATCTTTAATTAAATTGTTAAAAAAAGGCCCTAAAACTGAATCTTCTCTAACTTTTTTATAAAATGAAGACACAAGTAAATACACATCCTCTCTAGTTTTAATATCTTTTTTATTCATGCTTACAAAGATAAAGTATTAGGTTTTTAAATAGGCTTTTATTACCTATTTTAGCAGCATGATTTCAGTTGTAATTTTAGGTGCTGGTAATGTTGGCACACATCTATTTAAAGGGTTTAAAAAAACAGATGAAGTTTCTGTTATTCAATGGTATAACAGAAGTTTATCGACTATTCAGCCTTATGACCACTTAGTTGATATTACAGATAATTTAAACACTTTAAAAGAAGCAGACGTTTATATTATTGCCGTTAGCGATGATATTATTTCCAATTTATCAAGTAAACTTCCTTTTGAAAACCGGTTAGTAGTACATACATCTGGTAGCGCTAGTGTTTACGATTTAGATATGAAACTAAAACGCGGTGTATTGTACCCTTTACAAAGCTTTAGTAAGCATGCTGAAATAGATTTTGCCAATGTGCCCATTTGTATTGAAACGATAGACAAAAAAAGCTACCCGCTTTTAAAAAAACTTGCCGTTAGCTTAGGCAGTCCTACTAAGCGCATTAATAGCGACCAAAGACGTGTTTTACATCTTGCAGCAGTTTTTGTAAACAATTTCACGAATCAATTATATAGAATTGGACATGAAATAACCGAAAGCGAAGGAGCCGAATTTGATTTATTAAAGCCGCTTATTCAAGAAACTGCAAACAAAATTCAAGATATGTCGCCGTTTAAAGCTCAAACCGGACCTGCCAAACGTAACGACAAAAAGACTATAAAAAAACATTTAAAAACATTACAGAGCGATCATCATAAAGCTATTTATGAGTTGCTTACTGAATCTATTAAACGCACACATGGAAGAAAAAAGCTATAAGGAGTATTTAGAACATATTACCACATTTATTTTTGATGTTGATGGTGTATTAACAGATGGCTCTGTTACAGTAACCACAACTGGCGAAATGCTACGAACTATGAATATTAAAGATGGTTATGCTTTAAAAACAGCTATTGATAAAGGCTATAATGTTTGTATTATATCTGGTGGATCAAATGAAGGAGTTCGAATTAGATTGACTGGTTTAGGCATTACCGATATTTATTTAGGTGCTCATAATAAAATAGAACAGCTAAATGATTATTTTAACAAAAAGAATATTAAGTCTGAGAATGTGTTATATATGGGTGATGATATTCCTGACTTCCCTGTTATGAAAATTATAGGTTTACCATGTTGCCCACAAGATGCAGTTCCAGAAATTAAAGGCATATCAAAATACATTTCTCATAAAAAAGGTGGCAAAGGTGCTGTTCGCGATGTTATTGAACAAGTATTAAAAATTCAAGGCAATTGGAATGGCAATTTTGGAGCTAAATATGATTAACACAAAAAATTAAAACTTTTAAACACTAATTCTTAATATTATTTTTTGAGCTTTCTAAACCTTATTCGTTGGAAAAATTTATTGATGATTGCACTTATGCAATTACTTATTAAATATGCTCTTTTAGAACCATTTGGAGTACAAATAACGTTAGATGGTATAGGAATTACTATTTTAATTTTAGCTACTATTTGTATTGCTGCTGCAGGAAATATAATTAACGATATTTACGATGTTGAAACCGATTTAGTCAACAAACCCCATAAAGTTATTATTAATAAATCTATTTCAGAGAAAACTGCTTATAACCTTTTTATCATATTTAATTTTATTGGAGTTGGCTTAGGGTTTTACTTATCACACAGTATTGGTAAAGCGCCTTTCTTTTCTTTATTTGTTATCATATCTGTATTGCTATACCTATACGCCACGTATTTAAAGCAAAGTCTCTTAATTGGTAATATTACCATTTCATTACTTGTTAGTATGAGTTTAATTATTGTTGGCATATTCGAATTAATTCCTGCAATGACAACTTCAAATAAAGAAACGCAAACCTTGTTTTTTAAAGTTATTTTAGATTACTCAATATTTGCTTTCTCAATAAATTTATTAAGAGAAATAGCAAAAGATATTGAAGATATTGATGGCGATTATAAATCTGGAATGAACACTTTACCCATAGCTATTGGTAGAGAACGTGCTAAAAACGCTTTAACTGGTTTAAGTTTTTTTCCGTTAATAGGAGTTATTTTTTATGTTGTTTTAGATTTATACAAACAACCTATAGTGGTAGGCTATTTTTTACTGTTTATTGTAGGACCTCTTATCTATACAAGTATTAAAACTTATAGTGCTTCAACAAAAAAAGAGATGCATCACATTAGTAATATGTACAAATTGATTATGCTTTTCGGAATGCTTTCCTTACTTTTATACAAGTACGTTATTCTCTATTAATGCTAAACGAAAAACTTAAGGGTCATGATATCATTCTAGCTTCTGGATCTCCTAGAAGACAAGATTTTTTTAAAAATTTAGGGCTCGATTTTGAAATTCGATTAAAACCCGTAGTAGAAGAGTACCCTTCTCGATTAACACATTTTGAAATTAGTAATTATTTAGCTCAATTAAAAGCACTTCCTTTTAAACAAGAGTTAAAACCTAAAGACATATTAATTACAAGCGACACAATAGTTTGGCATGATCATACTGCTTTAGGAAAACCTCGTAATAACCAGGAAGCTTTTAGTATTTTAAAGTCCTTAAGCAATCAAACACACGAGGTAATAACTTCTGTTTGTTTTACAACAACTACCTTCGAAAAAACACTTCACAATATTACCAAAGTTACTTTTAAAGCATTAACAGACCAAGAAATTTTATACTACATAAACACTTATAAACCATTTGATAAAGCTGGAGCATATGGCATTCAAGAATGGATTGGGCAAATTGGTGTTACAAAAATTGAAGGCTCTTATTTTAATGTAATGGGATTACCCGTACATCTTGTTTATAAAACGTTAAATACCATTGCAGAAACAACATAGCTTTGTAAATTTATAGTATGAAAATACTAGAAAAATTAAACAAAATTGTAAAAGCAGAAATTCTATTTTGGTCTATTTTAGGCGTATTATTATCACTTACATCTTGTAATAATATAAAAACTAACGAGATAGCTATTCATTCAAAAACAGAAACTATTGTTAATCAAAAAAACAAGAAACCTAAAATAACGCCAGAATTTAAAAAATACTGGTATGCTGGAGAAGCCGAAATTTCATCATATAAATTAGAACAAGCACGTTATGGAGAAATACGAGAAGGCACAGCTGTTTTAATATATGTAACAGAAGATTTCCTGCCTAACATACAAGTGAAAGCAGACCAACAAAATGCTAATAATATTCCAATTTTAAAACTAAACGCTACAAAAAACTTTAACACAGGGGTTTATCCGTACTCAATTATGCAAAGTACCTTTTACCCTATTTCAAATAACCAACACGCCTTAAAAGTATCTAGTTCTATACAAGAATGGTGTGGCCATGTTTACACTCAGCTTAATAATAAAGATGAATTTAAAGTTACATCGCATTCTTATTTTGAAGGCGAAGCATATGAAAGTTTTAGCTTAGAAAAAACTATTCTAGAAAACGAATTATGGACAAAACTTCGTATTAATCCAAAGTCTTTACCAACAGGGCATTTAAAAATTATCCCATCGTTTGAGTATACAAGACTTAAACACAAAACTATTAAGGCTTACCAAGCCAATGCTACGTTAACAGAAAACACCTATTCTATTAATTACCCAGAATTAGAAAGAACACTAACCATAACTTTTAACCCAAATTTTCCTCACGATATTGTTAGCTGGGAAGAAACATTTAAAAGTGGTTTTGGCAATAATGCAAAGGTTTTAACAACAAAAGCAACCAAACTAAAAACCATTAAATCTTCGTATTGGCAAAAAAAGAGCATTAAAGACGAAGTACTTAGAGAAACGCTTCAAATAAATTAGTAATACCAAAAAAGTTTTCTTTTTGAGCGTATCTTTGCCTTATATTTTAAATTAAAAAATATGTTATTTGAAAATAAAGAAACCCTTCTTTCGCGTTTTGAAAGTGAGTTAATTATATCAGCAATTGTACTGCTCTCATTATTAATAATAAGATTCATTTTACATTTCACTATTACCAAAGTTGCCAAAAAAAATGGTATAAACGATGCAAGAATCAGGTTAATACGAAGGTACATAACCGTAAATTTATTTATAATTGCATTACTTATTGAAGCTTTTGTTTTTGGTGCTCAATTTGAAGATTTAGCAGTAATTTTTTCTTCTGTATTTGCTATTATAGGTATTGCGCTTTTTGCAATTTGGTCCATTTTAAGCAATATTACTTCTGGTATTATCATGTTTTTTAACTTCCCATATAAAGTTGGTGACAAAATTGAAATTCATGATAAAGATTTCCCAATAACAGCTATTATTGAGGACATAAGGGCTTTTCAATTACATTTACGTTTAGACAATGGCGATTTGGTAACCTACCCAAACAACTTAATGCTACAAAAAGCAGTTACGCTTATTGAAAAAGACGCTATTGATGATTTCTCTTCAGAAGACGATGGGGCAGATTCTATCTAAATAATCCATATATTTAAGCTATACTTTCTAAAATGGCAAAAAACATATCTCATAGATCAAAAAAAGAATTAGGGCAAATACCTGGAAGTGTCATTTACACAGGTAAAAAACCAGAGCAAGAACTTTTTATTGAATCTTTCGATTACAATAAAGAACATTGTATTGTAAAAGAGTTAAATAGTGTTGAAGAAGGCTTTGAATATAAGCATACAGATTCTATTACATGGATAAATTTAAACGGATTAAATCATGTTAACGAAATAGAAAAACTGGGCATTCATTACGATTTACACCCACTTGTATTAGAGGATATTGTAAATATTTCTCAACGGCCTAAAATTGATGAGTACGACGATTACCTTTTTGTAGTTTTAAAAATGTTGTATTATGATGAAAATGAGAAAATTGTCACAGAACAAGTTAGTTTCGTTTTAGGTAAAAACTATGTGCTATCCTTTCAAGAATCAGAAGGCGATGTATTTGACTCTGTAAGAGACCGTATTCGTCAAGCAAAAGGGCGTGTTCGTAATATGCAGTCCGATTATTTATTATACATTTTAATAGATGCCATTGTTGACCATTATTTTAATGTTATAGAAATTTTAGGAGATAAAATTGAAGATTTTGAAACCGCAATATTTTCTGGAGAAGTGGATGACGATATTAGCCAAAAAATACAAAACTTAAAACGCGAAATTTTAAGAGTTCGTCGAGCCATATTTCCACTTCGCGAAGTTATAAATCGTATAGAAAAAAACGAAAACAAACTCATACAGAAAAAAACAATTACTTATTATAGAGATATTTACGACCATTTAATTCAGGTCTCAGAAAACATTGACATTTACCGTGAAATGATTTGGAGTTTAATGGATATGTACATGACCACCATTAGTAATAAAATGAACGAAGTTATGAAAGTACTTACCATAATGGCATCTATTTTTATTCCGCTAACTTTTATTGCTGGTATATATGGTATGAATTTCGAGTACATCCCAGAACTACAATATAAGTACTCCTATTTTATTCTTTGGGGTGTCATGATTGTTATGTTTATTGGTATGCTTATCTATTTTAAACGCAGAAAATGGCTTTAAAAGTCAATAATTAGAAGTAATTATTTAAACCTAAAGTTCTTGATAGAAAAAGTCTAAAATTTATTTTTCTGAATTATCAATAACTTTTTCAAAAAGAATACCGCCTTTAAACATAACTTTTAATACAGGCTGAATCTCTTTACCAAGTTCTGTTAAACTATATTCTACTTTTGGTGGTACTTCTGGGAAAACAGTTCTTATTATTAACCCATCAGATTCTAATTCTTTAAGTTGTTTAGATAGCATTCGTTCACTAATATCGGTTAACAATTTTACTAATTCACTATAGCGCTTATTTCCTTGAAAAAGATGTAAAATTATGGTTGCTTTTCGTTTTCCTTTAACGGTATTAATGAATGTATCTATGGGGCAATAACTTTTTTTCATTTTTTTTCTTCTCTTAAAGACTTTAAAACACTAAAAACCGAAGTAAATGTTCGTATACCAACCTTTTGTAAGGTATTGGTTTGTATAATATTTATTCTGACATTTACACAAAAGTAAGTAAAATTAGAAGATAATTATGGAACAAAATACACATACATTTAAGGCATTTAGAGTTGAAGAAAATAACGAAAATTTCATAGGTTCGGTTAAAGAAATAGAGTTTAATCCTTTAAATAAAAACGAAATTTTAATAGAAGTATACTATAGCTCATTAAATTATAAAGATGCATTATCGGCCTCTGGAAACAAAGGTGTTACTAGAAATTACCCGCATACTCCAGGGATAGATGCTGTGGGAATTGTAAAACAATCAAATAGTGATTTGGTTAAAGTTGGAGAAAAAGTAATTGTTACCAGTTATGATTTAGGTATGAATACCGATGGCGGATTTGCTGAATATATTAAAGTGCCATCTGATTGGGTAGTTAAATTACCTGAAAACTTAACAATGAAAGAGGCCATGATATTTGGAACTGCTGGATTAACAGCAGGAATGTCTGTATTAAGATTAACAGAATTAATTAAACCCGAAGATGGAAAAATAGTGGTATCTGGCGCAACAGGTGGTGTAGGCGCATTAAGTGTTTCTATATTAAGTAAATTAGGTTATCATGTAGTTGCTATAACAGGAAAAGAAACAGAAAGTGCATACTTAAAAAATCTTGGAGCCAAAGACATTATGTTTAGAAATGACATAGAAAATTTTGATAAAAAACCACTACTAAAACCCTTATTTGCAGGAGCAATTGATACTGTTGGAGGTGTTATTCTCGAAAACATTATAAAATCCACCAATGCAACAGGTGTAATAACTTGTTGTGGTAATGTTGCATCGCCCAAACTAGACTTAACAGTATTCCCATTTATTTTAAGAGGTATTACACTTATTGGAATTGATTCTCAAAACTACCCAATGGCATATAGAACAAAAGTGTGGGATAAATTAGCTAACAATTGGAAACCAAAACAATTGAACAACACTTGCCACGAAATAAAGCTTGAAGATGTTAAGCAAAAAATTGAGTTAATGCTAAAAGGACAATTAAAAGGAAGAACTATTATAAAAATAACCTAATTAATTGATGATTATAGTTATAGCAAAAACACTTGACTTTGTAAAAAAAAAATTCAACTAACTTCGTTTAACGCCAGATATAAAACACCTGTGCTTAACTTGGTACAGTATTTAAACGGTTTCGTATCTGTTTAAGTTAAATGAAAAATCAAAACTAAAAGCACCTCAACTTCAACAAACCGTTAAATAAAAACTAAAACCAGCAATATCGCTGGTTTCTTTTTTATATTTGATTTTAGCTAAAACAAAACCATGCAAAAACGATTACTTTACTTATTTATAGGGCTTTTAACAATATCTTTTTCTCAAGCCCAAAAACCAAAAACACCCTCATCATCAGAGATTTACGAGTCTATTCAAAAACTTAACTTTTTAGGTTCGGTGTTGTATATTGCAGCCCATCCAGACGATGAAAATACACGTTTAATTGCTTATATGTCTAACCATGTAAAAGCAAAAACAGCCTATTTATCATTAACGCGTGGTGATGGTGGACAAAACCTAATTGGCCCAGAAATAAGAGAACTTTTAGGTGTTATTAGAACACAAGAACTTCTTGCTGCAAGACGTATAGATGGTGGCGAACAATTATTTACAAGAGCTAATGATTTTGGTTACTCTAAACACCCAGACGAAACTTTAGAAATTTGGGATAAAGATGAAGTGTTAAGCGACGTAGTTTTAGCAATACGCCAATTTAAGCCAGATGTAGTTATTAATAGATTTGACCATAGAACACCAGGTACAACTCATGGTCACCATACTAGTTCTGCTATATTAAGCTTAGAAGCTTTTGATCTTGCAAGCAACACCGCTGCTTACCCCAACCAGCTTAAACACACAGATATATGGCAACCAAAGCGTTTATTTTACAACACCAGCTGGTGGCGCTATGGTAGTAAAGAAGCTTTTGATAAAGTTGACAAAAGCAACATGATTAGTTTTGATATTGGCACCTATTACCCATTAAAAGGCATGAGTAATAACGAATTAGCATCGTTAGCTAGTAGCCAACATTTATGTCAAGGTTTTGGGCGTTTGGCGCAACGTGGTAATCAAGAAGAATTTATTGAATTTTTAAAAGGAGAACCTTTAAACGGAAATGACAATATTTTTGCTGGTATTGATACTTCTTGGAATCGTGTAAAGGGAGGCAAAGCTGTTGGTACTATTTTAAATGCTGTTGAAAAAAACTTCAATTTTCAAAACCCTGCTTCACATATTTCTCAATTAATAGAAGCTTACCAATTATTACAACGTGTGGAAGACAAACATTGGAAAGCGCAAAAAACTGAAGCACTTAAAACTATTATAGAAATGTGTGCCGGACTGTATTTAGAAGCCTCGGCAGAAACTAATTTAGCAACACAAAACGAAATTATTAATCTAAATATAGAAGTACTTAATAGAAGCGATATACCAATAGTTTTAGAAAGTTTGAATAATGCTAGCGGCTTAAAAATATCAAAAGGCATAACACTTAAAAACAATACAAAATATGATTTTAAAGAGCTTATAAAAGTTCCAAGTGACGCCGAACCTACCACACCATATTGGCTAAACGAAAAAGGGTCTTTAGGCATGTATAAAGTTAATAACATGAAGCTTATTGGAAAACCTGAAACACCAAGAACCTTTAATATCAATTTTAATCTATTAATAAATAATACTCCCATAACAATCACAAAACCTGTTATTCAGCGTTTTTCAAAACCAGATAAAGGAGAATTATATCGTCCGTTTGAAATTATCCCAGAAGCTTCAGCTAAAATTACCGAAAAGGTTATTATTCTTGATAATGACCAACAACGCGATATTACAGTAGTTGTAAAAGCAGGTAGAGATAATCTTGAAGGCGATGTAGAAGTTTGCCACCCTAACGATTGGAGTGTTTTTCCTAAAAAGCAAAAAGTATCTATTGCTCACAAAGGCGAAGAGCAAACACTTACGTTTACAGTCATTCCTCCAAAAGAACAAAGCGAAGGTTTTATTGGCCCAATTGTTCATGTTAGCGATAAAAGTTATACTAAAGAACTTATTGAAATAGATTATGAGCACATTCCGTTTCAAACGGTATTATTACCTAGCGAAAGTAAAATTGTGCGTTTAGATATAAAAAAACGAGGTGAAAATATTGCCTATATTCAAGGTGCTGGTGATGTTGTTCCTGAAAGTCTAGAGCAAATTGGTTACAATGTTCGCATTATTACACCCAATGACATTAATGCCGAAACCTTAAGTAGATTTGATGCTATAGTTGTTGGTATTAGAGCATACAACACCATAGAGGAACTAAATTTCAAGCAACAACAACTATTTGATTTTGTAGCTAATGGTGGTAATATGATTGTGCAATACAATACAAGCCATCGTATAAAGGTAGATAACTTATCACCTTTTGATTTAAAACTATCGCGCGATAGAGTTACTGATGAAAATGCAGAAGTTCGTTTTTTAAATCCAGATCATGAAGTATTAAACTTCCCAAATAAAATTACTCTAAACGATTTTAAAAACTGGACACAAGAACGTGGTTTATACTTCCCTAACAGTTGGGGTAAGGAGTTTACTCCTATTCTATCAATGAATGATAAAGGTGAGACTGCCAAAGATGGTAGTTTATTAATTGCAAAACATGGTAAAGGCCATTACATTTATACAGGTTTAAGCTTTTTTAGAGAGTTTCCTGCAGGCGTTTCTGGTGCCTATAGATTATTCGCAAACATGCTATCAATAGGAAAAAGTGATATAGAGCAAACCCAAAAATTAAATGATTAATTATGGAAGAAGAACAACCAAAACCAAAATGGCTTAAACTATATTCTGTTGTATTAATAGCGAATGCAATCTACTTTGTTCTTTTTTACATTATTACAAAATCCTTTTAACTATGCAAACCTTAAACTGGATTGATTGGGCAGTACTTTGCGTTACGCTAATAGCCATTGTAACCTATGGCACATTACAAACACGCGGTAGTAAAAACGTAAAAGATTATTTAAGAGGTGGCAATACCTCAAAATGGTGGACTATTGGTTTATCGGTTATGGCAACACAAGCAAGTGCTATAACTTTTTTATCAACCCCAGGACAAGCTTTTAATGATGGTATGGGCTTTGTGCAATTTTACTTTGGACTACCCATAGCTATGGTGGTTATTTGCATGGTTTTTATTCCATTATATCATCGCTTAAAAGTATACACAGCATACGAGTTTCTAGAAAACAGATTCGATTTAAAAACGAGAACTTTAGCGGCTATTTTATTTTTAATACAGCGTGGTTTAGCTGCAGGTATTACCATTTTTGCACCTGCCATTATTTTATCGGTTGTATTGGGCTGGGACTTACTAACTCTTAATATCATTATAGGCTTTTTAGTTATTATTTACACCGTTTCAGGAGGAACTCGAGCAGTAAACGTTACTCAAAAACACCAAATGGTGGTTATTTTTATAGGTATGCTTGTGGCGTTCTTTTTAATTGTAGACAAACTACCGCAAGATATTACGTTTAGCAAAGCATTGGATATTGCTGGAGCTAGCGGTAAAATGGAAGTTCTAGATTTTTCTTTCGATTTAAATAACAGATATACCTTTTGGAGTGGTATAATTGGTGGTACGTTTTTAATGCTATCTTATTTTGGTACAGACCAAAGTCAAGTACAACGTTACTTATCGGGTAAATCGGTTAAAGAAATGCAATTGGGTTTAATTTTTAATGGTATTTTAAAAGTGCCTATGCAGTTTTTTATCTTATTAGTTGGTGTTATGGTATTTGTGTTTTATCAATTTAATGAAGCACCCGTTAACTTTAATCCTACTGCTACCGAAGTTGTATTAAATTCTGAATATGCTGAAGAATTTAAAGTACTTCAAAAAGAACAACAACAAATTTTTAGAGACAAGCAAAAGATTATAGAAGCCTATACAAAATCTGAAAACCCTGAAGCTGCTAAGTATATTTCGGCAGCAAATTTAGCCAATGAAGAATTAAGACAAGAGGCTAGAGATTTGATTGATAAAGCAGCAGAAAGTCAAGATATTAAAGTGGAAAGTAACGACAAAGATTATGTGTTTATTCACTTTATACTTAACAATTTACCTCGTGGTTTAATAGGACTTTTATTAGCTGTGATTTTAAGTGCTGCAATGTCAAGTACAGCCAGCGAACTTAATGCATTGGGTTCTACTACAACTATAGATTTATACATAAGAAATACTGGAGAAAAAACTGAAGAAGAAAAAGTAAAAGCTTCCAGATGGTTTACATTCCTTTGGGGTATTATAGCCATTGGAGTTGCCTGTGTTGCTAACCTTGCCGAAAACTTAATACAATTAGTAAACATTATAGGTTCTATATTTTACGGAAATGTTTTAGGTATCTTCCTACTTGCCTTTTTCTTTAAGTTTGTTAAAGGCAATGCTGTTTTTATAGCGGCATTAATTACTCAGGTTTTAGTAATTGCTTTGTACCTATTAGATTTATACGATTACATAAACCTACCATTTTTATGGTTGAATTTTGTGGGCTGTATGATAGTTATAATAATAGCTTGCTTACTTCAATTTATAACACCTAATAACAAAACCATCTATGAATAAAACTATTAATTGGGGCATTATTGGCTTAGGAAATATAGCCCATAAATTCGCAACAGATTTATTGACAATTGAAGGCGCCAAATTATACGCTGTTGCTTCTAGAAACCAAGATAAAGCAGATACTTTTGCATTAAAATATAATGCGACAAAAGCGTATAGTAGTTATGAAGATTTAGCTAAAGACAGTAATATTGATGCTGTTTATATAGCTACACCTCACGCTTTACATAAAGAAAACACACTATTATGTTTAGAACATAATATTGCTGTTTTATGTGAAAAACCTTTTGCAATGAATAGCCTTGAAGTAGCAGAAATGATTGCAAAAGCTAAAGAGAAAAATGTGCTGCTTATGGAAGCACTTTGGACCTATTTTTTACCACACTACAAATATGTTTTAAATGCTATAGAAAGTAACGTTTATGGAAAAATGGTTAAACTAGAAGCCGATTTTGGTTTTAACCGAGCTTTTGATAATACGTCAAGATTATTTAATAAATCTTTAGGTGGTGGTAGTTTATTAGATATTGGCATCTACCCTATTTTTGCAGCACTATCTACTTTAGGACTACCTAAAACTATAAAAGCTGAAGCCACTTATTTTGAAAATGGTGCAGACTCGTCTTGTAACATGACTTTTTATTACAGTAACTCAAAAGCAATTCTAAAAAGCACTCTTATTGAAGACACAGCTACTCAGGCTATTTTTTATTTTGAAAAAGGAATTATAAAAATAAACACTCAGTTTCATGCACCTTCAACAGTTACATTAATACCAAACGAAGGTAAAAAAGAAACTATAGATTTTAATTACAAAACCATTGGCTATAATTACGAAACTATACACTTTAATGAATTATTAAGACAAGGCAAAACAGAAAGTGATGTGATGTCTTTTGAGTTTAGCAAGCAACTTATTAGTACTTTAGATGCTGTTAGAAAACAAATAAACCTAGAGTATTAATACTTAAAACAACACTTGCTTATAAGTGCGTTAGGGATTGAAACGTTAGCTTTTGGCGAGGCGCGCATCGAGCCAAAACTTTTAGTGTAAAGCCCGACCCTTGTGGTAACGCCCAAAAACAAAAAACGCAACCTAAATAGATTGCGTTTATTTATTAATGTAGCGAATGGTTTTACATGGCGCCCCAAGCTTTTAAAGACTCGGTGTTCATTTTTACATAGCCATCGTTCCCTGCTTTTTTAGCCAATTCTAACGATGCTTTTACTGCTGCAATTGCACTTTTTGTATCGCCAGCTTTAGCGTGTATTAAAGCTTGTTTTCTTAAGTACCAAAAGCGTGGTTTATCTTTAGTCATATCAATAGCTTTATCAATCCAAACTTTTGCTTTATTGATATCCTTATCGTTTTCTAAATAATATGTTGCCGAAGCGTAGTAATCTTCTAAACTAGGCCCATTCATAGCTTTATCTATATTTGCAGAAACTTGAGTATCTGTAGGGACAGTAAAATCTAGTCCTACCCATGTTTTTTCCCAAATAAACTCAAGTCTAGCACCTGTAGCGCTTAAGTTGTTAATATCGATAGTAAAAGACTCTACACTAAACGGGATTTCATGAGCCTTAACACTTGTTTTAGCCGCAACATACTTACCGTCTAAATCTTTTGGTGTTCCAGATTCTTTGCCGTCGTTATAGAAAATAACATCCCAAGAATCTGCATTAGGAATAGTGAAAATTGAATACGAACCTGCTTTTAAAGTTTGACCATCTATAACAGCATCTGTACTAAAGGTAATTTTTGTTCTAGCATTTGCTCCTGTTCGCCATATTTTCCCATAAGGCACTAAATCGCCAAAAATAGTACGATTTTTAACGCCTGGTCTTGAGTATTCTATGGTAACATCTGTAACACCTACTTTTTGTTCAACTTTAGAGAACGGACTAGGTTGTGGTGTAGCAATTTGTGCGTTAACACCATAAAACATGGTGCACGACATAAATAATAATAGTAATTTTTTCATGATAGTAGTTATAATTAATTAAGGTTTTAACATTATAAAATTAACCAATATATAATCGGTTAATGTTAACAAAAGCTTAAATTAAAATGGTTTAAATGTCTTTATTTTCATTAAACCTATTACCAACACTAGGCTTTCACCTCTCATACCTCATGAGTTTTATGCAAAAACATAAAAACTTACACTTTATTTTTAATCTACTTTTTAAGTAAACTAAACTTTAATAAAATTTATGTTTACCTGAAAACACAAGGATTTAAGCACTTATATAAATAAACTTTATTCAAACATAAATTATTTTGTTTAACTTATTTTATTATTTGTTAAACATTTTATATCTTTGATGTAAATAATATAAGTTATGGCAAAGAAAAAAACAGTCTCTAAAAACGATATCATTACATTTTATATGGATTATGTTTTAGAACATGACAGCAACCCAAAAACAGTATTTGCTTTTTCTAAGTTGAATAATTTTGAAGAAGCGAAATTTTACGAGCATTTTTCATCTTTTGAAGCTATTGAAAAAGGAATTTTTGAAGCCTTTTTCACTAATTCGATTACTGCTTTAAATAAAAGCGAGGATTATGAAATTTTTGATGCTAGAAATAAACTTTTAAGTTTTTACTACACGTTTTTCGAGAATTTAACCGCCAACAGAAGTTACGTAAAACATGTTTTGGATAAATATAAAACCGATCTTAAAGGGTTAAAAATTCTTACTGGTTTAAAAACTCATTTCACAAAATATATTAGTGAATTAGGTATACAAATGCTAGACTTAAAACAAGATCAACTTGAAAGAATACAAGATCGTGCACTAAAAGAATCTGCTTGGTTACAATTATTATTAACCATGAAATTTTGGTTAGATGATTCTTCTGCTTCGTTTGAAAAGACAGATATTTTTATTGAAAAATCTGTGAATACCACGTTTGATGTGTTAGACATTGCGCCCTTAAAAAGTGTAATAGACTTAGGGAAGTTTTTGTTTAAAGAAAAAATCCACATGAATTAATAGCCTATGAAAACGATAGATAAAATACCAACATCAAAAATTCAGCGGGCAACAAAACTAGTCTCTACGGGAGCTAAAGTAGGTGTAAATTATTTAAAATATTATGGCGACAAGATTGTAAATACTGAAGAAGAAGCTAAAGAGCGCCTTAATAAAAATAATGCTACTGATATATATGATGGACTAAAACAGCTTAAAGGAAGTGCACTTAAAGTAGCACAAATGTTAAGTATGGAAAAAAGCATATTGCCTCAGGCTTATGTAGAAAAATTTTCTTTGGCTCAGTTTTCTGTGCCACCATTATCACCTCCTTTAGTTATAAAAACTTTTAGAAAATATTTTGGGAAACACCCAAATGATTTATTTGATACTTTTAACGCAACTTCTGTTAACGCTGCGAGCATCGGTCAGGTGCATATTGCAACTAAGAATGGGAAAAAACTTGCTGTGAAAATCCAATATCCAGGAGTTGCGGAAAGTATTGCTTCAGATTTAGCTATGGTAAAACCTATAGCCATGAGTATGTTTAATATTAAAGGTAAAGACTCAGATAAGTATTTTAAAGAAGTTGAAAATAAGTTAACAGAGGAAACCAATTATGTATTAGAAATGAAGCAAAGCAAGGAAATATCTTTAGCATGCTCTCATATTTCAAATCTATTGTTTCCAGGATATTACGAAGAACTTTCTTCTGAGCGTATTTTAACTATGGATTATATGAAAGGTGAGCACCTTTCTGAATTTACAGCTTACAACACAAACCAAGTAATATCTAATAAATTAGGACAGGCCCTATGGGATTTCTACATGTTTCAAATTCATAATTTGAAAAAAGTGCATGCAGATCCACATCCAGGAAACTTTTTAGTTAATGAGGAAGGCCAGTTAATAGCCTTAGATTTTGGCTGTATGAAAAGCATTCCAATGGAATTTTACACACCTTATTTTGAGTTAGCAAAAGAAGAAAACATTAACAATAAAAACTATTTTGTTTCTAAACTTTACGAACTTGAAATACTTAAAGAAGAAGATAGTGAAGAAGAGTTAGCCTTTTTTACCGAAATGTTTTATGATATGTTGAGTTTATTTACACAACCATTTCAACAAGAAACTTTTGATTTTTCTGATGCCGAATTTTTTGGAAAAATAGCCGAGTTAGGCGAACGTTATTCTAAAAGTACCGATTTAAAAAAGATGAATGGTAATAGAGGGTCTAAGCATTTTATTTATATTAATAGAACCTTTTTTGGTTTATATAATTTAATGTTTGATTTAAAAGCTCAAAATATTAAAATAAATAATTATCTGCATTTGTAATGGCATATTTTAGTGAAACAGAATTAAATAACCTTGAGCATTTATATAAAATCAACTTAATAAATAGTTGTTCTGGATATAAATCTGCAAACCTTATTGGTTCAATATCTAACAATGGTATTGAAAACGTAGCAGTATTTAGCTCTGTTACGCACATTGGTTCAAGCCCAGCTATACTTGGCTTTTTTTTAAGGCCTACAACTGTTATAAGAAATACATACGAAAACATAAAAGCTACTGGATTTTATACCATAAACCATATACACAATAATATAACTAAAGATGCGCATCATACTTCTGCTAAATACGATAAATCAATTTCAGAATTTGATGTGACTAGTTTAGAATCAGAATTTAAAAATAATTTTGAAGCACCTTTTGTAAAAAATGCCCCCATACAATTGGCAATGCAATTTGTTGAAGAGTATGACATTAAGGCTAATAACACTATATTAGTTATTGGCAAAATAATAGGGTTGCACACAAATGATAACCTTATTGAAAATGATGGTTTTATTAACCTATCAAAAGCCAAAGTAGCTGCTATAAATGGATTGGATGGTTATGCGGTTCCTAGTACAAACTCACGTTATGGCTACCAAAGACCAAAAGCACTAGAGGTGAAAGCTTAATTTAAGCACACCGTTATAACAAGTAATGATAACGCTTTTAAAAAATCAATATGAATATTCTAGTTACCGGTGCCACAGGCTACATAGGCAAACGTCTTATTCCCTTTTTATTAAATGAAGGGCATACGGTTATTTGTATTGTACGAGATAGACTTAGAGCTGATAAAAGCTATGCAGAAGATGAAAATATTTTTGTTATTGAAGGTGATTTTTTAAAACCTGAAACATTAAATGATATTCCAAAAAAAATAGATGTAGCGTATTACTTAATTCACTCTATGTCTAATTCTTCAAAAGATTTTGAATCGCTTGAAGAACGTTGTGCTGTTAATTTCAAAAAATATATTGAAACTACAGACACGCAACAAGTTATTTACCTTAGTGGTATTACCAATGAAGAAAAACTATCAAAACATTTACGTTCTAGAAAAAATGTTGAAGAGATATTAGCTTCAAATAAATATGCTCTCACGATATTCAAAGCTGGAATTATTGTTGGATCTGGCAGCTCTTCCTTTGAGATTATAAGAGATCTAGTTGAAAAACTTCCTTTTATGATTGCACCAAAATGGCTAAATACAAAAACTCAACCCTTAGCTGTTAGAGATGTTTTAACGTTTTTATCTAGTGCTGCCGGAAATAAGAAATTATACAATAAAACATACGATGTATTTGGACCAGAAATTCTTACTTACAAAGAAATGCTGTTACAATTTGCAGAAGTTAGAGAACTAAAACGTTACATTTTAACTGTGCCTGTTATGACTCCAAAACTATCATCATACTGGCTGTATTTTGTTACTTCTACCTCTTACAAATTAGCAACATCTTTAGTAGACAGTATGGGTGTTCAAATTATTGGAAAACCTAGTGATATAAATAAAATTCTAAATGTAAACCCAATTACTTACAAAGAAGCTGTTTCATTAGCTTTCGAAAAAATAGAGCAAAATAGTATTGTTTCAAGCTGGAAAGATTCTATGGTAAGTAGCGGAAGACTAAGAAATCAATTGCACAAATATGTTAACGTTCCTAAATACGGCTGTTTTAAAGATTACAAAGAAAGAAACGTAACAAACTCAGAACTAACAATCAACAAAATTTGGGCTATTGGAGGAAAAACTGGTTGGTACTATGGCACCTTTTTGTGGCAAATTAGAGGTTATATTGATAAGTTATTTGGAGGTATTGGTTTACGTCGCGGTCGAACCAGCCCAACAGAACTAGATGCGGGTGATGCCCTAGACTTTTGGAGAGTAATTTTTGCTAATAAAGAACAACAAAAACTATTATTATACGCAGAAATGCGATTACCTGGTGAGGCTTGGCTAGAATTTAAAATTGAAGATAATATACTAAAACAAACAGCAACTTTTAGACCACGCGGACTTTGGGGTAGACTGTATTGGTATAGTGTATTACCTTTTCATGGATTTATTTTTAGAGGTATGATTAATAAATTAGTTAATGCCTAATCTTAAAAAGCAAAATCTTCCAAAAAAAATATGTCCAGTTTGCAAACGGCCGTTTAGTTGGCGTAAAAAATGGGAAAAAAATTGGAATTCAATAAAATATTGTAGTGAAAGATGCAGGAGAAACAAAACAATACAAGTTTAGTTTGGTTTACAAACGATCTACGCGTTCATGACAATGATGTTTTAAACCAGGCAATTTTAGAAAATAATCACATTATAGCTGCGTATTGCTTTGATCCTAGGCAGTTTAAAATTGATGAATTCGGATTTAAAAAAACAGAAAAATTCAGAGCACAATTTCTTATTGAAACTATTCAAAATTTAAAAGCAAATCTTAAAAAAATAAATATCGAATTATTTGTTTTTGTGGAACTGCCCGAAAAGTGTATTCCTAAATTAATAACAAAACACAAAATAAACACAATATACCTGCAAAACCAATGGACATATGAGGAACAAATAGTTTTTAAAAATTTAAAAAAAGTGCTTTCAAAAAGCTTGTATTATAAAACATACTATAATCAGTTTTTATACCATCCGGATAATATTAATATGGCTATTTCTAATATTCCTAAAGTGTTTACAGATTTTAGAAAGCATGTTGAAAAGCACAGTATTGTTAAAAATATAAATTTAAACAACAATATTAAAGCCATTGAGAATATTGATAATTCAACAAAAATTCCAACATTACAAGATTTAGGTTTTAAAGACTTTAAAACACATTTAAATACGGCATTTCCATTTAAAGGCGGCGAAGATGAAGCTTTAAAGAGGTTAAAATATTATTTTTTTGAAACTAAGAAACTAGGTTTTTATAAAAAAACAAGAAATGGATTGATAGGAACAGACTTTAGTTCAAAATTTTCGCCTTGGTTGGCAAACGGTAGTGTTTCTGCAAAAACCATTTATTGGGAAGTTAAACAATTTGAAAAAGAACATTTTAAAAATCAGTCAACTTATTGGTTAATTTTCGAACTTATTTGGCGCGATTATTTTAAATACATTTCATTAAAACATGGGAATACCATTTTTAAAATTGGGGGTATTCTTAACAAAATTTACGATTGGAATTACGATAAATCTTTAATTCAAAACTGGATAAATGGCGAGACTAAATCTCAGTTTGTAAATGCCAATATGATTGAGCTAAAAAAAACAGGATGGATGAGCAATAGAGGTAGGCAAAATGTAGCGTCTTTTTTCGCAAAAGATTTGAAATTAGACTGGAGAATTGGCGCTGCATATTTTGAATCGCTACTTATTGATTACGATGTACACAGTAATTACGGTAATTGGATGTATGTATCTGGCGTTGGTAATGATCCTAGAGATAGAAAATTTAATGTAGCGTTACAAGCAGAACGCTATGATGCCAACGGGAAATTTCAAAATTTATGGTTACAAGAAACTTTATTTTAAAATGAAAACTCTTAGACTTATTTTAGGCGATCAACTCAACATTAAACACTCGTGGTTTAAAGAGGCTAACAATAACATTGTTTATTGTTTTTTTGAAATGCGTCAAGAGACTGATTATGTAACACACCACATTCAAAAAGTGATTGGTTTTTTTGCAGCTATGCGTCAGTTTTCAGAAGATTTAAAATCACAAAATCACCAGGTTTCATATTTCAAAATTAATGACAAAAACAACACCCAATGCGTAACAAAAAACCTATCATTATTAATAAAGAAATATGGCATTGAAAAGTTTGAATATATATTTCCTGATGAATATAGGTTAGATGTACAATTAAAATCCTTTTGCCAATCATTAGATATCCCATCTCAAGTAGTTTCAGCAGAACATTTTTATACAAAACGTAAAGATTTAGCAACTTTTTTTGAAGGTAAAAAGCAGTATCTCATGGAGAATTTTTATCGAGATATGCGCAAAAAACACGACATTTTAATTGTAGCCAATCAACCTGAAGGTGGTAAATGGAATTATGATAAAAGCAATCGAAATAAATGGAAAGGCGATGTTGAAATCCCTAATTATAAAATGTTTAAAAATGATATTACAGAAGTTGTTAAAGACATTGAAAAAGCAAACATAAAGACCTTAGGGAAGTTTGAAATTAAAACCTTCTCCTACCCTATTACAAGATCACAAGCTTTAAATCAACTCAAATATTTCTGTGAAGCATTATTAATCCATTTTGGAGATTACCAAGATGCCATGCATACTAATGAGGACTATTTATTTCATTCACGATTATCATTCGCCATGAATTTAAAGCTCCTTTCCCCTAAAGATATTGTAAAAACTGTTATTAATTATTATAGAAAACATGGCAATGATATTCATATCTCTCAAGTAGAAGGTTTTATTAGACAAGTTATAGGCTGGCGGGAATATATGCGAGGCATGTATTGGGCTTTTATGCCAAATTATAAACAAAAAAACGAGCTTAACAATTATAATAAACTTGCAAATTTTTTCTGGACTGGAAACACCAAAATGAATTGTTTAAAACATGCCATTTCTAACTCATTAGATAATGGTTATGCGCACCATATACAGCGCTTAATGATTACTGGTAATTATGCACTTTTAACACAAACACATCCTGATGAAGTTGATAATTGGTATTTAGGCATATACGTAGATGCTATAGAATGGGTACAACTCACCAATACAAGAGGCATGAGCCAGTTTGCTGATGGTGGAAAAATAGCAACAAAACCCTATGTATCTTCAGGTTCTTATATAAATAAAATGAGTGATTATTGTAGTAACTGCCATTATAATAAAAATAAAAAAACAGAAAAAGATGCTTGCCCTTTTAATAGCCTTTATTGGAATTTTTTAGATGAAAAAAGAGAACAATTAGGAAACAATTTTAGAATGGGCATGATGTATAGTTTATTAGACAAAATGGGCGCAACTGAATTACAAAAAATAAAAGAAAAAGCACAACATATAATAGCGCATCAAGATGAATACTAAACCCCAAATACATGTGGTCTGGCTAAAGCGCGATTTGCGTTTACAGGATAATGAAGCCATTTTTAATGCATTAAAAACAGGTGTACGCGTTTTATTTCTCTATAGTTTTGAACCTATTTTATTAAATGATGCACATTATAGCCAGCGCCATTGGGATTTTATAAAAGAATCTTTAATGGATTTAAATGCAGCTTTAAAACCTTACAACTCTAAAGTATTAATAGTTCAATCTGATATCATTGCCACTTTTAATCAATTACTCAATAATTTCAAAATAACGGATGTTTTCTCGCATCAAGAAACCGGTATACTAGTAACTTACGAAAGAGACAAAAACTTTAAACGCTTTTGTAAAAACAACTTAATAAGATGGCATGAAAATATAAATAATGGAGTAAGAAGAGGTTTAATAAATAGAAATAACTGGAATGCACTTTGTAACGCTTTTTATGAAATTGAACCACTAAAGTTTACACCAGAAAACAATCAACTATTAACCATAAATGAGATTGAAAAATTAGAAACTCTTTTTAAACTACCAGATTTAAAAACAAACAGTAATTCTCCTTTTCAAAAAGGCGGCCGTACAATGGCTCTTAAGTACTTAAAATCGTTTTTTAAAGACAGGTACGCAAATTACATGTTTAACATATCTAAACCAGAATTATCAAGAAGTAGCTGTAGCAGGATTTCACCATATATTGCTTGGGGAAACTTATCTGTAAGAGAGGTTTACCATGAAGCCTATCATTTAAAAAGCACATCGAAACACAAAAAAGCTCTTGAAGCATTTATGTCTCGCTTACGCTGGCAAGCACATTTTATTCAAAAATTTGAAATGGAACACACCATGGAAGAGGCTAGCATTAACAAAGGCTTTCACAAATTAAAAAAAAGTGTTTCAAAATCGTATCAAGATGCTTGGAAAACCGGACAAACAGGCTACCCATTAGTTGATGCTTGCATGCGATGTTTAAACGAAACAGGGTATTTAAATTTTAGAATGCGAGCTTTAGTGGTTTCTTTTTTCACCCATAACCTTTGGCAACCATGGCAAGAAGCTACAACTCATTTATCTCAAATGTTTTTAGATTTTGAACCTGGAATTCATTTTCCGCAATTACAAATGCAAGCAGGAGAAACAGGTATTAATATGCTTAGAATTTATAATCCAATAAAAAATAGCCTAGAACATGATCCTGAAGCTTCTTTTATAAAAAAATGGGTTCCTGAATTAAGATCACTAGATACGCCTTTTGCACATCAGCCGTATTTAATGACCGAATTAGAACAACAATTTTACAATTTTAAACTTGGTATAGATTACCCAAACCCAATTATAGATTTTGATACGTCTAGAAAAAAAGCTGGTGATACACTATGGAATCTTAGAAAAAACAAAAAAGTAATGGAAGAAAGCAAACGAATTCTTCGAAAACACACTCTTAACCACAAACCTATAAGCAGATAACTCATTGTACAACAATAACTTACATGTTGTTATAAGTTTTATCAATAGTATAATATTATTTTTTGTTTAACTTTTTACATATTTTGTTAAACATTTTGTATATTTGATATGTAAAATAGTAATAATGATACTAGAATCTACATATTATAATAAAGACGAAAAACAAATATTAGAAGATTTAGTAGGCAGACCTTTTACATTATTAGAATCCATAAAAATGAAAGGTATTGGTTCTAAACGCATGATTATAGATAACGTAAGCCCAAATCTAGAATCTTACATGAATACTATTTCTGATGCTAATTATGCAAATATTGAACTTCGTAAAAATGGTATTTTAATATTAATAAATAAAGGCTTAAAAAATTTTATTTGGGCAATTCCTTATTACCATTTAGTTATATATAAAACCAATGGAGCAAGTATACATGCTCAAGGCAGATTTATCCATTTTAGAAATAATAAAACGTTTAAAGAAAACAAACGTTTTTTTGATAAAATGTTAAATGAAAAAATAAAATATGACGAAAAATATAATTTTCAAAACATATGAGTCTATCAGCAGAACAAATAGATAGAGTTATTGAAATGGCTTGGGAAGACAGAACAACTTTTGATGCTATAAAATTTCAATTTGGCTTAAAAGAACAGCAAGTCATTGAACTTATGCGAAAAGAAATGAAACTAAGCAGTTTCAAATTATGGAGAAAGCGGGTTCAAGGACGCCAAACAAAACATGAAAAACTAAGAATATTTGAAAAAGGACGCTTTAAATGTAGCAGACAAAAACAAATTACACACAATAAGATTTCAAAACGCTAACGTGCTTTGATTAATGTTTTCAACATTAAGACAGCACATAAAAAAGAGAATATGAAAACAAACACATTAGAAAAAAAGACAAATGGTCATAAATTGAATGGTTTTTCAATTGAAGATATTGGTGACGATCATCTCTCAACAGGTTTAAAAACACCTATGAAACAAGATGCATTTAAACTGAGTGATTCTGAAAAAAAAGATCGTATAGCCATCTTATTTGAAGAAATAATGGATGTTATGGGCTTAGACCTAAATGATGATTCTCTAAAAGGTACTCCAAAACGAGTAGCAAAAATGTATATAGATGAAATATTTTCTGGTTTAAACCCAGCCAATAAACCTAAAGTTGCTCTATTTGACAACAAATATAAATACAACCAAATGCTGGTAGAGAAGAATATTACATTCTACTCAAATTGTGAGCATCATTTCGTTCCAATTATAGGTAAGGCACATGTAGCTTATATATCCTCAGGAAAAGTAATTGGATTATCTAAATTAAATAGAATTGTACAATATTTTGCTAAACGCCCGCAAGTACAAGAGCGCTTAACAAACCAAATAGCAAACGAATTAAAATCAATATTAAATACAGAAGATGTAGCTGTTATTATAGATGCTAAACATTTATGTGTCTCTTCTAGAGGTATAAAAGACGAAACATCTTCAACAGTTACTGCTTTTTATGGTGGTAAATTTAATACATCAGAAAAAATCACAGAATTACAGAATTATATAAATAGTTAACATTATGGAATTAATTGACAGAGCATTAGAGTTTGAACAAAGAAAAATGAGATCCTTATCAACTAGCGATCGTGTAAAAATTTCTAGAGAAGCAAAAGCATTAATACTAGATTTAAACCAAGTTTACAAGGTAAGAAAAGATGAAAAAATCATGGATATCATGAAGCGATTAACTGTAATAAAAAGAAAAGTTGAAAAACGATTAAAAGGCAGACTATTGTAATAATCTTATAAAATCTATTGTCAAAAATCTATTAATACTAAATTTTCCTTAATAATTCTATATAAAAATAGTTAATCTGACATAATTTATTATATTGCCAAATTGGTATGCAATTTGCATTAAACAAGTTAGATTAAAGATTAAAAAAGAATTATGGAGATTATTGATAAAGCTTTAGAATTTGAGCAGCGTAGACACACTTTTAAAACTACAAGTGAGCGCATCGAATCGTCTAGAGAAGTAAAAAGTTTAATATTAGGTTTAAATGACATTTATAAAGAGAAAAAGGATCCAGAGATTATGGATCTTATGAAACGATTGACTGTTATAAAACAAAAAATTGAAAAAAGGCTAAAGGGCAGGCCATAACAAATAAAATGCCCTGAAACCTATGAAAACAATAATAGTTGTTGGTGGAAGTAAGGGTATTGGAAAAGCTTTAATCGAAAAGCTTTTAGCCTATTGCAATGTTATAAACATTAGCAGAAGTATTCCTGAAATATCGCACAGTAACCTAACTCACCATTACTGCGATGTTACACAAAACGAATTACCTGAAATTGATACGGCTGACGGATTAGTTTATTGTCCAGGCAGTATCAATTTAAAACCTATTACCAGATTAAGTATTGATGATTTTAAAAATGATTTTGAAATTAACGTACTTGGTGCTGTAAAAGTGATACAAAAATACCTTCCAGCTTTAAAAAAAGGTAACAATCCTGCTATTGTACTTTTTAGTACTGTTGCTGCTAAACTTGGTATGCCTTATCACGCAAGTATTGCCGTATCAAAATCTGGTGTTGAAGGTTTAGTAAAGTCTCTAGGTGCGGAGTTAGCTCCTACATTGCGCATAAACGCTATAGCTCCTACCGTTACAGATACAGAACTCGCTTCAAAATTATTACGAAACGAGAAAATGATTGAAAATATTACTGAGAGACATCCATTAAAAAAGTTTTTGTCTCCAAGTGAGGTAGCAGATATGGCAGCATTTTTATTATCAGATAGTTGCGCTTCTATTTCAGGACAAATATTCGAAATGGATTGTGGTATTGTTAGTTTTAAAATATAATATATGAATCCCTTTAAAGCATTTCTAACTACTTTAAGTACTAAGAGTAGCCAAGATAAAATGAATATTAATTCTATTTATGATATTAAAATTAATGCCATAAACGGAAAACCAATAAACTTATCGCAATTTAAAGGCAAACATATTCTGTTTGTAAATGTTGCTTCAAAATGCGGTTTTACGCCTCAATATAAAGACTTACAAGAGCTATACAATCAGTATCAAGATAAAATTCAAATTATAGGTGTGCCATGCAATCAATTTGGGAATCAAGAACCTGGGAACGAAGAAACAATAACATCATTCTGTGAAATTAATTATGGAGTAACATTTCTAATCACAGAAAAAGTAGATGTTAAAGGAAAAAACCAACATCCATTATACACTTGGTTAACAAAAAGTATTAACAATGGTGTTAAAAATTCTACAGTAAAGTGGAATTTTCAAAAATATTTAGTGAACCCTGATGGCATTTTAATTGATTATTATCTATCAACAACAAACCCATTGAGTTCAAAAATCATAAAACATTTAAATTAAAAAGCTATGTTCGGATTATTTAAAAAAAAATCACAAGTAGAAAAATTAGAAGAGAAATTTAAAAAATTGATGACAGAATGGCATGCGCTATCTTCCATTAACAGGTCTGCAAGCGATGAAAAATATGCAGAAGCTCAAGCTGTTGCAGAACTAATAAACACTTTAAGAAATGAAGTTGCTTAAAAATATAATCATATTTCTGGTTATTAATTTTGGTGCTTTAGCTATTGGTAGTTGGCTTATGAATAATGGCCCACAAACCGAATGGTATACTAGTTTAAATCAAGCGCCTTGGACGCCACCAGGTTGGGTTTTTGGAGTAGCTTGGACAACAATTATGGTTTGCTTTTCTATATACATGGCCTATTTATATAAATTACTACCAACAACAAAAGTTATTACTTTATTTGCTGTACAATTTGTTTTAAATGTAATCTGGAATTATATATTTTTTAATCAACATCTCGTAGGCGTAGGTTTTACAGTCATACTATTACTAACATTTATTATAGCAACCATTACGCTTTCATTTTTAAAAGATATGAATGCAAAAACATTACTCATACTCCCCTATTTAATTTGGCTTTGTATCGCAACCTCATTAAATGGCTATATTTTACTAAACAACTAAGATGAAAATTTATACACTTCATAAAAAACAAAAATTACCAATTACTATAGATCAAGCTTGGGATTTTTTATCAGACCCAAGAAACTTAAAAACCATTACACCAGATTATATGGGTTTTCATATTTTATCTGGTGCAGACAGACCTATGTTTGCTGGTCAAATTATACAATATATTGTTACACCTGTTTTAGGCATTAAAACAAAATGGGTTACTGAAATTACACATAGCATTGATAAAAAATATTTTGTTGACGAGCAACGTTTTGGTCCTTATGCTTTATGGCATCATAAACATTTTATAAAAGAGATTGAAGGTGGTGTAGAAATGGAAGATATTATAGATTACAAAGTCCCTTTTGGTTTGCTTGGTCAACTTGTACATCCTATTTTAGTAAAACCAAAACTAGAAGAGATTTTTAACTATAGAACAGAAAAGTTAGAAGCCCTTTTTGGTAAATATTAATATTATTGGCACTAAATTTATATTCTTAAATGAAGCAAACAGTTAATATTTTTTGGTTTAGACGCGACTTACGGTTAAATGATAATGTTGGGCTATACCAGGCCTTAAAAAGTAAAAATACCGTACTACCAATTTTTATTTTTGACTCTGATATTCTGATTAAACTCCCAAAAAATGATGCTAGAGTAACTTTTATTCATGAAACACTTCAACAAATAAATAATACATTAAAGTCAGACTTTAAATCTAGCGTAGCTATATATTTTGGTAAACCTATTAATATTTATAAGCAATTAATTAAAGATTATACTATTGATACTGTTTATACGAATCATGATTACGAACCTTATGCTAAGACACGTGATGCTGAAATAAAAAGATTTTTATCTGAAAATAATATAGAATTTCAAACTTTTAAAGATCAAGTAATTTTTGAAAAAGATAATGTTACAAAAAGTGATGGTAAACCCTATTTGGTGTACACACCTTACATGAAACGCTGGAAAGAAACATTTAAAACACTTGATTTTAAAAGTTACCCATCTGAAACATTACTAGGTAATTTAATACCTAGTACAGGTTTGCCAGATTTAAGTTTATCAGATATTGGTTTTATAAAATCAAATCAACATATAGCACCTTATAAGGTTACTCCAACATTAATACAACAATACGAAAATACGAGAAACTTCCCAGCAAAAGATAGCACATCTAGACTAGGGCCTCATTTACGTTTTGGTACGGTAAGTATTCGTAAAATGGTTAATAAAGCGATAGCTGAAGACAACGAAATATTTTGGCAAGAACTTATTTGGCGCGAATTTTTTACTCAAATCCTTTGGCACTTTCCACATACCAAAGATTCGAGTTTTAAACCTAAATACGACCGTATAGAGTGGCGTAATAACGAAGTCGAATTTAAATCTTGGTGTGAAGGCAAAACAGGATACCCTTTAGTTGATGCTGGTATGCGCCAACTTAACCAAACAGGTTTTATGCATAATCGTGTTAGAATGCTAGTTGGCAGTTTTCTTTGCAAACATTTATTAATTGATTGGCGTTGGGGTGAGGCTTATTTTGCCGAAAAACTACACGATTATGATATGGCAAGCAACGTTGGTAATTGGCAATGGGTTGCTGGCTGTGGTGTTGATGCTGCACCATATTTTAGAATTTTTAATCCTACAACGCAAATACAGAAATTTGATAAAGATTTAAACTACATTAAACAATGGGTTCCAGATTTTCAAGAACTAACTTACCCAAAACCTATTGTTGACCATAAATTTGCTCGCGAACGTTGTTTAGAGACTTATAAAGCTGCTTTAAACTAAGCTAAATTCTCACTTGATTGTGTCAGAAAAAATAGCTAACTTCGTTTAGCCCTTGATAAAAAACATTGAAGCATTTTTTTTCAAGAGGAGGATAGACGGTAATAAGAAAAAACCATAGAACAAATTAAAAACATATGATAATTTTAAAGAAAATAGGAAAGTGGTTTTTGATTTTACTGGGAGCAATTGTAGCATTTATTTTAGTTGCATTACTAATAATTCGAATCAATAGTTCTGGAATCGAAGAACCTTTTTTAGACGAAAAGGGTAATATTCTTCCGAATAGTATCGCTATGCATGAGGATATGACAATAAATGGAGTACCACAAAGAATTACCATTAGAGGAAAAGACAAAAATAATCCTGTACTACTAATAGTTCACGGAGGGCCAGGAGCACCAATTTTACCTGTAATTTACAAACTCACAGGAGTTGATTTGGAAGATATATTTACGGTTTGTTATTGGGAACAAAGAGGCTCTGGACTAGCTTATAATGATAGCATACCAGATTCTTCTATTACCTTAAACCATATAGTAGATGATGGTTTGGAACTATCAAATCACTTAAAAAAGACTTTCAAAAAAGATAAAATTTATATTGAAGGTTTATCTTGGGGAACAGCTGTAGCAGCTTATATGGTTCAAAAAAAACCTGAATTATATCACGCCTATATTGGTAGTGGTCTGATGGCTAACCTACCACTATCGGAAGAATTATCTTATGAATTTGCAATGTCTGAATCGCAAAAACATAATGATACCATTTCAATCAATCAATTAAAACAAATTGGAAGACCACCTTATGTTAAAAACTCAAAAAATTCAGTAACCGAAGCCTTTGAAATAGAACGAAAGATTGTAATGAAGTATGCACCGATAAAATTAGATACCGATTTTAATTTTATTAAAAGTATGTTTTTAGATAATGGGTTAACGTTTAAGGAAAAATTTACAGATATGATAAATAGTCCTGAATCCTACTATCCTGCAGCTAAGATTTTAGAACCTACTGCTATCAATATGAATTTAATGCGTGATATTCCCGAATTGAAAGTGCCAGTTTACATATTACAAGGAGACAACGATCATTTTACCGAAACGCCTGTAGCAAAAGCGTATTTTGATTCAATTATTGCGCCTTCAAAAAAATGGTTTTTATTTGAAAATGGAACGCACGGAGTACAAATTGAATATCCTGAAAAATATCGTTCTATATATATCAATGAAATACTGGGTAAATAATTATTACGGCCAAAAATGTACATAAAATACAGCTAACATTGAATTTTTGAAAAGAGTATGTGTGTATTTGCTAAGACCGCCAAATTTTGTAGGTAAATAAAAAATTCACCAAATACTTATCAAGTAAAGTCATAACATTTTATTAAGATTAGCATATTTATAATTTTGTTATATTTATAACTCAACAAAACAACCTAAAATAATGAATACACAAGAAGTAGCAAATAAGTGGACACAAATGTGTCGTGAAGGTAAAAACATGGAATGTATTGAAGAACTTTATGGCGAACATGTAACAAGTAAAGAAATGCCAGGTGTACCATATGGCGAAGTAGTAACAGGTAAACAAAACGTTTGGGAAAAAAGTAAACAATGGTTAGATAATGTAGTAGAGTTTCATAGTGGAGACATATCAGACCCGTTAGTTGCAGGCAACCATTTTACTGCTAAAATGAGCTTTGATGTTACGTTTAAAGATCGAGGTAGGCAACAAATGGAAGAGGTATGTGTATTTGAAGTAAATGACGGAAAAATTGTGAATGAACAGTTTTTTTATACCATGTAAAAATTTAATGCATTATATATATGTATACATAAAACCCCAATCTTTATTGGGGTTTTTGTTTTAGTAACATAATGGTTTTGAGCATGATAAAAATCACTAAATCTCAAATCTAAATTTCATACTTTTAAAATTGTTAATTTATTTAATCTAAATTCACAATTAATGACAGATATTCAAATTGCCAAAACGATAACGCTAAAACCCATAACTAAAATTGCTGATAAATTTGGAATTGATAGCAATAGCATTGAAATGTATGGGAAATACAAAGCCAAAATACCATTAAATTATATTGATAAAAAAAAGGCAGACAAGAGTAACCTTATACTTGTATCGGCTATTTCTCCCACTCCTGCAGGTGAAGGAAAAACAACCATGTCTATAGGGTTATCTGAAGGGTTAAATCGTTTAAAGAAAAAGACAACAGTGGTGCTAAGAGAACCATCATTAGGGCCCGTATTTGGAATTAAGGGTGGCGCAACTGGTGGTGGGTATTCACAAGTGCTTCCTATGGAAGATATTAATCTACACTTTACTGGCGACTTTTCTGCTATAGAAAAGGCTCACAACCTACTGGCTGCAATAATTGACAATAATATTCAAAGCAAAACAAATTCGTTACATATTGACCCAAGAACAATAAGCTGGAAACGTGTAGTAGATATAAATGACAGAGCGTTAAGACGAGTTATTGTTGGTTTAGGTGGAACAACATCAGGTGTTCCCAGAGAAACTGGATTTGATATTACAGCAGCTTCAGAAATTATGGCTATTCTTTGTCTAGCAAAATCTTTAATAGATTTAAAAACACGATTAGGTAATATTTTTATTGGCTATACATTTAATAAAAAACCTATTTACGCCAGAGATTTAAAAGCGCAAGGTGCCATGACTGCACTATTAAAAGATGCTATAAAACCAAATTTGGTTCAAACAATTGAAGGTAATCCAGCCATAATTCATGGTGGTCCTTTTGCTAATATTGCTCAAGGAACTAATTCTGTAATAGCCACATTAATGGGGATGTCTCATTCTGAATATACAGTAACAGAAGCTGGTTTTGGATTTGATTTGGGTGCCGAAAAATTCTTTGATATAAAATGCCAAAGTGCTAATATAAATCCCAAAGCTGTTGTTTTAACCACTACAATACGTGCACTTAAATATCATGGTGGTGCCGATTTAAAATCACTTACCGTAGAAAATTTAGAAGCTTTAGAAAAAGGCATTCCTAATTTAGAAAAGCATCTAGAAAATATTAGTAAGTTTCATGTAGCACCTATAATAGCAATTAACAAATTTGTATCTGATAGTGATGCTGAAATTGAACTGATTATGAATTATGCAAAATCTAAAGGTATTAGAATTGCGCTTGCCAATGTTTGGGCTAAAGGTGGTGAAGGTGCTATTGAACTAGCAAAACAGGTTATTGAAGTTATAGAAGAAGATAAATCTAACTTTAAACCACTATATAAATGGACATCAAGTATAAAAGATAAAATTGAAACTATTGCTACCGAAATTTATGGTGCTGAACATGTAGATTACACATCTAAAGCCAAGTCTCAGTTAAACAAAATAACTAATTTAGGTTTAGAGCATTTACCGATATGTATCGCCAAAACTCAAAAATCTTTATCCGATAACCCCAAGTTACTTGGTAGGCCTAAAGATTTTATTATAACCGTAAGAGAAATAGAAATTGCATCAGGAGCAGGATTTCTAATTCCTATAACTGGTGATATTATGCGTATGCCAGGGCTTCCTACTCATCCATCGTCAGAAGGAATAGATATTGATGAACATGGTGAAATAACTGGATTATTTTAATTATATTTTCTGAGTAAACAAAATTAAAACTTTATGAGTCTAAACTTTATAGAAGAACAAACTTTTGAAAACAAATTCTTTTCTAAAAACGAATTTGAAAATGGTAATTATGAGATATGTACTTTTATAAACTGCGATTTTTCGAATACAAATTTATCCGAAACACGCTTTATCGAGTGTGAGTTTTATGATTGTAACTTAAGCTCTGCTAATGTATATAATACAGGGTTTCAAGACGTACTTTTTAAAGATTGTAAAATGCTAGGTATAGATTTTGAAAAAAGTAGTCATTTTGCTTTTCATATTAAAGTAAACAACTGTCAATTAAATCATGCTTCATTTTATAAGATGAATTTATCAAAAACGGTATTTAAAGCGTCTAAAATGGAAGGTGTAGATTTTTCAGAAAGTGATTTAAGCTTATGTGTTTTTGATAATTGTAATTTACTAAATACCAGTTTTTTTAAATCTAATTTAGAAAAAGCCGATTTTAGAACTTCTATAAACTACACTATTGATCCCGAAAACAATCGCATAAAAGGTGCTAAGTTTTCATTACAATCTGTTGAGGGCTTGCTAAGTAAATATAAAATACAAATTGAATAAAATTTATGAAAAAGATTTTTTCGGTAGAAGAATACATTGAGGAACATCAATATTTCAGGGAAGCTCTTACAATTCTTAGAGACATAATAAACACAACTGAGGTTGAAGAAACTATAAAATGGAGTGCACCAATTTATACCGTTAACGGTAAAAATGTATTAGGTTTAGGTGCTTTTAAAAAGCATTTTGGAATTTGGTTTTTTAATGGTGTTTTTTTGAAAGATGAACACAATTTACTTGTTAATGCCCAAGAAAACAAAACAAAGGCATTAAGACAAATGCGTTTTGAATCGATTAAAGATATAAACAAAAACATTGTTTTATTATATGTAAAAGAGGCTATTGAAAACCAAAAGCTAGGTAAAGAAATTAAACCCGATCGTAAAAAAAAGAAAACAATTATTCCTGACGAGCTTGAAACTGTTTTAGACTCTAAGAATGAGTTAAAATTAGCCTTTAATAACTTATCTCCTTATAAACAACGTGAATATTGTGAGTATATAGGTACAGCCAAAAGAGCCGCTACCAAACAAACAAGATTAGAAAAAATCACGCCTATGATATTAAAAGGTATGGGATTACATGATAAGTATAAAAACTGTTAATTTGTAGCTACAAAGTTAGGTTTTAAAAAATTATAAAATCATAAAAAAAGCTTCCTAATGGAAGCTTTTATAATATTATAAAGCAAGCTAAATTACTTAACTGTAGCAGGTGCATTAAGTTTAGAACTCATTTCCATAGAAATTGCAGATCTATCAAACTTTAGTTTCCCAGCCATAGTTTCTATAACACAACTATTGTCTTTGTCATTTAAATCAGAAATTTTACCGTGTAAACCGCTTTTAGTGATTACTTTATCACCACGCTTTAACTCGGCTGCAAATTTCTTTTCCTTTTTTGCACGTTTCATTTGTGGTGCAATCATAAAGAAATACACAACAACAAACATTAATACAAATGGTAATAAACTACCTATTCCTTCTCCCATTATAAATTTATTTAGCTTTTAGCTGGTACTGGTTTAGCTTTGTTAGGATCTGGTTTTACAAATGCTGTAATTTTTACAGTTTCAGATCCAGCTTCTGTATTAGCAGTTACCGTTATTGTTTTACTTATTTTATTAGCACCGCTTCCGTTAAATTTAACAGAAAACTCACCTGAATCACCTGGCAATAAAGGTTCTCTACTCCAGTTTTCAGGTACAGTACAACCACAAGAACTTTTAATGTTTGTAATTACTAAAGGCGCCTCACCTTTATTTGTGTACTTAAAAGTAGTTTCAACTGCTGTTTTAGCTTCAATTTCACCAAAATCGTGTTCTTTTTTATCAAATTCTAGTACTGGGAATTTTGAAGCAACCGCATCTCTTTCTGCAGCAACAGCTACATTAGCTTCATCAATTTTTTGGGCAGCATTCTCTTTACAAGATGTAAATGCGACTAAACACATAGCGCTAAGTCCTAATATTACTTTCTTCATGATAGATTTATTTAAATTTTTTAGATGTGCAAAAATAGCAATTATTTAATCGATTAAAAATTTTTGTATTGGTCTTAACAATAATTTACAATTATATGGTCTTACATTAAACCTCGGCCTACTTTTTTAAGATCGCCAGAAGCTTCATATTCTTTAACAAGTTTATCTAAAATACCATTAATAAAAATGCTGCTTTTTGGTGTAGAATATTCTTTTGATATTTCTAAATACTCATTAATAGTTACTTTTACTGGTATTGAAGGAAAGTTATTTAATTCACAAATAGCCATTTGCAGCAAAACATAATCAACAGTTGCAATTCTATCAGAATCCCAGTTTTTGGTTTTCTTATCAATCTCGCCATTAATATCTGTTGCATTTAAAAGAGTTTTCTTAAATAAGTTTATTGCAAACTGTTTGTCTTCAATATCTTTATACAACTTTGGTGTAAAATAATTTTCAGGAGATGTTTCTTTAACTTTTCTAAGTAATTTTAAAATGGTGGTATTTACTGTTGGAAGATCGTCTAACCAAGTTAGATTCTTATCTTCCATATAATCGTATAACTTATCGTTTGGTGCAATAATATCTTTAAAAATATCAACTATAAAATCTTTGTCTTCTTTAAAATCAGACACTCTAGTTTTCATATATTCTTTATATAAATCACTAGAAATAATATCTTTAAAAATAATATCAATGTATTCGCCATCCAACTCCCAATTGGTAATTTTGTTAGCGTCAAATTGATCTTTTAATGGCAGGTTTTCTTTTAAAAGTTTTAATAACTGGTTATTAACAAACTTTCTATTAGGATCTTTGTCTTCTTTTGTGGCAAGATGTTTATTCTGTTTCTTTTGTAAATCGCTTTCAGCTCTTTTTTGAACTTCAATTAATAAAGATATTAATAGCAAATATAAATTGTACATATTATCTATACTAAAAAGTAAAAACTTTTGATCTTTACTAAAATCATCACTTTCACTACCTTTAAAGGCATACATGGTTTGCATGACTTTTACACGTATATGTCTTCTATTTAACATCATTACAAAGAACTTTAATTAAAAATATGAATACTTTTCATTGTTTTTAGTGCCGCAAAAATAACACTATATTTAAAATAAACACCACTTATTTTTTAAATATTACAAGCTTTATTTTAAGCTATATTTAACAATTAGCTGGTGTTACTAACAAACTAAATTAGCTTTAATACATTATATTTGCTATCCTATTCCTTATTAGGTAAATGAAAGAATTAAAACACTTAAATAAATATTTTTTTAAATACAGATCGCATCTAATAATTGGTTCTATGATTACTATTGTAGCCAGATTGTTTTTGCTTTACACACCACGGTATGTGAAAAAAATATTTGTAGCTATTGAAAAATATTTTGATAACTCCATTAACAAAGAGGTATTTAAAGCCGATTTGTTAGAAGCCATTCTATATATTATAGGAGCTGCCATTATTGCTGCTATTCTTACTTTTTTTATGAGGCAAACTATCATAAATGTGTCTCGTTACATTGAGTTTGATTTGAAAAATGAAATTTATGAACAATACCAAAAATTATCGTTAAATTTTTACAAAAGCAATAGAACCGGCGATTTAATGAATAGAATCACCGAAGATGTAACGCGAGTACGCATGTACGCAGGCCCGGCTTTAATGTATAGTATTAACACGCTTGCCCTTTTTGTAATTGTTATTATTTACATGGTAAATGCCTCGCCAAAATTGACGCTATATACCATTGTTCCACTACCAATTCTATCTATTATTATTTATAAATTAAGTAAAGAAATACATAAGCGAAGCACTATTGTACAGGAGTATTTATCTAAACTATCTACATTTACACAAGAGTCTTTTAGTGGTATTTCTGTAATAAAAGCTTATGGAATTGAGCCACAAACCTCGGTAAACTTTAAATCGCTAGCCGCAGAAAGTAAAGAAAAACAAATAAACCTAGCTAAAGTTCAAGCTTGGTTTTTCCCTATGATGATATTACTAATAGGAACCAGTAACTTATTAGTTATTTACATTGGTGGGATACAATACATTAATGGTGAAATTGAAAGTATTGGAACCATTGCAGAGTTTATAATATATGTAAACATGCTTACTTGGCCAGTAGCAACTGTTGGCTGGGTTACTTCAATAGTGCAACAAGCCGAAGCTTCTCAAAAACGAATTAACGAGTTTTTAAAAATTGAACCTGTAATTAAAAATACGATAGAAAGGCATACTGACATTTTAGGAGATATTCATTTTGAAAATGTATCATTTACTTATGAGGACACCAACATTCAAGCACTAAAAAATATAAATTTTAAAATTAAAGAAGGAGAAACTCTTGCTATACTTGGTAAAACAGGATCTGGAAAATCGACTATTTTAGATTTAATAGGTAGGCTTTATGATATAGACAAAGGATCTATAACCATTAATAATATTGAAATAAGCCAGTTAAATTTAAACGATTTACGAAATAGTATTGGCTATGTACCTCAAGATGCCTTTTTATTTTCTGACACAATAAAAACCAATATTAAATTTGGTAAACAAGATGCGACTGACAACGATGTAATTGAAGCTGCTAAAAACGCACAAGTACATAAAAACATTATTAAGTTTAAAAAAGGCTACGATACCATTTTAGGAGAACGAGGTATTACATTGTCTGGAGGGCAAAAACAACGTGTATCTATTGCCAGAGCGATTATAAAATCGCCTAAAATTTTATTATTAGACGATTGTTTATCTGCTGTTGATACCGAAACAGAGGAGAAAATTTTAAAAAACCTCAACAAAATTTCAAAAGGAAAAACTTCTATTATTGTTAGTCACAGGGTTTCTTCGGCTAAAAATGCTGATAATATTATTGTTTTAGACGATGGTGAAATTGTTCAAAAAGGAAATCATGATAGTCTTATAAATGTTGATGGTTATTATAAACACCTATACTTAAAACAATTAAGCGAAACCACTTCCAATAAATAATACCATAAGTGTATTTTTATTTAATTAAATTCAATGGATTCCAATGTTTTAAAAAGAATATTTAAAATCAATTGGTTATTAACGTTTTTTTTTAGATTTTTGATACTATAATTAGATAACCAAATTATGAATAACGGTATGATGGAGAAAGAGGAAATTTTTTCAAAAGTATTAAGGGCAGGTAGAAGAACCTACTTTTTTGATGTAAGAGCTACTAAAGCTGAAGACTATTACTTAACTATTACAGAAAGTAAAAAATTCACTAATGACGATGGGTCGTTTCATTACAAAAAACACAAAATATACATTTACAAAGAAGACTTTGCTGAGTTCAAAGAAATTCTTGCTGAAATGACTGATTATATTATTAGTGAAAAAGGAGATGAAGTAATAAGTGAGCGTCATCAAAAAGACTTTAAAAAAGAATATGAAGACGATGGATCTAGAGTTACCGAAGCAGATTTAAAAACTCAGTCTCCTGAAAGTTTTACAAATATAGATTTTGATGATATTTAGTCTTCAAACAATATAAATCAAAAACCGCAATTAATCGTTGCGGTTTTTTTTATAGCTTAACTGCCAATAAGGTTATACATAAACTGGCTAATATATAGCTAATTGCCAATTGCCAACCAAATGTTATTGCTAATACAAAAGACACACTAATTAGCCATAAGGGTGCCAATGTAACAACAATAGCGAACCTAAAAGTAGATAAAAACTCTATGTCCTTTATTTTAGGTTTAACAAAACACTTCCAAACTATAAAAGGCAAAATAAAAATAATTACTAGTAAAACTTTAAATACTTGCTTTAAGAATTTTAGATTATTTGTTTTAATTGATTCACAATCACTAAATCCTGATGCAACACAATTATTTACAACTATAGGATTTAAAAAATCTACATCTAGCTTATTTAATTGTTTTAAAGTATCATCATAATTATCTTTAGATATATTTGTTGTTAAATTAGCTATCTCTGTCTGTATTTTAATTTTAAGATTTAAAACAGTTTCATTTCTATTTTCAGAAATATAAGTTTTAGCTTCTATAGGTTCTCCAAAATAAATAGATGTACTATCTGGAAATTTATCTGCATGTAAATAATTTAAACCAACGGGAAGTAATTGTAAGTCGAGTTTTGGGTTTTTATCTAAAGTTTCCAGTACTATTCTAGTAAATCCTTTACTTAAAGGTCTTACTGTTCTTTTCAAGCTATGATTACCCTCTGGAAATATAACAATACTTGCACTTTTATTTAATAGACTAGAACAGGTCTCAAAAATAGCATTATTGTTTGCTAAATTACCCCATCCATCTCTAATTCTATAAACAGGTAACATTTGTAAGCTTTTTAAAATTTTAGCAATTAATGGCTTATTAAAAACAGATGCTCTTGTTAAAAAGTATGAAAACCTACCACACTTAGTTGCTATTAATAAGGCATCTAAAAGTGCGTTTTGGTGATTACTTAACAATAAAACGGGTTTGTTCTTTGGAACATTTTGAATATTGTGAATTTTTATTTTTCTAAAATAGAAAAACATGCCTACACTTATATACCCTCTTACCAATAATAACCAAATGTGCTTCAAAGTTCTTCGTTTTTTCTAGACCAAAAAAATGCTAATACTAATCCAGATATAATATGCCAAATACCCCAAAAAGCAGCTAAAATGGCCATACCTCCTAACCCATTGAAGAAAGAAAATATTAATAATAATCCTAAACCTGAGTTTTGTATACCGGTTTCAATAGCTAAAGTTTTCTGGTTTTTAAATGATAATCTAAATAATTTAGCAACAAAAAAACCTAACAGAATAGCTATTATATTATGAGCAATCCCAATGGTTAAGACATAATGGATATACTTATTAAAAACATCAATATTTTTTGAAAAAGCAATGATAACTATTGCAGCAAAAACAACAATTGATAATGGTTTTAAAAAATTAGAACATTTTAAAGCCAAAATTGGTTTCTTATGTCTTAATAACATACCAAATAACAAAGGCACTCCAAGTATTAATAAAACCAACTTTATTAACTCAAAAGAATCTAGTTCTACTGTATTTAGAATAAGGGCGGTTGGCTTATATAACCCACTATAAAAACTAAAGTTAAACGGCGTCATAAACACAGCTAAAAAAGTAGCAAAAGCAGTTAAACTCACAGAAAGAGCCGTATTTCCTTTAGCTAAATGAGTCATAAAATTTGAAATATTTCCTCCAGGACAGGCAGCTACCATAAACATTCCTAATGCAATACTAGGTTGTGGTTTTATTATTAATACCAGAAAAAAAGTTACTAATGGTAGTAAAATAAATTGAGATAAAACCCCAATTAAAACCAGTTTAGGTTGCTTTAATAATGTTTTAAAATCATTAATTGTAATACCTAGTGCAACACCAAACATAACCACCGCAAGCGCTATGTTTAAAACCCATAATCCTTTACTATCAAAATTAATTTGAACCGTATCTAAGTCTTGCATATATTAATTTACGGGTGTCCCGTTTTTTACTCTTAAATCTGGGTTCAAAATTATAACATCTTTACCATTAACGGCACCTAAAACTAAACACTCACTCATAAATTTAGCAATTTGCTTTTTTGGGAAATTAACAACTGCTACAATTTGCTTGTTTATTAAATCTTCTTTTTTATAAAGCGTTGTTATTTGAGCAGAAGATTTTTTAGTACCCAAATCTCCAAAATCTATAGTAAGCTTATAGGCTGGATTTTTGGCTTCAGGAAAATCTTTAACTTCAATTATTGTTCCTACTCGTAAGTCTACTTTAGTAAAGTCATCAAAAGTAATTGTGTTATCCATTTTTTAAAAATACAAATTTTAACGAACTTTGATAAAAAACTAGATTATGGCAGATACACCTTCAAATATGCTTCCTTTAGGAACTAAAGCACCAGACTTTTCTCTTTTTGATACGGTTTCAGAAACTACATTGCATTTAAGCAAACTAAAAGGTGAAATTGGCACTTTGATTATGTTTATTTGTAACCATTGTCCTTTTGTAATTCATATTAATAATGAAATTATTTCTATAGCTAATGAATATGTTGATAAAGGAATAAACTTTATAGCTATTTCTAGTAACGATGTGGTTAAATACCCAATGGACTCACCAGAAAAAATGAAAATTCATGCAAAAAATGAGCACTACCCTTTTCCTTATCTATATGACGAAACTCAAGAAGTAGCAAAAGCTTACGATGCTGCTTGTACTCCAGATTTTTATGTTTTTGACAAAAAATTAAAACTAACTTACAGAGGTCAATTAGATGACTCTAGACCCGGAAACAACCAGCAAATTACAGGTAAAGACATAAGACATGCCTTAGATTGTTTAGTTGAGAATAAGGTGAATTTGGAATTACAAAAACCAAGTATTGGGTGCAGTATTAAATGGAAAAGCTAAACTAGTTTTAATTGCCAAATACCAACATTTTGCCATTCGCCAAATTTAAATCCAACTTCTTTTAAGTTTGCTACTTGCTCGAACCCAAATTTTTCATGGAGTTTTATGCTTGCATCATTTGGTATAGTTAACACACCTAATACTGTATGTAAATTAGTTTGTTTTAATAACCTAATTAACTCTTTATATAGTTTTGTTCCTATTTGTTTTCCTTGTGCCGTATGCGTTACATAAACCGTAGACTCTACCACATAGTTATAAGCTGGTTTTGGCCTAAACTGGCTACCATAAGCATAACCCAATATTTCATTATCTTCTTCATAAACTATAAAAGGGTAATTTTTAGTTATTAAGTTAAGTTTATTCACAAACGCTTCAATTGATATAGGATCAATATCAAAAGTTACTGTTGTATTTAAAACATAATAATTATAAATATCTAGTAATGCTGGTGCATCATCTATTTGTAATGCTCTAATCATTTATAACCAACCTTTATGTTTCATTATATTTTCAATATGCGCATAATGATGGTTACTATGCCAAGCATAGTTTCCAATATTATAACTAAGTAGTACCTCGGTATTTGTTTCAGGATGTATAAAACTTTTTTTTAAATCTTTTTCAGATAAAGATTTTAATAAGTTTACCAATTTATAGTGTATTGCCTTTATATGCTCTATTGACATTTGGATAGGATCAGATTTACTATCATTTAATTCGGCCCAAAGCTTTTCATCATAGGCTTTAATAATAGGTTTATCTTCAGTTAATGCCCATTTAAATCTTGTATAGCTATGATGATGACTATCTGCAACATGATGCACCACCTGTCTAATTGTCCATCCACCAGGTCTGTAAGGTGTATCTAATTGGTTTTTAGAAAGGTGTTTTACCAGAGCTTCAAAACGAATTGGAAATTGCTCTAATGTTTTTATCCAGTTTTCAATATGTTTATGGGAAATATTATTTGGATAATCAAATTGACCAATAGGGTATTTTAAATTTTGTAGATCTTGTTTTGTCATAAAAACAAATATAGCTAAATGTTAAGAAATTTCTACCAAACCTTTTTTAACAAAATTAACTGCTTCATACAGATTAGAAAAGTGTGTTATCTTTTTTTTAAAGAATAGCTTTTCTATCATTGAGTTTAAAAGCCCTGCTTTATTTTCAGACACTATACAATATGCTTTAATAGCATAACTTGTTTTGAAAAACTTTAACCAATCTGATGCTACAACTGAATACGAGTGAATTCTATTTGAAATATAGATAATATTTGAACCATCTGTATTATAAAACGACACTATATCATTAACCATGATTTTTGCATGGTTATCCCAAGTTATTACAACTTCAGGATGGAATTCAGAAATAACAAATTCTTTAAACATATAAACATTGCCAAAAGCATAATTATACTCTTTAAGTACTTCGTTATATAGTTCTGTGTCTTTTAGACTAATCATAAATGCAAAATTATGATTATGCTATTAGCTTTTTGAAAATAATCGTTAAGCTAATCATTAAATTAGTCAAAAAAATAGGCACAAAAAAAGCACCTCTATTAAGGTGCTTTTTTATGCATTTTATCTATATAAAATATATTATTTAACGTCCATTAATTCTACATCAAAAATTAAAGTTGCATCTGGTGGAATAACACCACCTGCCCCAGCACTTCCGTATCCTAAATGGCTTGGAATTACCAATCTAGCTTTATCTCCAACTTTTAATAGGCTAATACCTTCATCCCATCCTGGAATTACTTGTCCAACACCTAAAGGAAAATCAATAGGCGCATTACGTTTGTATGAAGAATCAAAAACAGTTCCGTCAGATAATTGTCCTTTGTAATGTACAGAAACTGTTTGTCCTTTTTCTGCCTTTACTCCATCACCTTTTTGAATAATTTGGTAACGAAGACCGCTTTCAGTTTTATCAAAACCAGCTGCAATTTTATCTAATTCTGCTTCTGCTTCTGCTTTAGCTTCTGCTAATCTTTTTTCTCTTGATCCTTCAAAAGTTCTAAAAGCTTCTACAGGATTAAAAGCTTCTGCTTCTGCTCCTACTCTTACTATTTCTAAACTTTCTATTTTATCTCCTTGAGCAATGGCGTCTACAACTTCTTGTCCGTGTTCAACTTTACCAAAAACAGTATGCTTACCATCTAACCAAGCAGTTTCAACATGAGTTATAAAAAACTGACTTCCGTTAGTTCCTGGTCCTGCATTTGCCATTGACAATACACCTGGCCCGTCATGTTTTAAGTCTGGATGAAACTCATCATCAAACTGATACCCGGGGTTTCCAGCACCAGAACCTTGTGGGCATCCACCTTGAATCATAAAATCTGGAATAACTCTATGGAATTTTAAACCATCATAATAAGGTGTACCTTGAGGTTTTACTTTGTTTTCTAAATTCCCTTCAGCTAAAGCTACAAAATGACCAACTGTTCCTGGTGTTTTTTTGTACTCTAAAGCAACTAGAATCTCTCCTTTTGTTGTATTAAATTTTGCGTATAATCCGTCTTGCATTGTTCTATTTTTTAATAAGGTGCAAAGATAGGAAAGTAAGTTAAAAAGTTAATAATTAAGGGTTATAGTTTTTAAAACAATTTATAAAGCTTTGGGAAATGGGTTATTTACGAAACAAACAACTAATTACTTTTATCACTTTTACGATGTTTATTAGCAAAACAAATAGCCTTATTATTAACTATATTTAAATAGTATTTAATTACATGTTGCATATAATCATATTGCATTTCAGTAAAATTACAATCATAAAACCAAGTGTTCATTTTTATACCAATTTTTTGTTTCATCACTTTCATTTCAAGTTCAATAATAGAATCATCTACATCAAAAATGGCATTTTCAATATACTGTCTGTAGTCTTGGTATGCTTGTTTAACTTCGGTTTGACATTTAAAATGTAATATTTCTAAATTCATTTAAAAAAGTTTATAATTTTCAACTGGTTCTACTATATAAGGTTTGTTTGTATTTTTATCTTTCTTAAAAAAGTCTCGACTTACTGGATGTGCTTTAAATTCATTTTTAGAGAATCCCTTAAACATTAACTCTTTTAATGATTGAACGCTCAAAGCATCATCTAACCAATCTTGATATAAATGTTCTGCTAAGACTAATGGCATTCTTTTTCTTTTATTGTGAACCTCTGCAAAAAATTCATTTGCTTTGGTGGTTATTATAGTTGCAGTAAATGTCTTATTTTCTAATTCTGAATATAGTCCAGCAAACATAAATAAATCGCCTTCTGTATATGCTTTTGTTGGTTGGTAACAAAAATATGGCATTGCGATTCCGTTTTCATGGTGTGGTTCATAAAAGCCATCTGCCAATATTAAGCATCTTTTATTATTGGCGCTTTTTTTAAATGAAGGGGTTTCAAAAATAGTTTCGCTCCTAGCATTTAAAGTATTACTCTTTTTTAAAAAAGCATCAGGGTTTTTATTTGCCCATTCGGGAACCAAACCCCAGCTTGCTGGATAAACCTCATCTTTCTTATCCATTTTTATAATGTATAAATTACCATGAGTAAACCCATTTAAATGGTAGTATTTTTGAAATTCTTCTGGTATTTTAAAGTTACCTGGCATTAAACTAAGCAACTTTTTTTCTACTTCTTTTCTGTCTTTACGTAATGATGTTGAGTAACACATAATTTAAAACTTAAACTCTAATTTATAAAATAATACAAGATGTTTTTAATAAAAATATTAACAAAATCATACTTGTTAAACCCATCTCATAAAACAAACTGTAGCAAAAAAAAATATTTAATAATACAGTATAGAGATTTTTTATACAGTATTTAAAAATATTTGCTCAAAACAACTATTAATCGTAATATTGCAATAATATAATTAAAAAAATAAAATGGGGTTAGCAAAAACAGAAATGTTTACAGATACACAAAACCAAATTGCATTGTTTGCAAAGGTATTTGGGCATCCTGCAAGGGTTGCAATTTTACAAAAACTCTTTGAAATTGACACTTGCTATTGTGGTGATTTAGTTAATGAAATTGGACTGGCTCAACCTACTATTTCGCAACACCTAAAAGAATTAAAACATTTAGGTTTAATTAAGGGAAATGTAGAAGGAACAAGCGTATGTTATTGTATTAACAAAGAAAACTGGTTTAAAATGAAGGAAGTTATGTTTCAGTTTTTAAATCAAGATATTCCTAAAGGAGATACTTGTTGTTAAAAAAAATCAAAATAATTAATTACTCTTTTGCACTAAATCAATTAAGTTTTAATTACTACATATAATTATGAAAAAATTAAGTTTTCTAGATAGAAATCTAACACTCTGGATTTTTGTGGCTATGGTAATTGGTGTTGGAATTGGAAATTTTTTTCCAACATTCCCTAATATAATAAACTCATTTAATAGAGGCTCAACAAATATTCCTATTGCAATTGGGTTAATATTAATGATGTATCCGCCTTTAGCAAAGGTTAATTATTCTCTATTGCCTAAGGTTTTTAAAAACACAAAAATACTTACCATTTCATTAATTCTTAATTGGATTATTGGTCCCGTTTTAATGTTTTTATTGGCAATTATTTTTTTAAGAGATTATCCTGAATATATGGTTGGACTCATATTAATAGGTTTAGCCAGATGTATTGCTATGGTTTTAGTATGGAATGATCTAGCAGAAGGAAGTAGCGAATACGGAGCAGGTTTAGTAGCATTAAATAGTATTTTTCAAGTTTTTGCTTATAGTTTTTATGCTTGGATCTTTATAACTGTTCTCCCTCCGTATTTTGGGTTTGAGGGTACTATTGTTGATATTTCAATTGTAACTATTGCTGAAAGTGTAGCTATTTATTTAGGTATTCCATTTGCTATGGGTATTTTAAGTAGACTTGTATTAGTAAAACTAAAAGGAGAGAGTTGGTATACAAAAAAATTTATACCTACTATTTCGCCAATAACATTGATTGCACTATTGTTTACTATTGTGGTTATGTTCTCATTAAAAGGAGAATTGATTTTAGAAATACCTATAGATGTTTTAATTATTGCAGTACCCTTACTAATCTATTTTACATTAATGTTTATAATTGGTTTTTTCGTTACTAAATCAACAGGGGCAGAATACGATAAAACAACAGCTGTAGCATTTACAGCCGCAGGAAATAATTTTGAATTAGCTATTGCAGTTGCAATTGCAGTTTTCGGGCTAAACTCTGGGCAAGCATTTACTGGAGTTATTGGTCCTTTAGTAGAAGTTCCTGCTTTAATTTTATTAGTTCGTGTGTCTTTTTGGTTACGAAAAAAATATTACAAAAAAGCTTTAGTATAGTTATATGTGAATAAAAAAACTTGATTATGAGTTAACAAAATTAACTCATAATCAAGTTATAAAATAGTTTCTAATTTGCTACTTCACTTATAAATTTTATACGATATAGACGAAGTTCTTCATCATCATAATCACCATCAAATTCATCGATTGCTGCGTCTATATTATCGGTTTCAGATTCCATAAAGTAATCATGAATTTCTTCTTGTTGGTCTTCATCTAAAATATCGTTTAACCAATAATCAATATTTAACTTAGTACCTGAATACACGATAGCTTCCATTTCTTTTATAAAATCGGCCATTGACATACCTTTTGATGAAGAAATATCATCTAAAGGTAATTTCCTGTCTATATTTTGAATAATATAAAGTTTATTGGCAGAGTTTGTTCCTGTCGATTTTACAACTAAATCGTCTGGGCGTACAATATCATTTTCTTCAACATATTTTTCAATAAATGCGACAAAATCTTTTCCATATTTTTTAGCCTTTCCATCTCCTACACCATGTACATTAGCAAGCTCGGTTAAATTTATAGGATATTTTAGCGCCATATCTTCTAAAGAAGGGTCTTGAAAAATTACGAAAGGCGGTACACCTAGTTTTTTAGCATTCTTTTTTCTTAAATCTTTAAGCATACCCATTAAAACAGTATCTGCAACTGCGCCAGAACCTTTAGATGCTGTAATTACAGTACCATCTTCTTGTTCTCCTTCATAAATATGATCTTCGGTCATCATAAATGAAACTGGCTTTTTCATATAATTTGTACCAGCATCAGTTAATTTAATAACACCATAGGTTTCAATATCTTTTTTAAGAAAACCTGCAACCAAAACTTGCCTAAGAAGTGCCATCCAATATTTATTGGCTTTATTTTTCCCTTTTCCAAAAAATGGCTGTGTATTTGTTTTGTGCGAGTTTATTAAGGCATTTTCTTTACCAATTAAAACATTTACTAAATCTTTTGATTTATACTTTTCATTGGTATTATGTATAGTTTCAAGAAGTAATTTAACCTCTTCTTTAGCTTCAACTTTACTTTTAGGATGCCTTACATTATCATCCATATCTCCACCTTCACCAGTTTTATTATCAAACTCCTCCCCAAAGTAGTGAAGAATAAATTTTCTTCTAGATATTGAAGTTTCTGCGAAAGCAACTACCTCTTGTAATAAAGCCTGTCCTATTTCTTGTTCTGCAACAGGTTTACCAGACATAAATTTTTCAAGCTTTTCAATGTCTTTGTATGCATAATAAGCTAAACAATGTCCTTCGCCACCATCACGACCAGCTCTACCTGTTTCTTGATAATAACTTTCTATACTTTTTGGAATATCATGATGGATTACGAAACGCACATCGGGTTTATCAATTCCCATACCAAATGCAATTGTGGCTACAACTACATCTACATCTTCCATTAAAAATTTATCTTGATGACTTGATCTAGTTTTAGCATCTAACCCTGCATGATATGGTACAGCATTTATGCCATTTACTTGTAAAACTTGTGCTAATTCTTCTACTCGTTTTCTGCTTAAACAATAAACAATACCTGATTTACCTTCATTCTTTTTTATAAATTTTATGATATCTACATCTACATTTTTTGTTTTTGGACGTACTTCATAATATAAATTAGGCCTATTAAATGACGCCTTAAACGTTTTAGCATCTCCAATACCTAAATTCTTTATAATATCTTCTTGAACTTTAGGAGTGGCAGTAGCTGTTAAACCTATAATTGGAATGTTATCTCCAATACGCTTTATAATATGTCGAAGGTTTCTATATTCTGGTCTAAAATCATGCCCCCATTCACTAATACAATGCGCCTCATCAATGGCCATGAAAGATATTTTAACAGTCCTTAAAAACTCAACGTTTTCTTCTTTAGTAAGAGATTCTGGAGCAACATAAAGTAATTTTGTAACGCCATTAACAATATCTTCTTTAACCTGTTTAATCTCTGTTTTATTTAATGAAGAATTTAATACGTGCGCTACACCATCTTCTTTTGAGATACCACGAATAGCATCTACTTGGTTTTTCATTAAGGCTATTAAAGGAGAAACTACTATGGCTGTACCTTCTTGCATTAAGGCTGGCAATTGATAACACATTGATTTACCACCACCTGTTGGCATGATAACGAATGTATGATTACCTGATAATAAGCTTTCTATAACATCTTCTTGAAGTCCTTTGAATTTATTAAATCCAAAATATTTTTTTAGATCTGCATGCAAGTCACTTTTTGGTATTGACATGAAATATTTAAAATTATTTTTATTTATATCTCTAAAGTAATTAAAAATGGGTTAATTAATTTCATATTACATATAGAGAACCCTCATATTTTTTTCGTTAGTTTTGTAACGAATTATCAAATTACAACAAGGTTACAAATTTGATTATGACTAAAGATAACAAAATCTTTAAATATCAACTCAAAAAATAACAAATTTTGAAAGACAAAAGTTCTATTATTAACATAGCGAAGCAAACCATAGAGATGGAAAGCAAAGCCATTTTTAACTTGTCTAGCTTAATAACAGATGATTTTGCAGAGGCTACACAGCTCATTTACAATTCAAAAGGGCGAGTAATTATAACTGGTATTGGTAAAAGTGCCATTATTGCTAATAAAATAGTAGCAACATTAAACTCTACAGGGACACCTGCAATTTTTATGCATGCTGCAGATGCAATTCATGGAGACTTAGGTTTAATTCTTAAAGATGATGTCGTAATTTGTATTTCAAAAAGTGGAAATACACCTGAAATTAAAGTCTTAATTCCATTAATAAAAAGTGCAAACAATAAAATGATTGCAATTACTGGTAATAAAGATTCATTTCTAGGGCAACAAGCCAATTATATACTTAATACATATGTTGAGAAGGAAGCTTGCCCAAATAATTTAGCACCAACCACTAGTACAACAGCTCAACTTGTTATGGGTGATGCACTTGCTGTTTCTTTATTAGAATTACGTGGTTTTTCTAGTAACGATTTTGCTAAATACCATCCAGGTGGCGCTTTAGGGAAAAAATTATATTTACGAGTACAAGATATTTCTTCTGTTAATGAAAAACCTAAAGTTTCTCCAACTACAAATATTAAAGATATAATCGTTGAAATAACAGAAAAAATGTTAGGTGTTACAGCAGTTGTTGAAGATGATAAAATTATTGGAATAATTACAGACGGAGATTTACGAAGAATGTTAAGTAAGGTTGATGATTTTTCAAATTTATCGGCTAAAGATATTATGAGTACTAACCCAAAACACATTAAATCTGAAGCTATGGCTATTGATGCTTTAGATCTTATGGAAGTTAATGGTATTTCGCAATTATTAGTAGAAAAAAATGGTAAATATGCTGGTGTTGTACATTTACATGATTTAATAAAAGAAGGAATTATCTAATGGGGAAAAAAGATATTAATGAGATGTCTTTTTTAGATCATCTTGAAGACTTACGTTGGCATTTAATTAGAATATGTTTAGCCGTTGTTATTGTAGCAACAATAGCCTTTATATTTAGTCGTTTTATTTTTGACCAAATAATATTCGCTCCACTAGAAATGAGTTTTCCAACATATAATATGTTGTGCCAAACCGCTAATTTTATTGGCGTAAACACTACTTTCTGTGCCGAAGAAATGCCTATGATATTACAAAACAGAACTATGGCTGGACAATTTTCGGCAGATATCTGGACAGCAATTTTAGGTGGGTTTATAATTTCTTTTCCTTACGTTATTTATCAACTCTGGAAATTTATAAGTCCTGGATTACATAGTAGTGAACGTAAACATTCTCGCGGTTTTATTATTATATCCTCTATACTGTTTTTTATAGGTGTATTGTTTGGATATTATATTGTAACACCTTTATCGCTTAATTTTTTAGCTAATTATAGCATATCAACACGAGTTGATAACCAAATAGATATAAGCTCTTACATAGCTTTAGTTAGGTCTTCTGCTTTAGCATCTGGGCTAATTTTTGAGCTACCAATTATTATTTATTTTTTAACCAAAATTGGATTAGTAACACCCGAAATATTAAGAAAATATAGAAAATATGCACTTGTAGTTGTTCTTATACTATCTGCAATAATTACACCACCAGATATAGCAAGTCAAGTTATTGTAGCCATACCTATTTTAGTTTTATACCAAGTAAGTATCTATATTTCTAAAGTAGTTATAAGAAACCAAAATAAAAAAGAAAAGCATCTAGCTTGATTTTGAATAATTAAACATAACGTTATAATAGTGTATATGATTTTACTATTTTTAGCGTTCAGTATATAAAAATATGATTTTAAGAGCCGAAAATTTAATGAAGTCCTATAGCGGACGAAAAGTAGTAAAAGATGTTTCTCTTGAAGTAAACCAAGGTGAAATTGTTGGATTATTAGGACCAAATGGTGCCGGTAAAACAACATCTTTCTACATGATTGTTGGTTTAATAAAACCAAATGGCGGTCATATTTACTTAGATAATACAGAAATAACTAAATACCCAATGTACAAACGTGCACAAAACGGAATTGGTTATTTGGCACAAGAAGCTTCTGTTTTTAGAAAATTGAGTATTGAAGACAATATTTTAAGTGTGTTACAACTTACTAAATTAAGTAAGAAACAGCAACACGAAAAAATGGAATCTCTTATTGAAGAGTTTGGTTTAGAACACATTAGAAAAAGTCGTGGTGACTTATTATCTGGTGGAGAACGTCGCCGTACAGAGATTGCTCGTGCTTTAGCTACAGACCCTAGTTTTATTCTTTTAGATGAACCTTTTGCAGGTGTAGATCCTGTTGCAGTAGAAGATATTCAACGTATTGTAGCACAACTTACCAAAAAGAATATTGGTATACTAATTACCGATCACAACGTTCAAGAAACACTAGCTATTACAGATAGGACTTACCTAATGTTTGAAGGTGGTATTTTAAAACATGGTATTCCTGAAGATTTAGCTAATGATGAAATGGTACGTAAAGTGTATTTGGGTCAGAATTTTGAGCTACGTAAAAAGAAAATTAGAGAATAATTTTAATAAATTATCTACGAATAATAGATGTTATTTAAAATTAAAAATTCTGTTTTTTATTTGAAATAGCTTTATCTAAAGACAAAAAATCCAAACAAGATTTCTTCCATTTAATACTCCAAAGTCACCAACATCTGCTTTATCCTAAATTGTTTTCTCAATCTAGCATATTACTTTTAAAAGCATAATTGATTATGTGTTGAAATAAACACTATATACTTGAAGCAATTAAGGAGTTTAAGAAGTATTCTTAAATTTTGTGTTTGCGCTAATACCTCCTAAACATGTAATAAACATATTTAATTATAAAAGCACTTTAAACATTTTTAAGTAAAAAAATATTAAAGTTTATTGCTAAACTTGTTTATTCTGCTCGTTAATTAATTTCTTTTGATAACGCCCTTGTACTATATCTACAATAACTAAAACTACTATTACAAAATAGAACGTTGTTTTACTCATAGGCACAATTTCGTTTCCAAATATTTTTAAATGTGCTAAATGCCCTCCTTCTGTTACTAGCATAATACCAACTATAAATAAGATAAATAATCCTAATACTTCATACATTCTATTTTTAGCTAAAAATACAGAAATCCTATCTGCTAAAATTAACATTAACAATCCACTACAAACAATAGCAATAGCCATTATAATAAAAGCTGTTGTTGAGTTTTCAATTTCGTTAGTAAGTCCAATTGCAGCTAAAATAGAATCAAAAGAAAATACCAAATTCATAATAACAATACTAGTTACTACAGCATTTGCAGACTTTTTACGCGAAGAATCTCCTTCTACATCGTAATCTAAATCTTTTATAGAAATCATATGCCAAATTTCTTTTATAGCAGTATAAATAATAAAGCCACCACCCGCTAATACAATTAAACTGTGTCCGTTAAATGCAAATTTTAAAACATCCTCAATGCCTCCTGTTAAAAAAGAAAAAGGTTCTTGAAAAAAATCAATAATAGATACTAAAACAAAAAGCAACACAATTCTTAAAGCTATAGCTATTAAAATACCTACTTTTCTAACTCTTTTTTGATCAGAAATTGGTGCTTTTTTACTTTCTAACGAAATATATAAAAGGTTATCAAATCCTAAAACGGCTTGTAAAAGCACTAACATTAATAGTGTGAAAATGTTTTCTAACATGAGTAAAAACTTATTTTGAAGTTAAATTGTCTAAAACAGACATGAGTATATAAAGTAATATAATGATTGGAATTGCTGCAAATTGTAATACAATTAGAAGTACAATACACAAAATTATAAAGATATAGCGAGTTACATTATCTTTAAAACCATAATTTTTAAATTTTAATGCAAAAAGCTTAATTCCAGAATTAAGTATGTAGCAACTTAAAAGAGTTAGCGCTATTAAAAACCATTTATTTAAAATAATGGTATTTATAGCATCATTATTTTGAAATTCAATAATTAAAGGCAACGACATAATTAATAGCGTATTTGCAGGTGTTGGTAAACCTTTAAAGTAAGTTTGTTGATCTTCATCAATATTAAACTGAGCGAGTCTGTATGCTGAAGCTAACGTAATAAATAATCCTAAAAATGGTAATAATGGCAAATTAAAATCTAAACCAATAGCGCTTGAAGTCCAGCTATTACTAGTAACAGTTTCTGTACCAATTGTCAAACTCAATAATTTATACATAATTATTCCTGGCACTAATCCGCTAGTTACCATATCTGCAAGCGAATCCAATTGTAATCCTAATTCGCTTTGAACTTTTAGCTTTCTTGCAGCAAAGCCATCAAAAAAATCAAAAAATATACCTAAAAACACAAAAAAAGCAGCAACTACAAAATTGTTATTTACAGCAAAAATTGTAGCAATACTACCGCTCAATAAATTTAAAAGTGTAAGAGCATTTGGTATATGTTTTTTCATTTTGACTTAATTTTGATTTTGTAAAAATAACAAACAAAATGAGTCTAAAGCAATATCTATTATAATTTGAAGTTTTAAAGAATGTAAATTATGTGCATCTTTGTAAAAAATTGCGATTGAGACTTTACATTACGACATTATTTTGTGTTATATCTGCTTCTTTATTTAGCCAAACTGTTAGAAAATATTCTAATGAGTTTATGAATATTGGTGTAGATGCTGCTGCATTGGGTATGAGTAGCGCAGTTACATCTCATACAGCTGATGTAAATTCTGGTTATTGGAACCCTGCAGGACTACTAAAATTAGAAGACAATCAATTATCATTAATGCACTCTAGCTATTTTGCAAATATTGCAAATTATGATTATGCTGCTTTTGGAATGCCCTTAGATAGAAATAGCGCCATTGGTATTTCTATAATTCGTTTTGCTGTTGACGATATTTTAAACACCACGCAACTTATTGATGCTGATGGTAATGTGAATTACGATAGAATAAGTTTGTTTTCTACTGCAGATTATGGCTTAACATTTTCTTATGCAAGACAATTACCTGTACAAGGTTTAAACTATGGTGTAAATGCAAAAGTAATTAGAAGAGTTATTGGAGATTTTGCTTCATCTTGGGGTTTTGGCTTAGATGTTGGAATTCAGTTTGAAACCGATAATGATTGGAAATTCGGGATTATGGCCAGAGATATTACAACAACCTTTAATGCTTGGGCTATTGACGAAGACGAATTTGCAACCATAAGTGATGCCGTAGAAGGACAAAACCAAGAATTACCAGAAAGCACAGAAATAACAATTCCGAAATTACAAATTGGAATATCTAAATTAGTAGACTTTAATTATGATTACACTTTATTAACTTCGGTTAATTTAAATGTTAGATTTGAAGAAAATAATGATATTATCTCTACATCTGTTGCAAGTATAAATCCTGCTTTAGGTTTTGAGTTTGGGTATATTGATATGGTTTATTTAAGGGCAGGTTTAGGTAATTTTCAAAATGAATTACAGCTTGACAATAGCGAACAACTAAGTTTTCAACCAAGTTTTGGATTAGGTTTTAAATACAATGGCATTCAAATTGATTATGCTTTTACCGATATTGGCGACCAAAGTGCAGCTCTTTACTCCAATGTATTTTCTTTAAAACTTGATTTTAGCATTTTTAGATAATGAAACTTAGTTATAAACTTTTCCTATTTCTTTTTATTGTTGTAAAAATTGCTTTTGCTCAACACAATCAATTATCTCCTAATGCAGAAATTAGTGTTCTTACAGTTGGTCCCGGAACATCTTTAAATGATGCTTTTGGACATAGCGCATTCAGGATTAAAGATATTGATAACAAAATTGATATAACTTATGGCTATGGAGAATATGATTTTGATGCACCAAACTTTTATTTAAAGTTTGCACAAGGCAAGCTTAATTATTTAATAAGCAAAACTAATTTTAATAGGTTTTATCAAATTTACCAATATTATAATCGCACAATAAAAGAGCAAGTTTTAAACCTTTCGCAAGTTGAAAAACAAAAGTTATACGACTATTTAATAACTAATTACAAACCAGAAAACAGACGCTATTTATACGAGTTTTTTTATAATAATTGCGCAACAAAAATTAAAGATGTAATTAATATTGCATCAAATAATACCGTTAAATTTAATAAACCCAATGATTTTGAAGATGCCACGTTTAGAACTTTAATTCAAAATAACTTAAATAGAAATTCTTGGGGAAGTTTTGGAATTGATTTAGCATTAGGGTCTGTAATTGACAGAAAAGCAACGCCAGAAGACCATATGTTTTTACCTAAAAACATTTATAAGTTCTTTGAAAATGCTACCATAGGAAACACAATAGAACCTTTAGTTAAAAAAAGCCATGTAATATATTCTAAAAAGAAAACTACTACTCCTAGCGAGTTTTTAACAAGTCCGCTTTTTATTTTAGGACTAATCGCATTATTTATTCTTTATATCACTTATAAAGATTACAAGAATGAAAGACTAACAAAATGGCTTGATATTACACTTTTTAGTTTAACAGGAATAATAGGTTTAGTGATTTTATTACTTTGGTTTGCTACAGATCATACAGGAACACATCAAAACTATAATTTACTTTGGGCTTTTGTTCTTAATCTGTTTTTTGTTGGTCAATTTTTTAAAAAGAAAGTAGGTACTTGGTTTATAAAGTACATTAAACTTTTAATTATTCTACTTTGCCTATTAACGCTCCATTGGATTATTGGTGTACAAGTTTTTGCTATAGGACTAATACCATTATTAATTGCATTGTTTGCAAGATATATCTTCTTAGTGACGTATTTTAACAAGCAGTAAATTTAAATATCATGCAATTAACAAAATAATTACTGCCCCCTAAAGAAGATAATTGTACTCAACGTTTTTATCATAACATTCATATCTAGAAAAAAACTTCTATGTTTTATATAATACAAATCATACTGAAGTTTTAATAGGCTATCATCAATTGATGCGGCATATCTTGTATTTACCTGTGCCCATCCTGTAAGCCCTGGCTTTACAATATGTCTAGTTTCATAAAAAGGAAGCATTTGTGAGAGTTCTTTAACAAAAAAAGGACGTTCTGGCCTTGGGCCAATTAAGCTCATATCACCTTTTAAAATATTAATAAATTGAGGGATTTCATCCAATCTAGAATGCCTTAAAAATTTCCCAAAAGGCGTTATTCTAACATCACCTTTTTTTGCCCAAACAGCACCAGATTTTTCAGCATTCTTAATCATGGTTCTATACTTTATAATTCTAAAAACCTTTCCGTTTTTTCCTATTCTATCTTGTGAGTAGAAAAGAGAACCTCTATTTCCAATAATATTTCCTAAAATAATAATTGGTAAAAACAAAGCCCCAATTAAAATTCCAACTATCGAAATTATAACATCAAATACACGATGAAAAAATAAATATAATTTGTTTTGATTACTTCTACTAAATGGAAAATATTTATAAAAATCTTTACCTACAAATTGTACTGGAACACGTTGTGCCATTTCTTCGTACACTTGAGTATATTCATTAATTGGAAACCCCTCTTCAAGTAATTTAATTAAAGTATAATATATTTCTGAAGTTATATTTTCAGATTTATAACTTGCTACAACTATTTCTGATATGTTTTCTTTTTTTATGACTTCACGTATCTGCTTTGGACTATATTCTTTAATGGCATTAAATTTTACAGCTTCAATTTTATCCATTTCACAATTTACAAAGCCAATTATTTTATAATTAGGATCAGAGCTTTTAAAAGTATCAACTATAGTTTCAATATTTGAAGTTTCCCCAATTAATAATACTTTTTTATAAAATCTGGGAGACACAATAAAGCTTACATAAGCCAAACGCCATAAAAATAAAGCTATAAGTATAGCAAAATAAAAGAATAGAATTTGCAACCTATTATCTGGTAATACAGGAGTAAAAAATGGTGTTAACAGATAAAACAAAACAGTTGTAGATACTGTAAGTACTATACCTGTGGATATACTTTCTATCTTACTTGACTTTTGCAAATCATATAATTCGAATACAGTTCCAAAAATAGACACGTACAATATAAGTACAAATACCCATGCCCATTTTTCTTTTGTAAGTGTAAAATAATCAAACTCAAAGAAGTTACTAACTAAATATAACACCAATAGTATTGATAAAACATCAAAAATACGCAGAAGTATTTTTCGTTCTGATATATTAAAATGGATACTACTTTTCGACATTATTAAAGGAATAATTGAGAGACCATAAATATAGCAAGTTAATTCTTATAAGGGTAAATTATTGAAAACTTTAATCCATTGTTTTTCTACAACTTGCCAATCAAGGTTTTCTGCACTAATTCGAGCTTCTTTAACAATCTTACTTGTAGAATTTGGATTAGCAATTAAATTTTTAATAGAAGCAACAAATTCGTTAACTGAATTTGGGTTTACCAATAAACCATTTACATTATTTTTAATTAAAAAAGGCATTCCACCAACATTTGTTGATACTACAGGTAGTCCTAAAGCCATAGCTTCAATAACGCTAATAGGCATATTATCAAAGTTCGTTGTATTTATAAAAATATTATAGTCTTCTGATAGTTTAATCCATTCTTGTTTAGATAATTTTCCTGTAAAACGAACATCTAACCCTAGCTTTTGTGCATGATCTTTTGATGCTTTTAGACTTCCATCACTATCAGGCCCTATCATACAAAGCTTAGCTTCAAAGTTTTCATCTTTAAGTGCTTTCAATATATTAATTGCCAACAAAGGATTATAAATTTTTGAAAATGAACGTACCCAAAGTAATTTAATAATATTATACGTTTTCTTTCTAATTGGGTATTTTTTTAGTTCAATTGAATTTGGTATGTTAATAATGTTGTTATAACCGAATGCCTCAAAACTAGATTTAATATATAATGATGGCGCTACATTTACAAATGCATTACTAAAAATAGATTTTGATAATTTTAGTGAAGAATTAAGTCTTTCAGGCAAATTACCTCCATGAAGAATTGGAATATATTTTAACTTTAAAACCCTACACAACTTGCTTACAAAATAAGCATAATAAAAATTTAATGTGCTATAAGTATCAATTAGAACAACATCTACTTTGTTTCTATATTTAAAACACACCCATAACATATCTAACAATCTTAAGAGAATATTTTTCTTATTAGATGCAGTATAAACCTTGTAACCGGTTTTCTCAAATAATGGAGCCAACACATCTATAGACGATATATTAGCGCGTTTACTTATACCAGATTTATTACCAATGTATATTAAGGTTTTCAATGACTTATAAAGTTGATGAGTTTATACTCTTTATTTGTTGTGTTTTTTTGATACGATTTGTTTTATATTTAATATCTAATAAGCATAAGCCATACACAAATGCTGGTGCCGCGATTCGCATTGAGGAATGATTTATGGTTAAAAACCAAAAAATATAACATGAATAAAAAAAGATATTTGATTTAGTTTTTATACGAATCAGTAAAGGAGTGATTAATAAAATTAAAATTGCTACCAAGCCAAATAAACCATGTTCAGATAAAATACGACTCATTTCATTATGTGATGCAGCCTCTATACCTTCGGCTATTTGTCTTAACTCTTTTATTTTACCAACTCCAACACCTAAAACTGGGTTTTTAAAAAACTCTTCTAATTCAAATGAGATTAAATCAGAACGACCAGTTGAAATATCTGCCTTTTCTCGACCTAAAGCATCTTGATTTGCATATCTATTTTCAATTAACCCACTAGTTTGAATGGATGAAAACAACCAAATTAATAAACCTAAACTAGCAAAAACAATTACCAGCCTGCTAATTCTAAATTTGGCTTTAGTATTCACTTTTCTAAAATAAAAATAAATAAATGCAGCTATCATAAACAATGCTGTAATTATGCCTCCTCTACTAAAAGTTACTATACCTCTAAAACTTATAATTGCCAATAAAAAGCCATTTAGTAATTTTAGAAATAAAGTAGGAGAAAGCATAAAAAAACGTGCAGAAAACACAAACATACCCAACCCTAATACTGTTGATACTTGATTAGGACCAAACCCTCCTGATGCTGCAAAATTAGAACCAGTACCAGTAATTGTTTCCCTAATGTCTGGAGTATAAAGAAATAAATATGTTGTTATAGCGATTAGCGGCAAAGCCATATATAACAATATTTCATGGATATTCTTGTAACTTATTTTAAGCTTGTAACAAAAAATAGATACAATACCTAAACAAACTGGCCCACTTAAATTAAAGGCAATGGCGGTTCTTAATGTTGTTTGTTCTGTAGCAGTAAACCCAGCCACTAAAATCCCTGGAATTAATAAAAAAACATAAAGAATATAAGGTATTGGTTGCTTATTTAATTTTACAGTAAAAAGTCCCATGAGAGTAAAAAGAATAACTAAATACTTAGATGTTTCATAAAGTAAACTACCACCTGTCATTCTTAAAAACACCTCTGCTCCTACAATATAACTACAGGCCATTAAAACTTTTGTAGCTTTTTGAGATGGACTAGCTTTAAAAATCTGATTAGTAAAATAAATAAAAATTACAATTAAATATACCTTAGATAGTACTTTAAAGTTATAAACACCAAACCCAATAAGGAAGTGCAAAAGTATAGCTTTTATGTAGTTTACGTCTTTCAATTTTATTTATAATAGGCCTTATATACTTTTATAATAGTTTCAATTTGTGCATTTTTCGAATAGCACTTTTCAACATGTTTATTGAAAACTTTTGCAAAAGTGTGCCTTAAATCTTTATTTTTAATTAAATATTTTAAAGCATTGGCTAATTCTGGTACTGATGAAGCTTCCACCAAAAAACCGTTTTTAGCGTTTGAAATTACATTTACACACTCACCTACATTTGTTGAAACAACTGGTAACTTAGCAAAACCATATTCTAGTAATGCCAAAGGTAAACCTTCAGATTTAGAAGAAAGAACTCCAACATCACATTGGCTTAAAATATTAAACACATCTGGTTTACTTCCATATAGATAAACAGAATTATATAATTTAAATTCTTCTATTTTCTCTTTTATTAGCTTAGAATAAACATCGTTAAAATCTTTACCAACACAATGTAATGTCCAGTCTGGAAATGTTTTTAACACCTCTTTAAATGCCAACAATAATGTTATATGGTCTTTTTGAGGTCTTAAATTTGCTAAACAAACAATTCGTTTACCATCTATACCTTTAACACTTGTAACAGATAAAGTTTTGTTAGCAACTGCAAAGTTTGGTAAGTATGATGAATTTTTAAATTTTAATACGTTTTTTGCCCATTTTTGAAGTGGTTTATTTACACTAAAAACATGTGAAAAGTATTTTGAACACCACTTTAAAGCGCCAAACTTTCTATTTTCTAAAAACTCACTATTACCATAATGATCATGCCATATAATAATAATTTTTGGATTCAATACTCTAATGATTGTTGCTAAAAAGAATGAGCTAGAATGCGCATGAATAATATTTATACTATTTTTTTTAATAAAGTTTCGCAATTTTTTTATTGCTCCTAAATCGATGGTTTTTGTTTTATTCAAAAACAAATAGCCAACATTTTGGGACAAGCTTTCTTTTAAAAGGCCTTCTTTACGAGTTGTACACAAAAATGAACCTTCAGTCTGATCAGATAGCGCGTTAGCAATATTTACTGCAACACGTTCTGCTCCACCAGCATCCAAAGAATCTATTAATTGTAATACGCGCATTTAAGGTTTTAATAATTTAATTATTTCTGTTTCAAAAACATCTAAAGTATACTTTTGAGACCAATCACTAGCGTTATTTGACACTATTTTTAAACGCTTAGTATCTTTTAAATATTCATTAATAGTTACAACTGCCTTTTCTAAACTAGGAGCTATTAAAACACCTCTATTTCCATTATCTAGCATAAAGGGCACACATGAAATTGATGTAACAATAGGTATTACTCCAAAAAACATTGCTTCAGCAACAGCCTTTGGCCAACCTTCAGATTTTGATGGTAAAATTAAGAAATGACTTTCTTTAAGAGCTAGTTTAATTTCAGCTTGGTTTCTGTTTCCTAATATTCTAACTTTATTTTGAAGATTATTATCTACGATATAATTCTGTAAATCGTTTTTTAAAACACCTTCGCCATAAATATCAAATTTAATATTACTCCCCTTTTTTATCAAGGCTTCTACAATTTGAATTGCTAATAATGGACGCTTCCCTTCTACCAAACTACCAAGAAAAACAAATCTTAAATCCCCAGAATAGTTTCGATTTACAGGAACCTCTTTTTCTTGATTTGAAAAAGTGGCCGTAAAAAACGCTTTTATGTTTTTAGTTTGATTTTTCCAATTGCCATAAACTAAAGCAGTCATGTTTCTTGTTAAAAAAGTATTTGAGAGCAACCACTTTTGAAGTTTATAACTTTTTGGTTGATTTGAAGCATTTGGATTCCAGTTGCCTGCATATTTTGCCGTTTTAACTTTATTTGGAAAAAATATCTGAATAAAACAACCTAGCAATCCAATATTCCCAGGACATCTTAAGTGAATATGATCTGCTTCTCGGCATGCCTTAAAAATTGAAAAACAAATTAATGGTATTTTGAAAATTGAAGTAATAATTCCATAAAAAGATTTAAAAACAATTTCTGGTATGCTTTTAAATTGTATGTTATTATGCTGATAAGCTATATCTATTTCGCTTTTTTTATAATTTACTAAAGGAGCAACAATGGTAACTTTACTAACATGTTTAAGCCAGATATTCATTTCTCGAACATAAGGCGCATAGGCAAAAAAATCTTCATTTTGCTTAATATGCTTAACATGAGTTATAATTACAAAATTCATTTTTTCAAGGTATAGAATACTTTTAATAAATCTTTTGGTGTTCTTTTAATAGTATCTTTTTTAAAAGTAAAAGCATTACCAACTGGCATGGATACAGTTCTCTTACTTGGTTTTAAACCTCTTATTTTATCTAAATATTTTAACCACCCAAATAAAAATCTAGTTATAAATAATAAAGCACTTCTTATAATTCTTTTAGAACTAAGGTTTACTAAATAATTAGAAATTGCAACTGCAACTAAAGAGGCACTACCTTCTGTAATTTCACTTTCTACAACTTCGCATTGAGGGAATAAACTCCTTAAGCCTGTATAGGTAAATCTAAAAAAATCATAAGGTTCTGCATGATAAGGAAAATTTTGAGGCGCTTCAATTTGAATAATGCCTCCAACCTTTGTTACACGCTGTAATTCTGAGCAAAATAGCCATGGATTGATTGTATGCTCTATAACTTGTGCAGCTAAAACCATATCAAAACAATCATTTTTAATAGGAATAAAATGTCCATCAAAAATATAATCCGGTTTGAATTGATTATGAACATCTGAAGTTACAATATCACAATTAGGAAACATTTTTTTATAATAATCACTTTTCTCTCCTACACCAACAATAAGCATTTTACTTTTATCTGGTAAAGATTTAGCTAGAGCTGTATACCTACTGTCTATATAAAAATCTTTATTTAATGATGGTAATAATTGCCTTCTAATATAGTTTTTAAGATTAGATTTATCTAGGTGCGCTTTATCCTGTGTTGTTGCTTTTGCTTTAATAATATCCGATTCATCAAAAATAGACTCTCTACTTAATAATATAGGTGTTCCATTAAACACAGGTAATTTTGATTGGTCTTCAAATAGATAATAACTATCTGTAATCTCAGTTAGTTTTGAGTGTGTATCTGGGTGAATAATATTATTAAACATCATAATTTATTAAGATATTAAAACTTTAATCCAACTTACTGTCCGCCCTAAAGCTTCACTAAATGCTTCCTTTTTTTTTGGTGTTGTAATCGTATTACTAAATCTAATTAAAATTAATAATAGCGTAATGGCATGCCATTTTACTTTTACTTTTAAAGTTGGCTTTGGGTTTTTAGTTCGCCATATATGGAAGCCATTCCTAACAACCATTTTACCATATTTATATAAATTTGGTCTGCCTGAAGCTTCATGGTAATGGTATACCTTTGCTGCGGTATTTAAAAATAATTTACCTGTTTTTGCAACACGTATTGAAAAATCGGCATCTTCATATAATCCATAGCCTTGAAAAAAAGTAGAGAATTGATGTTTTTCAAAAACTTCCTTTTTAAAAGACGACACACCTCCCATTAATAATTCAACTTGATAAACTTTATTACTTGGCGGCAAAAAACTAACACTTCTTGCATGAGAAAATAATGGCAAAATACCTGGTGAACAATCACAATCTAATCCAAACTTTTTTCGAAGTATAAAACGCTTACTGTCTTTACGTTTCCAACCGTCAAAATAAAACTCATCAATTTTAGGTTTGTAGTTATCTCCAACAAACTCAAAATTAGTCTCATTTACAATATAACCACCAACCCCTAAAGCATCAGGGTTTTCACTATAAGTCTTTAATATGCTTTCAAAATAATCTGGTTCTAAAACCGTATCATCATCTAAAAAAAACACAATTTCAGAAATATTTGAAACCAAATTAATACCAAAATTTCGTTGTTTTGTTAATCCTCTTTGGGCTTCTTCAACTCTAAAATACTTTAAGTTATTAAATTTATTTTGCTCTAAAGAAACTTTTGTTTTTTGATTGGTAGAACCATCTACAATAAGTATTTCATCAGGATAAGATGTTTGATTTTGCACCGATTTTAGCAACTTAATTAGTGGCTCATCCCGCATGTAAGTACAAATAATTAATGTAAATTTCATATTCACACAGTATTACTTAAATAGTTAGCCCACTTGTTACTTACTTGCCATTGTTTTTTAAATATTGAAATATATTTAAACGGGTTTTTAATTGACTGATCTTTGTAAAACTTTAAAAACAATGTGGTTTTATAACCTAACAATTGATACTTAGTTGAATTTATTTTTCTGTAAAACATTACTGTTGGTGAAGGTTTTGGCTGAATTAAATCATCTTCCCATGGATGCTTAAATTGCGTTCTAAACCCACCGATAGGTGCTTTTAAATGTAAAATCTTAATATCGGGTGAGTAAATTACATCTGCACCTAGATTTCGTAATTGCATACCAAAATCTGAATCTTCTCCATAACCAAATTCCAATGCATTCCTAAAGGCAACTTTTTTTAAAAACTTAGTAGACATTATACTACTACCACCTCCAAAGGCACTCCATTGTAGGGGTGTTTTATGTTTTTCTATTTCATTTTCTTGTAAATAGCTCATGCTGATAGCATCAAATTTATAACGTTGCATTTTAATGATGACGTCTTTTAGTAAGTTTTTACCAAATTTATTATCATCGTCTGCAAGGTAAACGAAATTAGCTGTTACTTTTTGCAATGCCAGATTTCTTGCATTACAAACACCAGTTTGATGGATAAACTCATGAATTATTTTAAATGGCCAATCCTTATTTTTAATATAGTCCAACTCAGATTTCGATGTTTTATCATTATTCTGTTCTACAACTATAACTTGTTTTGGTAAAATGGTTTGATTTGAAAGATCTATTAAAACATCATATAAATATTTTTTTCTTCCTAATGTTGGAATAATAACATCAATAGTTTTATTTAAATCAATTGAAAAGTTACTAATTGGCTCTAGTTCAAAATTAATAGTGACACTATTTTTCTTTATAAAAAATGTTTTTAGAAAAGCTATTAATGGAAATTTACGCTCATAAATAATAAAATTAATTAGCAATAAAATACTCCAAACAGCTTTATAATTAAGCTTTACAAACTTAAACAACTCACTAACAGAAGCTGAAGCTTGATTAACTGAATTGTATTGTTTAAGTAAATTAGGTTCAGAATAACAAAACAAGCCTTTACTCATTCCTTTTTTTGCAATAACATTTAAAGCAAAATCAAATGTATTATTTAAATTAATTTTACTTTCAAACTTTAATAATTGTGATGCATAAATAGCTCCTACCTGACTACTCATTAGCCACGTAGGGTATTTAACGCGCTTGTTTACTTTTAAAAACGGTGAATCTTCAACATAACCAATCTGCTCTGGTAAATATTGATTCTGACTAAAAGATACCATCATGTTTTTAAGATGAAATGTCGATTTAATAGCATCAATATCTAAAGACGCTTTTAACGATTCATGACACCACACTAGTATTGTGTTTTGATTATAATTAGCAACACTAAACAAAGCTTTTAAAGGATTTTTTATGGTATTTTCAATCAATTGATTAGTCTTTAAATCAATAATTTCTATAACAGCTTCATTATTGTGAGTTAATAGAATCATCTGTTCAAAATAGATTTATAATATTTAATATTAATATCTACATTTTTTTCAATATCAAAAGCATCCTCAACTTTTAATCTTGCTGCTTTACCAATTTGCTCACAAAGCTTTTCGTTATTTAATAGTTTAAGTATTGTACTTGCATAGCCTTCAATATTTGTTGGGTGTACTAAATAGCCATTAACACCATCGTCTATTAACTCTTGTGCCCAACCTATACTAGTGTTTACAACAGGTTTTTGCATAGCCATAGATTCTATTGTTACCATGCCCAAAGTTTCAGCAAAAGAAGGATAAGCGCAAACATGCGCCTTTTTGATATGTGTTTTTACATCTTCGTATGGTATTTTTCCTAAATATTTTACTTGCTTTTTAGCTTCTTTAGTAAAAATTTGTTCCATTAATTTATAAGTAGAAACTTCTCCCGTTTTAATATCAGATGAATCCCCACCAATTAAAATTAATTGAGCATCAGGCTTTTCATTTATCACTTTATTAAAAATATGGGCTAATTCTAAAACCCCTTTTTTTCTAATAATTGTACCAATGTATAGTATTACATTTTTGTCGTATTGATGTGGACTATGGTTTTCAAAATGCTTTAATTCTAATCCGTAATGAATGGTTTTTATTTTCTTCTTGTTTAATCCGAATATTTTTTGAGTTTCTAAACCTGCATAAGTTGTAGGAGCTACATATGCTGAAGCTTTTTTTAAAGCTAATTTTTCAAACATAAAATTTTTAAATTTTTGCTTTCTACCATCAAGTTTGCAAAAATATGCATCACTACCATGAAATCTAATTACCAAGGGCACCTTAAATTTCATAAACGCTGTAATACCAGTCCAATCTGGTGCTTCAAGAATTTCTAAATCTTTTTTAACAACCAAATCATTAACATACTTCTGAATATGTTTTCTGTATAAATACCAAGTAAAGAAATTGTAATTTTCTTTTTTTATAAGATGAATTTCAACACCCTCATCATAAACAACACATGATTCATTTTGATGATAAACAAACACCGTAACATCAATTCCTTTTTTTACAAGTGCTACTGCTAAGTTTTTAATACTGGTTGCAATTCCTGCAGCAAATTTAACCTGTGGATGTGGATACTCTGATGTGATAAATCCTATTTTCATTTCAAAATTAAATCTATAGTTTTCCAAATATTTTTAGAAGCTTGAGTTGGTGCCGTTCCTGCAACAATCTCATACCATTTTTTACAAGTTTCAACATTTGATAGTTTTCCATTTAAAATCTGTTTTACCAGTCCTTCTAAATCTTTTTTATCTCTACAAAATACGGCTGCTTCTTGGCTTGGCATGCTCCTAAAGTGAACATACTTGTAATTCTGCCCTATATCTCGAATACCTTTTTTTAGCTGTGGCTGTTCGTAGTTATAATATATACAAGGCTTATTATGAGCTACAAAATCGAATACTGTTGATGAACAAACATTAGTTACAAACTCACTATGCTCGCAAACATTATACAACATTTTAAAATCTTCTGGTGCAGGTAGCACTTGATTCCATTGATTACCTACTTGTTTCCAAATAGGATCTATAACTTTAATAATATCTTTATTAGCTTCAATAACGGCATTGTATCTTGAAGTAAAATCTACAGGGCATTTTCTATAAATTATTCCTAAATTTTCACCTTTACTATTTAAGTTTCTAACAGCATTTGCTAAATCTTCTAAATAATATTGATCTAGTGGTGAGGTTGTTTCATCATCACCAGAATAACAGATGTATTTTTTATTAATATCTAGCCCATTCGCTTTAAAAAAAGTTTCTCTTGTTTCTTTTAAATCGGCATTATAATGTGGCTCAAATTGTGGTGTTCCTGTTACAAATATCTGGTTTTCTTTTACAAACGGATAGTATTGTAGTAATTCCTTTTTCATTAAGTCACTCCAAACAAAATAATAATCTGTTTCTACCACCTGCATTGCTTTAGGTACATTATCCCAAGAATATACAAATGCTACTGTTGGAATTCCTAAATCTTTTGCTGCTAATAATGCACTTATAGACTGAGTTGCTCGTTGTGTTGTACAAAACACCAAATTTGGTTTATGTGTCTCTAACTGCGCTTTACAATACTTATATTTTGAAGTTGAGCGCTCTAATTTATTTATTTTAGCTCTTAATTTTACGACTCCTTTTTCTGAAGAGTATAAACCAATTAGCCATTTAGTAAATAAACTTTTAAGGCTATTTTTTATGCCTTTATAATTAAATGGGAATTTGTAAGTAGGATAAACATCATCATTAAATTTATCTCTAGACACATTTAATTCTGCCCGTTTTCTAGCTCTAGAATAAATTGGTAATAAAGGATGTGCAGAATTATTTTCAATTTTAACTTCATTAAACCCTAAATTGTCATTTAATGAGAAAATGGTATTATTCCAATAAGTAATATCAAAACCCATATGCTCACCAATACTCTTAAAATCTGTAAAGGCGAAATTTCTTAAACCAACACCATCAGGAAAAAAAACAAATACTTTTTTTTTCATTTATTCTAATTAATTTTTAAAAGGACAAACTTCCATAAGCCCACTACATATTTTGTTTATAATATCGGTTTCAGGGAGTGCTACCTTATCTTTAAAAAGATGATCTAATTCATTAATTCCCATCTTATTATCAATTATATTTGATTTATAACTAGGTATATTTACCGATTCAAAATAATCTTGATATTTAATATCGTCTCCAAAAACATCATCAGAAAATTTTTGCCATACAGCAGGAATTCCATAAGCATGCGCAATAATAACTCCATGAAGTGAAGAAGATACTATCTTATCACATTTTAAAAAATAGTTTGTGGTTTCCTCAATATTATTGGTCATTAAATCTATTAATAAAATTGAGTCCTCATTTTTATAAAACGATTTTACTTTTTTAAAATCGCTGTAATGTGGAATTATTCCAATGGCATATTCTTTATCGATTTTAGGATTATAAAATTTTGGCAACAATAATGCTGGATCTCCATAAACCTCAGGAACACTATACCCTTGACTTATTAAATAATTTCTTGTTTGTGGTCCTCTTACAGCTAAAAACTTAGCCTTTTTAATTGTATCTGATTTTGAAATTATACCACTACCCCAAACAATACATTTACTATTTACATTCGTTAAAATACTACCTATTGTAACATATATAGGGCTAAAAAAATTATAGATTGAAAATTTTGATGGTTTACTCCAAACCACTTTTTTTTGAGATATTTTTTCAACTAAATATTTACCAAGTAAATCACCATAATTTTCTTTTGATTTTCCTTGTAATTTAATTTCATTCCACCAAAATAACCTAATTATATTAGATGAGAACATGCTTATCCTTTTTGGTTTTTCAATTTGTCGCGCTGTACTTGCTCAATAGGCAAAATATCTTGATTTTTATACTGCAATGCCTTGTAAACGGCATTTACATCTCTTGATAGTTTGCGTAATCCCATAGGCTCTAAAGACGCGGCATGGTCTGTTCCTTTCCAAGTTCTATCTATAGTGTAATGGCGTTCTATAATATTTGCGCCTAAGGTATAAGCAGCTACATCTACAGCAATTCCTAAATGATGGCCTGAAAATCCAATATGTTTAACGTCATTGCTATATTTATCATTAAGAATATTTATATCTAAAAGACATACATCTTCAAACGGTACAGGGTAACCCGATGTGCAGTTATAAAGTACTAAATCTTTATTTCTATTTTTATTTTTAAAAAGGTTTACTAAATTTTCAATTTCAGATTTAGTAGTCATTCCTGTTGATATATGTAATTCTCCTTGATAGTTATCACATAACCACTCTAACATTTCAATATTATTATTACACGCAGATGGAATTTTAATAAAACTTGGGTTTAACGATGTTATTTCTTTAGCTGATGTTAAATCCCAAACAGAAGTTGAATATGTAATACCAATTTCTTCACAATACAATTTTAGTTCTTGATGTTGATTAACATTAAACTCCAGATATTCTCTATGTGCCCCATAAGTATCTCCATAAGAATTAATTGGATTAGGATGCGGCTTATTGTATTGATCTTCGGTTAATAATTCTTTATTATTTCTCTTTTGAAATTTCACAGCATCTACATTGCAAAATATTTTAGCTACTTTAATAAGCTCTTTCGCTATTTCTATATCACCTTTATGATTGCAACCAATTTCTGCAATGATATATGGTTTTTTATACGAATTCATTGTAATTATTTATTTTAATCTAGCAATCAAAAGTTAATTATTTCAGCTAAAATACATTTTTAAAAATCAAAAAAGGATATAGAAAAATTGAATTTTAAATGAATGAGGTTTCAAGCAATATATTAATATTTGAACACTTAAAATGTTTAAAAATTATAGTGGTTTGATGCTATAATTTAGCATTAAAAAAATTATTCTCTTAGTTTATACCAATCATCATAGCTAGAAAAATCTTCAAAAACACGTTCATAGCCAGCATTTGTTAATAATTTATAAATTCCTTCTCTGTTTTTAGAAAAATTATGTTCAACAGTAATAGATCTAAATTTGTACTTAGTAAAATCAAATCCTTCAAGAATTACTAATTCACTTCCCTCGGTATCAATTGATAAATAATCTATTATTTTTGGTGCTTTATGATAGTCAAGTAAATCATTTAAAGAAATAGATTCTACTGTATAACTTATACTGTCTTTTCGTCTTTCACTATGGGCATCATCTTCGCCAAACCCTTTTACGGTTGATAAAATAGCGTTTTCAACCTCAACAAAAGATAATTTTTCGCCACTATCTTTCCATACACATCTTTTATCTATTATTGATTGTCTATTTAAAGCTAATTCTTCATGCCAACATTTTGATGGCTCTGCCAAAATACCTGTCCAATTGAATTCTTTTTCTAATAGATAAGTATTGCTTAATGAAATTCCATTAGTAGCTCCAAATTCAACAAAATATCCATCTTGTTTGAATTTAGACTCCATTAAAGCGAATAAATCCTGTTTTAATTGTGCATTTGATAACGTCTTGTACTTTAAATATTTTTCAATAAGTGAAACAGGGTATTTTTGTAAAAATAGATACTCTTCGGCTATCTTTCTTTTTGAAACTAACATATCAAGATTCTTAATTGATAAAGTTGTGAATCCAAATTTTCTTAATACCCAATTTATTGTATTTCTAAAGATCTTCTTCATACGTATGATTACAAACTAGTAATAAAATTTAAGACTTTTAAAGGTTATGATTAAATTAAAATCTTTTATTGTAATTCATAACAAACTCACAAGCTTCGCGTATAGCACCTGCTCCAGAATTTTTTGATAGTACAATATCGGCATGTGTTTTAACTATATCTGTAGCATTATTTGGAGCTAAAGACCAACCTACGCTGCAAATATTTGTTAAATCGTTAACATCATCACCAACATAAGCCACATTACTTAAAGATATACCAGCATTAGCAACAATATTTTTTAATAAGGTATGTTTATCTTTTACACCAAGAAACACGTGATTTAGCTTTAGTTTTTCCATGCGTCTAGCTACTAATTGGGAGTTTTCTGAAGTCATAATCATAACTGTAACATTAAACTGTCTTAAAATCTCAAGTCCCATACCATCACGCATATCAAAGCTTTTGGTATGTTCGCCTTCTTTTGTATAAGTTATAGTGCCATCAGTAAAAACACCATCAACATCTAAAACTACATGTGTGATTTTGTCTGATTTTTTTTCTCGTTTTTGCCTTTCTATTAATAAACTTTCAACCGCAATCCAATCAGATTCACTATCTATTTCTAATAATGAATCTTCTGGCATTTTCACAACAGCTGTATTATCACCTAATCTATTTTGATGTTTTTTTAATGCTTGCTTGGTAATGGTATAAACAGCACCATTTTCAATTAACAATCCTTCAAAATCTTGACGCCTTGGTCTTTGTAAAGGATTGTAATTTAATGGTTTACCATTTTTACCCCATAAAAAACGATGTGTATTAACAACGGTTAATGCAGAATCTATATTACCATCAAGCTTAGACAAACATGAGTTAATATCTTCCTTTTTGGTAAAAGGAGATGTTGCTTGTAATAAACAAAATGCATCAAAATCATAATTAATAGACTCGCAATACTCAATAATAGCTGATTCTGTTGATGCCGTATCCGTAGCACTTACATCACTACGCTTTAAAGCTCTTACCTTATTAGTCCAATGATATTCTTTTTTAATAAAATCAATAATGCCTTCATCATCGGTGTAAACTACAACTTCGTCAAGATTAGAAAAAATAGCTTCACCTAAAACCCAAGTAAATAATGGTCTCCCAACCATTTTTCTTTTATTCTTGTTAGATATACCTTTTGATCCTTTACGTAGTGGAATAAATCCTATTTTTCTAGACATTAATCTTATTTTTTGCAATTTATTTATTTTAAGTGTAATTAACTTATTTTTACCCATAAAATATACACCATGCTATTTGATAATTTTACTAGTAACGAACTTATAAAATCCTTTCTTACACTAAACAAAAAGCATAATAACCAAGAATTAATTTTTCCGCTTACAAATCGTGGTTTCTTTTCTGAAATAAACAATTTAGCTTTAGCAGTTCTCTATTGTATAGATAATAATATTAATATTAAACTCTCTTCAAAAAATTGGGCAAGTGGCAATTGGAAAGATTATTTTAATCCTATTATTAAAGAATACAATGGACTTGTAAACTTACCTTCAAAATCAATTTTTAATTTAACCAGAGTTGAAAAAATAGCAGCACTTTACTTTAAAAATGTAAAAAAAATAGATTTAGTTCAAACTCGTTATTGGAAAAAAATAAAGCATCCTAGCTTTTTAAATAAAACTTTTTTAATTCCAGAATTAAATATTGATGGTGATATATTTCATGCATTACAAAACATCTACCCCATTATTTTAGATTTTAATAAACTGACTAAAAACAATTTAATTGTTTCTAATAAAGAAACTGTAGAATTTTCAAAAAACAGTTTTGGATTGCATATAAGAAGAGGTGATAAAGTTTTTGGAAATAATAAAGAAGCAGAAGAAATTCAATTTACAGATTACATTGAAAAAGCAATTGAAATAGACAATTCAATAAACAGTTTTATTGTTTGTACTGATGATTATAGCCTTATTGAATCTATTAAATTTAAATATCCTGAGTTTGTTTTTAAAACTTTATGTGCACCAACAAAGAGTGGATACGACCAAACAACTTATAACAATTTAAAAGACAAAAATTTAAAAAGTAAAGAGGTTTTAGACGTACTAAATGATGCCATTTTGTTAAGCAACTCAAAATACTTTATTGGTACTAACTCTAGCAACTTATCTAGATTTGTAACGCTTGTTAGAAATAATAAAAACTGCTATTCTATGGATAAAACATGGTATCCTGGATAATTTATAAATACTATTTACTTATTAGTTTGCAACTATCGCATTAGCTTTTGCTACAATGTTTTCAAGAACTTTTCCTCTTCCGTTTTTTATTAATTCTTCTCTTTTATCGCATAAGGTATTATAAACGGTTATACATTTATTCATACGTTCAATATATTCTGCATCAGACATATTATCAATAAATTGAAATAACGCTTCAGGGCTATCAAATTTAGAGTAATCAATAAAACTGTTTTCAGGAAATAGCTCATAAGCATTCGTATGCTTTCCGTAATAAATGGGTAAACAATAGGTTAGTATACTATCCCATATTTTTTCTGTCATGTAGTTATGGGTAGCTGTATTTTCAAAACATAAATTGAATTGATAATCTGCCATCAATTCTTTTTTACGATAAAAATAGACACCATCTCTAGAATCTTCTTTAGAAATACCATCTGGCCAGCCTTTACCAAATACGTCTATAGCTCCTAACTTATTGCCTTCAATACATATTTTAGATCTCAAACCAATTAAATCGATATTTACACCATTTTTAATAAGTGGCTCAGAATTTAGGCCTTTATAATAAGACATTAATGCGATTGTTTTTTTTGTTTTTAATTTAAAATCTTGGGGTAAGATATGAAGGTGTTCACCAAATATGCCTGTAAAAAAAGTAACATTTGAAACAAAAACATCTCTGGTGTAAATGTTCATGATATGGCATTTTATTAATCCAAAAAGCACTTTTACTTCTGAAGTAAAATGGGTATCAAATCTAGGCTCTATAGTCCAAATTAGAAACTTCTTACCAAATAGAGCTCTCCAGAAATGAGGTTTTAAATATTTTAAATTTTGTGAAATAATAATATCTGCATCTTTTGCTTTATCTACAAAAGTTATATTGTTGTTATTTAAATATTCTAAATCTCCATCAACAAAATTATCAAAGGGTGTATATTTAAAACTTGAAGCTTTATAAAGTTTGGGCATTTATTATTTTAATTATTTAGTTTTTATTTAAAAATTATCAATTTACTACTTTGTTATACTTTGAAATTACTTCTTTAGCAATAGATGCTCTACTTAAATTTGGTTTTACTTTGTCTTGATTAAAGTTAAAAGCATCAGCTATCAAATTATTTTCATTAATTGCTTTAACTATTAGCTTTTTAACATGATCAACATCTTCACAATCATTAATCAATAAACCGTTTTTATCATGTTCAATAATTTCTGCACTAGCACCTCCCGGATTTGATTGTATAGGAAAAGCGCCCATAATTATAGCTTCAAGCAATGTATTTGGCATACCATCAGAATTACTATTACCTATGTAAATTAAAGCTTTTCCCATAAGTTTAATAATTTCTGTGTGTGGCAAAAACTTAGCTTTTGTAAAAATGCTTAATTGCAATTTACTATCAAGCTTGTTTGAATTTATATAATCTTCAACCTCTTTATCAGCTCCAAAAACAACAACAGAAAAGGGTTTAAGTATATCAGAAATATTATTAATAGCTTTAAGCACCGTAATCGCTCTTCCCGAACGTCCTTGATAACCTTTTACAAGAATTATTTTACGTTGATTAACTGGTAATACATGTGCTTCAAAAGTTTTAAGTTCATATCCACCACCACCTGGGTAAACCCCCAACAATTCGCCATTAAAACCATATTTTTTAGCTAAATCTACATCTCGTCTACAATCTGCAAATAAATAATTAACTCTTGGTAAAACGTTTTTTATGTTTTTTAAATAATCTACTTGATGCTGATAATAAAACAAATCACTACCCCAAGATGAATATATCCATTTAATATTTGGATACTTTTTCATGACACTTAAAATTGGTACACAAGAAACATATAGTACAAAACTATGTACCACATCTGGTTTTATTTCTAGTAAGGCCTTCTCAAAGGCTTTAGCTGTATTGTTTTCTATTAAAACACTTATTTTTTTATAAAACCATGGATAATTTTTTTTAAGAAAAGATCGTCCTTTTAAATTTGAGAATTTCTGTTTCCAACCTACAATTTGATTTACCCATGATAATTTTTTAGAATACCCACCATCTCTTACATTAAACCAATGAATCTCATGTCCAGAGCTTTTTAATTGCTCTGTCCATCTTTGAAAATGAATGGAATTCATGGATACCATTAATATTTTCATGAGGCTTTTTTTAAAGTTTAATTATTAATGATATACGTTGCGACAAACTATCAAAAGTATACTTATAAGGTGCATTTTTACAATTAGTTATTATAGTTTCTAATAAACAATCATTTATATCTTGCATGCTTATATACGTTCTAACTTTTTTGTTTAAAATTTTTTTAACGACATCTTTAATCTTTTTATATTCTTCATGTTCATTTATTGAAACAGATATGACTTTATCTGTAGTATTCAACAAAATATTATTCAAAAACCCTTTAAAATCAGACAACTCATTTGTTACTTCAAATTCAACTTCTATATTATGAAGGCTATTATAAGATTCTGCATCAAAATAACCCCAATCAAATTTTGTATTAGCCACAGTTTTATTATTTTTTGCTGTGTATATTAAATACTCTTGATTTATTTTTTCTAGGTTAGAGTGAAATGGCTCTAAACTATCTTTACTCCTATAGGTTTTTGGATGCCATTGATGAAGCATTAAAATAGATTCATCATAAAACAGAACGCTTTTGTTTAAGTTTTTTAATCTTACATGTACATCGGTATCTTCACTTCCCCAGCCATGGTAAAACTCATCATATCCATTAATAGATTTCAAAACTTTGGTATTGTATAGTGTTATACCTGTGGCCTCATTTGTAGACTTAAAATTTATGTTGTAATCCTTATATGATTTATTGTTTTTAGATTCTGCTTCACTTAAAAATCCAACTTGAAAATAAACAGCATCTGCCTTACTTTTTAACTCATAAAGTTTATTTATACATTCTGGATGATACATCATATCAATATCGCCAACAAAAAAATGAGATGTTTCACATTGCTTTAAAACAATATTAATGGCCCTAGACTTGCACCATAACTCATTTGCGTTATTACATGAAATTAGGTTAATAGCAGAGTATTTATCAATTAGTCCTTTTAATTCTTTTAGATTATTTTCTCTTGAACCATAATCTACAAGTTCTATTTTAAAATCTTTATTTGTCTGATTAACTAATGAATCTAAACAACGCTTCACTAATTGTAAATCTCGATTTCTATTTGTTAAAACAATCGTTACCATGATTTTTATTTTATAGATTGTTTTAATGAATACCCGTAAAATTCAACTAAATGCCATGTGTTTTTACTCGTTAAAATCATTTTCAATAAAACATTTAAAGCTTTAAAATATTGTTTTTCTCTGTTATAACAAGCTATTAAGCTTTTTTTGTGCTCAAATATACTTTTTGTAATTACTTCTTTATTGTTGGAGAAGTTAGAATCTGCAGCTATACTTTCAACAATTTTTAAATTAACGCTAGTTATATCACTATGTTTATTTCTAATTTTAGCCGAAATTCCAATATCTATTCTATAAACCGCCGTTACATCTTCTAAAAAATGGATTTTCCCATTTTTATTAATAGTCCAAAGGTATGTAGGCCAATCTCCATATGGGTATTTATCTATCCAATTTGGTAATTGGTAATCCTTTTGAATATTTTTAAACATGACAGTTACAGATGTAATACTATTTTTTAATATTAAATCTTCAAAAGAGTAATTTGATTTTAATCTATCTTTTTTTACAATTTCAAATTTGCCATTACTAAAAAGCTTTTTGTAGTTAGTACCAACAATCGAATAATCTGAATTCTTATCTAAAAAATCTACCTGTTTTTGTAATTTCAACTCGTCTATCCAATAATCATCTCCATCGCAAATAGCAATATACTTACCATTACACGCTTTTAATGTTCTTATATAATTATTAATTAATCCTATATTTTTATTTAATTTAGGTAATAGCTTTACTTTATTAGGATATTGTTTTTCAAAAAACTCACAAACACTTCTGGTTTTATCTGTACTGCAATCTTCACCTATTACTAATTGATAATTAAAGTTAGTTTTTTGCATCAAAACACTATCTATAGCTTGTGCTATATAATGTTCTTGATTATATGTAAGCATAAAAATACTAACCGTAATTGGAGCCATTATTTTAAAGCTTCTTTAGTCATTTCCAAATACTTTGTGCCCCACTTGTGGCAAGGTTCAAGGTGATTACCTTCTGCCCATTCATTCCAAGCATTTATAAAAACAAACTTTTCTGGAACTTTACTCCATGGGTAATTTTCTTTAATATAGGTTAACCAGTTTTTATATTTTTCTGGTGTAGAATTATGCAGAATAAATGCTTTGTTTTTTCTAGCTGAATTGTCCCACATAGGTGTAATACCAGGATATACATTTGAATTAAAACCTTCGTTTTTCTGAACATTAACATAAGCTTCGTAATCATAAACAGATGATATACCATTATTTTTTATGCCCATTTTAGCAAAAACCTTATTCTTTATTCTTTTTATTGTATGATTACCCATTGGTTTGGGCAACTTCCCGAAATTAGGTTGAAATTCGAAAGCAAAATCAAAACCAGCAGACAAAAATTCTTTTTGAGATTTTTGTGCGTACCCTAAGTATAAATCTGGGAATCCAGCTTTCTTGGCTTCATCTCGCCAAATTTGTAATGTTTTATTAATATCTGGGAATAATTCTGGACGATACACAATAAATACTGGTTTTTCTTGAACTCTTATATATCGAGAATCTTTAAAATAACTTATAAGATGCTTAATGTGGTTTACATCATCTTCAAAACTATAATCTTGTTTTAATAACATTTTGTTCTCTGAAGCTTCCCATGCTCGAGTCCAATCTTCATTAGCCCAACACATCATAAAAGGTAAATCTTCTTTTGGGTTTTTTAGTTTTCTTTCTAAAGGTTCAAACAACATTTTTTTTCCATTAAACCAATAATGATAATAGCAAAATCCATGAATCCCATAAGCGTTAGCCAATGCTTCTTGTGCTAATCTAGCTTCTTCTAAACGTAAATCATAAAACCCTAAATCTGCTGGCAGTTGTGGTTGGTAATGCCCCTTAAATCTTGGAGTTGTTTTGGTAACATTTGTCCATTCTGTAAAGCCTTTACCCCACCACTCATCATTTTCTGGCACAGGATGAAATTGGGGAAGATGTATCGCTATGGGTTTAATTCTTTCTGACATAATGGTAATAAAAAGCTAGTTTAGAATAGATTTTAGATTTTATTCGTTTAAAAAATGGTGCTCTATTTTTATGATAAATTTCTTTATATTTTTTTTTTGTGAGCTTATATAACTCATCACTCCCTTCATTTTTAAAAAATGTTTGTAATATTTTAGCAGCTTGTAAAAAACCCTTTTTCATTAACTTAAAATCCGTACTCATAGAACGGTTATGAATTCTATATAAAGCCAATTTATTTTTATTATTTTTTATTGAATTTGAATAATAGAATAATTGTACCCAAAACACCCAATCTTCATGATTAAGCAATCTTTCGTTAAAACTCAAGTTATTTTCTATAATAAGTTTTCTACTAAATAATACTGAGTGGCAAGGTATAGATTTTCTGTATTCCCAATCTAAAATAATTTCTTTTTTATAATTTGTTTCAGACAAAAAAGGTGATAAATATCGATGTGGAGCTTCTTCATTACTACCATCAATAAATGAATAATAATCTGAAATACTTATATCACTTTCTTGTAAATTTTTTATCTGCTCAATAAATTTCTCAGGTTTAATTAAATCGTCTGAATCTAAAAACTGAATAAAATCGCCGTTAGCATGTTTCAAACCAAAATTTCTAGCGCTACTTAACCCGCCATTATCCTTGTATAGATAAATAAACCTTGAATCTAAGTTGCATCTATTTTTTGCAACACACTCTGAATGGTCTGTACTTCCATCATTTACTATAATACATTCCCAATTTGAGTATGTTTGATTTAAAACAGAAACAAGTGTTTCATCCAGATATTGGGCTTGATTATAACATGGAATGATTACAGAAACCTTAATACTCAAAACTTTTCTGGTTTATTAAATATAAATTTTACTTGATGAACAAATCGTTTAATAATGTACCAAAAGTCTATAAAAAAACCTTTAAATAATCTAACAATTGACATTACTAAACCTTTAACAGCATTTTTAAAATTAACGTCTTGATGCCATAGCTGATAGTTACCAACTAAATCACTTTTAAAACGGAAAAAGAGTTGCTTTTTAGTTCTGCTTATTTGATAACAAAATATAGCTGGAACAAAATCAATCTCATATCCAGCTTTTAAAACACGTTTAGTCCATTCTTTATCTTCAAAGGTTGCAACGTCTTCTTTAAATGATATTTTTTCCCAAACAGCTCTGCTAAAAGCTGATCCAGAAAAAATTAATCCAGATTTATTAGGATCTATAGATGCTGGTATTTTATTAATATAATTTTGATAATCACTTGCGTTATGTAAACACCGTAAGCCCGCCAGTTTAGGATTTAAATCAAACTTTTGTTTTATCAATTTAAAAAAATCGTGACTAACTGGATACGAATGAGCACTAAACATAACCACTATAGGGAATTTAGTTTGTTTAGCTGCAAAATTAGCGCTGCCGCCATAACTAAACTCTTTTATGGTAATAAATTTTGCGTTATATTTTTTAGAAACCTCCTCACTTCTATCTGTTGACAAATTATCAATTACAATAATTTCACCAATATCATTTATATAGCGTTCAGTTAAATTTTTAAGTAAAAAAGTGAGTGCTTTATCTTGATTCTTATTTCTTATTACTACCGATATCATAAACTATTTTTTAAATAGATTTAAAGGTTTTTCTAAAATTTTCACAATTTTATAAGTACTCTTGTTCTTAATTTTAGAAGTTGTTTTTTCATTCTCCTTTAATAAGTACAATAAGTAATCAATAGTATTATCATGATGCTTTAAATACAAATCTTTATGCTTTTTAAAAACATATTCCATGTTAGAAATTCTATGATTTTGTAGTGTATCAATTAACATGGATTGTTTTTGTTTTCTGTAGAAAAACAAAAACGCTTCTACGACTTTAAACGTCCAACCAGATTTAGTTATTGCTATCCAAAACTCCCAATCTTCAAAACCATGTTTCATATTTTCATCGTAGCCACCTACCTCTTCCCAGCAAACTTTTCTATATAAAGAAGTAGCAATTAAGCAATTCTCAAAAAGCAAGGCGTGGTAAGTTGTACCAACGGGTTTTAACTCATGAATGATATTTTCTTTATTTTTTAAAAAAAACTTACTATAACAGGACACTATAGCTAAAGTTTTATCTTGATTTAGTTCGGGAACAAGTTTAGACAAATAAGATTCATGAAGTATATCGTCTGCATCTAATGGCAAAATATATTTGCCTTTACTTATAGTTATTCCGGCATTTCTAGCACTACTTAATCCACCATTTTGCTTTTCTAAATATAAAAATCTATTGTCGTTTTTACACCACCTAGAGGCTACCTCTTTAGTGTTATCTGGACTTCCGTCATTAACTATAATGCATTCCCAATTATTGTAAGTTTGGTTTAATACCGATTGTAATGCTTCATCGAGAAATTGAGCATGATTATAACAAGGTACTATTATGGAGACCAACTCACTCATCATTAAAATTTATTTAGAAAACCAAGTTTTACCAAGAGATTAATAATTCTAGATTGTCTTAAATTATTTACTGTTTTTTTATAAGAAACCACTTCTTGAATATCATTCATATAAATAGAATAATCACCATAAAGTACGCTTTCTTTTTCTTTAAATTTAATACTTTGATTTTTAGGGTTTGAACTGAGTCCTCCAATATAAAAAACAGATAATGTATCTGCTATTCTCTTATAACTTAAATTATATTTACAAATAGCATCTATAAAGAACTTCCAATCGGATACTATTTTAAAATCTTCTTGATACAAATTTGTCTTCAAAAACGCTTCTTTTTTAATGAATGTTGCAGGGTGTGGTAAAGTATCTTCAACAAAGTATGAAAAAGAAAGTTCATCTGGATATGTTTTTGTAAAAGGTTTATTGTTTTCAATAACTTTTAAATCAAAATAAATCAAATCTACATTTTCTACTTCATGATAATGCTTTTCTAGCACTTGATTGTCTACAAAATGATCTCCACTATTTAAAAATAAAACATATGCTCCTTTTGCATTTTTAATGCCTTTGTTCATGGCTTGATATACACCACTATCTGGCTCACTTATACAATAATCAAAAAGGCTTTTGTTTTTCTCTATAAAACTAACACTTCCATCAGTAGAGCCTCCATCAATAATTACATGCTCAAAATCCTTAAAAACCTGACTTTTAACACTTTCAACGGTTAGTTTCAAACCTTCAAGATTGTTATAATTAACGGTTATTATGGAAATTTTAGGTTTCAAAAATTATTTAATTAGCTTTTATTATTTTCTTCAATTATACTTATAAATTCTTCTGTATTGAAAAAATGCTTTTCTACCATTGCCAAATCATGGTCGTTAAAATTCCACCATTTTATATTTAAAAGCTTTTGAATAGTATCTGGAGAGAATCTATATTTTTTAATTTCTATTGGATTGCCAACGGCTATTGCATAAGGAGGAATATCTTTTGAAACTACAGCTCCTGCACCAATAATAGCCCCATCTCCTATTGAAACACCATCTAAAACCGTGACATTCATTCCAATAAACACATCATTCCCTATGGTAATTGGTTTAAACTCTTCAATTTTGTTATTAATAGTTATTGATTTACCATTTTGTTTTGCTGTAGAGTAAAACATAGGATGAGTTGAAATGCCATTAATTGGATGCAAACCACGACCAGCCATAAAATTGGCACCTATAGAACAAAATTTACCAATTATAGTGTTATTAATTACAGAGTTTTCTGAAACATACGTGTAATTGCCAATTAAAGTATTAGAGAGTCTTGAAGTGGGATAAACCTTGCAATGCTTACCCAAATATGTTTTAGATTTAACTATGTTATGGCTATACTTCAACACATTTTTAAATTCAGGAAAAATTAAAAAAGAAGCACTTCTAAGCTTATTTTTTAAAGCTCTTTTTATGCTTTTAGGAACCGGTTTTTCTTTTACAGACTTATAAAAATTGGTTATAATTAATTCTGCATTTTTATTTTCAGCCAATTCAATTGGCTTTACATTAATATTATCGAGTAAATTTTTATGGGTAAATTCGGTATGAACACCATTATGTTCGCCAGTATTATCAAATCCGAAATTTTGTACCAAAGATTGTTTTGGAAATAATGTATATCCATTTTGAAGCACTACTGATGCATGCCATTTTACAAACCAAGTTTGAAGTTTCCCTGTAATATTATCTGCTAATTGACTACTTAAATAATCACTACCAAATTTATCTAAATTACTTAATAAGTGTTTGTTTTTTAATTGATTCCAAAGAAAAATGCCGTCGCTATTAAAATGCTTCCATGAACGACTCCAAGTTGCCCAACCCCAGCATAATGGTACATTATAAAAAAAGGTTTCGGGTAAATTTTGATTATTAGGATACATATAGCCTGAAATATGCATAACACTTTCATTATCCTTGTAAGTAGTTAATGCATCATTCATATATTTTAAAAACCCAGAAGATGTTTCAATATCGTCTTCAAGAACAATTACACTTTTATATTTCTCAACTATTTCTGAAACACCATCAATGATTGATTGGGCTAAACCTTTATTGGTTGATGCAACCCTTACTTCAACCTTTTTAAATCTTTTTTCGGAATTTGCAATGGCAACAACTTGATTAATCCTATTTAAGTCAGTATCTGTTAATTTAATTTTTGGTCCATCACAAAATATAATCAATTCACTATCCTTAGCCTCTGGATTTGCAGCTAAAGCATCCAACGTTCTTTGAGTATGGGTTGGCCTATTGTAAGCAAAAAGCACAATGGGTGAAAAGTTCATAATATTATTGTTTATACAAAAATGGGAAAAGTTTCTGTTTAAGCCTAACTATTGGCATGTATTCATACCCAATTCTATTTAGATTAGTAAATCAATGCCATATTATATTTTTTTATAAATAACTTAATTTTACTTTTTATGGACTTTGGTATAAATCTTAACACCTTGGCTTTAAAAGTTTTATTTTGAAAAACATCTAATAATTGTAACTCCTTATTTAATACTTCTTTGGGATTTTTAATATTATTTTTATAGGTTTTGTAAACTAACTTAAACAAGCTTATTGGAACCCAACTAAGGTTAAGGGTATTCATTTTTATATATTTTGATGATTCTATATGGTAACAATAAAAATTGCCATTTGTATCAAAATATATTTTTTTTAAATACTGATTATTCAAAACAGACTCATACCTTTCATAGCCATGATCCATACAAATACAATCATCAAAAGATTCATTATTAATTATTGCATTTAACCTTATGCTTTTTATACCTTCTTGATCTCTATATGCTTTATATGCTCTCATTTCTGTAAAAGCATAATCAGGATGAGTTATAAAATCTTGTTTTTGTTCATTTAAATAAATCTCGTCTTTAAATAATTTATTTATTTTATTTACATATCCTTCAACAATTTTAAAAGAAGATATGTAACCATTCATACAAATACCGTTGCATTGCTCTGTACAATCATAATCTTTAAATTTTTCTTCTTGATTGTTTAAATCTGATAAAATCATATTATCAGAGTCAAAATGCCAGAAAGCATTAATTTCATTTTTTTTAATAAAATTATGTACATAAAACCATCTTTTAAATACAAAATTTGTCCAAAATTCTTTTTTATGGTTAACCCCAGCAACGTGCTTGTAAACTTGATTAAATATTTTTATCTCATCACTTTCATCGTAATCTTTAAAACAATAATGCTCTATTTTAGCCTTATTAGCTACTTTTTTATTATCCTGATCACCAAGTAAAATAATTCTATTCTTTGGGTTACTTAATTTTACTTGCTTTAAAGTATAATACAAATATGGAGAGTTACCATAATGGCAAAATATTATAGGCTTTTTAATATCTTCAATTTTCATTTTAACTTTTCTATTCGTTTACACCATTAATGTTGAACAAATCTCCCTTAAATTACATTTAATTTAACAAAAAAATATCTATTAAATTTTCCTATCTATTTTTGTAAAAAAATGGAAAAATTCTTTTTCTAAGCATTATTATTGGAAAATATTTAACACTTAATATTGAAAAAAGTATCCTCTTATTTTTAAAAAAAATATTTCCCCAACAGCTAATATATTTATATAGTCCCTTACCTTCTTGCAAGATAAACATCCAATATTTATTTAAAAGTGCATCTATTTTTTTTAATGGCATTTTATTTTTGCAACTCCAAGTAACAAGCAACTCATAAACTTTTGCCTTTTTGTATAAGTTTGCATTATTAAATACATTGGCTTCATGTACACCTCTCATGGCAACAGGTTTATCTAAAACACCGCCTATTAACTTAGTTTTTAAAGCCATTTTTAAAAACATATGTGTGTCTTCATCAACTAATAGTAATTCGTTAAAGAAACCAACCTTATCGAAAATCGATTTTTTTAAAGTTAAACCATCAATAGAAAAATGTCCCTTTTTATAATACAGTAATTCTTCAAAAAGATTTTCAGGCGCTACCTTTTCGCTAATGGTAGTTAATTTTAATGCAGTCCTTTCAAATTCTTTAGATGCTCGATAAAAGTGAGCTCCTATGGCATTATAAACACCATCAACACTATCATCTTTACAAAATATTATTTTGTCGTTTTCAAATCTATTTTCTAAATAAAAATCATCTGAATCCAAAAATGCTATATAGTTACTAGAAGCGTTTTTAATTCCTAAATTTCTACTTGCAGACCTTCCTTTATTTTTTTTGTTTAGATGGTGGTATACTTTAACTCTTGAATCTTTTATCTGTAAACTCTTAATTATTTTTAACGAGTTGTCTGTACTGCCATCATTTACGATAACAACCTCAACCACTTCTGGTTGTTGCAACACAGATGTTATTGCTTTTTCAACAAAGCGTTCTGTATTAAAAACTGGTATGATTACAGATACTGAAAAACTCATATTATATTACTTCAAAATAGCAATGATGTTAAAATTCATGAATTAATCTTAGCTTAATTAGTAGTTTAATTATATTGGATTTTCTTAAGGTTCTTATTGTTCTTTCTAACATATAACGAGCTTTTAAATCGTTCATAAAAGGCTTAAAATCTGTATTTAAAACTTGTTCTCTTTCAGCTTTTACAAGTGCTTGGTTTTCGTTTAAAGAACTAAGTCCATCACTATAATATGTTGAAAATGTATCTTCAATATACTTATAAGTTGCGTTATGCTTACAAATTGCTAAAATTAAAAACTTCCAGTCTGATACAATTTTCAGATTTTCATCGTAATACCCTAATTTATTAAACAAACTTTTCTTAATAAATGTGGCTTGATGCGCAGGTAAATTTTCGTGTAAATATTTAAAAGTCAAGTTTTTAGGACATGTTTTAACATGTGTTTTATTTTCTGCAACAACATTAATATTGAAATATACAATATCGACATCTTTTAAAAAGCTGTAAACTTTATTTAAAGCATTATTATCAATAAAATGATCGCCTCCATTTAAAAATAATAAATATGAACCTTTAGCGGCTTTAATACCTTTGTTCATAGCATGATAAATACCATTATCTGGTTCACTTACCCAATAACTAAATTTTTGTTGGTTTGCTTCAATAACTTGTCTACTACCGTCGTTAGAACCACCATCGATTATAATATGCTCAAAATTAGTGTAAGATTGATTCATCACACTATGTATTGTGCGTTCTAACCCTGATTTATCATTATAGTTTATGGTAATTATTGAAAGTAACATAAAATTCTAGTTAACTAAACTTTTAAATAATCTCATGTAGTTCTTAGCTTGAACTTTATCATCATACTTAATTACAGCCTGTTTTCTTATTTCTTCAGTTGAAAACAAAACTCCATTACTTAGAAATTGATTAATTGAATTTGCTAAAGCATCAACACTTACTGATTCTGAAATTAATCCATTCTCACCATGAGATACCATATCTGGTATGCCACCTATAGGATATCCAATTACCGGAGTTCCACAAAGTAATGATTCTAATACTGTATTTGGCAAATTATCCATTAATGATGGAATAACAAAAACATCTGCTGCTGAATATATTGAACTTAATAACCTATCATCTTTAACAACTCCGTATTGAATTATATTTTTGAAATTATATAAGCTTTCATTCTTGTTGCCAATAACAAAAAGCTGAACATTTTCTTGCTCTAACTTATTAATAGCTTCAACAAGAAATTTAAATCCTTTTCTGTTAGCATGAATTAAATCTGCAACAAAAAGTATTACTTTTTTATCTAAAGGGATATTTAATAATTCTCTTGAGTATCTTTTATCTCTTGGCTTAAAAACTTTAGAACTGATGCCGTTTGGTATTTTATGAACTGGAAATTTACCAAAAAAATCACTTTGTTGTAATTCGTAAGTCATCCAATCAGACAAGGTTACAAAATGTAAGTTTTTAACTTGAGATAGTGCTTCTTTTTTTAAATTAAGTATTTTTTTAAACTGCAAAATCTCTTCATTAGTCAAAACTCTTTTTTTGGGGAAACCATTTTCATCAATTCCTAAAAACGTTTCTTTATAATGCTCGCCACCTGTAAAAGGATTCATATCATGTAGTGTCCAGACAACTGGCTTAGTGTTTTTTTTAAAAAAACTTTCATAATCAATAAAGCCAGATACCCAATGTAAATTTATAATATCTGCCTGCTTATATAATGGAGACTCTGTAATGTCGTAATTTGAATTCGGGAATGAATAAAGCTCTAAACCCAAAGCTCTGTTTTCAACAAATAATTGCTCTTTTGTTTTTTTTGGAGTTTTTAAAAGTTTGAGTTCTCGAAGTATTTTTATTGATTTTTTTTTAATTTTATTTTTAAGAGAGTGGTCTTCTTTAGGTTTTAACAAAAAAGAATTTTCATGATTAGCAGTTTTCTTTGCTAATAATAATTTGGCGTCTACATTCATAGAAAGCAGCCCTTGATGCAATCTTACACAAGCTTTTCCTGCACCTCCTATATCACTTGTATTAATTAATAGTAACTTCATTATAATTTTCTATTAATTGATTTATAGTTAACAAGTGTTGAGGCTTACTATTTTCTGAAATATATGAAGCTATCTTGCCTCCCATTGTATAATCAATAGCTACGAAATTGGTATTTAATGTTTCTGCAAATAAAACAGAATGAAAACGCATACAAATATTTAATTCTGATTGTTGCATACTCTCTACAACAGATTCTATAGTAGATAATTTTTTGTTATAACTTACCCTTGAATCATTAATGAAATACGTTTTAATAAATCGTCTTGAAAAATCTCTATCATCGCCTCCTAAAACAAAATTATGCATATGATTAAAAACGATTTTTTCAATCTTATATTCTTCAGCTTTCTTTTTAATTAATACGGCTAAAGCTTTTTCAAAATTAATTTTAACAACAGTAAATTCATTTTCAGACATGCTACCTTTTGCATATAGGTATTCCCAATCTCTTAAAAATAAAGACATAACTCTTTGCTTATTTGGTACTTTATTTTTTGCTAATTCCTTTATATAAGTTTTAGCTGGATCTCCTATCATTTCAGTATTATTGATATTAAAATGTTTTAAAGCATATTCTTGACTTTTAATATCTCTTAATTTTATTACACTTGCTAATTCTAATATTTTCTTTATAGCTATTTTATATCTATCTTGATTAATAGGCCCTAATCCACAACCATATATTGTTCTTTTTTTATTATTTTTCTTTGCAATACTAAATGATAATAATGGTACATAAAGCTCGTTTAAATCCATTAAAGGGCCGCCTCCCATAATTACCTCATCGCATTTTTTTGAATATCTTAAAAACTCAAAATTGCTTGTATTTACCACCCTAGCTTTTATTTTAAGCTCTTTAATAGTTTGATTAGTAATAAAGGGATATAAACTGCCAATAATTACATTTAATTGATCGCCGTACTTAGATTGATAAGATTTAATTATACTTTCCAAAATAGCTTTATCACCTACAGTCTCAGTTCCATACCAACCCATAATTAATATGCTATACTTATTTTTTGGGAGTTTAGGAGACTTTAATAAGGTTGATAGGTTTAAAACTCTATGTTCATTATTAGGTTTTAAAAATTTCTTTTGAAACGTATCCTTGTAAATTTTCATCTGTTCAGAATAAGTTATTTCTGCATGATAATCATGAATACAGTTTTCACACTCTGATGCGATAATTCTCTTTTTCTCATCTAAATTAGAATTATATATGGCCATTGAGGATTCTTCAATGCCATTACCAATAATTTTAGATTTTGGTGCACAATAAGCTAATTCTCCTTTTGCATTTATGTTTATACCTTTTTTATGGTATGGACAACCAATAGTTCGCTTACCGCCCAATAAAATATTTTGAATACTAGAATAGGTTCTTTTATAAGTTTTATTGGTTTCGTAAGTTCTTTTAAGTTTTTCAAAAAAAAGAGCTAGATGATAACTTTCATCATTTGTAAAATTTCTAATATCTTCTGTACGATCTTCATTATATAGTCTTTTAATAAACTCTGCAACCCTGAAACGACCATAAATTTTATTTGCTTTAGCGAAATCCAATAACTCGTCAATGTCCCATAAATTAGTTTTGGAAATTGTAGCACCAAATGAAATTGGAATTTTTAATTCAGATTTTACATAATCAATAACTTCTATTGCTTTTTTAAAATTTCCTTCTCGCCCTCTAATTTTATCATGTACCTCTTCATAACCATCTAAAGAGACCATAACACTAAAAGCTTTATTATGTGTTTTACAAAGCTCGTTTACTTTATATAGCTGGTTTTTAACATCTTTAACATTTATACAATTAGTTATAATACTTAAGTGCTTAAGATTAGGAAGAAAATCTATACAAGCTTTATATAAGTCTTCTAAGTCTTCTCTTAATGTAGGTTCGCCTCCTGTAATACCAACGCCTGTTACATTTGTATAAAGTGGATCGGAAAAAATATTTTTTAAATCGTTATAAGTAACCTCTTTTTCTTGTTTGTTTTTCCAAATATTACACATAGTACATTTAGAATTACAAATATCATTAGCATTAAGATTTATAATAACTGGCTTTTCAACCTTGTTAATAAAGCTTATCTCATTAAGTTTTAACCGCAAAAGCGTTTTGATTTTTTGAGATAGTATGTTTATTTTTTTCCACATAGAAAATTTGCTAATCCAAATAATAAAAATGGTATTAATCAGCTATCATACTCCATTTACAATCTAATACTACGCATCCAAAATCTACACCTTTATATTTGTGAAAAATAGTTCCAGTTTCTTCAATTCTAAAATTTATGACATCAAATAAGCTTCTAATCTTTTTCTTGTTAGGCACATGATAACCTATTATAACTCTGTAATCATTGGGTAATAATACTGATTTTGGAAATTCAATATTCGAAAAATAAACGCCGTCTTTTTTTACAAATTCATTTAAATTTATTTCTGAAGAAAAAACAGTTCGTTCATTTTTATCTTTTATCCTAAAACCTAAAGAGCCATATTCTAAAATATCCTCTGTAATTCTTAATTTTACTTGTAAAGTTATTTGATCATCAAAACCGAATAAGCCTGTTATATTATTATTCTTATCTCGCATTGATACCTCCAAAATATCTGACCCACTCTCTGGAGTTTCATTTACATAGTGAGCAATATCATTAGCAACATCGCTTTTTAAGTAAAAATCTACAGCATCATGTGTATCACCCTCAAAAATTGTTGTTCCATGCTGTAATACAATTGCTCTTGAACATAAACTTTTAACTGCTGCCATATTATGGCTCACAAACAAAACAGTTCTTCCGTCGCTATTGCTAATATCTTGCATTTTACCAATAGCTTTTTTCTGAAATTCTGCATCACCAACAGCCAATACCTCATCAATTACTAATATATCGGGATCTAGATGTGCAGCTACTGCGAATGCTAAACGCACTGTCATACCAGAAGAATAACGCTTAACGGGTGTATCAATATAACGTTCGCAACCTGAAAACTTAACAATTTCGTCCATTTTAGATTGAATTTCCATTTTGGTCATTCCTAAAATTGCTCCGTTTAAAAACACATTTTCTTTACCAGTCATTTCTGGATGAAACCCAGTACCTACTTCTAATAATGATGCTATTCTACCTTTAGTTTTTATTTCTCCTGTTGTTGGCCCTGTAACTTTAGAAAGAATTTTTAATAATGTTGATTTACCAGCACCATTTTTACCAATAATACCCAAGACTTCGCCTTGCTTAACTTCAAAATTAATATCCTTTAGTGCCCAAACATAATCTGAATTTCCTTTCGTGCTTCTATCGTTACTTTCTCCTATTTTTAAATATGGATCTTCTTTTCCTCTAATTCTACTCCACCACCTATTTAAGTCATGACCAAGAGTACCTGTTCCCACTAAACCTAATCGGTATTGTTTTGAAAGATTTTCAACTTTTAAAATAATATCTTTTTCCATTAAATAGTGTCTATAAAACTCTTTTCTGTTTTGTTAAATACAATTAATCCTATTAGAAAAATCAATATGCATATTAAAGTGGTATAAAGCATTTTTACTAGTGAAAAATCTCCAACACCTAGGGTCATATACCTAAATGCTTCAATAATAGTGGTCATTGGGTTATACTCAACCACCCAAGATATGTTTGGCAATTTTTCTTTAAAATACGATAATGGATACATAACTGCAGAACCATACATAAGTAATTGTACACCAAAACTTATTAAAAACTTTAAATCTCTATATTTAGTGGTCATCGAAGATATTATCATACCTAATCCTAAACCTAAAAAACCCATTATTATTATTAAAATTGGTAAAAAAACGATAGCACTTTGTGGTTTAGCTGTTACAAGAGTTTCAGAAAAAAATACGTAATAAATATAAAAACCTATAAATACTAATAGTTGAATTGCATATTTAACCAAATTTGTTAAAACAACAGATAAAGGAACAATAACTCTTGGAAAATAGACTTTACCAAACAATCCTTGATTTTGTGCAAAAGTGTTACTTGTACCTGTTAAACACTCTTTAAAATAATTCCAACTTGTAATTCCTGCAAGGTTAAATAAAAATGATGGCACACCTTCTCCTGTTGGAATGTTGGCCATATTATTAAAAATTAAAGTAAAAATTATAGAAGTAAAAAGAGGCTGTATAAAATACCATAAGGGCCCAAGTATGGTTTGTTTGTATACCGTTATTACATTTCGTTTTACAAATAATATAAGCAAGTCACGGTAGTACCAAATCTCTTTAAGATTTAAATCTATTAACTTTTTTTTTGGCGAAATTATATAGAGCCAATTATCGTTTTTATTAGACAATATTTTTTTGTTTAGTTATTTAAAAAAAGATTTAACTCTTGTTAAAAATTTATTTTTTGTTGGTTCATCATCATTATACCCATTTCCATAACTACCATAGCCATAACCATAGCCATAACCGTATCCATAACCATAGCCATATTTCCCTTTTTGGTTATACCCATTGTACACAAAACTTAAATTTTGAATTTCACCCTTATTGTACTTTGCATTAATAAGGCTTAACATTCCTTTTTTTGTATAATCTTGTCTAACTACATATACAGTAGCATCGGCATATTGAGTTAGTTCTAGTGCATCTGCCACAAGTCCTATAGGAGGTGTATCTAACACAATATAATCATAAGATTTTTTCAGAATCGTTATTAATTCATCCATTCTTTCTCCTATTAACAGTTCTGATGGATTTGGTGGTATTGGTCCAGATGTAATGACATCTAGGTTTGGTACTTTTGTATTTAAAACTACTTCATCAACCCCTTTTTGGCCAATTAAATAATTCACAACACCAATTTCATTTTTAATATCAAAATCACCAAATATTTTAGGCTTTCTTAAATCTAATCCTACCAATATTGTTTTCTTACCACTCATGGCAAAAACGGTGGCTATATTGATAGAGCAAAACGTTTTTCCCTCTCCACTAACTGAAGATGTTACCATAACTGTTTTAGTGCCTTCTAAGTTGCGCTTTTTATAGAAATATTGTAAACTGGAACGTATAGACCTAAAAGCCTCTGCTATTGTAGATTTTGGTTTTAAATGAACTGCTAAATTATTATCTAAATTATTATTCCCTACAACACCTAACATAGGTATATTAGATAAACTTTCAAGTACTTGAGGGTTATGTATCTTATTATCAAAAAATGTTAGTAAAAAAGCAAGAATAAGTGGTGGTAATAATCCGCCAATAATTGCAAATAAATATCTGGAGCTTAATTTTAAATCTATGGGAGCTGCGCCAGTATCTTTAGCTGGATCTATAACTAATATATCTGAAACACTTGCAGATTTTATAATATCTGCCTCACCTCGTTTTGCCAAAAATACATTATACGTTTTCTCGCTTAAAGCATATTGCCTTTGTATATCAAATAACTTTTGTTGAGCAACTGGTAGTTTCCTTATTTTGGCATCTTCAATTGCTATTTTATTATTTATAGTTTGTAGCTCGCGTTTTAACTCTTTAGTTACAGAACTAATGTTTTCTAGAAGTACCGTTTTTAATCCTTCAATCTGCCTATTTAAATCTGCAAAAATAGTTGCATCTTTTCTTACCGTAGATCCATATTTTGATTTTTGTACAGACAGAGCATTAATTTTAGATACATTTGATAGTATATTACCTTCATCTATACCTGTTACGGCTGGTGCCGGTACCTCTGTAAAATTATTACTTGTAATTAAATAATTTTTTAAACTTGAATAATAGGCTAACTTTCTATTAATGTTATCTTTATTTAAATCTAAGTCTGATAATTTACTATTTATCAAAGTACTTTTATCATCTAAATTATAAATCCTGTTTTTTTGTCTGTATCTATTTAAAGAATCTGCGTTTAAACTTAATTGATTCTTAACACGACTTAATTGTCCATCAATAAATGCAATTGTGTTACTAACAAATTGGTTTTTCCTATTTAATTGTTCTTCACTTAAAACTCTTACTGTTTCATTTAAATAATCTACAATTTTCCCTTTATTTACATCAACCATACTTAAATTTAAAATAGCTGAGTTTCTGGGATTATTAATAGCTAATTTATTTCTGTATTTTGAAACTACAGCATCAAAATCACTAAACTGTATAAAATACTCATCATTAGGTTTAACTACTCGCTCTTCGGCTAAGTATATAATGCCATTTATATAAGGTAAAACAATGTTATCACCAAGATTAAAAACTTTTTTGAACTCACCTAATGCAACATCTTTGTTTATTTTTTTCTGATTAGAAAAATTTTGAGTTCTAACTAATGTATTTTCAAAATTGATGTATAATTCAAATTTGCCATCTTGAAGAAATGTTATTCTTATTGGTATATCTAATAATTGATATGTGTCAGGTGTTAAACTAATCCTAAATGGTGCATTATTGTATATATCGTCTTTTCTAAATCTTGATTGTTTTAAGTACGTTGTATAATATTCTAGATTGCGAACTACCTTTTCATGAATAGAACGAGATCTTAAAGAAGTCATTAAAGTTTGTGCTTTTCCTGAAACACCACCCCAATTAAATGTTAAACTTGTAGTTGAAGTAAATAATGGGTTTGATTCTTCTTCAATTGTAATTTGAGTTCCTAATCTATACGACTGTTGTTTTCTAATATTTTGCTGGTAAACAATAAATACTCCAACGCCAATAAACAAAACAAATAATTTCCAATAACTAATTACACGAATTAGAAATGCCTTTAAATCAAATGAAGGCCTTTGGGCTTGTGCTTCTGAAACATCGAATTCTTCTTCCATATGTATTTTAAAGATTCTTTGTTAAAAAATAAGTAGAAACTAGTACAGATAAAATCGAAGCAATAGTTGTTAAATTTTGTAATGCTGTTTGCCCCATTCCTAAAGACTTTCTCTTTAAAGACTTCACTAAAATAATATCATTAGATTGTATATAATAAAAAGGCGATTGCAAAGCCTTAATATCTGTTAAATCAATATGATGAATTTTTTGTCCGCCTGGATATTGCCTAATTATCAAAATATCTGTTCTATCTGCTGTAGGTGGCAAATCTCCTGCATTTGCTAGTGCTTCAATAATATTTACACGGTCTTGAAATATTGTATAAACACCTGCACCTCCTTCTCCTGTTACTGTATATTTCAAACCTGATAATTTTACGGTTACAAATATTTCTGCTGTTTCTTTAAAATATTGCTTTAATAACTCATTTTTAACTTTAGTTTTTACCTCATCAATTGTGTAGCCTAATACATTTATTTTTCCTAAAATAGGAAACTCAATATTACCATGTAGATCAACCGTAAAACCATTAAAGTATAGTCCACCTCCCCCAGATCCTGAATTAGAAGTTCCTACAGGATTAAATATATCTACAAGCTCTGGATCCAAAGCTTTTACGTTAATGCTTAAAATATCATTGATTTGAACCTTGTAAGGTTTTGGTAATTCTGTTATTACAAGGTCATTATTAGTTCCGTCTCCTTTATCCTGTAAATAAACAAGATCTTTATTAGTAATACAAGATGTAAGTAACACACTAAAAACTAAAATAATAACCAGGAAATTAGGCTTCATATTGAGGCAAATTGATTTATCACAAATATAAGTTTTCGCATTGAAGAATAAAACTTATGACAAGTTTTTTGGTTTTTTGTACGTTATTTGCAAAAAACATTTGCTTTTGAATTATTTAACTGTTGAAAATATATCGAAATCTTACGGAGAACTTACTCTGTTTGAAAACATCTCCTTTAGCGTTCATAAAGATCAGAAAATTGCTTTCGTAGCAAAAAATGGTACTGGAAAAACCTCTATTTTAAATATTTTGTCGGGTGATGATGTTGCTGATTCTGGAGAAGTCATTTATAGAAAAGATATAAAAGTATCTTTTCTATCACAAGATCCAAAATTTGATAATTCTTTAACTGTTGAAGAAACTATTTTTGCTAGTGACAATCCTATTTTAAAAATTATTTCGAATTACGAAAAAGCACTTTTAAACCCTGAAGATACTGAAACCTACCAAACAGCTTTTGATGCTATGGAACGCCACCAAGCATGGGATTTTGAAACACTATACAAACAAATACTTTTTAAATTAAAACTAGACGATTTAAATCAAAAAGTAAGTGTGCTTTCTGGTGGTCAAAAAAAGCGTTTAGCTCTAGCAAATGCTTTAATTAACAAACCAGATCTATTAATTTTAGATGAGCCTACAAACCATCTAGACTTAGAAATGATTGAATGGCTTGAAGCCTTTTTTGCTAAAGAAAACATTACCTTATTCATGGTAACACACGACCGCTATTTTTTAGAGCGTGTATGCAATGAAATTATTGAATTAGACGAAGGCCAACTTTACAGCTACAAAGGCAACTACTCTTATTATCTTGAAAAAAGAGATGCTAGAATTGAGCGAGAAGCTGTAGAAACAGGAAAAGCTAAGCAACTTTTTAAAAAGGAGTTAACTTGGATGCGCCGACAACCTAAGGCTAGAACTACAAAATCTAAATCTCGTATTGATGATTTTGCAGATATAAAACACCGCGCTCATCAACGCAGAAACGACCATGAAGTGCAGTTAGAATTAAATATGGAGCGTTTAGGAAGCAAAATTCTAGAGTTCCATAAAGTATCTAAATCTTTTAAAGACAAAACCATTCTTGATGCATTTGAATATACGTTTAAGAAAGGAGAACGTGTTGGAATTATAGGTAAAAACGGAACGGGAAAAACAACTTTCTTAAATATATTAACCCAAACCGCTTTACCCGATTCTGGAAAAGTTATTAAGGGAGACACCGTTAAATTTGGCTATTACACTCAAAACGGTATTACCATAAAACCAGAACAAAAAGTTATTGATGTTATTAGAGAATTTGGTGATTATATTCCATTAAAAAAAGGACGTCAAATTAGTGCACAGCAACTTTTAGAACGTTTTTTATTTAGTAGAAAAAAACAATACGATTTTGTTGAAAAACTAAGTGGTGGTGAACGTAAACGATTGTATTTGTGTACCATTTTAATTCAGAATCCAAATTTTTTAATACTTGATGAGCCTACCAACGATTTGGATATAGTAACACTTAACGTTCTTGAAAGTTTTCTATTAGATTTCCCTGGGTGTATAATAGTCGTATCTCACGATCGGTATTTTATGGATAAAGTCATTGACCACCTATTTGTTTTTAGAGGCGAAGGCGTTATTGAAGATTTTCCAGGTAACTATACAGACTACAGAGTATATGAAGATAGCCAGCCTGTAATTGAAAATACAACAACGCAAGACAAAAAAGATAAACAATCTTGGAAACAAAATGAAGCTTCAAAACTATCTTTTAACGAAGAAAAAGAATTAAGAAACATAGAAAGTAAATTAAACTCTTTGGCCTTTGATAAAAAAGAACTTGAAAGCAAATTTAATAATCCAGATTTAACTCAAGATGATATTAATAAACTCTCAGACAAGCTTCAAGTAATAATCGACACCATAGAAACAAAGGAAGAACGTTGGTTTGAGTTATCTTCTAAACTTGAAGAATAATCATGTATTATCAAGTTGTTCAATACATAAAATTTATTATTAAATCTAAAAACCAACACGGTGTACACTCCCCTTTTGTGTATGATTTAATAACCAAATGCTTTTATAACAAAAACAAGTACGAAGCGTATAATACTATTTTAAAATATAGAAAAACGTTACTTAAAAATAACTCAAAAATAAAAGTTTCAGATTTAGGTGCAGGATCACAAGTTATGAAACAACAAGATCGTTTAGTTTCTAACATTACAAAAAATGCCGGTACAACATTAAAAAGAACAAAACTACTTTATAGAGTTACAAGATATTTTAAACCTAATAATATTTTAGAACTTGGTACATCATTAGGTATTGCAACACATGCCTTTAGGCTAGGAAACAAAAAAGCTAATATTACGACTATAGAAGGTTGCACAGAAACCTCGGCATTTACAAAAGCGTATTTAAAAACTCTAAATATTGAAAACATATCATTATTAACTGGTAATTTTAACGATGAAACAAAAAGGTTAAGTTCAAATAATTATAATCTAATTTTCTTTGATGGCAACCACCAAAAGGAAGCAACTTTAAACTATTTTGAAACCTTATTAAAAACCACAAACAATACCTCTGTTTTTATTTTTGATGACATTTATTGGTCTAAAGGCATGACCGAAGCTTGGGAGACAATTAAAGCTCACCCTAAAGTAACTGTTACTATAGATACCTTTTTCTGGGGTTTCGTTTTTTTTAGAAAAGAACAGGTTAAAGAACATTTTAAAATAAGAGTATAACTGTTATTTTTAAAATCAAAAAAAAAAACCAACATATTGTATGTTGGTTTTTTTAATCAAATTACATATTGTTTTCTATTTTACTAAATTAATTTCTACTCGTCTATTTTGGGCTCTACCAGCTTTATACATATTGGTTGCAATTGGTTTTCTTTCACCATAACCTACAGCTGATAATCTAGTTGAATCTATCCCTTTCTCAATTAAATAATTTTTAACAGCATTAGCTCTTGCTTCCGATAGTTTTTGGTTTAATTCGTAACTTCCAATACTATCTGTATGCCCTTCTATAACAAACGTTGCATTAATGTATTCATTTAAAACAATTACAATATCAGACAACACATCATAAGACTCTGTTTTTATTGTAGATTTCCCAGAATTAAATAATATCGTTTTAGCATAATCATTTAATGTTTTTTGAAGTTTTAAAATAACTTCCTCTGGGCAACCATTATTAACTACAGTACCAACAGCATCTATACAATCATCATCTTTATCTAAAACGCCATCACCATCACTATCTGGCCATGGACACCCTTTATTCTCTTCAGGACCTGCTTTTTCTGGACATTCATCAACATTATCTAGCATTCCATCCTCATCTTTATCACCCCACGGACATCCTTTATTTTCTTCAGGGCCGGCTACTTCTGGGCACTCATCAACATCATCTAGTATTCCATCCTCATCTTGGTCTTCAACAGGGCAACCATTATTTGATATTGGCCCTGGTATTTTAGGACAATCGTCTAATTTATCAAAAACACCATCACCATCTTTATCTTTAGGGCTATTTTTAAAAACTGGGATTTTTAAACCAGCATAAGCATCTGCCTCTCTATTATTATTACTCGTAAATGCAGAAATTAGAGACCCAGACCCAACATATAATGGCCCTGCTCTAAACCCAGCCCCCACTCTAAAACCACTATTCTCCATGACACTTAAAGGCATATAAAAACTAAACCATTTACTTTCATAACGTGGTGTTAAAGACACCGTATTCGAAATTCTATTTGCAGTTATTCTGTCCTTAGACATTAATGTGAAATCTGTATTTAAATTTACATACAATTTATTATTTAAGCTCCAATCTACATTAACATGCAAAGCTGTTGGCAAATCAATTTTATAACCTGTAGCTGTATTAGTAAGCGTATAAAAAGTATTTAAAGCAGTACTAAAATCTTCTGCGGCTTCAAATTGATTTTGGTTTACATCTGTATTTGTAATATTATAAGCTTCTTTTATACCATCTTTATAGTTTATATATCCAATATCTGATACCGATACACCTATTTTTAATTTGTATTTATTTTTATCTTTAAATTTATAAGTAGTAGAATCATTTACTTTGTAACGATTGTGGTTAGGTCTCCACTCATAAACAAAACCTACATCGACTCCAAATCCGCTTGCATTATCTGGAGTTTTATAATCGTAATTATCATTATCAAAATCGGCAAATCGTGCAAAAGTTAAATTACCGCTAGAATTTATACTTCCTGTAGTTTCTCCACCACCTAAATCTGTACCGTCTGCATCATAATCAATTGAAACATCTCTTCCTAAAGCAAAAACACTACCAAGGCCTTGCAAATATTTTAAAGACACACCTCCTTTTAAAAAATGCTGATTATTATTAAAAATAGTTCTAGCATAAGTTATACCCAATTCTGCCCATGAATGCCCTAGAACATTCATGTTTTCATCATTTAAAATAAAATCATCTGAAGTATCATCGTCAATAACTTCTATAGTAGACCCTTTAACATTATTAACATTTACAAAAGCTCTACCTCTAGAAAAAACGGCTAAAGAACTATTTTTAGTAAGGTTAAACATAAAAGATGGGCCAAGAACATCAGTATTTAGGGATCCACTATTAATATCTTTTGGATGTGTTTTCGCTTCTAAATCAAAGCTATAACTGCTTTTAGTGACATCAAATAAATTAACACCATAATAATCATTATTTGTAAATACGCTTACACCAACAAGATTTACATCTGTTTTGTAAGGAGTTCCATAAATATTTGCTGGGTTTGAAATCACAGCATGAACACCACTATAATTGTCGGTAAGAAACCCCATGTAAGATTGCGCTTTAACAATAAACGATATTGCAAAAAACAAGAAAAACAAAGTATTTTTTTTCATAATAAGAGAGTGTTGATATAGCAGTTACAAAAGTAATTTTTTTCTTTAATAAATTACTTACATTATAGCGTAACAACCCTTAATTTATAAAAAGATATAAACATAAACTTACAACTTAGTTACTTTGTAAAACTCTTAAAAATACTATAACTTCGTAGTATGAAAATTTACACTAAAACAGGAGACAAAGGTACTACAGCGCTATTTGGCGGCACACGAGTTCCTAAACATCATATTAGAATTGAGAGTTATGGCACTATTGATGAACTAAACTCGCACATGGGTTTAATTCGCGATCAAGATATACATGAGGTTTACAAAAATTCTATTATTAACATACAAGATAAACTATTTATAATTGGTGCTATTTTAGCTACCGATCCTGAAAAGGCTACTTTAAAAAACGGGAAGGAGCGTTTAAATATTGAAAAAATATCTATAAAACACATTGAAAGGTTAGAGCATGAAATGGATACCATGAACGAAGCCTTGCCACCAATGACGCATTTTGTGCTTCCTGGCGGACACCAAACGGTGTCATTCTGTCACATAGCACGTTGTGTATGCCGCAGAGCCGAACGTTTAGCATCTGCACTTAATGATTTAGAACCTTTTGAAGCAAATGCCCTAACGTATTTAAACCGTCTTTCTGACTATCTTTTTGTATTGGCACGAAAGTTGTCATTTGATTTGCAAGCGAATGAAATTAAGTGGATTCCTGAAAAGACATCATAAATTTTATAGCGTTAGGGATTGAGGCATTTGTTGAAGCTCTTTTTGTGTTGTTGCACATATGCAACACAAAAAAGCGACTGCCAAAAGCCCGACCCTTGTGGTAACGCTCTAATTGATAAAATTCAAAAAAAAAAAAACTTATCTAATTTATTTGCTACATTATTATTAACCTAGCAGAAATAATTTGCAAGGGTTTAGAGTACAAAAAGATACGTTCTTAAAATTAATGATTAAATAATTCATTTTTTTCTTGTGTGTTTAAACTAAAAAATTATTTTTGCAAAAAATTAAACACAAAGAAATGTATTGGACATTAGAATTAGCATCTTATTTAAGTGATGCACCTTGGCCAGCAACAAAGGACGAATTAATAGATTACGCTATTAGAACTGGAGCGCCTTTGGAGGTTGTTGAAAATTTACAATCTATAGAAGATGAAGGAGACTCTTACGACTCTATTGAAGAAATCTGGTCTGATTACCCTACCGATGAGGATTACCTCTGGAATGAAGATGAATATTAAATAAAAGCATAAAGAATAGTTAAAAAGTCTCGATTTGAGGCTTTTTTTTTGTTCTAAATTGTGCAAGGATGCATAACAAAATGTATCTTTGAATACCTTTTAAAGGTACATATATAATTACGACATTAACCTAGGACAAACCTAGATAAAACATATAAAATTACACTCATGAGTTTTTTAAATTCTGTACTTAAAATATTTGTAGGCGATAAGTCAAAACAAGATGTTAAAGCTATTACACCACTCGTTGGAAAAATTAATTCGTTTGAAACTGCCTTAGAAGCTTTAAGTCATGACGATTTAAGAGCTAAAACAGCCGAATTTAAAGCTAAAATAGCTGAAGCAAATGCTGAAATAGATAAACAAATTGCCGATTTAACACATGAGGCTGAAACTACTGAAGATATTGATAAACGTGAAGATATTTATGAGCAAATTGACCGTTTAAAAGATGATGCTTATAAAATTACCGAAGATGTTTTAAACGATATTTTACCAGAAGCTTTTGCTGTGGTTAAAGAAACAGCAAAACGTTTTGTACACAATACCTCAATAACAGTTTCTGCTAATGAGTTTGATAGAATGATTTCTGGCGAAAAAGACTATGTGGTTTTAGAAGATGATAAAGCAGTTTGGGCAAATTCTTGGGATGCAGCAGGAAAACCAATTACTTGGGACATGATACATTACGATGTTCAATTAATAGGTGGTATTGCCATGCACCAGGGTAAAATTGCCGAAATGCAAACAGGTGAGGGTAAAACACTTGTTGCAACCTTACCGGTGTACTTAAATGCTTTAGCAGGAAAAGGAGTGCATTTAGTAACTGTAAACGATTACTTAGCAAAACGTGATAGTGCTTGGATGGCACCTATTTTTGAGTTTCATGGAATGAGTGTTGATTGTATTGATTACCACCAACCAAACTCGGCAGCACGTAGAAAAGCTTACAACGCAGATATAACTTACGGTACAAACAACGAATTTGGTTTTGATTACTTACGTGATAATATGTCGCATGCTCCAGAAGATTTAGTGCAACGACCACACCATTATGCTATTGTCGATGAAGTCGATTCTGTATTAGTTGATGATGCACGTACACCACTAATTATCTCGGGTCCTATACCAAAAGGAGATCGCCATGAGTTTACAGAATTAAAACCAAAAGTAGACGATATTGTTACTGTACAACGTAAATACTTAACAGGGGTTTTAGCAGAAGCTAAAAAACTAATTGCAGCAGGAGACACCAAAGAAGGTGGCATACTATTACTACGTGTATACAGAGGTATTCCTAAAAACAAAGCATTAATTAAGTTTTTATCTGAAGAAGGTGTTAAACAATTACTTCAAAAAACAGAAAACTTTTACATGCAAGATAATAACCGCGAAATGCCAAAAATTGATGCGGAATTATACTATGTTATCGAAGAAAAAAACAATCAAGTTGAACTTACTGATAAAGGTGTAGAATACATTTCTGGAAAAGATAATCCAGACTTCTTCATCTTACCAGAAATTGGTATTGAAGTTGCCAAAATTGAAGAACAAGGCCTTTCGGCTGAAGAGGAAGCTACGCTAAAAGAAGATTTATTTAAAGAGTTTGGAGTAAAATCTGAGCGTATACACACGCTAAATCAATTACTAAAAGCTTATGCTTTATTTGAAAAAGACACACAATATGTGGTAATGGAAAATAAAGTAATGATTGTTGATGAGCAAACAGGGCGTATTATGGATGGTCGTCGTTACTCTGATGGATTACACCAAGCCATTGAAGCTAAAGAAAATGTAAAGATTGAAGATGCTACACAAACTTTTGCAACCGTAACATTACAGAATTATTTTAGAATGTACCGTAAACTGTCTGGTATGACGGGTACAGCGGTTACAGAAGCTGGCGAATTCTGGGAAATCTATAAATTAGATGTAGTTGAAATACCAACAAACCGCCCAATTGCTAGAGATGATAAAGAAGATTTAGTTTACAAAACAAAACGCGAAAAATATAATGCAGTAATTGAGGAGGTAACCAGATTATCTGGCGCTGGTCGTCCGGTATTAATTGGAACCACATCGGTAGAAATTTCCGAATTACTTGGTAAAATGCTAAGCATACGTAAAATACCACACAATGTACTAAACGCAAAACAACACAAACGCGAAGCCGATATTGTTGCCGAAGCAGGAAATGCAGGTCAAGTAACTATTGCAACCAATATGGCAGGTCGTGGTACCGATATTAAATTATCAGATGCCGTTAAAGCCGCCGGTGGTTTAGCCATCGTAGGTACAGAACGTCATGACTCGCGTCGTGTAGACAGGCAGTTACGCGGTCGTGCTGGTCGTCAAGGAGACCCAGGAAGTTCACAATTTTATGTATCGCTTGAAGATAACTTAATGCGCTTATTTGGTTCAGAGCGTATTGCTAAAATGATGGATAAAATGGGGTTAAAAGAAGGTGAAGTGATTCAGCATTCTATGATCTCAAAATCTATTGAACGTGCACAGAAAAAAGTTGAAGAAAACCAGTTTGGTGTTCGTAAGCGATTATTAGAGTATGATGATGTTATGAACGCACAACGTGAAGTTGTTTACAAACGTCGTTACAATGCTTTAAATGGTGAACGTTTACGTGTAGATTTAGCAAATATGATTTTTGATACATCCGAAGGTATATCTGAAACTAACAAAGGTGCTAATGATTATAAAAATTTCGAGTTTGAGTTAATTCGCTATTTCTCTATGAGTTCGCCAATTACTGAAGCAGGATTTGGAAAACTGTCTGCTACAGATATTACATCGAAAATTTACAAAGCCGCTTTCGAGCATTACAGAGATAAAATGGCGCGTAATGCAGACATTGCTTTCCCTGTTATTAAAAATGTATACGAAACACAACGCGATAAATTTAAACGTATTGTTGTTCCTTTTACAGATGGTGTTAAAAGTTTAAACGTTGTTACAGACCTTGAAAAAGCTTATGAAACTAATGGTAAACAATTAATTACAGATTTTGAAAAGAACATTACACTTGCCATTATTGATGATGCTTGGAAAACGCATTTACGTAAAATGGACGAGTTAAAACAATCTGTTCAATTAGCGGTGCATGAGCAAAAAGACCCGCTTTTAATTTATAAGTTTGAAGCTTTTGAGTTATTTAAAGCCATGATTGATCAAGTGAATAAAGATGTAATTTCATTCTTATTTAAAGGTGAATTACCTCAAGAAACGCAAGACACTATTCAAGAAGCAAGAGCCAGAAAACAAGAAAAGCTTAATGTACAAAAAGAAGAAATTCCTAATTTAGATGAGCGTTCTGCACAAAATAGAGCTGCAGGAAATACTCAACGCCAACAAGAAGTAGTTGAAACCATTGTACGAGATAAGCCAAAAATTGGCCGTAACGATCGTGTTACTATAAAACACGTAATAAATGGTGAAAACAAAACCTTAAAATATAAACAAGCAGAACCTTTACTTGCCAAAGGCGAATGGGTTTTAATTGAGGAATAATCTCAATTCCTTTAAAAAAAAAGGACTCTTATAATATAAAAAATCCCGATAGAAACTATCGGGATTTTTTATGTCTTAATATTATACAAATACTTGACTTTGTAAAATTTCAACTAAATTGATTTAACGTCAGATTTAAAACATTAAAAAAGTTTTCATATCTGCTTAAGTTGCGCTGCGTTTTCGAAATGAAACCAGATAATTACAAATTAGTCACTAAATCATTTAAAAAAGTATTATAATTATTCAACTCAAAAGGAACATCCGCATTTTTTTCCATATCGTGAAAATGATGTGTTGCCAATAATTCCATTCCTGTAAAAGCATTCATTCTATGAAACCCAAACATAGCACCTTCATCTACACTTTTTTGATTAAAAAATTCATTTTCTAAAGTAAATGCGGTTTTAGGTGCATTCCAACTTGTGGTAAGTATATATTTTTTTCCGTGCATTAAACCACCAGTCCCATAATTGATATTTGGATTTTTTCTACTTCTTCCATCACTTGCATAAATTCCATTTTGATGACCTTCCGTAAAAACTTCATCTATATATTTTTTAAATCCAAAAGGTATTTGAAACCACCAAATTGGCGTATGATAAATCACTATATCTGCCCACTTAAATTTTTCTACTTCTTCTTTTGTATTATAACTGTCACCTACTTGTGTAGCCTTAACTTCAAATCCTTTTAAAGATTCAAAATATGAAATCGTATTAGTGAAAAGTGTTTCGTTAAATCGTCCACCAGAATGTGCAAATGGATGACTTCCATTAATTATAAATATATTTTTCATTTGTCTCTTATTTTATTTGAGGCAAAATTATAGCAATATTTATTATTGTAAAAATAATACAAATCATACATTTGTATAAATATTTTAATAGCTATGGTAAATTTAGAATGGTACAGAACATTTAAAGAAATATATGAAAACGGAACTTTAACTAAAGCGTCTATTGCTTTATTTGCTTCCCAACCCGGAGTTAGTGTACACTTGAATGCTTTAGAAGCTTATGTTGGCAAAAAACTATTTGAACGTACTTCTAGAAAAATGATTCCAACAGAGGATGGAAAATTTTTATACGAATATATTATTGAATCTTTAAAAAAACTTGAAATTGCAGAACAGCATTTTAAAAAAACAACGCAAGAAAAAAATCCATCCCTAAACATTGGAATGTGTTCTGAAATGTTTCAACTTATTATTGAACCCGAAATTTCCAAGCTAGACTTTGACCTAGTCGCAAGATTTGGAGCACATACAGATTTAATCAAAGACCTTAACAATGGCATTTTAGATTTAGTAATAACACCTAAAAAACAGAATGAAAAAAAATCATTGGTTGAGTATGTTCCGTTTTCAAAAGAAAGAATCGTTTTAATCGCAGGAAATAAAACGAACATAACTAAAATACAAAAACACCTAAAATCTAACAACTTAAACGAGTTAGAAGACGAACTACTTCAAAATATTTGGTATAGTTCATCAAACGAAATGGAACATTTTAGGCGTTTTTGGTTTGAGAATTTTAATAAGAAACCTGCTTTTAAACCAAACTATATTTTACCGAATATTACTTCTATTATAAGATGTTTAAAGAATGGAAACGGACTTGCATTAGTGCCGGATTTTTTATGTCAAGAACAAATTTTAAGCAATGAAATAAATTTAGTTTGGGAAGGAAAAGTTAAAACGGAAAACACCCTATATTTTGCATCAAGAACAGATTTGAAATACAAAAAAGAATTAGATACAATTAAGAATATATTTACATCAAAAATGAAATAAACGTCGCATAATAACGTAATACTAACATTCTTGTTTTATTAACCTCATTATCTTATCCAACCATAGTAAAACTTAATCAAAGATATTAATGTTCCGTTTTTTAAAAGTCTGTTTAAAAACCCGAAAAGTAAACGCTCTATGACTCCAAATTCCTCTTATAATAATAATAACATAGCGATAATATTAGTCAAATTAATTATTACATAGTTTCAATTAAACTAAAAACACGACATGTTTGATAATTATATAGCGTAAAGCTTCCTTGAAATGTTTAATACAACAGCTTACTTAAATTTATATATCAATTAAAAAAAGTGGCAAAATAGCAAGTAACAATTTGTTTTAACCAAAGAGAACTAACACATTAAAGACTATATACCATTCATCTAAAAAAGAAATTGAATCTAGATATTGTAAGAAAAAAAAGATACTTTTGTATAGATGTGGTTTAACTGCCCTAAACGATATTCCATATATACATAAGAGATTAAAACTTTCATATATAACAAATATGACACTTCGCCGCCTTATCTACTCTAGCCAAGCTGTAGAGCAATTTACTAAGCGCCAATTACTAGACCTACTACATGATTCTCGTGGTTTTAATACCATTGATAATATTAGTGGTGTTTTAATGCACAAGAATGGTTATTTTCTTCAAATTATAGAAGGTCAACCAGAAATGATAGACGATCTATTAGTTAGATTAAGAAAAGACACACGACATAAAGACTTAAAAATTATACACGATAGCACAGTAAAAGAACGTCTTTTTACTAATTGGGCTATGGGTTGTGCAGACTTTGATGATGCCGAATTAGGCATGCTACCTGGTTTTAGAACCGATTTAACCAACCCTGAAGTGATTGAAGAATTAATAACTAATCTTCCAGAAGTTGCAACACTTTTACGCAAAAATTTTGTGCAACAATAAACTACTTTTTAACTATTGTAGCTTTAATAACAGGTTTGGATCTGGACAATTATTTTTATAAAACATTAAGTCTGTTTTAGAACAAACACCAGGATAATCTCCAACATAATCTTGAATATCTCTTATTATTTGAAAATGTAAATGCGGCGGATAATTACCATTTACCGAAGCATCACCTAAAGCCGCCATTTTTTCGCCTTGTTTAATCAATGTTCCAACTTTTAAGTTTGCTATAGAATCTAAACTTAAATGCCCATAGAGCGTATAAAACTCATAACCTTTAATAGTATGTTTTAAAATTATGGTTGGTCCGTAATCGCCGTAATTAGTGTTGTTTTTAAAACTATGTACAATACCCTCTAGCGGTGCAAAAATTGGTTTTTTAGCAGCACACCATATATCAACACCTAAATGAATATTACGCTCCTCTTTGGCTTGATTGTTAAAATGACTACTCCTTTTATAAATATTCCTAACTTCTAAATAACCACCATAAGCCACTTCGGCTTTATGCTTAGAGATAAAATTATTAACATATCCACCTAATTTTAAAGCTGATGACACATCAATTTTATTAAGGTTTTCGTTAGTTTCAGACAAATCTAATGGCACATATTTAGATGTATTTATAGATGCATCTATAACCCGAATCGGGGAATTATTAAGTTTAAAAAGAACGTTTGAAAAATTCAAGGGCAAACCATTTAAAAGTATTTACCCAAAAGTATTAAAATATTATATTTTATCCGATTAAATAATATTTTTGCACTCATGGAATATATAGAACAAACTACAAAAAAATTACATCGTGCAGTTGGCGAAGCCATTAAACAATTCACAATGATTGAAGAAGGTGATAGTATTATGGTTTGCCTTTCTGGAGGAAAAGACAGTTATACCTTGTTGCAAATGATGCTGCACTTTCAAAAAGTAGCGCCTATTTCTTTTAAAATTATAGCCGTTAACCTTAACCAAAAGCAACCTGGTTTTCCTGAAGATGTGCTTCCTAATTACCTAAACCAATTGGGTGTAACTTATAAAATTATAGAAAAAAACACGTATAAGGTTGTTATTGAAAAAACACCCGAAGGTAAAACCACATGTAGTCTTTGTTCTAGATTAAGACGTGGTACTTTGTATAAAGCAGCTAAAGATTTAGGTTGTAATAAACTTGCCTTAGGACATCATAGAAATGACATTATAGAAACTTTTTTATTAAACTTCTTTTTTGCAGGAAAACTTGAAACTATGCCTCCTAAATTTAAAAATGATTCAGGCGATTTAGTTGTTTTAAGACCCTTAGCTTTATGTAAAGAAAGCGACATTGAAGATTATGCAAAACACATGAATTTCCCAATAATACCATGTAATTTGTGTGGTTCTCAAGAGAATTTACAACGCAAAAAAGTAAAACAAATGATTGCAGATTGGGAAACCGATTTTCCAGACAGAAGCTCTGTTATGATGAATGCTTTACAAAATGTATATCCTTCACACTTACTAGACAGAAACCTTTATAATTTTGATACACTTGAAGACACCACGGTAAAAGATGACACCTATGTTTAGAGTGTTTTTACGCTGTTACTACTTCGGCATATAAATCAAAATCTTCCGCTTCTATAATTTTTACGGTTGTGTACTCGCCTGTTTTTAAATAGGTTTTAGTAGCATCAATTAAAACTTCGTTATCCACATCTGGCGAATCAAATTCTGTTCTTCCAACAAAGTAATTACCCTCTTTTCTATCAATAACCACTTTAAACTCCTGCCCTATTTTTTGCTGGTTTAATTCCCAAGAAATCTGCGACTGAATTTCCATAATTTGGTTGGCTCTGTCAATTTTAACGTCTTGGGGAACATCATCTTCTAAATTATAAGCGTGTGTGTTTTCTTCATGAGAATAGGTAAAACAGCCTAAACGTTCAAAACGCATATCTTTAACCCATTGCTTTAATTCTTGAAAATGTGCTTCTGTTTCTCCAGGATACCCAACTATTAGCGTTGTTCTAATAGTCATTTCTGGAACTGCTTCTCTAAATTGAGATATTAATTTAGTTGTTTTTTCTTTAGTAGTTCCACGACGCATACTTTTTAAAATATCATCAGAGATATGTTGCAACGGAATATCTAGATAGTTACAAACTTTAGCTTCACGTTTCATAACATCTAAAACATCCAACGGAAATCCTGTTGGAAACGCATAATGCAAACGAATCCATTCTACACCTTCAACTTTTACTAAAGCTTCAAGTAATTCTGCTAGGTTTCGTTTTTTATATAAATCGAGTCCGTAATAAGTTAAATCTTGAGCAATAAGAATCAATTCTTTTACACCGTTTGCAGCTAGTTTTTCTGCTTCAATAACAATTTCTTCAATAGGTGTACTCCTATGTTTGCCTCGCATTATTGGAATGGCACAAAACGAACATGGTCTGTCACAACCTTCTGCAATTTTTAAGTAGGCATAGTTTTTTGGTGTTGTTGTTAAACGTTCGCCAATCAATTCATGCTTGTAATCTGCTCCCAATGCTTTTAATAATCCTGGCAACTCTGTGGTACCAAAATACTCATCTACATTTGGTATTTCTTTTATCAAATCTGGTTTATAGCGTTCACTTAAACAACCTGTTACAAATACTTTATCGACATCACCTTCATCCTTCTTTTTAACATACTCTAAAATAGTATTCACACTCTCCTCTTTAGCATTGTTTATGAAACCGCAGGTATTTATTACTACAATATTGCCTTCCTCTTCATGTGCAACATCTTTTCCATTGGCCTTTAACTGACCCATTAATACCTCGCTGTCGTAAACATTTTTACTACAACCAAGTGTTACTACATTAATCTTATTTTTCTTTAAAGTCTTTGTGCGCATACTATCTATAAATCAGGGCGCAAAGATACAACTTAATTAAACCTTTCATATATTTGATAGTCCTAAATTGAAAACCTTAGTTATGAAATCCCACTTTTATATCATAATTCCATTTCTTATTTTAATCTTTAATTGTTCTTCTGATGATTCAACTGTTAAACAGGAACCAGTTCTTGACACATTATACTTCCCTTCTTTAATTTCTGACACTTGGGATACCAAGTCTATCAGCGAGTTAAACTGGAACGAAAGTGAAACACAAGTTTTACTTGATTATTTAGAAGAAAAAAACACTAAAAGCTTTATAATGCTGCATAAAGGCAAAATAGTTATAGAAGCCTACATGAATGACCATGATGCAAATAAAACTTGGTATTGGGCAAGTGCTGGAAAAACATTAACAACTGCTGTTTCTGGAATTGCTCAAGAAGAAGGGTTGCTAGATATTAATAATAAAGCATCTGATTATTTAGGGACTGGTTGGACTAGTGCATCACTAGAAAAAGAAAACTTAATTACATGCAAGAATTTATTATCTATGAATTCTGGTTTGGATGATACTTTGGGTGATGATGTATCACCATCAAATTTACAATATATTGCCGATTCTGGAACCCGTTGGGCTTATCATAATGTTTATGTAAAAATGCAAGATGTTATTGTTGAAGCTAGTAACCAAAATTGGACTAATTATTTTAACACCAAGTTAAGAGATAAAATAGGCATGACTGGGCAATGGATAAATTTAGGCGATTTAAGTGTTTATTGGAGCAATACACGTAGTATGGCGCGTTTTGGTTTATTAATAGCTGCAAAAGGAAAATGGGAAAACACACAAATTATACCTGAAGCCTTTTTAAGGGAAGCCACCAATACTTCACAAAATATTAATGAAGCTTACGGTTATTTATGGTGGCTTAATGGAAAATCGAGTTATCATTTACCACAAAGTCAATTTAAATTTAATGGGAAATTAGTTCCAAATGCACCTGATGACATGTATGCTGCATTAGGAAAGAATGACCAGAAAATATACGTAGTTCCTAGCAAAGACCTTATAATAATAAGAATGGGTAACGCTGCTGATGGTGATAATTTTGCATTATCCTCTTTTGATAATGATTTATGGGCAAAAATTAATGCTGTAATTAATTAGTTTGTTTTTTAAAAATCATTTAAAAACCTATAAAACAACAACAAATGACTATTTAATGGTTATTATATTTAAGACAAAAGAAAAAAATACTAGCTATTTAAAAAAAGAATCTACAAACTCGTATTTATTAAAAACTTGTAAGTCTTCAATGCCTTCGCCTACTCCAATATATTTTACAGGAATTTGAAACTGGTCTGAAATTCCAATTACTACACCACCTTTTGCAGTACCATCTAGTTTTGTAACAGCTAATGATGTTACTTCTGTTGCTGCTGTAAACTGTTTAGCTTGCTCGAATGCATTTTGACCTGTTGATCCATCTAAAACTAATAAAACATCGTGAGGTGCATCGCCAACAACTTTTTGCATAACGCGCTTTACTTTTGTAAGCTCGTTCATTAGGTTTATTTTATTATGCAATCTACCTGCAGTATCAATAATAATTACATCTGCGTTTTGATTAACACCAGACTCTAAAGCATCAAAAGCAACAGATGCAGGGTCACTACCCATATCTTGTCGAACCATTGGCACGTCTACGCGATCTGCCCATACTTGAAGCTGATCTATAGCAGCGGCTCTAAAGGTATCTGCAGCACCAAGTACAACTTTTAGTCCTTGTTTTTTAAATTGGTAGGCCAACTTTCCTATAGTTGTTGTTTTTCCAACACCATTAACCCCAACCACCATTAATACATAAGGTGTTTTGGTTCCGTTAGCTTGTTTTGGTAAATCAGGAATCGTGTATTCTGTTTCTTCTCCGGAGTTTGTTTCACTTAATAATGCCGCAATTTCTTCCCGAAGAATTTTATTAAGCTCATCAGTACCTAAGTATTTATCTTTTGAAACACGAGCTTCAATTCGTTCAATAACTTTTAATGTAGTATTTACACCCACATCACTAGATACTAAAACTTCTTCAAGATTATCTAAAACATCATCATCTACTTTAGATTTTCCTGCAACAGCTTTACTTAGTTTACCTAAAAAACTTGTTTTAGTTTTCTCTAATCCTTTATCTAGGGTTTCTTTTTTTTCTGAAGAAAATATTTTTTTAAAAAAACTCATTTTACTTATTGGTTGGTTTAATTTAAACTTTAATCTGCGTTAAGGACTCTAACTTATTTAAAATACTAAGTATAAACTCTATACTTATGCTCTAATTATGTATAAATTAAAACATTTATTATCATAAATAAAAGCCTATCTCATGTGGAAACGCCCAATTTATTGTTGTCAATTATCTTACCACAATCTAACAACTGTTATTATGGCAGATAAATATAAAATAAAAAAGCCGCTTTCGTATAGAAAGCAGCTTATAATATCTTGAAACTATGTTAATTACTTTTTAGCTAAAAAGTCATTAACTTGTTCTGGATTCATAATAGATTCAACAAACATGTAAGCTCCTGTTTTTGGAGACTTAACCATTTTTATTGCTTTTGTTAATCTTTTAGACCCTGTTTGTAATGATGCTACTGATTTCTTTGCCATGATCTATTTTTTTACTTGATTTCTTTATGAACTGTCATACGCTTAAGGATAGGATTAAATTTCTTAATCTCCATTCTATCTGGCGTATTCTTTTTGTTTTTGGTTGTAATGTATCTTGAAGTTCCTGGTTGTCCAGACTCTTTGTGCTCTGTGCACTCTAAGATTACTTGTATTCTATTGCCTTTCTTTGCCATGTCTTTTTCTTATTAAATACAGCTATTATTTTAAAAACCCTTTAGATTTTGCTTCTTTAATTGCTGCAGAAATTCCTATTTTGTTGATAGTTTTTAAAGCAGATGTAGAAACTTTTAAAGTTATCCAGTTATCTTCTTCTGGAATGTAAAAACGTTTCTTTACTAAATTCGCATGAAATTTGCGTTTAGTTCTGTTCATTGCATGAGACACATTGTTACCAACCATGGCCTTCTTTCCTGTAAGTTCACAAACTCTTGACATTCTATATAACTTTAATTTCGTTGTTGCTTAAAATCGAGGTGCAAATATATAAAATCTTTATATTATGACAACCTAAATTTTATCAATTTTTAAAAATTTCTTTTAACAACAATTCTAGCGCCTTATTTACGGCTTTATTTATCACTTTTATTCGAGAATTTCCGAAGTTAAATTCTTGCGAATAAACGCCTGTTTTTGTAGCAATAGCAATAAAAACTGTTCCTACCTCGGCATCAGAATCACCTTTAGTTGGCCCTGCATTTCCGGTTGTAGCAATAGCATAATCAGACTGAAATAATTGCTGTGCATTCTTCGCCATAGCTTCTGCTACTTGAGAACTTACTACAGAAAAAGCATCAATTTCTTCTTTTGAAACCTTTAAAACGTTAATTTTAGATTGTGTTGAATATGTTACCAATCCACCTTTAAAAAATGCAGATGCACCAGAATGTACCGTAAAACGTTCAGCAACTGCGCCTCCTGTACAACTTTCTGCAATAGCTAATGTTTTATCAATTTTAGTTAGTCTTTTTGCTATAACAACTTCTACAGAACCGTCTTCATCTTCTAAACCAGCATACTCTTCTTTTATTAAAGGTATTACTTGATCTATTTGTTCTTGAACCTCTTTATTTAATAATACTTCATCAAAACCTTTTGAAGATAAGCGCAAACGCATTTTACCTAAATTGGGTAAGTAAGCTAATTTAATATGTTTTGGTAAGGCATCTTCCCAATCTTCAATTCTAGCTGCTAAAGCACTTTCACCTAAACCATAAACAAGTAAGGTTTTATGAAGAATAAATGGGCAATTGTATTTTTCTTTTAATTGAGGTACAACTTGATACTTTATTAATGCCTCCATTTCATATGGAACACCAGGAAGCGATATAAAAACTTTATTATCTTTTTCAATCCACATACCTGGGGCTGTCCCCAATTTATTCATAAGTGGTTTTGATTTTGAAGGTATTAAAGCTTGGTCTTTATTAACCTGTAATAACTCTGTTCTAACATGTTGTTTCCAGATGGTTTCAATATTTTCAAGTACAGATTCGTTTTTTACAAGTGTGTCATTAAAATATTCTGCAAAAGTTTTTTTGGTAATATCATCTTTTGTAGGCCCCAAGCCTCCAGTACAAATAATAATATCCACGCGGCTTTCAGCTTCTTTTAGAGCTTGAAGAATATGCGCCTTATCATCTTGAATAGATGTAATTTGATAAACAGAAACACCAATTTTATTAAGTTCCTTAGCAATAAAAGCAGAATTGGTATCTACAACTTGACCAATAAGTAATTCGTCGCCAATGGTTATTATTTCTGCTAACATTATAATTTAAAATCTGACTTCATTTCAGCACTAGCTTTACTTATTGCTGTAACAACGATATCTAACTGCTCAGAAATATCTACATCTGTTTGTGTAAACTTTCCCCAATCTTGTACTTCTATTAATTTATCAAGCACACCTAATTCAAACAAATCGATTGTTGGCTTCATTTTATGAGCCGCTTGATAAGCTTCTTGATAATTTTTATCAGCTACTGCTTTAATCAAACGCTCTGCATCTTCAGGTACTTCTTCTAAAAAAGCTTCGGCTAATGATGCTATAAAATCTTCATCATTATCTGCCAATTCACGAACTCTAAATAATTTATAATGTAATTCCATTTTATTTTACTGTTATTGAAAACATTTCCCTGTTTTCTATAAAACCTTTTAGTTTATCGTTTGCAACAACTTTGCCAACTCCAGCTGGTGTGCCTGTAAATATAACATCTCCTATCTTTAAAGTAAAATATTTTGACACATATTCTATTAATTCATCAATTTTCCAAAGCATGTGGCTTGTATTTCCATTTTGTACAATTTCCTCATTATTTTTTAAAGAAAATTCAAAATCATTAATATCACCAAGTTCCTTTTTATCTAACCAATTACCAATTACTGCTGCACCATCAAACGATTTTGCCTTTTCCCATGGCAAACCTTTCGCTTTTAAAGCACTTTGTAAGTCGCGAGCTGTAAAATCAATTCCAAGTCCAATTTCACTATAGTATTTATGAGCAAATTTTTTATCTATATGCTTACCTACTCTATTTATTTTAACCAAAACCTCAACTTCATAATGTACATCGTCAGAAAAATCTGGAATAAAAAAAGGTTGCTTTTTTAATAAAATGGCTGTATCTGGTTTTAAAAAAACTACTGGATCTGTTGGTTTTTCGTTTTGCAGCTCTTTAATATGTTCGGTATAATTTCTACCTATACAAATCAATTTCATTTCTTAATATATTTAATTTGGGCGTTACCACAAGGGTCGGGCTTTCACTACTCGCTCCCTCCTTTGTCGAGGAGCTCAAACAAACCGTTCTATCCCTAACGCAACTAACTGCCAAAACCTGTAACAAAGGCTCTCTTTTAACCCAATTTATTATTAAAACTCCTTAATTTTATAGCCGTTAACACCTTTTTAGTATACAATGGAAAATCTGCATTTAACAACCAACCAAAATATCCCGGTTCTTTTTCTAAAACCTCTGTAACTAACTTTCCTTTATGCTTACCAAAAGAGAAACATTCCACACCATCTTTATTGTAAGCAATAAAACCTGCAAAATCTGCAAATTTCTTGCGAGAGCTAAACTCTGCTAAAAACTTTGTATCGTTTTCTAATTCTTCATATTTATCTAATTGGGCTTTCAATACTTGATACGTTGCATTAGTATCGGCTTCTGCACTATGTGCGCCATCTAAATTTTTATCACAATAAAACTTGTATGCAGCACTTAATGTGCGTTGCTCCATTTTATGGAAAATGGTTTGCACATCAATAGCCAAAGTGTTTTTCATATCAAAATCAACATCTGCACGCAGCATTTCTTCAGCCAATAAAGGAATATCAAACCGGTTAGAATTAAATCCTCCTAAATCTGCATCTTTAATCATATTATAAATATCCTTAGCCAACTCTTTAAAAGTAGGTTCGTTTGCTACTTTTTCGTTGGAAATCCCATGAATTGCAATAACCTCATCAGGAATTACCATTTCTGGATTTACCAACCATGTTTTACTTTCTTCCGTACCGTTAGGAAATACTTTTAAAATTGAAATTTCAACAATTCTATCTTTTGTTATACTTATTCCTGTAGTTTCTAAATCGAAAAAACAGATGGGTTTTGTTAGGTTTAATTGCATTACTTTATGGTATGTTTATTGCAAATATACTTTTAAAATTTGTTTAAATTTGCAGTACTTATGATTTCAAACTTAAAACTTTTATTTTTCTTTTTTCTTTTATTTTTATCTTCATTGTTTAGCTTTTCTCAAAATGCTAATACTGAAAAAGTAAAGCTTATAGAAAAACAAAACGGTAAGCGCCTAGAACTTTATGCTAAAAATACAGACACCATAAGTTATGTTGTGTTTTTAAGAGTTACCACCAAAGATTTTAGAAGGAGCAGCAATCGTCCGGTTTTAAAACCTATTGAGCCTAATAGCGAAACCCACTTACTTACCCTTATAAAGTTAGCAGGTACTGCTGGTGAATATGAGCAGCAATTTATTGTTAATGAAGTTAGCGCTAATCTTAAATTTAGAAAAGATTATGATGATATGCAGATAAATTTTGACGATGCTTTAAAAACTGCCAATATTACCCTTTACAAATCTGATAATTGTGATTTTTGTGATGAAACCGAAACGCTATTTAACGACAACAAAATAGCGTTTAAAGAAAAACACATAGATAAAGACCAAGATATTTTGATTGAAAAATTAAATAAATCTGGCAAATCCATTGAAAACTTAGATAAAGAATTACTTCTAATCGAAATTGAATCTGAAATATATAGAGGAATTACCAACAAAAAACAACTTTTAGAGGTGTTAAAAAAGCATATTGAATAAAAACTTAAAGTATAATAATCATGAGTTTAAGTATAATTACTCCTTGATGATTTTTAAACACTTTGTTTATTGCGAGCAATTACCATCAATTATATCTTGAACACTCGGGTTGAAAGCATTACCTGATATTGTAATAGTACTAGCATCTACACCACTTATAAAACCTGCTTGAAACCCGCAAAAATCAGTTAAATTTATGTTATTTGCCACGTTAGCTCTATCTATTCCTTGCAAACCATTAATAGAGACTAAACCATCATTATTCCATATATAAAGAATATCCCCTACACCTGTACCAACACTTGTTATATTTTCTAATCCGGTTAAATCTGTTAAACTATCATTATTTCTAATTAATATCACATCTACTTGACCTGAAACATTTGATAAAGGTTGAATACTCGTAACTAAAGGGTTATTATCTAAGGTAAAATAATCTGCAATAGTTGTTATGTTTTCAAATCCTTGAATACTAGTCAACATCAAATTATCTTTAATTGCAATTTTATTGAGAACAGTAAGATTACTAAAAGCCGAAAGCATTAATAAAGAGTCATTATCTTCTACAACTAAACGACCTAAGTTGGTTACAGCATTTAAATCAATTAAAGAAGATAATGCATCATTATTCTCTACCTCTAAATTAGAGATAGATGTTAAATTAGACAATCCAGCTAAAGATGTAAGTTGATCATTATTGCTTATGGTTAAACCACCACTAATAGATTGAAGATTACTTAGACCATCAATACTCGTTAAATCTGTATTGGTATCTATAAGAACGTCGCCTCCGATAGTTGTTAAACTATTTAGGCCATTCATCGCACTTAATGATAGGTTATTAGTAATATGTAAATCTCCTCCAATAGTAGTAACACTATTAAACCCTTGAAAATCTGCCAATTGTGAGTTGTTAAAAAAGACGGCTTCGTCAACAATTTCTGTTAATGAATCTAAGCCTTCTAAAGACGATAATGCTTGATTGTCATCTATTGTAATACTACCAACACTTTGCAAATTATTTAACCCTTGTAAATTTATGAGTTGATCTGCAAATCTAACCATAAGGTTTCCACCAACATTTGTGAAATTATTAAACTCACCTAATGAAGTTAAGCTAGGATTAACTAAATATCTAAACAAGTCGTTAACAGTTACCAAATCATTTAACACGACAGTCGTTAAGTTGGCATTAAAGCCTATAAAAAGATATTCAACAGTATCAAATCCTGAAAAACTAATGGTTACTAAATTAGGATTGTCTTGGATATGAAAACCACCTGAAAAATTAGTTAAACTTGTAAACTCAGTTACTGTTAATAGATTGTTATTCTTATAAATCCAAAACCCTCCAGAAATAGTATTTATATTTTCTACACCTTGTAAATTTAAGAGCTCTGTATTTTTAACAACAATATAACCCGAAATTGTTTCAATTGAGGCCAACGCAGAAATATCATCAATATTTGTAGATTCGGATTCTAAACCAATAGTTAGGTTGCCAATAATATCTTTGTATCCGAATAAACTAAACGCATCCACTTGTTCTTGCGACTCTAAAAATACATCACCTGTGTATGTTCCACCAAGCATATTACAAGAACTTTTAGTTCCTAAATCTACAGAAGTCCCATTTGGAGTTATCGTTATTATTTCAGAAAATTGATTGAAATCTAAGTCATAAATCATAAGCTCCTTAGTATCAAAAGAGCAATGTTGAAGGCTAAAATTTATGAGTCCATTAGTAATACTTACGACGGTTTCAAAATCTATTAACAAATAGCCATTTGTAATTGGGTTCCCTAAACAATTAAATGCGTTACCTGTTATTAAAGTAGTCGAAATTTCATCGACTAAAGGTGGCAACGTAATAGTGATTGAAGTATCAGAACTATAAGGCCCATAAATAGCTTGATCTATTAATATATTCTCGCATGCTCCCGTTCCGTAAATAGATATTTCAATCTCTTCATTTAATGGTATTAAACCACACTCAAAATCTAAACCATCATTGAAATCGATTTCCCCTGAAAAAATAAATTGATCGGTCAAACCTCTTCTAATCTCTACATAATGAGACGAGGCAGATGCTAAATCTGTTGTAAAACAAAAATATACAGATTCGTAAGGTATATCACAATTCCACCAAGTAAAATGAGATACTTCTGCTCTATATTTATTACCTGTTCTAACAGCAATGCCATCTTCTTTCCAATACCCTTGTTCTTCATCAAAATACCAAAGTTCAATGGTGTCTGGTGCACTATTTAATTGAGAATCTGCAATTGGAAACTCTAACATAGATAAACTGTTTTCTGCAATATTTAATTGCTCACCTGAAGGACTAAATAAATTAACGGATAACATCCCATAGGTTTCTAAATTTCGAGGATCATTATTTTCATTTTGCGCATATAGGCTTCCAGGCATTTCACTAAAAATATGCCTCGAATTTGGTTCTAAATAATGCATAGACACATTGACTTGACCACTATACGGATTATTATTACTATCTGTAAACCCCCCTTCAAAACTGACCTTAGAACCGTTAGGTAAACTTATTTCTGAAGATTCACCTGAATTAACACTCCCAATAACTGTTTTTTCAAGAAGTGTAATTCTAATTTGATTAACTCCTTCCTCCTTCGGAACAATAACTCTAGACCCTATAATATAGCCTTCTTTTTCCGCTTTTATATGTGCGAATTTCTCAAATACGGAAGCACTATTTATTATAAAAACACCATTTATATCTGTTACTGCAACAGAATTACCAATTGCAATTTGAACATCTGATATCGCATTGCCTTCTTCATCAGAAATTATTCCTAAAAAATCTGAATTCTTTAAATCGCCAAAATTTTCTGTTTGAAAAATGATGTCTTTTTCAGTTTCTGAAATAGGTTCTTTTGTTTGGGTATTTACATCATCATCATTATCACAACTTTGCAATGTAAATAAAAAGACAACTAAATAATAAAATATATATTTATTCATAATAAGTAGGTTTTTCAACTAACGAATATAGTAATTATCAATTAATTATTTTTAGGGTTAATTCCCGACGCTTGAGTCGAAATAAAAAAAATATTCCTACTTATTACCTCGCACCCTTGAGTCGAGGTAGTTCATAAAAAAACACAGTTTTAGAACTGTGTTTTTTGTTTATATATAATAATTAAGATTCTTTGACCCCTAATATAATCGGAATGCTATGAATAATATTCAATTTATATCTCTCTGTTTATATCCCAAGCCTCAAGGTAATCTGTAACAGCTTTTACAAACATACCACCCAACGCACCATTAACTACACGGTGGTCGTAAGAATGTGATAAAAACATTTTATAACGAATACCTATAAAATCGCCATCTGGAGTTTCAATTACTGCAGGGACTTTTCTTATGGCTCCAAGTGCTAAAATACCAACTTGCGGCTGATTAATTATTGGTGTTCCCATGATACTTCCAAATGTACCAACATTAGTAACTGTATAAGTACCTCCTTGAGTATCGTCTGGTTTTAATTTACCTGTTCTGGCGCGGTTAGCCAAATCGTTAACCTGCTTAGTCATACCAACTAAATTTAATTGGTCTGCATTTTTTATAACAGGCACAATTAAATTACCATCTGGTAAAGCTGCCGCCATACCTAGATTTATATTTTTCTTTTTTACAATAGTATCACCTTGTAGAGAAATGTTCATCATTGGAAAATCTCGCAATGCTTTTGCGATAGCCTCCATAAATATGGGTGTAAAGGTTAAATTTTCGCCTTCGCGTTTCATAAAAGCATCTTTAACTTTCTTGCGCCAGTTCCAAATATTAGTAACATCTGCTTCAATAAAACTTTGTACATGTGCCGATGTTTGTACAGACTCAACCATATGATGAGCAATAAGCTTACCCATTCTAGTCATTTCTATTATTTCATCTTCACCACTAGAAATAATTGCTGGCTTTTCAATTATTGGTTTTTCAATAGTTTTTGGTTGAGCAATTGGTGTATCAGCTTTAGCTTCTAAATGTTGTTGGACATTACCTCTATTTTTAATAAAAACTAAAATGTCATTTTTAGTAACACGTCCATCTTTTCCTGTTCCAGAAATTCCGTCGAGTTCTTGTTGAGAAATACCCTCTGTTTTGGCAATATTTTTAACTAAAGGTGAGTAAAAACGATCTCCACTTGAGTTAACAGGAGCAAAAGCTTCTTTCGCACTAATAACAGATTGCTCTACATACTTAACAGCTTCAATGGTATCATCTTCAGTTTTAATTGAAACTTCATTGCTTAAATCGGTACTAGATTTATTATCACCTTCAACTTCAATAATTGCTAATACTTGGCCTACTTGTACCACATCATCAACATTAAAAAGGCGCTCTACCAGAACACCATCTACTTCACTAGGTACCTCGCTATCTACTTTATCTGTAGCTATTTCCAATATAGGATCATCCATTTCAATAGTATCGCCAACATCTTTTAACCAAGTTGTAATGGTTGCCTCTGCTACACTCTCTCCCATTTTAGGTAATCTAAGCTCAAACTTTGCCATATCAATAACGTAATGCTTGTTTTTTAATTTTATTTTACAAAATTAATAAATAAACTACTATAATGCCTTATTATATTCAACAATACTATCAAAAGAAAATAACTTTACCTTGACTAAAACCATCATTACTACCAATGATAAAATCAGAATTATTAGGTAATATTTTATAAGTCAATTCCTTATCAGAATAGGTTATTAACTCAATTATTTCTTTATAACTAAGCATGTTAGCATCTAAAATAATTTCTGAATTTGGTTTTACAGAATCTAATTTTGATTGTAAAAACATCTTTTTATTTAATACTTTTTCTAATTTTTGGTTTCTTTTATCTGAAACAAAAACATATTCTGAAACTTCATTAATCTTCATTTTACGTATTCGCCTAAGTAAAAATGCCAATTTTATACCTAACCAAACAACCATATCAAAAAACAAATTTTGCTTAAAATGTTTTTCGTAAAATATTTGCATAGCACCAAAAAAACGGCGTGCGTAATTTTTGTCTCTTAATGTACTTTCTCCTTTAAAGTGAATAGCTGTAGTATCGCCGTAATAATAGTTTTTATATCCTGCTTTAAGAATTTTATATGACAAATCGATATCTTCACCATACATAAAATAATCTTCATCAAAACCCTTAACAGCGTTATAAACCTCTTTTTTTATTAGCATAAATGCGCCAACTAAAATAGCTACTTCGCCAATATCCTTTTTTGATAAATGAGTCGCGTAATAGGATTTAGAATAGCCAAGTATTTTTCTTAACGCAACATTTACTCTTGGAATGTTTCTTTTACTTTCTGGTAAAAACAAACCACTTCCATTTTTTAAACGACAGCCTACAATACCTAATTTATTTTTATTTTTAGCGAATTCTAAAAGTTTTACAAACGTATCTTCGGCAACAACAGTATCTGGATTTAAAATACATAAATACTCGCCTTTTGCTTGTAAAACACCAATATTATTACCTTTTGAAAATCCGAAATTCTCTTTATTTTCTATTAGTTTAACTTTTGGAAATAACTTTTTAACCATCTCACAACTATTATCTTCAGAGTCATTATCTACAACAATAATTTCTGCTTCAAGGTTTTTAATAGCTGCTTCAACACTTCTTAGACATAATTCTAAAAAGTATTGAACATTATAATTTAATATAATTATTGAGAGTTTCAAATTTTAATACTTTATAGTTTTATGGATGATTCAAACGGTATTCTATTAATAATACTTCTTCCTAATGTAATTTCATCTGCATATTCTAACTCATCACCAACAGAAATCCCTCTTGCAATAGTTGATGTAGTAACGCTGAAATCTTTAATTTGTTTGAAAATGTAAAAATTAGTTGTATCACCCTCCATGGTTGAGCTTAAAGCAAAAATAAGTTCTGAAACTTTACCTTCTCTTACTTTATTAACTAAAGATTGAATATTTAAATCGTGTGGTCCAATACCATCCATAGGTGAAATTTTACCTCCTAAAACATGATACAACCCTTTAAAAGAACTTGTGTTTTCAATAGCCATAACATCTCTTACGTCTTCAACAACACAAATTATACCTTCGTTACGTTTAGGGTTTGAACATATTTCACAAAGCTCTGTATCACTAATATTATGGCATGATTTACAGAATTTTACATCATTGCGCATAGTTTGCAAAGCTTCAGACAAAGCCAAAGTTTGTTCTTTTGGTTGCCTTAACATATGTAACACTAAACGTAATGCTGTTCGCTTACCAATACCTGGTAATTGAGACATTTCGTTAACGGCACGCTCCAATAGTTTTGAAGAAAATTCCATAACGGCGAAATTACTATTTAGTGACGAATTTCACTAATTTTTAATCAATCCTTTTATTTATCAATAACCAAACAGTAATTCATTATTTACACAGAAAAATAATGGTGTCTCTTATAAAAAACTAAAGCTTCATTTTTCAATTTATATTTGTACATTCAAAAACTTAAAAAATTAGCTTTTATATGACAGCCACACAAATCATTCTATTAATCTTAGCTTATTTTGTTGTTTTAATTTTAATCTCTTATTTTACTGGAAAAGAAGACAGTAACGATGCTTTTTTTAAAGCTAACAAATCTGCACCCTGGTATTTAGTGGCTTTTGGAATGATTGGAGCATCACTCTCTGGTGTTACTTTTATATCAGTTCCTGGTGCTGTTGAAACTAAACAGTTTGGTTATTTACAAGTTGTTTTCGGTTACTTTTTTGGGTATTTAGTTATTGCTTATGTTTTACTTCCTATCTATTACAAATTAAATTTAACATCCATTTACACTTATTTAAAAGACCGGTTTGGTAATGTAAGCTATAAAACAGGCTCTGTCGCTTTTCTTATTTCAAGAGTTGTTGGTGCCTCGTTCAGATTATTTTTGGTTGCTAAAGTTTTACAGTTACTGGTATTTGACCAATTTAATATCCCCTTCGCTATTACTGTAATAATTACCATTGCGCTTATTTGGCTGTATACTTTTAAAGGCGGTATTAAAACTATAATTTTTACAGACACACTACAAACTTTGTTTATGTTGATTTCTGTAATTATTACAATTATATTTCTTGCATCTGCTTTAGATTTAAATAGTATTTCTGAAGTTTATACAAATGTTAAAGAAAGCGCCATGAGCAAAACATTTTTCTTTGGAGATGTTAATGATGCCCAATATTTTATTAAAAGTTTTCTCGCAGGTATGTTTATTACCATAACCATGACTGGTTTAGACCAAGATATGATGCAAAAAAACCTGACTTGCAAAAATTTAAAAGAGGCTCAAAAAAATATGGTATCCTTTAGTGTGGTATTAATTTTTGTAAATATTTTGTTTTTAGTTTTAGGTTTAATGTTAACACAGTATGCAAACCAACATGGTATTACTGCTAAAAAAGATGATTTATTTCCAACTATAGCCATGTTGCCAGAAATTGGCATACTAACCTCAGCTTTCTTTTTATTAGGATTAATTGCGGCAGCTTACTCTAGTGCAGATTCTGCATTAACATCGCTTACAACATCATTTTGTATTGATATTATTGAATTAGACAAAAAACCTAAGGCATCACAAAAAAGAATTAGAAAACAAACGCACGTATTTATTAGTATTGTTTTAGTAATTGTTATTGTTTTATTTGACGCTATTTTTAAAGACGTATCTGTAATTTGGGAATTATTTAAAGCTGCAGGCTACACGTATGGCCCCTTACTAGGTTTATTTGCATTTGGAATTTATACCAAAGCGCAACTTAAAGATAAGTATGTTTGGATTGTAGCTATTATTGCGCCTATTATATCTTATTTTATAAACGAATATTCTGTTGATTTATTAAATGGTTATCAAATAGGTTTTGAAATATTAATAATTAACGGAATTCTAACTTTCTTGGGCTTAATATTGATTCGTAGAAAGTAATACTAAAGTACAAGCAGCTTCAAAAGCAATATTATTTTCTTTTAAAATTTCATACAATTCGGGGTTTTCTGTACCAGGATTAAAAATAACGCGCTTAGGTTTTAATGATATTATATAATTATAATACTCTTTTTGCCTATTTGGGTTTAAATATAATGTTACGGTATGTACACCATTATAAGGTAATAAATCAGTATCAATTTGCACTCCAGATACCTCACCCGCTCTTAAACCAAAAGCTAAGGTTTCAATTTTATTAATAACTAATCGCTGTATAGCATAATTAGAATATCTATTTGATTTTAAGGATGCTCCAAGCACTAAAGTTTTTTTATTCATATGTTAAAAAAGTTAAAAGACTGTTAATATAAGTTAAATAAAGTAACAGATGTTTAAGTTTTGCGTCTCTTAATAAATATCAATCAAAAAAATCAAACCAATCACATGAGAAAACTACTCTATTTGTGTGCTATTTTATTTTCTATATCAACAGTACACGCTACAGATCCAGACCCCAACGCAAACAAAACCGGTACTATATCAGGTAAAGTTTTAGACGCAACTTTAAAAGAACCCTTACCTTACGTTAACATTATTATTAAAAATAATTCTGGACAAACTCTTACAGGTGGTATTACACTAGATGACGGAACTTTTACAATTGATAAAGTTTCTGAGGGTGACTTAATTGTAAGCATACAATACATAGGCTACAAAACAGCTAACAAAAATGTTAGTATTGGCAGAGGTAATTATAAAGTTGATTTAGGTAACATTTTACTTGAAGAAGAAGCAGAAGGATTAGATGAAGTTACTGTAGTTGCAGATGTATCAACCATTCAACAAAAAGTTGACAGAAAGGTTATTACCATAGGAAAAGACTTAACAACAGCAGGTGCGAGTGCTAGTGATATCATGAATAATATTCCATCTGTTAGTGTAGACCAGCAAACTGGAAATATTAGTCTTCGTGGAAATGAAAATGTACGTGTTATGGTTGATGGTAAATTAAGCAACGTACCTATTGCTCAACTATTAAAACAAATACCTTCAACATCTATAAAACAAATAGAATTAATAACTAACCCCTCTGCGAAATATAACCCAGAAGGCATGAGTGGTATTATAAATATTAAACTTCATAAAAACACCAAGGTTGGTTTTAATGGTAATATAAATGTTGGAGTAACAAACGAAGTTTTTGCAAAATTTAATAGTTCTATTGATATGAATTACCGAAATGGGAAATTCAATTTTTACGGTAACTACGGAAATAATATAGGAAAGTATGACAACTACGGAGACATTACTCGATTAGATGATAACTCCTTACAGGAATTTAAATTTGGCAACAATAACAAATCACATTTATATAAAATAGGTGTTGATTTTTATATAAATGATAAAAACACTATTTCGTTTTTTACAAACCAAAATATTTTTAATGGTGATGGTTTTGGAAGCACTATAATAAATTACCCATCGCTAATTCAAAGTCAATTATTTAACAATATATCTGAAAACAATTCTGGTCAATATAATTTAGCTTATAAACATGAATTTACTGACGAAAACGAAACACTAGATATTGAAGTTGATTATAACGATTTTGAAAATGATGAAATTGCGAATTTCGATTTCTTTAATTTTAACTTCCCTCCTAATTATGTTGATAATGTAGGTACAGAACGTAATCAAACAACAATAAATGTTGATTATGTTAAACCCATAAATGAAAAAACAAAAATTGAAGCTGGTGTACAGGCATTATTATTTAAATCTGATATTGCTTACATGTCTACAGGGCAAACTTTTTCAAGTGAAGGAGATATAATAGCAACACCTAGCACAGATTTTGATTATAATAGAGATATTTACTCTGCTTATTTCACCTATGGCAAAACACTTGAAAAATGGAATTATCAATTTGGAATAAGAGCCGAACAGGTAAATGTTACAGCAGATGCTTTAAGAACTTATGAAAATAATAGTACAGAATTAATTCCTTTTGAAAATGATTATTTTCAAATTTACCCTTCTGCTTTTTTAACTTACAATCCTTCAGAAAAAAATGCTTATCAATTAAGCTTTAGTCGTCGTGTTGACAGACCTGGATTGCAACAAGTTAATCCTATTAGAGAATGGAGTACACCTAGAGTTTCGTCTTTTGGAAACTCAGAATTACAACCACAATTTACAAACTCTATAGAAACTAATTATACAAGACAATTAAAAAAAGGTAGTATTACTGCTGGTGTTTTTTACAGAATTATTGAAGATAACATAAGTAGGTTTGTATCTATAGACAGAACAGATGTTACATCTGGAAACAGTATTTTATCTTATGATAATTTTGATAACACCTCTGCTTTTGGAATCGAGCTTTCAACAAACTATCGTCCAACTAAATGGTGGAGCTTAAATGCTAGTTTCGATTTATACTCACAAACACAACAAGGTATTACTGAGATTATTGATACAGACGATATTCAAAACGCAACTATTAATGATATTGTAAGACAAGACACAGAAGTTGATAATGTTATTTGGAATTTAAGAGCTTTTAATAATTTTAAAGCATCAAAAAAATTAAGCTTCTCTGTATTTGCTATGTATCGTGGTGAAGAAGAAGGTATTCAATTTACAAGAAAACCTATGTTCATGTTAAATACGGGTATGCGCTATAGCTTCTTGGATGATAACAGAGCAACATTTAGCTTTAATTATAGTGATATTTTAAACACCATGAAATTTGAGTTTGAAGGAGATACTCCTTTTCCTTCTGTTGGTGGTTTTAACTGGGAAAGTAACACATGGAATATTGCTCTTTCATACCGATTTGGTGGCGGAAAATATCGCGCATTAAAAAGAAAACAAAGAGATAATAACACCAAATCTAGTGGTGGTGGATTTATATAAAAAACAAACAACTATTTAATATCCTACTTTTAATATTTGATGGTTAGTGTTTCAGTAGGATTATTAAATAAAAAAACCCTTAGGCTTAATGTTTAAGGGTTTTGCTTTTTTTATTATCAAGAATTACACTCTAAATGTTAAAAAAAATGTTAAATTTTGATTTTCAGCACAATAACCAACAATAAACATACGTTTATAAAGCAATATACAATCTAACCAAAAAACGAAATCGTAATTATTTAGAGTTAGTCATCTACACAAATCATATTCGTTATTAAGATTCGTATAATTAAAAACTCGAAACATTTTCGGGTTTTTAATATTTGTTAAAATACGTTAAATGTGATTCGATTATGTAATATTTCTCGAAAAATTCCGTCTAACGTATTAAGATTCTTCACATTAGTGTTAGTTGAAGTTGATTAATAGCTAGAAAAACCCGAAACTTAAACGTTTCGGGTTTTTTGTTTTTTTTGCGTTAGGGATTGAACGGCCTGTTTAAGCTCCCCGACCTTAGGAGGGAGCGAGTAGTGAAAGCCCGACCCTTGTGGTAACGCCCAAATAATTATTATTTTAAGCCCATTTAATAATGGCACTTCCCCAAGTAAATCCGCTACCAAAGGCTGCTAAAACGACATTATCACCTTCTTTTATTTTACCTTCTTCCCAAGCTTCTGTAAGTGCAATAATAACTGAAGCTGCAGTTGTGTTACCATATTTCATAATATTATTAAATACTTGATCATCACGTAACCCAAATTTCTTTTGTATAAATTGAGCTATTCTTAGGTTAGCTTGATGCGGGATTAGCATATCGATATTTTCTTTTTGCATACCGTTTTTCATTAATCCTTCCATAATCACTTCGCTAAAACGTACAACAGCATGTTTAAAAACAAATGTACCATCCATGTATGGAAAATAAGATAAATCTTTATCTCCTGCTTCAATAATTTCTGGAACCCAATGTGCTATACTAGGCCCTTCTACAATTAATTTATCTGCATATTTACCTTCGCTATGTAAATGAGTTGATAGTATACCTTTTGTAGTATCCTCTTCTCTTGAAAGAACACAGGCTCCTGCCCCATCACCAAAAATAACAGTTACACCCCTACCACGTGTTGTTTTATCTAATCCGTTACTATGGTATTCTGCACCAATAACAAGTATGTTTTTATACATGCCTGTTTTAATAAATTGATCGGCCACAGAAATAGCATATACAAACCCAGAACATTGATTACGAACATCCAAAGCACCAACGGTTGGCATTTCAAGCATATCTTGAATTTGCACACCACAACCAGGAAAATAAAAATCTGGACTCAAGGTTGCGAATACAATAAAGTCAATATCATCTTTTGTTAACCCAGAACGTTCAATAGCTATTCTAGCTGCTTTGGCTCCCATAACTGCCGATGTATCTTTAGATCCTTCTGGTATCCATCTACGTTCTTTAATACCGGTTCTTTCTTGTATCCACTCATCATTAGTATCCATCATTTTAGATAAATCATGATTAGTAACTACATTATCTGGCACATATTTACCAAGTCCTATTATTTTTGAATTGTACATGTTTTATTTAATTAGAATAAGCAAAATACAAAAATTACCTTTCAAATTTCAATCAACTTTATCAAATACCTAAAATGATCATTGTTTTTTTAGTAGTTTACTTTAAATTGTTGAAAAAAACCGTGCCAGTTTGTCACTTTTAATCAATTGGCATTTTTGTTGAATAACATTAAACCATAATAATAAATTGAATAAAACTTATATATCATGACAAAAGGAAACATTAATGTATCGGTAGAAAACATCTTCCCACTCATTAAAAAATTCTTATACAGCGACCACGAAATATTTTTGCGTGAGTTAGTTAGTAATGCTACAGATGCTACTTTAAAACTAAAACATTTAACTAATGTTGGTGATGCTAAAGTTGAATACGGTAATCCACAGATTGAAGTTAAAATTGACAAAGAAGGTAAAAAACTTCATATTATAGATCAAGGTTTAGGTATGACAGCCGAAGAGGTTGAAAAATACATTAACCAAGTAGCTTTTTCTGGAGCTGAAGAATTTTTAGATAAATATAAAGATTCGGCTAAAGATTCTGGAATTATTGGTCATTTTGGTTTAGGTTTCTATTCGGCTTTTATGGTTGCAGAAAAAGTTGAAATTATTACTAAATCTTTTAAAGATGAACCTGCTGCACATTGGACTTGTGATGGCTCTCCAGAATTTACATTAGAAGCTTCTGACAAAACAGATAGAGGTACAGAAATTATACTTCATATTGCAGATGATTCTACAGAGTTTCTTGAAGAATCTCGTATTGGCGAACTTTTAAATAAGTATAACAAGTTTATGCCTATTCCAATTAAATTTGGAACAAAAGAAATTAACGACCCAGAGCACGAACCAAAAACAACAACTGATAAAGACGGTAAAGAAACCACCGAACCTCACAAAAAAATAACAGTTGATAATATTATAAACAATCCAAATCCAGCATGGACAAAACAACCAGCTGATTTAAAAGATGAAGATTATAGCGGCTTTTATAGAGAATTGTACCCAATGCAATTTGAAGAGCCATTATTTAATATTCATTTAAATGTAGATTATCCGTTCAACTTAACTGGGATTTTATATTTCCCTAAAATGTCGAACGATATGCAAATGCAGAAAGATAAAATACAATTATACCAAAATCAAGTATTTGTAACCGATAATGTTGAAGGTATTGTACCTGAGTTTTTAACCATGCTTCGTGGTGTAATTGATTCTCCAGATATTCCATTAAACGTATCGCGTTCTTACTTACAAGCTGATGGTGCGGTTAAAAAGATTTCATCTTACATCACAAGAAAAGTAGCCGACAAATTAAAATCGTTATTTAATAATAACCGTGAAGATTTTGAAGCAAAATGGAACGATATTAAAATTGTGATTGAATACGGTATGCTTTCTGAAGAAAAATTCTTTGAAAAAGCAGATGCTTTCGCTTTATACCCAACTGTTGATGGTAAATATTATACTTACGATGAGTTATTTAACAAAATAAAAGCCAATCAAACAGATAAAGATGGCAAATTAGTGATTCTTTATACCTCAGATAAAGATGCACAACACAGCTACATTGAATCTGCTAAAGCTAAAAATTACGAGGTTTTATTATTGGATTCTCCAATTGTATCACATTTAATTCAAAAATTAGAAAGCACTAAAGAAAACATAACGTTTGCTCGTGTAGATGGTGATCATATTAATAATTTAATTAAAAAAGATGAAAACACTATTTCTAAATTAGATGAAGACCAAACTAAAGCTTTAGATGAATTATTAAAAGAAGTTATTCCTTCTGATAAATTCATGGTACAACTAGAAGCTATGGATAGTAACGAGTCGCCATTTACTATTACGCAACCAGAATTTATGCGTAGAATGAAAGAAATGCAAGCTACCGGAGGCGGTGGTGGCATGAATATGTTTGGCAGCATGCCAGAAATGTACAACCTAGTTGTTAATACAAATTCTGAATTGGTTGGCGAAATTCTTGGTACTAAAACCAAAAAGAAACAAGAGCGCTTAATTACGCAAAGTTTAGATTTAGCTCGATTATCTCAAGGTTTATTAAAAGGTGAAGAACTTACAAACTTTATTAAACGTAGCTACGAAATGATAAAATAAGTTTTCGCTTTCGCAGAAATATTAAAAGCCACTTTGTATAAACAGAGTGGCTTTTTGCTTTTATTGCTACTTGACTTTAAAAAAGTTTTCCACTACCTTCGTTTAACCTCGGATATAAAAGATAAAAACGTTTCATATCCGCCTAAGTTAAACGAACCTTTCCAAAAAACACAACTTCAATTAAAGATATCCCTATCTTTACGCCATATAAAATATAAATGGCTTTTACATTACTCTCTTCACCGTTACAAGGGTTTACAGATTTTAGATTTCGCAATGCTTTCCATCATTATTTTGGTGGTATCGATACGTTTTATTCGCCTTATATTAGGCTTAACGGTAAGTTTAAAATTAAAACTTCTTATCAAAACGATTTACTGCCAGAAAACAATACCACCTTAGAGGTAATACCACAAATTATAACCAATGATGCCGAAGAGTTTTTATTTGTTGCCAAATACGTGCAAAGTTTAGGTTATAAAGAATTAAATTGGAACTTAGGTTGCCCATACCCTATGGTTGCTAAATCTGGAATGGGCTCTGGCTTAATTTGTAATCCTTTAAAAATTGACACTATTTTAAAAAGCGCCCATAAAGAAACCAATATTTTAGTTTCTATGAAAATGCGTATGGGTTATGATAATGCTGAAGAAATTCTAGACGTATTCCCTATTTTAGATAAATACCCACTTAAAAACATTGCTATTCATGCCAGAATAGGTAAACAACTTTATAAAGGCCCTGTAGATTTAGATGCTTTTGAGCGTTGCATTACAAGCACCAAACACAAATTGTATTACAACGGCGATATTACAACTGTAGCGGCTTTTAAAAGTATGCAAGCACGTTTTCCTAGTTTAGATCATTTTATGATAGGTCGTGGGTTAATTGCCGACCCGTTTTTACCACAAATGATAAAAAATAATACCACCGAATACCCTAAAAATCGTTGGGATATTTTTGAGGAATTCCACAATACAATTTACAAACAATACGACGATTATCTTTCTGGGCCTACACCTATTAAAATGAAAATGTTAGGCTTCTGGGAATTCTTTTCACAATCGTGTAATAATCCTCAAAAAACGTATAAAGCCATAAAAAAAGCTACAAACCCTTTTAAATATAAACAAGCTGTAACGACTATTTTAAATAACGAACGTAAACTAAATAACTAAATTTAAATCGAGTACATTAAAATCTGCTATATTTACGCTTCAAAAAAAATAAGATCATGAAAAATATAATAATAGTTTTTGCATTAGTTTTTTTATCGGCCTGTAGTTCTGATGATTCACCAAAAGATTATACTGCCCAAAATGACCAAGAGATACTTACTTACCTATCTGAAAACAACTTAACTGCAGAAAAAAGCAACTCTGGTTTGTATTATATCATTGATAATCCTGGCTCTGGAGACACCCCTACACCTAATGATAGAGTAAAAGTAGCTTATAAAGGTTATTATACGAACGGAACCGTTTTTGATGATAATACAGAAGGTGCTTCATTTTTTTTACAAAATGTTATTAATGGTTGGATAGAAGGAATATCATATTTTAAAGAAGGTGGTACCGGTAAATTATTAATTCCATCACATTTAGCCTATGGTAGTAGTGATTATAAAGAAATTCCTGGTGGTTCGGTTCTTATTTTTGATATTGAACTTATATATGTGAATTATAAAACCGAGAACGAAGAGCAAATTCAAGCATACTTAACAGATAATAATATTATTACTCAACAAACCGAAACTGGTTTACATTATACCATAAATACTATTGGAGATGGTGAGCAACCTGTAATAACCGATAATGTTACTGTAACCTACAAAGGATACTTTTTAAACGGCGATGTTTTTGATGAAAGCACAGAAAATGTAAACTTTAATTTAGAAAATTTAATTAAAGGTTTTTCTGAAGGCATTACATATTTAAATGAAGGTGGTAGTGCTACTTTCTTTATTCCCGCACATTTAGCTTATGGCAATACAGGCAGCTATAATATACCTGGTGGTTCAGTTTTAATTTTTGATGTAGAACTAATCACTATTAACTAATAATAATTAATAATTATAAATTAAAACCACTTTGTGTAAACAAGGTGGTTTTTTTTATTAATTCACCTTTTTAACACACATTCCAAAAATGTATCATCAATTTCAATTAAAAACCTTATTTAATTAGTTAAAAATAACATTTAAAAGCACAAACAATAATTCTAATTTATTCCAATAAACCTATCACTATATGTAAGATGATAAAAATCATAAAAAAAGTAGCAACTATTTTAGTCCTTTATACCTATAATTTTAATTAACTTTTTAATACTTATAGACATGTTACAAAACAGAAGAATATATTTACCACCTTTAAGCTTAATAGGGCCTAGCGCATTGGATGATTTAGGAGAAGAATTAAAAACGCTACCCTATAAAAAAGCATTATTTGTAACTGATAAAGTTTTAGTAAAACTAGGAGTTGCAGAACAAGTTTTAAAGGTTATAAAATCTTCTAATATTGAAGTTGTATTATTTGATGACGTACACCCTAACCCAACAGTTAAAAATGTTAACGACGGGTTAGAATTATTAGAAAAAAACAACTGTGATTTTATTATAACACTTGGAGGCGGATCACCACAAGATTGCGGTAAAGCAATTGGTATTTTAGCGACTAATGGAGGTAATATAGGAGATTATGAAGGTATTCATTTATCAAAACATGCTTCATTACCAATTATAGCTATAAATACAACAGCAGGAACAGCAAGTGAAGTAACTATTAATTATGTTATTACAGATGAAGAGCGCCATATAAAAATGGTTATGGTAGATAAAAACTGTTTAGTAAAAATTGCTGTAAACGACCCTAAATTAATGTTAGGAAAACCAGCAGCATTAACCGCTGCAACAGGAATGGATGCCTTAACACACGCTATAGAAACATATGTTACAAAAGGTGCCTTTGGGTGGTCTGACGCTTTAGCTTTAGAGGCCATTAAATTAATTTCGCAAAGTTTAGAAAAAGCTGTTGTAGATGGTAAAGATCTTGAAGCAAGAAGCAAAATGGCTTGGGGACAATTTATTGCAGGACAAGCATTCTCTAATGCTGGCCTAGGTTATGTACATTCTATGGCACATCAATTAGGAGGTATGTATGATTTACCACATGGTGTTGCTAATGCTATATTACTACCACACGTAGAACAGTTTAATATTCCTGCATGTGCACATAAACTTAAAAAAGTGGCAAGAGCAATGGGTGTTGGTGTATTAGAAATGAGCGATACACAAGGTGCTAATGCTGCTATTGAAGCAATAAAAGCCTTATCAAAATCTGTTGGTATTCCTTCAGGATTAAAAGAATTAGGTGTTAAAGAAAAAGACTTTGAAGAAATGGCTAAAAATGCTTTAGCAGATGTATGTACTGGTGGAAACCCTAGAGAAGTAACTCTAGAAGATACAGTTGCAATTTACAAAGCAGCCATGTAAATTAATAGTAACTAAACTAAATAAATAACCACTTTGTGAAAACAAGGTGGTTTTTTGTTTTAACTGAATATAGAATTGGATATTAAATTAACTAAATTCGTTATACAATAGAGAAAGTTTAATGAAACGAAAATTTTATATATTACAAAACAACTTTTAAATAAAATTTAATTGGAATCAACATCAAACAACCTTAACACCTTCAGAATTTTATACTTAGTAAAAGGTATTTTAACCTTATGCTTTTCAATATTTTTTATTTTATATGGTGCTATGGGATTTATTTTTGGTGCCATTGCAGAAAATACTGAAACCAACACAGAATTACCATTTAATTTTGGTTGGATTTTTGTTATTATTGGAGGTGTAGGCTTATTTTTTTGCATCACTTTCGGAATACTTACCCTTTTAGCGTCAAAATATTTTAAGCAAGTAAAAAACTACAACTTCATTTTTGCTATTGCAATTTTAAATTGCCTAACAGGTATTCTTGGCATTCTTTTAGGCGTTTTTACTTTAGTAGAATTAACAAAGCCTGAAGTAAAAGCATTGTTTAATAAAAACTAATTTTCCCTTCATGAAAATAATGTCCACCAACATTGCTAAACCAACTACCATTATTTGGGATGGTAAAGAAGTAACAACAGGCATCTTTAAAAAACCTAAAAACCAACCTATTTTACTAGAAAAACACGCTGTTAGAAATGATGAAGTATCAGACAGAAAACATCATGGTGGAGAGTTTAAAGCTTGCTATTTGTTTTCAGAAAACCATTATGGGTATTGGAAAAATCTTTATCCAAATTTAGATTGGGAATATGGTATGTTTGGCGAAAATCTTACTGTTTCTGGTTTAAATGAAAAAGATATTCATATTGGAGATATTTATAAAGTAGGTGCTGCTTTAGTTCAAATTACACAACCTAGAGAACCTTGCTTTAAATTTGGTGTTAAGTTTGGGAATCAAAAAATCTTAAAACAATTTATTAACCATGGTTTTCCTGGGACTTATGTTCGCGTTTTGGAAGCAGGTTTTGTTAAAACTGGTGATTGTCTTGAATTGGTAGAAAAAGCTAAAAACAGCTTAACTGTATGGCAGTTTTTTAATTTGCTATACAGTAAAGAAAAAAACAAAGAGCATATAAATTTAATTCTTGATAATAATGCATTGCCAAAACGAAAAAGAGATAAACTGAAACGTTTTTTAAAGTAGCTTTGAACTTGTTTATCATATCTTTGCGACAAATAAATTAATAGATGTCTTTTAAAGATTTAAAAATAAGTAAGCCCATTTTAAGAGCTGTTGCAGAAGCTGGATACGATAACCCAACTTTAGTTCAAGAAAAAACAATACCTCTTGTTCTGGATAAAAAAGATGTTATTGTTTCTGCTCAAACTGGTACCGGTAAAACAGCTGCATTTGCACTTCCTATTTTACAAACGTTATTAAACCAACAAGACGCTCCTAAAAAAGGAAAAACTATTAAAGCTTTAATTGTTAGCCCCACGAGAGAGTTAGCTATTCAAATTGAAGATAATTTTAAAACCTATAGCACTTATACTAATTTAAGAACTACGGTAGTTTATGGTGGCACCTCAATTGAACCACAAAAAGATGTTTTAAAAAAAGGTGTTGATATTTTAATAGCAACACCTGGACGTTTACTGGATTTACATAAACAAGATATTATTAATTTAGATTATGTTGAAACCTTAGTATTAGATGAAGCCGATTTAATGCTAGATATGGGTTTTATTGATGATGTTAGAAAAATTGAACGTTTATGTACTAAAGAAAAACAGATACTTTTATTTTCGGCTACTATTCCTCATAAAGTAGAACAATTAGCTAATTCCATATTAAACTTGCCCGAACGTGTTGAAGTGGCTCAAAATTCTTCAACATCTAAAAATGTGGCTCAAGTATTATATTATGTTCCTAAACGCAATAAAATTGAGTTATGTTTACATTTACTTAGAAACACTATAAAAGGTAATATTATTATTTTTAGACGCACAAAGTTTGGAGTTGATAAGCTTGAAAAAACACTTTTAAAAAACGGCTACAAGGCAGATAGTATTCATGGTGACAAAAGTCAAACTGCAAGACAAGATGCTTTAAAGAGATTTAAAAAAGGGGAAGTGAATATTTTAATTGCTACCGATGTTGCTGCTCGCGGAATTGATATAACCGATTTGGATGCTGTTGTGAATTTTGACTTACCTAACGTACCAGAAACCTATGTACACCGCATTGGCAGAACAGCTAGAGCAGGAAATACCGGGATTGCATATTCATTTTGTTCTGCAGATGAAAAAGATTATATAAAAACCATTCAACAACTTATTCAATTACAATTGGATATTATTGAAGATCACCCATATCCGCTTGACCCAAAAGCAAAACCTATTATTCACAAATCAAATAAAACAGGAAGCAAACATAAAAAAGGACGTAAAAGTGTTGCTTCTAAAAAGAAAAAGAAACGCTGGTATTAGGTTTGAAATTTATTTTACATCAAAATCAAAATAAGTATTTGGAAATGGCTCGCCACGAAGTGTAAAATGCCACCATTCTTTAGGATAATTTCTAAAACCGAATTTTAGCATATATGATTTTAACAATTGCCTATTAGCTTTTTGTTTATCAGTAATACTCTCAAAATCAACCCAAGATTCTTCTCCAAAAAAATCATATGGACTTCCCATATCTAATGGTTTTCCAGTATTAGCATTAATTATTGTTAAATCTAATGTACTGCCTCTACTGTGTCCAGATCTAGAAGCAATATATCCGGCTTTAAATAAATTTCTTTTATTTACTTCTGGATAGAAGCTTTGCTTGTTAATAGTATCTTTTAAATCTCTAGCCCATATTATAAAATGATTTACAGCTTTTTGGGGCCTATAACCATCATAAATTTTTAAACATAAATTTTGCTCTTGTAATGCTTCATGCACCTTTTTTAGTGCTTCTGCAGATTCAATAGTTAAAATAAGTTTGTTAGAATAATAACCTTTAATTGGTTTACCTACAAAATTGTTTGATGTAAAATAGCGTAACTCGACATCCATATCTGGAATAACATCTTCAACATAAACAAAACCTTTTGGTAGTTGTGCATAAATATTGGTAAAAAGCAAACAGAATAAAAAAGTTAGAGTATACTTCATTTTAATTTTGAATTATGCTAATTTAGAAAATAAAAGAATATGCTTTTTGAAAGTGCCATAAATTTAAACTTAAAAGGTGCCAATGTTATTTATTATCCTAATTTTTTTAATACTATAAAAGCTAATAAATATTTTGAAAACCTACTTAACAACATTGATTGGAAACAGGATACCATAACTGTTTATGGAAAAACATATTTACAACCACGTTTAACAGCTTTTTATGCTACTAATAAAAACACATATAAGTATAGCAATATAACAATGCAACCAAATGCTTTTGACAATGATTTATTGGAAATTAAAAAAACAATTGAAGAAGCACTAAAAATTAATTTCACAAGCTGTTTAGCAAATTTATACCGTAATGGAGATGATAGTAATGGTTGGCATGCTGATAATGAAAAAGAACTTGGTATAAACCCTATTATAGCTTCTGTATCGTTAGGAGCAGAAAGAATTTTTCATTTTAAACATAAAACAGATAAATCGCTTAAAACAAAACTAATATTAAAACATGGAAGCCTTTTATTAATGCAAGGAGAGACACAAAGTAATTGGTTACACCAACTACCTAAAACAAAAAAAACTATAAAAAATAGAATTAATTTAACATTTAGAATTATTGCATAAAAAAACCGAGTTCCCTCAAACTCGGTTTTCTTTAATTTGCTTTTTTTATTATGATGCTAGATTTGGGGTTTCCTTGTTTAACAACATAATGCAAATATTAATTAATTAATCCATTGAACTAAAAAGTGTGTTATTTAGTACACTCCAAATATATAACTATGAAACATATAAAAACGATTAAATACATTATAAATCGATGAAATACATTAAATTTTAACATTAATAGATGAAAATATCAATAATATCGACGAAATACATATTTAACAGTTATAACAAATCGCTATTTATAAGACTAAAAATAAAAAAAGCACCCTGAAACAGGATGCTTTTTTTCTAACTAACCAACCAAAATATGAATTACAATTCTTAAGTTTAAAGTAACCACTCAATAAACTTTTAAACGAATGTAATCACGATTATTATATATCAATCCTCGTGCCAAAAAACACACCCACCCTATTTTATGAAATATTTAACAAAGTAAATTAATATTAAGCTACTAGTAAAAGCCATATAATTGTTTAATATTTGTATTTATATAATTATTTAAAATATCGATGAAAAAAATAGCATTCATATTAATGGCAATATTTATTATTGCTTGTGGTAAAAATCAAGATGATTTAACTGTAAAAGTGAATATTAAAGGATTAAAAAAAGGATCGCTTTATCTAAAAAAGATTGAAGACACATTATTAGTTACAGTAGACTCACTATTAATTAATGGAAATACTAATATAGAATTACATAGTGCAATAGCTGAACCAGAGGTTTTCTATTTATATCTAGATAAAAATAGTGCAGAAAAAGATAGAATTACTTTTTTTGCCGATAAAGGTATTACCGAAATTAATACTACTTTGAAAAATTTTGCTTACGATGCAAAAATTAAAGGTTCTAATCAACAAAAAGTCCTAAATGAATATAAGGAACTAATTTCTAAAATGAATAATAGAAACTTAGAATCAATTAAAGAACAATTTGAAGCTCAAAAAGAAAATGATACTACAGAATATTTAAGATTGAAAAAGGTAGCAGATAATACCATTAAACGCAAATTCTTATATACTGTAAACTTTGCTTTAAACAATAAAAATAGTGAAGTAGCACCATATTTAGCATTAACAGAAATTTATAATGCAAAAATCGATTTATTAGATACTATAAATAAATCTTTAACGCCAAAAGTTAAAGCTTCTAAATATGGTAAAGAATTAGCTTCATTTATTAAAGAAATTAAAAGTACAGAAGCAAATAACTAATTCATTATCACCAAAATAATATAACATAAAAAACCTTTCCATAATGGAAAGGTTTTTTGTTTTTTTATTGAGCCGATGGAGGGACTCGAACCCACGACCTGCTGATTACAAATCAGCTGCTCTAGCCAGCTGAGCTACATCGGC
>NZ_CANLZX010000003.1 GCF_947495675.1 uncultured Algibacter sp. | reverse complement strand
GGTTATGCCCAAGTAAACAAAACAGGATCTATACGCGCATATCAATTTGTTAGTTTTTATGGTGCAAACAATGGTTCACAAGATGGTACAAAAGTACCAACACGATACTTGCCAGTAGGACAAGGATTTATTGTTGAAATAGAAGATAATGGTGTATTACCATTTGATGGTACCGTAGAGTTTAACAATAGCCAAAGAGTTTTTATAAAAGAGTCAGATGCAGATCCATCAAACGATCAAGTAGGGTCAGTATTTTTAAAAACTGCAAATGATAAATCAACAAAAGACAATAATTCAAAAGCATTATTAAACGAAACACCAATGCAAAAAATCCGACTAGAATTCAATTCGGTTACAGGGCCTGAGACAAGACATGAATTATTACTAGGATTTAGCGAATATACTACCGATGGCTACGATTATGGCTATGATGCGAAAAACACGGTAATAAATAACAACGATTTAAATTTAAGTTTGGAGGGCGTGAATATGAATATACAAGCTTATGGAGAAATAACTAGCGACAAGATAGTGCCACTAAATTTTAAATCATCAGGAGATAATACATTCGAGATAAGAATAACAGATACAGATAATTTAGAAGTAGGGCAAGAGATTTATTTATTAGATAATCTTACAGGGAATTATTTTGATTTAACTGAAAATTTGGCTTATACTTTTTCTTCAGAACAAGGTGTTTTTAATGAGCGCTTTAAAATTGTATTTCAAAGTAAAGTACAAAGTTTAAGTATAGAAGAACCTATAATGATCGAAAATTATGTGTATTATAAAAATGAAACAAATACGCTATATGTTAAAAATCTAGATAGAAACATAAGTAAGTTGTCTCTTGTAAATATGCTTGGACAAGTTGTTACAAATATGAAAGAAGTGTCGAAAGAACGATTAGAAAATGGTATTCAATTTAGCAATATATCAGCAGGGTCTTATGTGGTATGGATAAGAACAGATTCAGGCAAAGTAATAACTAAAAAAATTATTGTGAATTAATTTTTAAAATAAAATTAATTTAAAAAAAGACTACTTGAATAAGTAGTCTTTTTTTGTTTTTAAATGAAATGGTTTAGGGTTAAGTAATCTTAAAATGTATTTCATCGAAAATATTAGTATTATAACGCTCATATATCCCAATTGTATTTAATTTTGTCAGTATTTTAATCTATTTTTGGTGAGTGTTAATTACAATGTTTAATACGATATTGTAATTATTTAATTTTTAGTTCTCCCTAACTCTACTAATTATGAAGCTTAAATTATTTTTATTATTTACTATTTTATTTGCGTTACATAAGTCTTATGCGCTAAACATAAACCTAGACAATAGTTTAGTTATTTTAGAAAATGACTTATTAGAGCATTCAAAATCAAGTGAAGAAAGTTTATTAAAAAACAACAATTTTTCTTTTAGTCAAACAGCAAATAATGTGATGCAGAGAATCCGTTTAGATTTTAATTCTATTTCTGGACCTGGAGCAAGTAGACAACTGTTACTAGGTTTTAGTAATTTCACCACAGATGGATATGATTATGGCTATGATGCTAAAAATAGCGATGTTACAAATAATGATTTACATTTAGATTTAGATGGAGTAGATTATAATATACAAGCCTATAGTCCAATAACAACTAATAAAGAGGTGTCGCTTAATTTTAAATCTTCAGGTAATAATACCTTTGAAATTAGAGTTTCACAATTAATTAGTATGGATGACGATCAAGAGATTTATTTGAAAGATAATTTTACAAATACATATTTTAATTTAACTGATTACAAGGGGTATCGATTCACTTCAGAAGAAGGTGTTTTTAAAAATAGATTCCAAATTGTTTTCCAAAATGAACAACAAAGATTAAGTGCGGAAATATCAAAAAATATAGAAACAAGTGTATATTATCAAAATTTAACAAATAGTTTGTTTGTTAAAAAACTAACTAAAAATGTGAGCAATTTGTCTGTAGTTAACATGCAAGGACAAATAGTTTTAGAAATGATTAATATTTCGAAATCAAGATTTGAAAACGGATTACAATTTGATAATATTTCAACAGGTGCTTATGTGGTTCGTTTAAGAACAGATATAAATCAAGTTATAACAAAAAAGATTCTTGTGAATTAATCATTCATGAAATAATATAAATTTTAAAGACTACTAATTTCAGTAGTCTTTTTTTGTTTTTAAAACTAAGGGTTTTAAGGATAATTCATTAAATTCGCGAACTTATTAGAATCAACAAAAAATGAGCGCTAAATTTCCTGAATATAAAGGACTTGACTTACCAAATGTAGCTAACGAGGTTTTACAATATTGGCAAGAAAATAACATCTTTGAAAAAAGTGTGTCTACTAGAGAAGGTAAAGAATCATTTGTGTTTTTTGAAGGACCGCCTTCAGCTAACGGATTACCAGGTGTACACCATGTTTTAGCACGTGCTATTAAAGATATTTTTCCGCGTTATAAAACCATGAAGGGTTACCAAGTTAAGCGTAAAGCTGGTTGGGATACCCATGGATTACCTATAGAATTAGGTGTTGAGAAAGAATTAGGAATTACTAAAGAAGATATTGGTAAAACTATTTCTGTTGAAGATTATAATGCAGCCTGTAGAAAAGCAGTAATGCGTTATACAGATGTTTGGAATAACCTAACTCAACAAATGGGTTATTGGGTAGATATGGAAGACCCATATATTACTTATGAGCCCAAATATATGGAGTCTGTTTGGTGGTTATTAAAAGAGATTTATAATAAAAGTTTAATATACAAGGGTTATACTATCCAACCGTATTCTCCTAAAGCAGGTACAGGTTTAAGTTCACATGAGTTAAATCAACCAGGAACTTATCAAGATGTTACCGATACAACTATAGTAGCTCAGTTTAAAGCTATAGAAAATTCGTTGCCAGAATCATTAAAAAAATTCGACAACTTACATTTTTTAGCTTGGACAACTACACCTTGGACATTACCAAGTAATACCGCTTTAACAGTTGGTTCAAAAATTGATTATGTTGTTGTCGCAACATATAATCAATATACTTTTGAGCCTGTTCATGTTATACTAGCTAAAAACTTAGTTGGAAAACAATTTGCGGGTAAGTATCAGCAAACAGAAGACGTTTCAGAACTTTCAAGTTATTCAAAAGAAAATAAAAAGATACCTTATTTTATTGCTGCCGAATATAAAGGTGAAGATTTAATAGGAATTAAATACGAACAACTTTTACAATACGCTTTACCAAACGATAATCCTCAAGATGCTTTTAGAGTTATAGCTGGAGATTTCGTTACAACAGAAGATGGTACAGGAATTGTTCATACAGCGCCAACTTTTGGAGCAGATGATGCTTTGGTAGCAAAACAAGCTAAGCCAGAAGTGCCACCAATGTTGGTTAAAGATGAGAATGACAACTTAGTGCCACTTGTAGATTTACAAGGTAGATTTAGACCAGAAATGGGAGAATATGCAGGCAAATATGTTAAGAATGAATATTACAATGATGGCGAAGCTCCAAAACGTTCTGTAGATGTTGAGATTGCTATTAAATTAAAAGAAGAAAATAAAGCCTTTAAGGTTGAAAAATATAAGCACAGTTATCCTAACTGTTGGCGTACAGATAAACCAATTCTTTACTATCCGTTAGATTCTTGGTTTATAAAAGTAACCGATGTTAAGGAACGCATGTTCGAACTTAACGAAACCATAAATTGGAAACCAAAATCAACAGGAACAGGTCGTTTTGGTAATTGGTTAGCAAATGCTAACGACTGGAATTTATCACGTTCACGTTATTGGGGGATTCCACTACCAATTTGGAGAACCGAAGATGGTAAAGAAGAGATTTGTATAGGCTCTGTTGAAGAGTTAAAAGCTGAAATGAAAAAAGCTGTTTCAGCTGGAGTTCTAGCAAAAGATATTTTTGAAGATTTTGAAATTGGAAACAATTCCGATGAAAACTATGCTAAAATTGATTTACATAAAAATATTGTTGATCAAGTGGTTTTAGTATCACCAACAGGGCAGAAAATGTTCCGCGAAAGCGATTTAATTGATGTGTGGTTCGATTCTGGTTCTATGCCTTATGCACAATGGCATTATCCTTTTGAAAATGCAGATTTAATTGATAAAGGAACAACCTTTCCAGCAGATTTTATAGCAGAAGGTGTTGATCAAACACGTGGTTGGTTTTATACGCTTCATGCTATTGGAACCATGGTCTTCGATTCTGTGGCGTATAAAAACGTCGTTTCAAACGGATTAGTTTTAGATAAAAACGGACAAAAAATGTCTAAACGTCTTGGTAATGCCGTAGATCCTTTTGAAACATTAGGAAGTTATGGTGCCGATGCTACACGTTGGTACATGATTAGTAATGCAAACCCTTGGGATAATTTAAAATTCGATTTAGAAGGTATTGAAGAAGTTAAACGTAAGTTTTTTGGCACACTATACAATACCTATTCGTTTTTTCAGTTATATGCTAATCTAGATAATTTTACGTATAGTGAGGCTGATATTCCTTTAAATGAAAGGCCTGAAATAGATCGTTGGATACTTTCTGAATTACATACATTAATTCAAAAAGTAGATGCTTTTTATGCAGATTACGAGCCTACAAGAGCAGCAAGAGCCATTTCAGACTTCACACAAGATTATGTAAGTAATTGGTTTGTACGTTTAAGTAGAAGACGTTTCTGGAAAGGTGATTACCAACAAGATAAAATTTCAGCTTACCAAACACTTTATACTTGTTTGGAAACCATTGCTAAGTTAAGTGCCCCAATTGCACCTTTCTTTATGGATAGATTGTATTTAGATTTAAATGTAGCTTCAAAAAAAGAAGTATTTGAAAGTGTACATTTAGCTAATTTTCCTGTTTTTGATAATTCTTATGTTGATAAGTCTCTGGAAAACAAGATGGAAAGTGCTCAAATTATTTCATCTTTAGTATTGTCGTTAAGAGCAAAAGAGAAAATAAAAGTAAGACAACCATTACAAAAAATAATGATTCCTATAAGTGGTGAAACGCAAAAAAATGAAATATTAGCCGTTTCAGACCTTATTAAATCAGAGGTTAATGTAAAAGAAATTGAAGTTTTAGAAGATGCATCAGACATTTTAGTAAAACAGATAAAACCAAACTTTAAAGTACTGGGACCTCGTTTTGGAAAAGACATGAAAGCTGTTGCTCAGTTAGTTAATAACTTTACACAAGACGATATTAAAAACATCGAGCAAAATGGTATTTTAGACGTCGAAGTAAACGGAAAAAGTATTATCTTAGAACGTACAGATGTAGAGATTACATCTCAAGATATTGAAGGTTGGCTGGTTGCAAATGAAGGCGCTTTAACTGTAGCTTTAGATGTAACAATTACAGACGATTTAAGAAGAGAAGGTATTGCTAGGGAGTTGATTAATAGAATACAAAATTTAAGAAAAGATTCTGGTTTTGAGGTTACAGATAAAATAGATGTAACGTTTCAAAAAGATGAGCAAATTGTAAAAGCTATTGAAGCTAATAAGGCTTATATAAAATCAGAAACTTTAACGAGTGAACTTGAAATTATAGATAAATTAGAAGATGGTATAGAAATTGCATTTGATGATGTGAATACTAAACTATACATACAAAAACATTAAAATTATGGCAGATAATACCGTAAGATATTCAGACAAAGATTTAGCAGAATTTAAAGAGCTGATAACAGATAAGATAAAAAAAGCACAACACGATTTAGAGTTAATAAAAAGTGCTTACATGAATGACCATAATAATGGCACAGAAGATACATCGCCTACATTTAAGGCTTTTGATGAAGGAAGTGCTGTTATGAGTAAAGAGTCAAATTCTGCCTTGGCTATTCGCCAAGAAAAATTTATTCGCGATTTAAAAAACGCTTTAATTAGAATTGAAAACAAAACCTATGGTATTTGTCGTGTTACAGGAAAACTAATTAATAAAAAAAGATTAGAGCTTGTACCTCACGCTACTTTAAGTATTGAAGCTAAAAATATGCAACAATAGTTTTTTAAAAATGATATATTTGAAACGTCTCGTTTAAATCGAGGCGTTTTTTATTTAAACATTTTTTCACCTTGAGCGCAGGCGAAAGGTCTTAAATAAATTTTATGTCACTAAAAAAATCCATAATCCTTATTCTAATTATTTTACTTGTAGATCAGATTAGTAAAATATACATAAAAACCAATTTTGTACTTCAAGAGAGTATTGATGTTTTTAGTTGGTTCGAAATTATTTTTGTTGAAAATGATGGTATGGCTTGGGGGACAAAAATTAGTGATTTTGTGTCTTTTATATCAGATAGAACAGCTAAAGTTATATTAACATCATTTAGAATTGTTGCTATTTTTGGAATTGGTTATTGGTTATTTGATGCAACACGAAAACAGAGTTCTAAAATATTAATTATAGCTATAGCATTAATATTTTCGGGTGCTTTAGGAAACATTATTGATTCTGTATTTTATGGTGTTTTATTTGAAGACAGCTATAATCAAGTGGCAACTTTTTTGCCAGAAACAGGAGGGTATGATACTTTATTACATGGTAAAGTTGTAGATATGTTACATTTTCCATTGTTTGAAGTAGACTTACCAGAATGGTTTCCTTTCAAAGCAGGTAAACGCTTTAGCTTTTTCGATCCTGTTTTTAATATTGCAGATATGGCTATAAGTACAGGTTTTATTATGCTTATTGTATTTAATAAGAAGGCTTTTTCTAACAAAGAGTAATTACCTAAAACTCATAAGTACGTAGTGCTGTTACACAATAATCCAATCCAATATCATTCTCAAAAATATCTGTAATTTCAACTTCAGCTTCAAAAAAAGATAATCCAATTTTTAAAGTTTCAGGTTTGCAATTGGCTAAAAACCGGTCATAGAATCCTTTACCATATCCTACACGGTTTCCTTTTTTATCAAAAGCTAAAAGTGGTATAAATACTACTTCAATTTTATCATTTAAAATCTCTATACCATCAACAGGTTCAGGAATATTGTAATCATTTTTTTTAATAACTGTACTATCAGTCAGAAGAAAATGATTCATGCCTCCTGTTTCAAAATCACTTTTCGAAATCAAAATATTTTTATCTTTTCCAGAAAGGATATTCAGAATATAATCGGTATTAACTTCCTTTTGTTCTTCAATAGCTAGAAAAATATGATAAAAAGAGTATTCCCAAATAGGTAATTTTAAAACCTGATTTGAAATAGCTAAACTTAAATCGTCTATTTGATTTTCAGATAAATCATTACGAAGTCTTTTATATGTTTTTCGTAATTCGCTCTTTAACATTACCTTTTTAGTTTTGTAGATATGTGAAATAAAGCATCGCCTTGATACACAATAGGCGATTCGTTAACATTAATTATATACCCTGTATTTGATGCTTTTACAAAATAATTAAACTTACCATAGGGGTCTGTAATATTACCTAAAATATCATCTTTTTTTACAAAAGAACCAATAGATATAGAGGCTTTAAACATACCTGAATATTTAGCACGTTGCCATCTGCTATCATTAATAAAAACAGTTTCCTTTTTTGGTTGAGACGCTTTAAAAGAAGATTTTAACATGCCAAGGTGTTTTAAAACACGTTTTGAGCCGTTTACTCCAGAGTTTGTTACAATGTCATCAATGTGAAATGATTTTCCACCTTCAAAAAGTAATAAGGGTTTGCCAAGTTTATAACAAGCTGTTCTAAATGACTTTGATAAGTTAGACGAGTACAAAACAAAAGGCGCTCCAAATACTTTTGCTAAGTCGTTTAGTTCTTTTTTTTCTTTGGAATAACGCAACTGTGGTGCATTAAATCTACCAGAACCACCCGTATGAAAATCGATTACTAAATCTACATGCGGTATAATATCATGTATTAACTTATAAGCAACACGTCCTGCTAAAGATCCAGATTTACTTCCAGGAAAAACACGATTTAAATCACGTCCATCAGGAAATTCACGTTTTAAGTTTATAAATCCAAAAATATTAATAACAGGCATGCAAATAATAGTACCACATTTGGGCTTATTAATACCTTTGGCAATAAGTTGTCTTACAATTTCAACACCATTAACTTCATCACCATGAATACCGGCAGTAAACAAAACTGTTGGTCCTGGTTTTTTAGAACGTTCAATAATTACAGGAATATTTACAGGCGATGAGGTGTGTAAATTTGCCACATCAAAATTAACCTCTTTGCTTTCTCCAAGCTTTATAGTTTCACCTAGAATAGTTAATACACCATTATTTACTTGAGTCATTTATCTTTTGTTTTTTTCAATAAAAGAAATAATAGCTTTTGCAATATTGCGACCAGTAGCAGATTCTATACCTTCTAAACCAGGCGTAGAGTTTACTTCTAATAACAAAGGACCTCTAGCCGATTGTAGCATATCTACACCACAAACAGGGAGTTTTAAGGCTTTAGATGCATTCATAGCTAACTTTAGTTCATCATGATCTAGTTTTATAATATTAGCCGAGCCACCACGATGCAAATTAGACCTAAATTCACCTTCTTTGCCTTGACGTTTCATAGCGCCAACCACCTGTCCATCAACTACTAAAGCACGTAAATCGGCACCACCAGCTTCCTTAATAAATTCTTGAACAATAACTCGAGCCTCCAAACCATTAAAGGCTTCTAAAACCGATTCGGCAGCATTTTTAGATTCTGCCAAAACCACACCTAAACCTTGTGTGCCTTCTAATAATTTAATAATTACAGGAACACCGCCAACATGTTCAATAACCTCTTCAACATCTCTAGAATAGTTTGTAAATACCGTTTTAGGCATGCCAATACCTGCCTTACTTAAGCGTTGTAAGCTACGAAGCTTATCCCTAGAACGTTGTATAGCATCAGATGTTACGATAGTAAAAACACCCATTTCTTCAAATTGTCTAACCACCGCACAGCCATAAAAAGTTACCGAGGCTCCAATTCTAGGTATTATGGCATCCACATAATCTAAATATCTATCTTTATAATAAATAGTAGGTTTTTCCTTTTCAATAATAATGTCGCACTTTAAAGGGTCAATCACTTCTATTTTATGACCTCTTTTTTCGCCCTCTTCAATAAGGCGTTCGGTAGAATATAAATTCGAGTTTCTAGATAGTATTACTATATTCATTTTGCTTTTTAGAATTAGCGTTAAAAGAAACGTTTTCCAAATCTACATCAACCATAAATTTTTGCCTTAAAAACTGCCTGCCAATTAAAACAGGAAATTTCATTGCGTCTCTAGTGCTTAAAGTTAAGTTAATCTTATAAGTTTTACCAAAAAATACCACTTCAGATTTTACTTTATATCTATTTTCCTTAAAACCATTACTACTTTTTACATCTGTACGCCAAAAAGTATCAAAAATAATCTCGGTTTTACCAAAGTTTTTGTGCACATTACTATTAAAAATACAAAGTAATGCATCATCAATCTCAATAATTTCAGAACAATGTATGGTCGAGGTATATGCACCAGTATCCATTTTTACATCAATATTAAATAATCCTAATTTCGGAAAATCAATAATATCAGAGCGACCAACAATTTTTTTACTCATTTTTTTTAATTATTATATGGGCGTTACCACAAGGGTCGGGCTTTACAATACAAGTCCTCGCTCGTGCCTCGCTGTGGGCTTTTCTTTGCAATCCCTAACGCGAGTTAAACAGCAAAAGCTAATTTTTAAACAATTACTAATGTAATTTTAATAAGGTTATGCTTTTTTTAAAAGTTGCGCAATGTAGATAATTTATCGATTCAAAAAACTAAAATTATAAAATTTATATAACGTTAAATCAAACGTGTTTTCATCGAAAAAAACATTAAAATAATTACCTTTACAGTAATGGATACCCCTAATTTAGAGATACAATTAAAAACGTTACCCAGTCAGCCCGGAGTTTATCAATACTACGATAAAGAAGGGGTAATTATATACGTTGGTAAAGCCAAAAACTTAAAAAAGCGGGTAAGTTCCTATTTTACCAAAACGCACGATAACGGAAAAACTAGAGTGTTGGTAAATAAAATTGCCAATATTAAACACATAGTTGTAGAGACAGAAACCGATGCGCTTTTACTAGAAAACAACCTTATAAAAAAGCATAAACCACGATATAACGTGTTGCTTAAAGACGACAAATCCTATCCATGGATATGCATAAAAAAAGAACGTTTCCCTAGGGTGTTTTCTACTAGAAGAGTTTTTAAAGATGGTAGCGAATATTTTGGACCATACACAAGCGGAAAAACGGTGCATACGCTTTTAGATTTAATAAGAGGTTTATATAGTTTGCGCACCTGTAACTTTAATTTATCTGAAGAAAAAATAGAGACAGGCAAGTATAAAGTTTGTTTAGAATACCATTTAGGAAACTGTAAAGGTGCCTGTGAGGGTCTAGAAACCGAGGCTGAATACAACGAAAATATAAAAGCCATAAAAGAAATATTAAAAGGTAATTTTAAAGATTCATTATCGCAATTTAAAGTACAAATGCGCAATTATGCTGCAAATATGCAATTTGAAGAAGCGCAAAAAATAAAAGAAAAAGTTGAGGTTCTTGAAAATTACCAATCAAAATCTACCATTGTTAATCCTAAAATTAGTAATGTAGATGTGTTTTCTATTATGAGTGATGAGAGTTATGGTTATATTAATTTTTTACAATTATCATATGGATCTATCATTCGTTCACATACCTTAGAAATAAAAAAGAAATTAGACGAGACAGATAAAGAATTAATAGAACTTGCTATTACAGAAATTCGCCAAAGATTTAATTCCAACTCAAAAGAAATATATGTGCCTTTTAAAGTCGATTTAGGAGAAGATGTAAAAGTTACTATTCCAAAATTAGGCGATAAAAAACATATTTTAGATTTATCTCTTAGAAACGCTAAATATTTTAGAATGGAGCGTTTTAAACAAATGAAAATTGTAGATCCAGATAGGCATGCCAATCGTATTATGGCACAAATGAAGGTGGATTTACGCCTGTCGGAAGAGCCACGTCATATCGAGTGTTTCGATAACTCAAACATTCAAGGTACACATCCCGTAGCCGCATGCGTGGTTTTTAAAAACGGAAAGCCAAGTAAAAAAGATTACCGCCATTTCAATATAAAAACTGTTGAAGGTCCAGACGATTTTGCTTCAATGGAAGAGGTGGTTTATAGGCGTTACAAACGTTTGTTAGATGAAGATCAACCATTACCACAACTTATAATTATTGATGGAGGTAAAGGACAATTATCATCTGCATTAAAAAGTTTAGATGTATTAAATTTAAGAGGTAAAATAGCTATTATCGGAATTGCAAAACGTTTAGAAGAATTATTCTATCCAAATGATCCAATTCCCTTATATTTAGATAAGAAAAGTGAAACATTAAAAATTATACAGCAATTAAGAAACGAAGCACACCGTTTTGGTATTGAGCATCATAGAAATAAACGAAGCAAAACAGCCTTAAACACCGAGCTTGAAACCATAAATGGTGTTGGTGAAAAAACCGTTGTAGAATTATTAAGACACTTTAAATCGGCTAAGCGTGTTGCAAATGCCAAATTAGATGAGTTAGAGGCAGTTGTTGGAGTTTCAAGGGCAGAAAAGGTTTATAATTATTATCATGAGAAGTAAATGATTGAAACTGTTAAGTTAAGAGATAAACCAGAGTTAAAGATACATTTAAATAAAACTAGTATTAAAATTATAGCCACCTCATATCCGAAAAATTGTGGAACATTTTTGTTAAATGATATAATAGGTGTTGAGTTGACCCCGAAAAGCACAGATTGGTTTATTACAGCTTTAAGTTGGATTGTGGCTTTACTAACTACTAGTGGAGGTGGCGAAAACTATAAAAATGAGGCTAATTTAAAATTAAGAACTAAAAATCAAACTTTAAAAATATGGTTACGAAATGCCGACTTTAAAAAGGCAGAAAGGATTTCAAAATTAATAAAAGTTAAAAAAATCACTTAAGCAAACAACATTAAACTTGAATATAAAACCCATCATATTAACCCTGTTTATTTTAGCTTCACTTTCCGCGAAAGCGCAAAATGAAATAACAGAAAACCCTAAACCAAAAGTAGGTTTGGTATTAAGTGGTGGAGGTGCAAAAGGTTTAGCACATATTGGAGTTTTAAAAGTTATAGATAGTTTAGGTGTAAAAATAGACTATGTTGCAGGTACCAGTATGGGGTCTATAATTGGTGCATTATATGCTTCAGGCTATTCGGGAAAGCAGCTAGATTCCATTTTTCAAGAAATAGATTTTGATAATATTATTAACGATAATTTACCAAGATCTTCAACAGCTTTTAGCGAACGTGGTAATATGGAAAAGTATGCAGTAAAACTGCCCTTTAATAATTTTAAAATTACTTTGCCTTCAGCTCTTTCAAGAGGTCATAATACCTATAGCTTGTTTTCTAAGTTGTTATTACATGTTAACCAATTAAATGATTTTAGTAAGCTTCCTATTCCGTTTTTCTGTATTGCAACTAATATTGAAACTGGAAAACAAGTTGTTTTAGAACATGGCAATTTAACACAATCAATAATGGCAAGCGGCGCATTACCTTCTTTGTTTCAGCCTGTTAATATTAATAATGATATTTTAATTGATGGAGGTGTAGTAAATAATTATCCTATTGATGAATTGAGAGCCAAGGGCATGGATATTATTATAGGAGTCGATGTTCAAGATGGCCTAGCAACTCGTGAGGAACTTACATCTGCTCCTCAAGTTTTATTTCAATTAAATAACTTCAGAACAATTAACGATATGAAGTTAAAAGTTAAAAAAACAGATGTTTATATTAAACCCAACATTACAGATTATAATGTGGTTTCTTTCAATCAAGGAAATGAGATTATTAAATCTGGTAAATTTGCGGCTCTGTCTAAGTTGAATATTTTAAGGGAGTTAGCCAATCATTCACCTAACATTAACCAAAAACTAAAAATAAAACCAATTGATAGTGTTACCCTTAAAAATATTGATGTAAAAGGGAATAAAAATTATACAAGAGCCTATATTTTAGGTAAATTAAAACTAAAACAAGATGAAAAAATAAGCTATAATAATTTTATTAACGGTATTAATAATTTAGTAGCTACAAATAATTTTCAGTCCTTAGAATATAAATTAATAAATACTGATAAAGAGATATATGATCTTTATACTTATGTAAAAGAAGCACGTGTTAATACCTTTTTTAAACTAGGGTTACATTACGACGATTTATACAAAAGTGCAGCATTATTAAATTTAACAAAAAAGCAACTGTTATTTAAAAACGATATAGCTTCGTTAGATATTATTTTGGGTGATAATGTTCGTTATAATTTCGAGTATTTAATTGATAAGGGTTTTTATTGGAGTGTAGGTGTTAGATCAAGGTACAACCAATTTCATAAAAACATAAACGCTCAGTTATTACTAGACGATGACCAAATAACAACAACAGGCTTAAATAAAATAGATGTTAAATTAAGAGATCAAACCAATCAATTTTATTTACAAACATTATTTCGTCGCGATTTTTCTTTAAGTATTGGAGGCGAACATAAACGATTAGAAATAAATTCTGAAACCATATCTGGAAGCAACCCTGATGAAGACTTTTTGTTTGAAAAAACAGACTATTTAAGCCTTTTTGGTAATCTTAAACTAGATACTTATGATAATAAATACTTTCCTAGAAAGGGCATGTATTTTAATGGCGATTTAAACATTTATTTACATGCTTCAGGTTTTGTAGAAAATTTTAAAGATTTTTCTGTAGCTAAAGGCGATATAGGTTATGCTTTTAGTGTTTCGGATAAACTAGCATTCAATTTACAAACTAGTGGTGGTTTTAAATTAGGTGATAAATCCAATAGAACATTAGATTTTGCTTTGGGTGGATATGGTAATGATTTAATAAATAATTTTATTCCTTTTTTAGGCTATGACTTTATTTCTCTAACAGGGAATAGCTTTGTTAAGGCTACTGTTATTGCAGATTTTGAAGTGCTAAAGAAACACCATATTACTTTAGAGGGTAATTGGGCTAATATTGATGATAATATTTTTGATTCAGGAGAATGGTTAACACTTCCAAATTATAGAGGCTATACTTTAGGTTATGCTATTGAAACCTTTTTAGGTCCCGTACAAGCTAAATACAGTTATTCGCCAGAACAAAGACAAACAACTTTGTTTTTTAATATTGGTTTTTGGTTTTAATATTTTTTCCGATATTTGTTTAACCATGACACTACATTGGAAAGACTTATTATCATATCTACACTATCTCATCAAGAGAAATCCTGAGTAAGCATACTTTTCGTATCTTTATAATTACGAGTTAATTAGCCTCTTAAATTTAGTTTAAGAATTGATTCTATATTCATTTTTAAAATTTACAGTATGCCTTTTTATCATAAATTAGGAAACATTCCTTCTAAACGACATATTCAGTTTAGAAAACCAGATGGTAGTTTATATTACGAGCAATTATTTGGCACTATTGGCTTTGATGGAATGTATACAAACAGTTATCATGAGCAACGACCAACACAGGTTAAAGAAATAAAAAACCAATATAGTGTTGCGCCAAAAATTGCAAAAGCAAATAATATTAAATCCTATCGTTTAAAAGGATTTAAAGTAAAGCCAGAAAACGATTTTTTATACAGTAGGAAAACCGTATTAATTAATAGCGATTGTGCTATTATTTTGGCAGCACCAAAAGAATCTTCAAAGGATTATTTTTATAAAAATACAGATGCCGATGAGTTAATTTTCATTCATAAAGGCACAGGTAAGTTAAGAACCATGCTTGGAAATCTCGATTTTAAATATGGAGATTATTTATTAATACCAAGAGGCATTATTTATAAAATTGATTTCGATACCCAAGAAAACAGATTGTTTATTGTAGAATCTCGAAGGCCAATTTACACGCCAAAACGTTACCGAAATTGGTTTGGCCAATTATTAGAACATGCACCTTTTTGTGAACGTGATATTAGAAGACCACATGAATTAGAAACAAATAATGAAACAGGAGATTTTCTTATTAAAGTAAAAAAGCAAGACGATATAATTGAAATGGTTTATGCATCACATCCTTTTGATGTGGTTGGTTACGATGGTTATAATTATCCATATGCTTTTTCAATACATGATTTCGAGCCTATTACAGGAAGAATTCATCAACCACCACCAGTACATCAAACTTTTGAGACCGATGCTTTTGTTGTGTGCAGTTTTGTACCTCGATTATATGATTATCATCCGCAATCTATTCCAGCACCATACAACCATAGTAATATTGATAGTGATGAGGTGTTGTATTATGTTGATGGTGATTTTATGAGTAGAAACGATGTTAAGGCTGGTCATATTTCGTTGCATCCAGCAGGTATTCCTCATGGACCACATCCCGGAGCTACAGAGCGCAGTATTGGTAAAATTAAAACTGATGAACTTGCTGTTATGGTAGATACATTTAAACCATTAATGCTTACCGAAGAAGCGATGAAAATAGCTGATGATGATTATCACAAATCTTGGTTGGAGTGATTTTTAGCTAAGAGTTATTTCCTGCTTTCCAATAATGTGTTTTTTGATTAAAAATCAAAAAGTGTTGCTACACTAATTAAGGTTAGAAGGCATGGTTTAGTGAAATAAGATGCCTTCATTACCAAATAAATTAAAAAGACAATGAGTAAAGACATAAAATCAGTAAACTACGGTTTAGAAAAAATATTTAAAGGAGCTCAAGACTTCTTACCTCTTTTAGGAACAGACTATGTAGAATTCTATGTAGGTAATGCAAAACAATCGGCACATTTTTACAAAACGGCATTTGGCTTTCAATCATATGCCTATAAAGGTTTAGAAACGGGATCAAAAGATTCGGTTAGTTATGTGTTAAAACAAGACAAAATTAAATTGGTTTTAACAACGCCGCTTAGTAGTAAATCACCAATTAACGAGCATATTGTAAAGCATGGAGATGGTGTAAAAGTTATTGCACTTTGGGTTGAAGATGCTAAAAAAGCATACCAAGAAACCACGAGTAGAGGTGCTAAATCTTACATGGAGCCTGTTGTTGAAAAAGATAAAGATGGTGAGGTAATTAGAGCTGGTATTTATACCTACGGAGAAACTGTACATATGTTTGTTGAAAGAAAAAATTATAATGGTGCATTTTTGCCAGGGTTTAAAAAATGGGAAAGCGATTATAATCCAGAACCTATTGGTTTAAAATATATTGATCACATGGTTGGAAATGTAGGTTGGGGACAAATGAATACATGGGTAAAATGGTATGAGGATGTAATGGGTTTTGAAAACTTTTTATCTTTTGATGATAAACAAATACATACCGAATATTCGGCACTCATGAGTAAAGTGATGAGTAATGGTAATGGACGCATAAAATTCCCCATAAACGAACCAGCAAAAGGCAAAAAACGTTCGCAAATTGAAGAATATCTTGATTTTTACGAAGGTGCAGGTGTGCAACACATTGCAGTTGCAACGGATGATATTATTAGTTCGGTAAGTGCCTTAAGAGAAAGAGGAGTTGAGTTTTTATCAATTCCGCCAGAGGAATATTATAGAGCTGTTCCTGGTAGGTTAGAAGAACATAGTCATGAATTACGTGAAGATATTGAAGCTTTAAAGAAGTTAGGTATTATGATTGATGCTGACGAAGAAGGCTACTTATTACAAATTTTCACAAAACCTGTTGAAGATAGACCAACGTTGTTTTTTGAAATTATTCAACGTATGGGCGCTAAAGGCTTTGGAGCAGGTAATTTTAAAGCACTTTTTGAGTCTATTGAAAGAGAGCAGGCTAAAAGAGGTACACTTTAAAAATTAAAATGTATTTATTTTTATTTGATGCTAATTTCTGTTTTTTTTGTGTAAGGGATAGTAGTGAAAAGCCCATAGCTAAAGCATGAAGCGAGAACTTGCAACATATAGCCCGCCCCTTATGCTAACACCCAAATAAACATAATTAAATCGTTAATTTTGATTAATGTAACAGAAGTATAACATCTGAAAGGTTAGTGAATACAATAAAATTTATATTTTTGGAACAGTAATTGTAAATTCTTAGTTAAGCAATAAAATGTAACAACGAGAGTTACATAACAATTACCCAAAGAAAATGAAAAAATTACTACTTATATATTTCGCTATAATATCTATGCAAACTGTGTATGCACAACAAGAGTCGGCATTTGGTGATGGTGAATGGTTTAAATTTAAAATGAGTTATAGCAATTGGCTTAAAGCTGGTAACGCAACACTTACGGTTAAAGATACAAAACTTGATGATAAAGATGTATATCATGTAGTTGGTAAAGGCTGGACAACAGGCATGATAAAATGGTTTTTTAAAGTTAAAGATAGATATGAAAGCTATTTTGACAAGCATACAATTATGCCCTATAAATTTGTTAGAAATATTGATGAGGGCGGGCATACTAAAGATTTAGAAATCGATTTTGATCAAGTAAATAATAAAGCTCATGTAAATAACAAAAAGCATAAAACAAAAAAAATTATTGATACCAAACCAAATATTCAAGACATGGTATCTACCTTTTATTATTTGCGTAATAATTTGGAAATAAGTACACTAAAAAAGGGAGATGAGGTAAGAATTGATATGTTTTTTGATGAAGAAAACTATGGCTTTAAATTAAAATACCTGGGAGAAGAAACTATTGAAACCGATTTTGGAGATGTAGAGTCTTTAAAATTTAGGCCATATGTTATGGCGGGGCGTGTCTTTAAAGAAGAAGAAAGTTTAACACTATGGGTGTCAAAAGACAAAAATAAAGTACCTTTACGCATCAAGGCAGATTTGGCTGTAGGCTCTCTAAGGGCAGACCTTGAGGCTTTTAAAGGATTGAAACATCCTTTTAAAATTCTTGTTAATAATTAAGACATTTTGAAATCTAAGATAACCAATCAACTTAAAGATAAATACGAAGCTATAGACCAAGATGTTGAGGTGCATTTAGAAGGTTTACTACATAGCAAACCCATTAACTATTGGGATTATATACAAACAGACGCTTTACTAAATTTGCAAGTACAACGTACTGTTTTTCCTGATGAGAATGTATTTATAATGTATCATCAAGTAAATGAATTACTATTTAAAATGGTACTTTCTGAAATGGATCAGATAGCACGGCACAACAATATAGATACAGAAACATTTACATCTAAAATAAATCGAATTAGCCGTTATTTTGATGTATTAACATCCTCATTTAGCATTATGAAAGATGGAATGGATGTTGACCAATACAATAAATTTAGAACAACATTAACACCTGCAAGTGGTTTTCAAAGCGCACAATATAGAAAAATTGAATTCGCTTCTACAGAACTTATAAATCTTATAGATAAGCGATTTAGAAACTCAATTGATAAAAATTCTACTTATGAGCATGCTTTTGAGCATTTATATTGGCAAGCAGCAGGGAAGGATTATAAAACAGGAAAAAAAACATATACTTTATCTGCTTTTGAGGCCCGTTATAAGGAGGAATTTATTAGATTTACTAAGTTTTATCAAGATAATAACTTGTGGAGTAAATTTAAAACATTACCAAAAAAAGATCAAGCAAATAAAGACTTGATTAAAGCCATGCGTCACTATGATTATACGGTAAATATAAAATGGGTAATGGCGCATTATAACACAGCAAATCATTATTTAAATATTAACGGTAAAACTGCAGAAGCAACAGGAGGAAGTGAATGGGTAAAATATATGCACCCAAAATATCAAAAAAGAATATTTTTTCCAGATTTATGGACCGAGAAAGAAATAGCAACGTGGGGATTAGATGTTTAACATTTGTTTTATTAGCAATAAGCTTCTTTGGTTGTAAAGAAGACCAAAAACAAGAAGTCAATGATATCGTAGAGGTAATTGAAGAACCAAAAGAAGTTTTTGAGTTTGGTTTTAAAGTAGATGACTACATTATTAAAAGAGATACTATTAGGCGTGGAGATAGCTTTGGTGAAATTTTAGAACGCAACAAAGTAGGTTATCCGAAAATTTTTAATATTGCTGAAATTGCAAAAGATACTTTTGATATACGCCGACTACAAGTAGGTAAACCATATACACTTCTGTGTACTAAAGATTCTTTAGAAACACCAAAATGTTTTATTTACCAACCAAATCTTGAAGAGTATGTAGTAATTAATTTTCAAGATTCTATTCATGCTTATACAAGTAGAAAGCCTATTACTTATGTAGAAAAAACAGCAACTGGAATAATAAATAGTAATATCTCTGAAACATTAGAAGAACAAGGTTTAAGTCCTAGGTTAGCCTATAAAATGGCTGATGATATTTATGCTTGGACTATCGATTTTAGAAGACTTCAAAAAGGAGATCGATTCAAAGTTATTTACACAGACAAATATATTGACGATACCATTTACACGGGTGTACACAACATAAAAGCAGCCTACTTTGAGCATAATAAAGAACCTTTTTATGCTTTTGAATTTGTTACAGATTCAACTAAAGGGATAGTAGATTATTTTAGCGAAGATGCTAAAAACTTACGTCGAGCTTTTTTAAAAGCACCAGTAAAGTTTAGTAGAATATCATCGCGTTATAATTTAAAGCGACGCATTGCGGTTTATGGTTTTAAATTAAGACCTCATAAAGGAACCGATTTTGCTGCACCAATAGGAACACCAATAATGGCTACTGCAAATGGTACTGTTATAGACTCTAAAAAAAGAGGAGGCAATGGTAATTATGTAAAAATAAGACATAATGCTACTTACGAAACGCAATACCTTCACATGAAAAAGCGTAAAGCTAAGGTTGGAGATTTTGTGAAACAAGGCGATGTTATAGGTTGGGTAGGTATGACGGGAAATACAGGAGGCCCTCACGTATGTTACCGTTTCTGGAAAAACGGAAAACAAGTAGATCCATTTAAACAAAAATTACCTGAGGCTAAACCTATATCAGATTCATTAAAAGTAGAGTATTTAAAATTTATTGAACCTATAAAAACACAACTAGATAATATTCATTTTTTAGAAGATGTTTTTGAAGAGCAAAATCAACCAGAACACACAATAAAACAGAACAATAATCTTATATCATTTAATCGTTAATACACATGGCACTACCAAGCATAAACCCTACTACAACAAATTCATGGAAAAAATTACAAGAACATTATAATGAAGTAAAAGATGTTCATATGAAAGATTTATTTGCCGATGATAAAAATAGAGCAAATGAGTTTACTATTAAATGGGATGATTTTTATGTTGACTTTTCAAAAAACAGAATAACAACAGAGACATTTAAATACCTCTTAGAATTGGCAGATGATGTCAATCTAAAAAAGGCTATTAAAAGTCAATTTTCGGGTGAAATTATAAATGAAACAGAAGGTAGGGCTGTTTTGCATACAGCATTAAGAGCCCCAAAAACAGCAGAATTTAAAGTTGAAGGTAAAAATGTAATGCCAGAGGTTTATCAAGTAAAAGAAAAAATTGAAGGTTTTACAAATGAAGTTGTAAAAGGTGAACGTAAAGGCTATACAGGAAAACCATTTACAGATGTTGTAAATATTGGTATTGGAGGTTCCGATCTTGGTCCGGCTATGGTTGTAGATTCTTTACAATTCTATAAAAACCATTTAACAACGCACTTTGTAAGTAATGTAGATGGCGATCATGTAAACGAAGTTATTAAAAAACTAAATCCAGAAACAACCCTATTTGTTATTGTTTCAAAAACGTTTACTACACAAGAAACACTATCAAATGCTAATACGCTAAAAGAGTGGTTTTTAAAATCAGCATCAGAAGATGCTATTGCAAAACATTTTGTAGCCGTTTCAACAAACATTGAAAAGGTAAAAGGTTTTGGAATAGATGAAAATAATATTTTTCCAATGTGGGATTGGGTTGGTGGTCGTTTTTCATTATGGAGTGCAGTAGGTTTAACTATAAGCCTGGCAGTTGGTTATAATAATTTTGATAGTTTACTTAAGGGTGCTAACAAAATGGACGAACATTTTAAAAATGAAGATTTTGATAAAAATATTCCTGTGGTTTTAGCACTTATAAGTGTTTGGTATAACAACTTTTTTGGTGCTGAAAGTGAAGCTATAATTCCATATTCTCAATATTTAAATCAGTTTGCAACGTATTTGCAACAAGGTATTATGGAAAGTAATGGTAAAAGTGTTGATAGAAATGGTAATCTAATTAATTATCAAACAGGAACTATTATTTGGGGAGAGCCAGGTACAAATTCACAACACGCCTTTTTTCAATTAATTCATCAAGGTACTAAGTTAATTCCTGCAGATTTTATTGGATTTGCTAAATCATTACATGGCAACCAGGATCATCAAGATAAATTAACTTCAAACTTTTTAGCGCAAACAGAAGCTTTGTTAAATGGTAAAACAAAAGCAGAAGTAGAAGCAGAAGGAACAAGTTCTAGTATAGTTCCGTTTAAAATTTTTAAAGGTAATAAACCAACAAATACAATATACATTGAAAAGTTATCACCAGAAAGTTTAGGAAAGTTAATAGCTATGTATGAACATAAAATATTTGTTCAAGGCATAATCTGGAATATTTTTAGTTATGATCAATTTGGTGTAGAATTAGGAAAACAGTTGGCTTCAAAAATTTTACAAGAATTTAACAGTAGTGCTAATAATGAACATGATTCCTCAACCAATAATTTATTAGATTATTATAAGCAAATATCTTAAAACACAGGATTATTCTTAGCAAAATACCCGAAAGGCAATAATATTAATGATGTTATTGCCTTTTTTATTGTTAAAAACTATTTCATTTGTTAATAATTAGTTAATATTATTAGGTTAATAATATGTACTTTTGCGTCGACTAATTTCAAACAATTAATTATGAAAAGAACTACGCGTTTTTTAATGTTTACCGTAGCAATGCTGTTTTCAGTAGTTGTTATGGCACAAAGTACAATCTCTGGTACTATTGTAGAAAAAGGAAGTAATATCCCTCTACCTGGTGCAAATGTTATAGAGAAAGGTACAACTAATGGTGTTACTACAGATTTTGATGGTAATTTTACTATTAAAACAAAATCTTCTTCTGGAGATATTGTAATATCTTTTATTGGGTACAATTCTAAAACAATTGCTTTTACTGGTGATTCTAGTTTAGGAAAAGTATCTTTATCTTCTAGCCAAGTAGGTTTAGAAGAAGTTCAAATTATAGCTTCTGTTGCAGTTGATAGAAAAACGCCTGTAGCGGTTTCTACTGTAAAAGCAGCTGATATTGAGTTAAAATTAGGAACACAAGAATTTCCTGAAATCTTAAACTCAACTCCAGGTATTTATACCACTAAAACAGGTGGTGGATATGGTGATGCTAAAACTCGTATTAGAGGATTTCAATCTGAAAACGTAGCGGTAATGATAAACGGTATCCCTGTTAACGATATGGAGAATGGTGCTGTTTATTGGTCTAACTGGGCTGGTCTTGGTGATGTTACATCTTCAATGCAAGTACAAAGAGGACTAGGGGCATCTAAAGTAGCTGTGCCTTCAATTGGTGGAACTATAAATGTTATCACAAAAACATCTGATGTAGAAGAAGGAGGGAATGTTTTTACTTCTGTTGCAAATGATGGTTACAAAAAATTTGGTGTTACTTACTCAACTGGATTAAGTGAAAAAGGTTTTGCTGCAACAGTTTCTGCTGCTAAAACAGATGGAGACGGTTATGTAGATGGTACAGAATTTAGTGGAGTATCTTATTTTGTAAACCTATCAAAAGAAATTAATGATGCACACAAATTATCATTTACAGCTTTTGGTGCAAAACAACGTCACGGCCAAAGACAAAACAGGCAGTTAATTTCTACTTACGACGCTAGTGAGAGTGGTAGAAAATTTAATGCAGATTGGGGTTATAAAAACGGACAAGTAACGCATCAAGAAGATAATTTTTACAATAAACCACAAATGTCTTTAAACCATTATTGGGATTTAAATGATAATACTAGCATCTCAACCGTTGCTTATGCATCTTTCGGTTCTGGTGGTGGAGGCGGTTACGCTGGTGAATATAAGTTTGCTGTCGATGGAGAATATAGAGATGGTTTATACCAACCAATTAATTTTGATAAGATAGTTGATGAAAATATTGCTGCTGGTGCAAATGGATCTGAAACAATTTTAAGAGCTTCTCGTAACGACCATAATTGGTATGGTGTATTATCTACATTAAAAACAAACTTAACAGAAGATTTAGTTTTGTTAACAGGTTTAGACTATAGAAACTATAAAGGAATTCACTTTCAAGAAGTAACAGATTTATTAGGAGGACAATATTTCTTAGATGATAATAATGTTAATAATCCTAATGCCGCTTTACAAGTAGGTGATAAAAGAAGTTATTATAACGACGGTTTAGTAGGTTGGTTAGGAGCATTTGCTCAATTAGAATACGATGTTAACGAAAGCTTTAATACGTTCTTATCTTTAGCAGCTTCAAATACATCTTACCAAAGAGTTGATTATTTTAATTATTTAGATAGCGACCCGTTACAAGAAACAGATAAGTATAATTTCTTTGGTTATAGTGTGAAAGGTGGTGGTAACTACAGAATTGATGGAAATCATAATGTATTTGCAAACGTTGGTTATTTTGAAAAAGCACCAGATTTTGATGCTGTATTCCAAAATTTTGATAACGAGCACATTAATGAAAATGCAGAAAATCAAAAAATTATGAGTTTCGAATTAGGGTACGGTTACCGTAGTGAGAAGTTTTCTGCAAATGTTAACTTATACAGAACAACTTGGAGTGACAGAACAGAAACTGTAAGTTTCCAACAACCAGATGGTACAAATGCATTCGCAAATATTTTAGGTGTAAATGCACTTCACCAAGGTTTAGAAGTAGATTTTAAATATAAAGCTACAGAAAAGTTAGAGTTTACAGGTATGGTATCTTTAGGAGATTGGACTTGGGATAGCGATGTAACTGGTGTAGATATACTTGATGAAGACCAAGAACTAATTACAACCGTAGATTTATTTATTGAAGGTTTACACGTTGGTGATGCTGCACAAACAACTTTAGCTTTAGGAGGTAAATATAAAATTACACCTAAGACAAAATTAATTGTAGATTATAATTTCTTTGGAGATATTTATGCAGATTATGATCCTAGTGATCGTGGTGAAGATGGAGCTCCAGATGCATGGAAATTACCTGATTATGGATTGTTTGATGCAATAATTAGCCACGATTTTAATTTTGGACCTTTTGATACCACTTTAACAGCTCGTATGAATAATATATTCGATACAGAATATGTTACAGATGCTTTTGATGGTACTGCAAATACTGCACTTGTATACTACGGATTTGGAAGAACATTTAGTATTGGTGCAAAACTTAATTTTTAAAAAACTTTGAAAATGAAAAAAATAATTTATAGTTTAATGATTTTAGGTGCAGTCTTTACAGGTTGTAATCCTATGGAAGATATTTATAACGATCTAGATTCGCAAGAAAGAGCTGGAATTGATTTTATTAAAGCCGAAGAAACTTATACTTTTACTTCTGAAGATTATGCTTTATATGAAAAAGAGTTAGACTCTGTAGAGTATTTTATGACTCAAGATTTAGCAGATCAAGTAATACCAGACTTTTTAGCAGATAAATACCCTGTTTGGGGAGAAGGTTCTTTAGTTAATGTTACTTATGATTTATATGATGAAACTCTGTTAGAAGTAATGTCTACTACAGAAACATTATCAAATTTAAATGAAGTTGATGGTTACTTAGGTACTAACTATGAAACAGCACTTAACGGAACTTTTGTAGAGTTAACTTATAATGCAGATATATTATCTTATACATTATCTGATGATGATTTTGAAACTATTGGTAATGCTTTAAGTGCTGCATATCCAGAAGCTACTGAAAGTGCAATTAGATTTCAAAATTTTGATAGAAGATCAGATAGAGATGCATATTGGTCTGATGAGATGTTATTAGAAGGATTTACAGAATTATTAGGAGGCGAATATAACCTTGGTCAAGTTGTAGCAATTACATTTGCTATTTATGATGGTGGTACAAACTTCTCTGAAACATTTACAGTTCAATATAACGGATACGGGTTTACAAAACTAGACGTTGAGGCAAGTGGAACAACTGCAACAGAATATACATTAACTGGAACAGATTATGATATGATAGCTACCGATTTAGGAGCTACATACCCAGGTCCTGCTGAAAACTTAGGACGCTTTGGTAGCTTTGATGTTAGACCTACTAGTGATAATTACTGGAGTGAAGATATGATTCTTGAAGGTTTAAATATTATTTTACCAATGGCAACAGAAGGTGATGTTTATGCTGTAACTTATGCTGTTTACAATGGTTCTGTTGCCACAGAAACTGTAACCTTATTATATACAGCTGGAGCCTATGTTCCTAATGCAACTATTGTAGAAGTTACTACTGTAGTCGCTAAAAACGATGGCGATTGGCAATTCCCTTATGTGTTTACTAAAAAAGATTTCGATTCATTCGGGTTTAGATTTCCAAACTTTAGTAGTAGTAATATCTACATCTTAGATATCTTTTTAGAAGGATTATTCCCTTATGCTCAAGCAGGTGATGTAGCAATGGTTCAATATGATTATTTCTCTGGATCTACAAATGCTAAATACGGACACAGTATTTTTGATGGTGATAAATGGACTTTAACTCCAGATATTATTGAAACATCTTTCCAATATGGTTTTGAAGATGGTGTATGGGTACCAGATAATACTATTAACTATACATTACTATCTGCAGATGTGGCATTTATTTCAGATGCTTTTATAGATATTTATCCTGGACCTGCAGATAACGTTGGTTTCTTTGGAAGTTTTGATAGAAGAGATGGAAGTGATAATTACTGGAGTGACGATATGTTGATAGAAGTAGCTAATGTATTATTAGACTCTATAGACCCAGGTGCTCTAGAAGGTCAAAAATATGTTTTAAACATGGTAGTTTATACAGGTGCAACAGGTATTGAAAGCATTAGTGTTATCAAAACAGGTGGCGTTTGGGTAGCAAACTAAAACCTTAATTCAATTTTAAAAAACCTCTTACTAACACTAAGAGGTTTTTTTATCTTTATATAAAACTTTTATTATGAAATATGTTTATCTTTTTTTAGTTGTATTACTTTTTGGATGTGGCGGAAGTGATGATGGTGTTGAAGAAAATCCTCCAGTTGCAGCCAATGATACAGCAATTACTTTAGAAAATACATCAATATCCATAAGTGTTTTAAATAACGATACACTTACTAATAATGCAATGCTTACCGATTTTGATGCAACCTCAGTTAATAGCGGGACAATTAACGAAGCTTCTAACAAACTAATATATACACCTGCGAATAATTTTACTGGTACAGATACATTTACATATACAATTTGTGATGGTTTAAGTAATCCAAATTGTGCAGTAGCAACTGTAACTGTAACAGTTTCAGATACAGGAAATCCAGTTGCTGAAAATGATACTTTTGAAGTCACAGAAAATACCACAACAATATTTACAACGCTTTTAGATAACGATACTATAGTAGATGGAGCTATATTAACTTCTATTGATGCGACATCAAGTACAGGTATTGTAATTTTAAATAATGATAGCACAGTATCTTATACAGCAATGAATGGTTTTTCTGGAGAAGATACATTTACATACACATTGTGTGATAATGATGCAATAGCAACTTGTGTAACAGCAACAGTTACAATTAATGTATTAGATGAAGGTGTACCAGTTGCAAATAATGATGCTGTTAATATTTTTGCAAACGCAACATCTAACACATTAAATATCTTAGAAAATGACACAGTAATTGATGATGCAGTAATAACAGCAATAGATAATGCTTTAACTCAAGGAACAGTTGTATTAAATGCAGATGGTACTGTTAGTTATTCTCCACAAACAGATTTTACTGGTATAGACTCGTTTACCTATACCATTTGTGATGACGATTCACCAACCCCAACATGCTCTACAGCTACAGTTACTGTTACAGTAATTGCACCTTTAGACTTTAACATACCTGCAGAAATTATAGATTATTATAATGATGTTATTTTTTCAGAAGATGGCGATTTAATGTTTGATGAATTAGAAGATCTTACAGTAACTAATCATACCACTATTCTTGCTTACACACAACGACATAATTATTTATATCTAGCCGACGCCGATTTAAGTAATAGTGATAATGTTATTTTAATGTATTCTGGTGAAAGTAGGTATTGGGAAGAGTATACTTCAGGTTCCAACGCATACTCACCACAAACATTTAATACAGAGCACATATATCCACAATCATTATATGCAGGAGGAGATGGTGGTGCTGAAAAAGATGAAATTGTTAAGGCAGATTTACATCATTTAAGATCTTGTGATGCAACAGTAAATAGCGATAGACTTAATTATGCTTTTACAGACGGAAGTGGAACATATAAGCTTATAGGAGAAAAATGGTTTCCTGGTGATGAATGGAAAGGAGATGTTGCTAGGATGATTTTATATTTAAATATAAGATACGGAGAATCTTTTAATACAATTGGTAGTTTAGAGTTGTTTTTAAAATGGAATCTTGAAGATCCTGTTTCTGCATTCGAAGAGCAAAGAAATAACGTTATTTATGCTGCACAAGGCAACAGAAATCCGTTTATAGACAATGCTTATCTAGCTACATTAATTTGGGGTGGTGATGCTGCGGAAAATAAATGGAACTAAATAATATTTTAAAACCGCTTTTTAACAAAGCGGTTTTTTTATGCTTTTAATTATTACATTTGCTTTTAATAAAAATAAAGAATCATGTACGACGTTGTAAAATCACTTCACTCTTATTGGGCTTATTTAGTGCTCCTAATTTTAATAATTGCAACAGTAAATGCCATTTTTAAGACAATTGGCGATAAAGAATATGGAGCAAACGATTTTAGAAAATCATTATTTGCACTTATAGTGTCTCATATTCAATTACTAATTGGGTTAGTATTATATTTTGTGTCACCAAGATTGCAACTTTTTAGCGAATCTGGTATGGGCGAAATAATGAAAGATTCTATAAATAGATTATATTTAATAGAGCATCCTTTAATAAACATTATTGCTGTAGCATTAATTACAATTGGCTACTCAAAACATAAAAAGAAACTAACATCTAGCGCTAAATTAAAGACCATAGCAATTTTCTATACTATAGCATTAGTCTTATTTTTATCTAGAATTCCTTGGAGTACTTGGTTGGGATAGAAACACTTAATTAACCGCTTTAATTAGGTACATGTAAACTGGAAAATGGTCGCTAAATCCATTGCTAAATCCACCATCAGACCAACTTCTATATGGGTACCCTTTATAGGTGCCTGTTTTGTGAATTAAATAACGTTTATTAAAAATACCAGCTTTATAATATCTAAAGGAAGCATACTCTTTTTCTACTAAAGGTTTTGTTATCATAATTTGATCAAATAAACTCCACGAATCTCGGTATGCTGTAGTCCCTAATCCTTTTTTATAAAAATTTGTAAATGGATTATAAATACCTTTTAAACCTACTTTACGTTTTTCATTTTTTGCTTTTAATACAGTTTTTACACTTGCATTATTGGGGTTATCGTTTAGATCTCCCATAATAATAACTTTAGCATAAGGATTAATCGCTTGAAGCGAATCAACAATACGTTTATTTAGTTTTGCAGCTGCAACACGTTTTGGTCTACTCTTGGATTCTCCACCACGTCTAGATGGCCAATGATTAACTATAAGGTGAATTAAATCACCATCTAATTTTCCACTTACCAACAATTGATCTCTAGTATAAATCCTTTTTTTGTTTTCATCATCATAAATTTTTAAAATATGAGAACTTGAACTAATTGGTGTGAATAAGTTTTTTTGGTATAATAGTGCAACATCTATTCCTCTAATATCTGGAGAATCATAATGAATTATAGCATATTGTTTTTTAAGTAAAGCGGAATCATTAACAAGATCTTCTAAAACTTCTTTATTTTCTATTTCGCAAACACCTAAAATAGCTGGTGTATTATGAGTTATATCCTTACCAATCTCAGATATAACACGCGCCATATTACTTATTTTTTTCTTGTATGCTTCTCCACGATTAGTTTTAAGTTCCATCATTGGACTATACTCATCAAATTTCGTAGGATCATTTATGGTATCAAATAAATTCTCAAGATTATAAAAGGCAACAGTATGTATTTTAAATTTTTTGTCTTGTGCATTTAAATTAATAAACAGACTTAAAAATAAAATTGGAATACTAAATTTTATAAATTTCATGTAATTATTTATAGATTTTTTTCCTCATTGCTATAATACAAAACTTAAGCCAAAGTTACGATTTATAATAATTGTTGTAAATTCCTGCGAGAAACTTGTTACTTTTTAATATTTTATGTGTCTCATAATTATTATGAATAAAATAACCCTCATTTTTTTATTCGGATTTTTTTCAATTTCCATAAATGCTCAAAACACCTTAATTAAAGGTAGTGTTATAGATGCTGTAAGTTTAGAACCTATTGAAGGAGTTACTGTAACAATTCAAGATTCTGGAGCAACTCAACTTACAAATGCTTTAGGAACATTCATTTTTAAAGAAAATATTCCCTTAGGAGAACAAATTCTAAGAATTTTCAAAACTGGATTTATTTCTAAGCGCTATCCTATAACTGTAAATGAGGGAGAAACTGTTAATATAACAGATATGGTTTTAGAAAGAGATCCTTCTCTAACCGCAGATTTATTTACTATTACTCTTTCTGATGATGAGTTGAATGACGATGTTAGTGGCGCCGATAATATTTCAGGGCTGTTAGCATCGTCACTAGATGTTTTTCAAAGAACTGCAGCTTTTGAGTTTAGTTCCTCATTCTTTCGAGTACGTGGTTTAGATTCTAATAACGGGTCTGTTCTAATCAATGGCATCGAAATGAATAAAACCTATAACGGAAGGCCACAATGGAGTAATTGGGGTGGTTTAAATGATGTATTGCGTAATCAAGAATTAACATGGGGACTAACACCATCAAATTATAATTTTGGTGGCGTTTTAGGAAGTACAAATATAAATGTTAGAGCTTCAAAGGCTAGACCAGGTAGTAGATTAACCTATTCGTCTTCAAATAGAAGTTACACTAATCGATTCATGGCAACTCATGCTTCAGGGTTATTAAAAAATAATTGGGCATATACAGTTTCTATAGGCAGACGCTGGGGAAATGAAGGCTATCAAGATGCAACAAATTATAACTCTAATTCTTTTTTTACTTCCGTAGAAAAGAAAATAAATGACAACCACAGCCTTAATTTAACCGCTATGTATACGCCTAATCGTAGAGGTAAATCATCTCCAAATACTCAAGAGGTTTTCGATTTAAAGGATATAAAGTACAACGAATATTGGGGCTGGCAAGATGGCGAAAAACGAAATTCTAGAATTAAAGAAGTTAATGAGCCTATAATTATGTTGAATCATTATTGGAACCTAAATAGTAAAACAACTTTAAACACAAATATTGGCTACCAATTTGGGAAATTAAGCAACAGTCGTTTAGATTATAATGGTACCGATTTAATTGATGGATTTCCTCAAGGAGGCGGTGCAAACCCAAGCCCAACGTATTACCAAAAGTTACCTAGTTATGCCGAACGTAATTTTCCTGATGATTTAAGTGTTGCTTATAAAGCTTTAAAAGCATTTCAAGATAATGGGCAAATAGATTGGAATGCTATGTATACTGCTAATATTGGAAATGCCAATAACGGAAGGAATGCCATTTATGCATTATATGAAGACCGGGTAGATGACACTCAAATATCTGTAAATTCTATTTTAAATAATGAAATTAATGATAATGTTATACTAAATGCAGGTATTCACTTTAAAGCTTTGAAATCTGAAAACTTTGCTCAAGTTTTAGACTTGTTAGGTGCTTCAACCTATTTAGATGTTGATGGTTTTGCAACAGAAATTAATGAAGCTCAAAACGATTTACTAAACCCAAACAGAATTGTTGGCGAGGGCGATAAATTTAAATACAACTATAATCTTTTTGCAAACGAATTAGGTATTTATGCACAATCTCAATTCACGTATAATAAAGTCGATTTTTACGTTTCTGGAAGTGTGAAAAACACCCAGTATCAAAGAGAAGGAATTTATCAAAATGGAGGTTTTCCAGATAATTCATTTGGTAAAGGAAACAAACTCAAATTTATAGGCTTTGGGGCAAAAGCAGGATTAACATTTAAGCTAACAGGAAAACATGTGTTCGATTTTAATACGGGTTATATTTCAAGAGCACCATCAATACAAAACACGTATTCAAATTCTAGAGAAAATCATAATACGGTTCCTAATATTTCAAATGAAAATATAGCATCTTTAGATGCGAGTTATATATTCCGTTCGTCAAATGTAAAAGCAAAATTAACGGGTTATTATACTAAAATTTCTGATGCTAGTGAGATATCTTTCTTTTTTGCCGATGGTATTGGTGGCGATAATACAGCCTTTGTTCAAGAGATTTTACAAGGTATAGACAAAAAACATTTTGGAGGAGAATTAGGAATAGAAGCGCAAGTTACACCAACAATTAAATTGAAAGGAGCAGCAGCGGTGGGGCAATTTACATATGCTAATAATCCCAATTTATTTCTATCTACAGAGCCAGATGCTGAGGCTGAAGCCGCTGGATTTGTAAACGGATTTAAAGATTTTGGGCAATCAAACCTAAAAGGGTATAAGTTAGCGTCTGGTCCACAACAAGCATATTCGGTGGGTTTTGAGTATCGCGATCCCGATTTTTGGTGGTTTGGTGCTACTGTAAATTTTTTCCAAAATACGTTTGTAGATGTTAGCCCATTAACCAGATCGTCAAATTTTAATACCGATTTTGATGGCAATGTGTTTAATGATTACGATGAAGATTTGGCAAGAGAATTATTGCAGCAAGAACGTTTTGATGATTATATGTCGGTGAATTTGGTAGGCGGAAAATCATGGAAAATTGGCAAATACTATGTTGGATTCTTTGCAAGTATTAATAACCTATTAGATGCTGTTTATAAAACTGGTGGTTTTGAGCAAGGTAGAAATGCCAATTATAGAGAATTACGAGACGATAAAGCTTTAAATTCTCCTGTTTTTGGCCCGAAATATTGGTATGGTAGAGGTGCAACCTATTTTCTGAATTTAAATGTAAGATTTTAAAAAACATATTATGAATAATATTTATAACATTAAAAGAATATCGTTAGTCATTCTAATTCTTTTCTTAGTTTGGTCTTGTGTTAAGGATGATGATTATAGTATCCCAGATATTTCTGTAACAGAACCAAGTATTCCACAAGAAAAAATAACAACATTCAAAGCTATTAAATCACTTTATGAGCAAGCTGTAAATGGTGGTAATTCTACCGTGGTTATTGATGATGAAACCGATTTATATATTGAAGGTTATGTGGTGTCTTCTGATAAATCAGGGAACTTTTTTGAAGAATTAATCATTCAAAATAAAACAGATGATAGTAGTACTGATAGCGACCCAAGACTAGGTTTTAAAATTGATATTAATGTGAGTAGTTTGTCTGATACCTATCAATTTGGGCAAAAAGTATATGTAAAAATGGATGGTTTAACCATTGGAGAAACTAGTGGCGTTATTACCATTGGAAAAGGAGATGCGGTTCAAGTAGAACAAATTCAACCCGCTGAATATAAAGATATTGTTATTAGAAGTAATGAAATAGTCTCTATAACACCTAAAATTTCAGGTTTAGCAGATTTAAATGAAAATGATGAAAACACTTTAATTCAATTAGATAATATGCAATTAAATCGATTTGAATTAGGGGCAACTTATGCAAGCGAATCTTTTGATGAGTTCGATGGGCTTCGTTTATTAGAAAGCTGCGATTCTGGTATACAAATGATTATGCAAACCAGTACCTTTTCTGATTTTAAAACCTTAATTGTGCCTCAAGGACAAGGTAGTATTTTAGGTATTTTTAGTCGAGATTTTAGAGATAATTTTAATGTGTTAGTTATTAATAGCTCTGCTGATGTTAATTTTGATAGCGAAACACGATGCGACCCTAAGGAATTAACTTGTGGATTAGCACCTACTGTAGGTTCAGGAAATATTTTGTATGAAGATTTTGAACCTCAAAAAAATAATAAACCAATAGCGATTGATGGTTGGACAAATTATATAGAAACAGGTACAGAAGCTTGGGAAGGCTATTCGTCAACATCATCAAATGCATCATTAGGGCGTTCTGCTAGATTTCAATCTAGTAGTTCTGGAGATATAAGTAATATAGGTTGGTTAATTACACCAAGTATAAATTTAGATGCTCAAGATGGCGAAACGTTGCGTTTTAAAACGTCTAATAGTTTGGCTGATAGTAGTTATATGGAAGTATTATATTCTGTAGATTGGGATGGAACCGAAGCTAATGTTACCTCTGCTAAATGGGGAGTGTTATCTGCCGCTTATGTAGTAAAGGATTCCGATTCTTTTGTCGAGTGGTTTAGCTCTGGAAATGTCGATTTATCTTGTATTACAGGAATAATTCATATCGCATTTAAATATACAGGAAGTGGGCAAGATACGTTTGATGGTATTTATGAATTAGATGAGATTAGTATAGATTATGTTGAATAGTAAAACTTTAGTTTTACCTTTGGCATATTAAACAACTAGATGACAACATTCGATTCCTTATTTTTTCATTTCTTCCAGCATTACAAAACCAAAAAAAGTAAAAATGCTAATAGTATTGCTACGTTTTACATAACTGTTTTACAATGTAGTTTGCTATTACTTTTAGGTGTGTTTTTTGCCGGTTTTTTTAGGCAAATGCATGTCAATACAATGTCGGCCCCAAAAGCATGGACCTTATTTGTATTGGTCACTATTTTTCTTTATTTCAAAAACTGGATGCAATACGGCGGCAGAAAACGAAAAGTATTAAATGCAAAAATGCTTAAAAAGAAAAAACTGTCTTATAATATTTGGTTACTTTGGTTATTTCCTGTTGCTATTTTAGGATTAACATATATTCTTTATCAAGCAACGTAATTATTTTTTTAAAATCATATATACAGGGAAGTGGTCACTATAGCCACCTTTGTATTTAGGGCCAACATAAGTTCTAAAAGGAGACCCTTTAAAAGGACCTTTAAAAAGTTTCAGAAAATCTTCGTCAAAAATATTAGCTTTAAAAAATTCGAATTCATTTTTAGAACTCTTAAAAAAGTTGGTAGATACTAAAATTTGATCGAAAGTAAACCATTGTCGTCTATGCTTTACAGAACCACGAGTAAAAGAGCGCAAAGTTTCCATAGGATTAAATAAATCAAATTCATCTACTAAACGTTTAAGACTATTGTTTTGTGGGGTATCATTAAAATCGCCAATAACTATAATTTTGGCGTGTTCTTCATTTTGTTTTATAGATGAAATAATCTCGCTTACTTTTTCTGATGATGCTAAACGTTTAAATTCAGTTTCCTTTTCACCTTCACGTCTAGAAGACCAATGGTTTACAATTACATGTACTTTTTCATTATCTAAAATACCAGAAACTAATAAAACATCTCGAGTGTAATCAGGTGTACCATCATCATCTATTAGGCTTACAGCAAATGCTTCAGAATCTAATACTTTAAAAGCAGTAGTATCATATAACAAAGCAACATCAATACCGCGTTCATCTAAAGAGTCAAAATGTATATAATCATAATTACAATGCTTTAAATGCTTAGAAGCCATTAAGTCTTTAATAACTGTAGCGTTTTCAATTTCAGCTAAACCAACTAGTGCTGGGTGTTTTCCCGTTTCTCGTCTCCCAATATTAGATATAGCATAGCCAATTTTTCTTAACTTATTTTGGTAACGTTTTGGTGTCCAGTTTTTAATAGAACCAGGTAAAAAATCATTATCATGTTTAAGTTTGTTTTTGTTTATATGTTATTTTCAACATTATAAAACGCAACAGTTTGCATATCGTGGCGTACTGGAATATCATTAAAAGGTTCTGTCATAGGTCAAAAATAGGCTTAAAAATATAAATATTAAAATGCCCACAATTACGTAACTTTGTAACATGATAGAAAAGAAAGATGTTAGCCTAGAAAGAGCAGTTTTAATAGGCGTTATTACCAAAGAACAAAACGAAGAAAAATCTAAAGAATATTTAGATGAGTTGGAGTTTTTAACTTTTACAGCTGGAGGTTATGCAGTAAAACGATTTACTCAAAAAATGGATATGCCAAACCCTAAAACCTTCATAGGAACAGGGAAGATGGAAGATGTGCGCCAATTTATAGAAGAGCACGATATTAGTACCGCTATTTTTGACGATGAACTTTCCTCTGCACAAGAACGAAATATTAGTAAAATTTTAAATGTAAAAGTTTTAGATAGAACCAATTTAATACTAGATATTTTTGCCCAACGTGCACAAACTAGTTATGCTAGAACACAAGTAGAGTTGGCTCAATGCGAATATTTATTACCACGTTTAAGAGGTATGTGGACACACCTTGAGCGCCAAAAAGGTGGAATAGGTATGCGTGGACCTGGTGAAACCGAAATTGAAACAGATAGACGTATAGTTCGAGATAAAATAACATTACTTAAAGCCCGTATTAAAACCATTGATAAGCAAATGGCTGTACAGCGTGGTAATCGTGGTAAAATGGTTCGTGTGGCACTTGTAGGATACACCAATGTTGGTAAATCTACGCTCATGAATGTTATTAGTAAAAGCGAAGTGTTTGCAGAAAATAAATTGTTTGCAACTTTAGATACTACTGTTAGAAAAGTAGTTATTCAAAATTTACCTTTTTTATTAAGTGATACTGTAGGGTTTATTAGAAAGCTACCAACACAATTGGTAGATAGTTTTAAAAGTACTTTAGATGAGGTAAGAGAAGCCGATTTACTGCTACATGTGGTAGATATTTCGCATCCTAATTTTGAAGAACATATAGAATCTGTAGAGAAAATCTTAGGTGAAATAAAAAGTGGTGATAAACCAACTATTATGGTTTTTAATAAAATTGATGCCTATGAGGCAGAACCATTAGAAGCTGATGATTTAGAAACAGAACGTACCGAAAAACATTATTCATTAGAAGAGTGGAAAAGCACTTGGATGAGTAAGGTAGGAAACAATGCTTTGTTTATCTCGGCATTGAATAAAGAAAATTTAGAAGATTTTAAAAAGCGGGTTTACGATGAGGTTCGCGAAATACACGTTACACGTTTCCCATACAACCATTTTTTGTATCAAGATTATAATGAAGATGGTATAATAGAAGAATAGTACTTGGGCGTTACCACAAGGGGCGGGCTATACATTACAAGTCCTCGCTAGTACCTCGCTGTGGGCTTTTCATTACTATCCCTAACGCAAAAAATGCGCTTCCTTAAAAAAGGAAGCGCATTTTTTTATAAATTTATTAAATCTATGTATATAGTATTAAAACTTGTAGCTTAAACCAAAAGTGTAATAAGATTGTAAATCGTTATCAACACTATCAAAAGTTTCTCCAGCATTACCTAAAGTTTCAATAGAGTAGTTTAAAGCTTCTTGTTTATTACTTCTTAAACCAAAATCAAAACCAACACCAATCATTTTCCATAGTGTATAGCTAAAAGAGTTTGTCCAAGTCCAGTTTGAAAAATCTCCAGACTTATAGCTTTGGAAAGCAGATAAGTTTGTTTTGAAATTTACAGCTCCAATTTGTCTTGTATAATCTGCAACAATTTTAGCACCTAAAGAAGATTCGAATACAGAATCACCATCAGCAAAAACAAAATTGTAGTTTAATGGGTGTACCACTAATATAAAGTTTTCAATAGGAGTCCAAGTAGCACCTACACCAACGTCTAAGTAACCTGGGTCGTTAAAATTATCTAATATTGTAGTTCTGTACTCAGCTAAACCAGAAACTGCTAAGTTTTTAGCAATATTTCTACCGTATAAAGAAGAAATGTTAAAAACATCAGTAGTAGGACTAAAGCTATCATCGTCTAAAGGATTATCCTTGTTATCTAATTTTACCCAGTTTAAGTTTGTAGTTAAAGAGTTTCTCCAAAAGAATTTCTCTTGAATTAAATTAGCAAAACCATTTACAGTAAAACCAATGTTACCAGAATTGTTGTTTGGAGTACCTTGAGAATACCAGTTATTGAAACCAGATAAGCTACCACCAATAGTACCAAAAGCACCTTTTCTCCATCCTGGAAGCGCATCAATTTTAGCTTGTAAAGCGTTTGCTTCAGCTTGAGCAGCATCTGCTATAGCTTGCTTTTCAGATTTTTGAGCTTGTAGCTCTTCTTTAGTTTGTGCGTTAATTGATAAAACGCTAACAGATAATAATAATGTGAAAAATAATTTTTTCATAATTTTAATTTTTGTTAAAAATTTTTGCAAATATACATTTTAGACTCAATTAACAGCCTATAGTCACATAAAAATTACTTTTTCTTAAAAAGTGGTACCGAAGAGCAAGCTTCACCATACATAATAGACTTGCAAATTGGTTGTAACTTGCTGGAAAGCATAATGTAAGCATTTTGTGGTACGGGCTTATTTGAGCAACCTTTTATTATTACAGGTTTGTCTTTAAAATCTGAAACATCAAGATTATTAATAATGTCTTGATAAATTGAAGTTTCTAATTGATCTAAATTACCTACAATAATTTTTTTAGCATAAGGTTTTAACTGTATGCTTAAAAGCATATATGCCCAACCAGGAATAATAGCATCGCTACTGCAAGTTAAAGCTATGTATTGGTCTTGATAAATGCCCCAATCAAATTCTGTAACTTGAGCTCTAAACTCTTTTTCACGAAGCACAAAACCTTCAAATAACCAATCTTTAATATCGAATAAAATACGATTACCTTTAGGATAATAATCCTCAAGGTCAATAGTAACTAGTTTGCTATTCGCTACGCGATTTATAATTTCGTCTTTCAAGAAGTTATACTATTAATTTTAATGAAAAATGATTGTTTGAAATACTAAAGCATTCCAAGTTCAAGTTTAGCCTCTTCACTCATTAATTCTTGTGTCCAAGGTGGATCAAAAGTAATTTCAACTTCAGCATCTTTTACCTCATTAAGCGATTTAACTTTCTCTTCAACTTCTAAAGGCAATGTTTCTGCAACTGGGCAGTTAGGTGTTGTTAAAGTCATTAATATCTTAACATCATAATCTTCGTTAACAAATACATCGTATATCAAGCCTAATTCGTAAATGTCAACAGGTATTTCTGGGTCGTAAATTGTTTTAAGAACGTTTACTATTTTCTCACCCAATTCGGCAGTATCTATAACTTCACTCATTTTAATTTAATTGTGTTTGGTATGCTATAGCATACATTTTTAATTGCTTTACCATACTTACTAACCCGTTAGCTCGTGTTGGTGATAAATGCTCTTTTAAACCAATTTTGTCTATAAAATCAGTATTAGCATCAATAATGTCTTTTGGATGCTGATTAGAAAATGCACGAATCAATATGGCTATAATGCCTTTAGTAATTATGGCATCACTATCGGCAGTAAACTCTATTTTATCATTTTTCATTTCTGCATGTACCCAAACTTTACTTTGGCAACCTTTAATAATGTTACTGTCTGTTTTGTATTGGTCGTTAATTAAGGGTAAATCTTTCCCCAAATCAATCATATATTGATAACGTTCTTCCCAATCTTCAAACATTGAGAATTCGTCTATTATTTCATTTTGAATCTCTTCAATACTCATAGTTCCAATTTTATACAAAAATACAACAAGAATTGTTGCTATTCAATGTTTTCGACAATTGATAAGATTTCTTTAACTATTGTAACAATTTCTGTAGGTGGGTTGTTGTGATCAAAGTTTTTAGATTGATATGTTTTATTGTTTTTTATTACCTGTAGATTAGCTATATGCGCACCATCAAATTGGTGATTTACTGAAGGTGGCTCAAAGTTTTGAAGTTGTTTTATATCTAGCTTATTTAGTTCTAATAATAATGCATTCTTTAATGCTTCAGGGCATGATTTAACTACTGGATTGGCACCTCTTTGTTTTATTATTGAAATAATGTCATTTTCCACAATTACTTGAAAGTAATACGCTCTGCTACTTTCAGTATAAATAATGGATGTTTCTATTTGATTGAGTTTCGTTGAGCAATCTTGGTTTATTAGAAGTATTGAAAAAAGTAAGAATATGGTTTTCATGTGATGTGTTAAGTTTAGTTTAATAATACAAAAAAGACGCCAAAATAGGCGTCTTTTTAAATAATCTTATATTAAAGCTTTTTTAAGGAAGCATACTTTCTCTAGCACCACCAGAAGCAAAAATGGCTCTCATTCTAGTTTTCTGACCTTCAGAAAACATATACATACAAGCATCATCAACATAATCCATATAATTCATTGTCATATCAGTTGATCTGCAATTAACAGTTGGATATGATGGGCAACCATAATTTGGTCCATCTGATGATGGCGTATCAGAAACAAAATCGTCTTGCTTACATCTGCCATCGCCCCAAATGTGACGTAAATTTAAATAATGTCCAACTTCGTGAGTCATTGTTCTTCCTTTATTGAATGGCGCTTGAACATATCCTGTAGAACCAAAGTATTGAGGTGAACAAACTACACCATCGGTAGATAAATTACCACCTGGAAATTGTGCATAACCTAAAATACCTCCACCAATATTACAAACCCAAATGTTTAAATGAGTTTCTGGAGATACAGGAGGATAAGCATTCTTTACAGCATTGTTAGTACCCCAAGACGTATTTGAACTAGCATATCTATAAGTATTTGCAAGCGTAAATGTAATTTCACTATCTGCAGCTACACTAGAAAACTCTGTAGGTGCTTGATTAATATCGTTATTTGCTTTTCTAAAATCATCATTTAAAACGGCAATTTGTGAACTTATTTGAGCATTACTAATATTTTCATTAGAGTTGCTATAAACTACAATAACATTAACTGGAATATTAATAACACCTAAGTTATCTGGAGTTGGCTCTTCGCCTCCGCCGCCATTTCCACCACCGTTTCCATTTCCTGGTTTGGTTGGTTTTCCTTTAGCAGCAATAAAACTTCTTGTGTGGTATTCAATATCATACATCTTTTTTGCAAGACCTGGATTAGCATCAAGTTGTTTGTTTAAAACATGCATGGTGTGGCATGTTTTTACCTTGTTTTTACTATTTGGTGATTTTGAAAGTATGTCATTGGATGTATCTGTGTAAACATAAAAGTCGCTCATATCAACTTTTACAGATTGATCTTCAATAATTTCATTTTTGTCATTATCACAAGCTGTGAATAGTAAGGCTAAGGCAGCCATACCTAAAAGAATTTTTTTCATATTTTATTAATTATTTGAATTAGTCGATGCTGAAGATAAAATATTTTTGTAAAAATTTTAATAATTTCACAAAAAAATTGTTAATTATTCGACAAAAAGCAGAACGGTGTTATATTTTTAACAAAATAAATTGTTCCAAATTATAGAAATAGTAAAATAACACAATAAGAATTTAAGACAACATCATTTTAGCTTTCTTAACACCTTCAACTAAAGTATCAATTTCTTCTTTAGTGTTGTAAAATGAAAATGAAGCCCGAACTGTTCCTGGAATTTTATAAAAATCCATAATAGGTTGTGCGCAATGATGTCCTGTTCTTACGGCAACACCTAATTTATCTAATATAGTACCAACATCATAAGGATGAATACCATCTAGATTAAAAGAAATGACTGAAGTTTTATGTTTTGAGGTACCATAAATTTTTAAGCCATCTATAGCTAAAAGTTGTGTTGTACCATATTCAAGTAGCTCATTTTCATAAGTTGCAATAGTATTGAAGCCAATACCATTCATATAATCTATAGCTACGCCAAAAGCAATACCACCACAAATATTTGGTGTTCCGGCTTCAAACTTATGTGGTAAATCAGCGTATGTTGTTTTTTCGAAGGTTACTTCTGCAATCATCTCGCCACCGCCTTGGTATGGTGGAAGTTTATTTAACCACGCTTCTTTTCCGTAAAGCATACCAACACCTGTTGGACCACACATTTTATGAGCGGAAGTAACATAGAAATCGACATCTAAAGCTTGTACATCTGGTTTTATGTGCGGTGCAGATTGTGCGCCATCTATTAAAACAGCAGCGCCAACTTGATGTGCTTTTTCAATAATATATTCAATAGGATTTATAGTTCCTAATGCGTTTGAAATATGATTTACAAATACCAGTTTGGTGTTAGTTGATAGTAATTGATCGAATTCAGACATGATAAGCTCACCATCTTCATTCATTGGTATTACTTTTAAAGAAGCACCAGTACGCTCGCATAGCATTTGCCAAGGTACTATATTGCTATGGTGCTCTAAAGCAGATACTATAATTTCGTCTCCTTTTTTTAATATAGATGAAAATCCATTTGCAACAAGATTAATACTATGAGTTGTCCCTGATGTAAATATAATTTCGTGCGAGAATTTAGCATTAAAATGTGCTTGTATTTTATGTCGTGCTTGTTCGTATAAATCGGTTGCTTCTTGACTTAAAGTATGTACACCTCGATGAATATTTGCATTATAATTTGAATAATAATCTACAATAGCTTCAATAACCTGTTGTGGTGTTTGGGAGGTTGCAGCATTATCAAAATACACTAAAGGTTTGCCATTAACTTTGCGAGAAAGAATGGGGAAGTCTTTTCTTATTTCTTCTACGTTGAACATAATTGTTATGTCTAGCCCCGATAGTAATGGCATCCATTTTTGATTTTATCAAAAAAAGATAGAATGAATAGCGGGAAATAGCTTCAAAAAATTAATAATTACACTTGTTTTTATGAAATTCCCAATTTCAAGGGAATAACAAATAACCTATAAATCGAAACCAATATTTACACCCAATTTGTTGGCAATAATTTTGGTAATACGTTGTTTTAATTCTGGTATTTTAACCGAACTTAACACGTTATTACTAAAGGCAAACATTAATAATGCTTTGGCTTCTTTTTCTGGAATACCACGCGAACGCATATAAAACATAGCGCTTTCATCCAATTGTCCAATAGTACAACCGTGAGAGCATTTAACATCGTCGGCAAAAATTTCTAATTGCGGCTTGGTGTTTATAGATGCTTTATCGCTTATTAAAATGTTATTATTAGCTTGAAAGGCATTGGTTTTTTGTGCTTCTTTATTTACAACTACTTTTCCGTTAAAAACTCCAGTTGAATTGTCGTCAAAAATACCTTTGTAATCTTGATGACTTTCGCAATTTGGTTCTATATGATGTACTAAAGTATTGTGGTCTACATGTTGTTTGTCACCAATTATAGTAACTCCTTTTAAAGTTGAATCAATACGTTCGCCTTCTTGATAGAAGTTTAAATTGTTACGTGTTAATTTACCACCAAAAGCAAACGTATGTACAGATGCATGACTTTCTCTTTTTTGTTTAATAAACGTATTGTCTATTAATGAAGCGTATTTATTGTCGTTTTGTATTTTGTAATAATCTACAATAGCACGTTTGTTGCAAAAAATTTCGGTAACGCTATTTGTTAATACAGGATTGTTTGTTAAACTATGATGACGTTCTATAATTTGCACATGCGAATTTTCATCAACAACAATTAAGTTACGTGGTTGTAACATAGTTGCAGCTTCATTTCCTGTTGAGAAATGTAGAATTTGAATGGGTTTTTCTACGACCTTATTTTTTGGAATATGGATATAGGCGCCTTCACTTGAAAATGCTGTGTTTAAAGAAGATAAACTATCTTTTTCTGCAGCTTTATTGAAGTAGTTTTCAATAATCAATTGATATTTTGGTTTATTTAAGGCTGCAGACATCAAGCAAACATCAATACCATCATGAGTGGTTTGTGATAAATGCGAAGAATACTTACCATCAATAAAGATGATTTTGTAGCTATCTATATCATGTATAAAATACTTTTTAACATCTTTAAATTCTAGCGCGTTTTCTTGTTTTGGAAACACACTATAATCTTCTTTTAATATGCTGTTTAAAGAAGTATATTTCCAGTCTTCTTCCTTTTTTGAAGGAAATCCTTTTTCTTCAAATGTTTTAATAGCTTCAGATCTTACATCGTGTACGTAGCTGTCAACATCAACTGTGTTCTCTAGTGCTAAAAATGATGATACTAATTTTTCTTTTAAATCCATTTGCTTGTTATTAAGCGTTCACTTCTTCTTTAATCCAGTCGTATCCTTTTTCTTCTAACTCATGTGCTAGTTCTTTACCGCCAGATTTTACAATTCTACCATTATAAAGTACATGAACAAAATCAGGAACTATATAGTCTAATAAACGTTGGTAGTGTGTTATAACAATAACAGCATTGTCTTTACTCTTAAGTTTGTTTACACCGTTTGCAACAATACGAAGTGCATCAATATCTAAACCAGAATCTGTTTCGTCAAGTATGGCTAATTTTGGTTCAAGCATAGCCATTTGAAAAATCTCATTACGTTTCTTTTCACCACCAGAAAACCCTTCGTTTAAAGAACGAGATAAAAATTTTCTGTCTATTTCTAACAATTCAGATTTTTCGCGAATCATTTTAAGCATGTCTTTAGCAGGCATATCTTCTAAGCCTTTTGCTTTGCGTGTTTCGTTAATTGCAGTTTTCATAAAGTTTGTTACAGAAACTCCAGGGATTTCAACAGGGTATTGAAAGGATAAAAACACACCTTTATGAGCACGTTCTTCTGCAGCCAATTCCTCAATGTCTTCACCATCAAAAACCATGTTTCCGTCAGTTACTTCATATTCCTCTTTTCCTGCAACTACAGATGCTAATGTACTTTTACCAGAACCATTAGGACCCATTATAGCATGAACTTCGCCTGCTTTTACTTCAAGGTTAATACCTTTTAAGATGCTTTTGCCTTCAACACTTGCGTGTAAATTATTTATTTTTAACATACTATTGATTTCCTAGTTTTATTACGTTGTTTTCTTTTTTTGGGTTTGGTTTAACATTTAATATTTCTACTATTTCAACCTTGTTTTCCCAAAGAATTTTATCGTCTTTTTCGTTTGTAATTCTTCCTCTTATTTCAACTTGAACCATATCTGTTGGTTCTGTTTTGTATTGTTGAGCTTGTTTGTTTAATTCTTCAAATTTGTTTGTAATTAAAACACCATAAATTTCGGCGTTTGTTTGTAAAACGGCAGCACCATCATAATACACAAATTCACCTTTTAAATGTGTTAAGCCATCATTTTGTTTTGTTGTTTTCAAAGAATCATCATTAACGACTGTTTCTTCTAATTTTTGAGATTTGCCTTCTTCTTTACAGCTTAAAAATGCTGTGAGACATACAAGTAGAATTAATACTTTTTTCATTTTTTATTAATTTATCCAACACTACCTTCTAAACTTATTTCTAATAATTTTTGTGCTTCAACAGCAAACTCCATAGGAAGTTTGTTTAAAACTTCTTTACTAAAGCCGTTAACTATTAATGCTATAGCTTTTTCTGTATCGATACCACGTTGATTGCAATAGAAAATTTGATCTTCACCAATTTTACTAGTTGTTGCTTCGTGTTCTATTTTTGCAGTTTTGTTTTTAGCTTCAATGTATGGGAAAGTGTGAGCACCACATTCATTACCCATTAATAAACTATCACATTGTGAAAAATTACGTGCGTTATCTGCTCTTGAGTTAATTTGAACTAAACCTCGGTAACTATTCTGAGATTTTCCGGCTGAAATTCCTTTTGAGATAATGGTAGACTTCGTGTTTTTACCTAAGTGAATCATTTTTGTTCCAGTATCGGCTTGTTGATAGTTGTTAGTTACTGCAATCGAGTAAAATTCACCAACAGAATTATCTCCTTTTAATACACAACTTGGGTATTTCCATGTAACTGCAGAACCTGTTTCAACTTGAGTCCAAGAGATTTTTGCGTTTTTCTCGCACAATCCTCTTTTGGTTACAAAATTGAAAACACCACCTTTACCTTCAGCGTTTCCAGGATACCAGTTTTGTACTGTTGAGTATTTTATCTCGGCATCATCTAGAGCAATTAATTCTACAACTGCTGCGTGTAATTGGTTTTCATCACGACTTGGCGCAGTACAACCTTCAAGGTAACTTACATAACTACCTTCATCAGCTATTACTAGAGTTCTTTCAAATTGACCTGTTCCTGCTTGGTTAATTCTAAAATATGTTGATAGTTCCATTGGGCAACGTACTCCTTTTGGAATGTAACAAAAAGATCCATCGCTAAAAACAGCTGAATTTAAAGCTGCATAAAAATTGTCTTTTTGTGGGACAACAGTTCCTAAATATTTTTTTACAAGTTCTGGATGCTCTTTAATAGCTTCAGAAATACTCATGAAAATGATGCCTTTTTCACCTAATGTCTTTTTAAAGGTTGTTGCAACAGAAACAGAATCTACTACAACATCCATAGCGACATTAGCTAATTTTTTTTGCTCGTCGATAGAAATTCCCAGTTTAGCAAAAGTCGCTAAAAGTTCTGGATCTACTTCATCTAAACTATCGTATTTAGGTTTGCTATTTGGTGCAGAATAGTATGAAATACCTTGAAAATCTGGCTTTTTGTAGTTTACATTAGCCCATTCAGGTTCAATCATACTTTCCCATACACGAAAAGCTTCTAAACGCCATTGGGTCATCCATTCTGGTTCTTCTTTCTTTTTAGAAATAGCACGAACGATATCTTCATTTAAACCATTAGGAAAAGTATCAGATTCTATATCAGTATAAAACCCATATTCATATTCTTTGGTTTTTAATTCTTCGCGTAAATCATCTTCGGTATACTTCGACATATTAATTTCTTATTTTATAATGAAAATGATTCACCACACCCGCAAGTTCGGTTAGCGTTAGGGTTGTTAAAAACAAAACCTGTTCCGTTTAAACCTCCTGAGTATTCTAGTGTTGTACCAATTAAGTACAAAAAGCTTTTTTTATCAACTATGATTTTTATATCATTATCTTCAAAAAGTTTATCACCTTCTTGTTGTTCTTTGTCAAATTTTAAATCGTAAGATAAACCAGAACAACCTCCACTTTTTACTCCCACGCGTACATAGTCTGTAGAAGCGTTATAGCCATCATCGGCCATAAGTTCAACGACCTTCTTCTTAGCTGTTTCAGAGACTTTTATCATAATTAATTTTATTATTAAATTTAGTTGTGAATTAATGCTTTTTATTAAGACAGTTTCTAAATAAAGCACAAATATACAATATAAGTCACTAAAAGTCGAATAACCTAACATTATATTAGCATATAGTTTAATAGGTTTTTCTTATCGTTTAATTAGTAAACAATTAAGCGTTGTTACCTCTAGCTTTTGTGATTAATAAAGGGTTGATTTTGCTGTTTTAAGCGATCTTTTTTTTGTAGAGAAGTGATGAGAATTTTTCGTTCTCTTTGTTTGAAACGGGTGATATTGAACCATCATTTTCAAATTTAAAATAACCTTTACAACATTTACAAATTAACTCAGGAGTGTTAGCATTTGCATGACTCAACCGAAAATAATTATGCCCATAAGTTGTGCAAAAAATGTTTGATGGTATTTTTTGATTCATATTTTGAATAGTTACTGGGATAAATTTATAAAAAATTATAAAATCCTAGACAAAAATCATATTATTTTCGACGAAATACACTATTTTTTGTAGTATTATTCTATTATAAAGTTTGGATTGTTTATGAAATCATAATCTGATAATGATAATAAAAAGGCTTTTAAATCGTTTTTTTCTTGATTTGATAAACCTACGCCTCCTTGTGCTACTTTTTTCATTAAAGGGTCTATGGTAGGGGAGTTTTTTAAACCTTCGCTATAATGATTTATAACATCATCTAAAGTTTTAAACCTGCCATCGTGCATGTACGGTGCCGTAAATGCAAGGTTTCTTAGTGATGGTGATTTAAATTTTCCATTATCTGCAGGATCTCCACTTATAGTGCCTAAACCTAAATCTGAGAAAGTTTCATCTAAGCCATTATTGTGAAATAGATTGTCTGTCCAAAGTGGATTTTTATCACTTCCGTGACAGTGAAAACAATCGCCTTTAGCTTCGTTCATAAAAATGTTGAAACCATTAAGTTCTTCTGGGCTTAAAGTTACTTTGCCTAAAAGATGTTTATCAAATTTTGAGTTTGATGAAATTAGAGTGCGTTCAAATTGCGCAATAGCTTTTGTTATAAGTGTTGAGTCTATTTTTGAAACTCCAAAAGCTTGTTCAAATAAAACGGGGTATTCTGAGTGTTGTTGTAGTTTTTGTTCAACCTCTGTCCAGTTACTATTCATTTCTATAGGGTCAGATACTGGTACAAAAGCTTGGTGTTCTAAGCTAAATGTATTGCCGTCCCAAAAGAATTTCTCATCGTAATTCCATGCTAAATTAAAAAGAGGCATTGAGTTTCGGTTTCCTAAAACACCCTCAACACCTTCACTAAATTTATTGGAATCTGTAAATGCATTTTCTGGATTATGACAGTCTGCACAGGCTTGTGTGTTATTTGAAGATAAAATGGGATCGAAAAATAATTTTTTCCCTAAAGCAATACCTTCAATTGTTAGTGGGTTGTCTGTCGGAATTATTGGAGCTAAAATATTGTCTTCAAATAGTTTAGGTATGTTAAGAGGGCTAGGGGTTGCTACATATTGCTCAACCGATTCGTTTTCACAAGAGAAACAAAGTATGAAACAAATAATATGTAGTTGCCATGCTTTCAAAATGATTATTGATTAACAGATTTTAAACTAAATACATTTTGACCATTTTCATACATCATGATTTGAGCTGATGAATTTGGCATTAACATTTGGTTTAAAGCATTTAAATCCCAAGTGTTAGGGTTTTTAAACCATTCGGCTATATTCATTTCAATATTAAATGTCGTGTTGCTTGCTATTGTTATAGCGCCAAGGCTTACATTAAAAAAAGTATCTTGTGGAAAGGTTGGGTTTTCGCCAGGGTTGTCTGCTGCTCTAATAGCATGATAATTAAATCCTTGTTCTTCATTTGAACCATTTAAAAATTTACCATCAAATTGCATATAGTGATAACCACCACCAAGCATTTCAGGGACATTCCATGAAGCAGTGTTTAAATCTGTATAGTTTTTTGAGTTGTCTTCATTATTAAATCCAAAAGTAAAAGTAACGTCATTATAAGAACCGGTTGTTATAAATGCTGCTGGAGAAAAAGATAAATTCTCATTATTTGTAACATCTACTAGATTATAGCCATCTATTTCAGTTATGCTTCCATCAGATTTGTAAAAGGTGATTTTTGATATTAGGTACCTTAATCTTTCAATACTTAGTTGGTTGCCTTTTTCATTTGTAAATTTAATGCTGTTAAAATCAGAATTTGTAACAGATGTACCATCCCAATTATGACTGAAGTTAAAGGTTACATTTGCTAATGTTATTTTATCATCATTGTCTTCGTGACACGAAGAAAAAGTTATTAATAAAATCATTAATATGGGGATTATTCTTTTCATTTTTAATTGCTATTTTAAGCGATTATTTTAATTTAAAAACAAGTAAGTCTGAGAAGCCTTTATTGTCTGTAATGTCTAAATTAGAGCTGTTTGAGTCACCAACTATGATGATGCTTTTATTGTTTAATTCTACAGCATCATAAGCAAAATCAATTTCTGAGCCACCAATTGATTGTTGCCATTTTAATGCGCCATTAGTGTCAATTTTTATTACCCAACCATCATTTTGTCCATTATTATTTGCTAAGTCTCCATCCATACTTCTAGAACTTCCAGAAATAATAAAATCGCCATTTTGGGTTTTAGAAATTGAACGTGCAGCATCAAAACTATTACCACCATAAGTCTTCTCCCAGATAAGACTCCCGGTAGGTGATATTTTAATAACCCATAAATCTGCTGCGCCTTTGTTTATAGTAACGTCAAAATCATTGCTTCTAGTGTCGCCAACTATAATATAGTTACCATCGTTTGATTTTGCAATAGCTCTGGCTTCGTCGGTTTGTGAACCTCCAAAAGATTTTTCCCAAGATATTGTGCCTGTTTCAGATATTTTTAAAACCCAAAAATCGTAAGTGCCTTTGTTGTTATTAATATCTACATCTCCACTATCAGATGAACCTACAAGTAAATACCCATTATCTTCTGTTTGAGTTACATCATAAGGTGTATCAGTAAATGTGCCACCATAATATCTGCTCCATTGTTTGTTACCAAATGCATCTATTTTTATTGCCCAATAATCGCCACCAGCATGCTGTATTTTTGAAGATTTTGAATTTATACTTTTACTATTGCCTTCTCCATTAGAAGCAGAAACATCTATAACACCAATTAAAAGAAAACCACCATCTTTTGTTTGAATTATAGCATTGCCAATATCTGCACCTAAGAAACCAAAATTTTTTTCCCATGAAATATTTCCGGATGTGTCTAATTTACAAACCCAAAAATCATGTGCCCCATTGTTTTCTGAAACATTGCTATCATTACTTTTGCTATAGCCCATAATAGCATAGCCGCCATCAAAAGTTTGAATGATATCGTTGCCTCTATCATCTTCACTTCCTCCATAGGTTTTTTGCCATAGAAGTTCGTCGTTTTGATTATATTTAAGCAACCAATAGTCAAAGGATTCATTTGATTTATTAATAATGTCTCCATCCATACTTTGTGTATAACCAAAAATAGCATAACCACCGTCTGTAGTTTTTATTACAGATTGTGCGCTTTCGTTTTTAGTTCCACCCAAGGTTCTAACAAAATCAATATCAACAGTTTCAAATGAGTCTTTATTATTATCGTCATTTTTAGAGCAATTAACAACTAAAAAAATAACAGAAAAGAGACTTAGGGTTAATATGTGTTTTTTAGTGTAAGTATACATTTTAAGTACCACTTTTTCTAATAACAAACAACCCTCTTTCAATGTCGCTTACTATTATATTTCCGCTGTTAAAATAAGGGTAAACATTCCAAGCTCCATTAAATTCTGTAGCATTATCAGTTGGGTATGTGTCAAAATAACCAACTTCAGTAAAAGAGCTACTTCCAATATTTGTTATATCTAACATACGTACACCAGCTCTGTAGTTTGCAAAATAATAAGTGTTATTATTAACATAACCATTATGATCTACAGCTGCACTAGTACCAAAATAATCAAAATGAAAGGCAGGATTATCCAAATCTGTAAAATCAAAAACAATAGTTCTTGTATTTCCACCAGCTCTAAACTCATCAAGTTCGTCACCTAAAATAAAATATTTCATGTCCTGAGAAAACCAACCTTGATGTGCATACCACACATTACTATAGCTAATAGTTGAAATAATTTTTGGGCTAGATTTATCTGTAACATCGGCAATTACAACTTCATTTTCGTTACTGCCAATTAAAATTTCTTTACCAGAATAATCAGTATCTGGACCATTGTAAGTTACAACTTGTGCATCATGAGAATAACCACCTTCTTTAAAGCCACCTTCTGAAACAGGGTTTTTAGGGTCTTGAATATTTATAAAAATGGGTCCGCCTGCATAAGTGGAACTTCTATTGGCTCCAACTATATACGCATAACCACTATCTTCATTAATTACAATATTGTGAGCTTTACCAAATTCGGTAAAATGTGTGTCAGCATTAAATGTTTCAGGTGGGTTAGGTACATTTCTTAAACGTGTTAAATCAAATACCTGCATACCATGATCGTCATTACAAGTAGGGTCGCCAAAACTACAATCTGCAACAATAAAGGCGTGGTCTTTATAAACTTTAACATCACGCCATGGGCTACTTGTTGTTGCCGTTGGAAGGTTGCCTAAGTAAATAGGTTCGTTAGGCTTTGTTATATCTATAAATGATGTATTGTGCGAAGTAGCCATTAAAGCATATTCTTTACCAGTTGTACTATCAGTCCAGCCCCAACAATCATTCCCTTCTGCAGCTCCAAATATATTCAATGGAACATGCGCCATTAAATCATAATCATTACAAGGATAAATGCCTGCAAAACCATCTTCGCATTTGGCTAATGGTGTGTTAGGGTCATTAAAATCCGGGTCGCATAAATCTCCAATACCATCGTTATCTTGGTCTTCTTGGTTTGGGTTTGCAAATTCTAAGCAATTATCATCACTATCTGCTATACCATCGTTATCAGAATCAGCAGCATTTGTTTCAATATCACATAAATCGCCTATACCATCGTTATCACTATCTTCTTGATTTGGGTTTTCTACTGTAGGACAGTTATCTAGATTGTCTTCGATCCCATCATTATCAGTATCAACAATAGGAATAATTTCAACAGGTTCGTCATTGCAAGATTGAGTGTTGAAAATAAAAAAGCATACTATTAAAATAGCATAAAAAGGGCGTAGAAATTTCATATAAATTTTTAATATTATAACTAAATAGGTTTAGTTTTAGTATAAAGATAGTAAAAACAAATATAGGTTCTTATTTTTGCAATATGATAGAAGATAAAAATCAACAACGAACTCAATTGAGTGATTTAGGTGAATTTGGATTAATTGACCATTTAACAAAGCATTTTAAAATAAAACAAAACTCTACTATAAAAGGTGTTGGCGATGATGCTGCAGTTTTAAACTTCGATAAGAAAAAAGTAGTTGTAACAACAGATTTACTTATTGAAGGTGTGCATTTTGATTTAAGTTATGTGCCATTAAAGCATTTGGGGTATAAAGCTATTATGGTTAATTTATCTGATGTGTATGCAATGAATGCCAAAGCAACTCAAGTAACTGTATCAATTGCTGTATCTAATAGGTTTCCTTTAGAGGCTTTAGAGGATTTATATGCAGGAATTGAAACAGCAACAAAAATATATAATGTTGATCTTATTGGGGGCGATACAACATCATCTAATACAGGTCTGTTAATATCAGTTACTGCTATTGGTGAAATAGAAAGTGATAATGTTGTTTATAGAAGTGGAGCCAAACCAAATGATTTATTAGTGGTTTCGGGAGATTTGGGAGGTGCTTACATGGGGCTTCAAGTTTTAGAAAGAGAAAAAGAAGTATATAAAGTAAACCCAAATAGCCAGCCAGATTTAGAGATTTATTCTTATATAATTGAAAGACAGTTAAAACCTGAAGCAAGACAAGATATTGTTAAATTATTAAGTGATTTAAATGTTAAGCCAACATCAATGATAGATGTAAGTGATGGTTTATCGTCTGAAATTATTCATATATGTAAACAAAGCAAAGTAGGTTGTGATATTTATGAAGAAAAAATTCCCTTAGATCCTCAAGTAATATCAACATGTGAGGAGTTTGATATTGATAGCACAACAGTAGCTTTAAATGGAGGTGAAGATTATGAATTGCTGTTTACTATTTCTCAAGATGATTTTCCTAAAATAAAAGCTAATCCTAATTTAACAGTTATAGGATTTATTAAAGAGGAAAAAGAAGGTGTTCATTTAGTTACAAGAGCAGACACAAGAATTCCTGTAAAAGCTCAGGGATGGAAAAACTTTAATAGTTAAGCGCGCTCTCTAAGCAATACGTAATTTTATTTCTTTTAGGTTGCTTGTGTTATGGTTTTTAGAATTTATTCTCATTATACGTCTGTGATGAATGCGCTCTAAAACATCATTTATTTCTCTAAATTTTGGAGTTAGTTCGGTTAAGTTACCATTACCACTTGTAGTAAGCTCTCTTTTACAATTTTTACAAGTATATTCTTTAACATGATAAGTCACGTTTCTGGTCACTTTATAGTCATGACCAAATACTTTGCACTGAATGTTTTTCATTTAATTTCAAATTAATTAATTTAAGAGAGACCCTTAAAAGTATTAAAAACCAAACTATTATGTTAGTAAGTGGTTAATAAATCGACGAAGAGATAGTTTTTTTCTTTAAACGTTCAGTTCTTGAGGTATGAATCTGACCTAGGATATTGTTTATCTCTTTAAATTTAGGAGTAAGCTCTATTAATTTACCATTACTATTAGTTGTTAATTCTTTTTTACAATGTCTACAAGTATATTCTTTAACATGATAAGTTACACGTTTAGTAACTTCATAATCATGTCCAAAAAAATTACAATATAATTTAGGGATCGAAGTAGGTTTTTTCATGATTTATTGATTTGGCTTATATAAAAATACAAAAAAAAACAAATAAATCGATAAAAAGTTATTAATTTTCGATGAAATGCACTATATTTTGTAGGAATAATAATTCGTTCTCAATGTGACTCATGTGTCCGTCAGGAAATTCAACTATTTTTATGTTGGTGTTTTTTAATTGAGATATTAACTGTTTGTAATTTAAAACGGGGTCCTTTTTACTAACAATTAGCATTTTTTTATAAGGAGCAGAATGGAAAATCATTTGTCTGTCTTTCCTAATTTTCATTCCCTCAAGTGCAGCTATTATACCTTGCAATGGTGTTAGCTGTGCATCTTTAATAATAATTTTTATTTTTTCAGAAAAAATGGTCCTGTTTTCGGGACTAAACAAATTCCCAATTGCCATTCTAATAAATGTTTTATGATTTTTTTTAACAGCTAAAATGGCGCGATCTCTATTCTCTTGCTTTTCTTTAGTATCGGCATTTGGAGTAGAATTCATCAAACATAAACTATTTATAGCTTCTGGGTTTTTTTCTGCAAAAGCAAGTGCTACATAACCACCCATAGAGTGACCTATGAAAGTTGATTTGTTTATTTTTAAATGATGTAATACAGCTTTAACAGTTTCAGCCATTAGTTCCATGGTATGAACATAACCAAGGCAACCCGTTTTACCATGTCCTAATAAATCTATAGTAACAACTCTATTTTTCTGAGAAAGCTTAGCAATGAAAGGATTCCACATAGAAGCATTTTCTAAAAAGCCATGAAGTAATATAATTGTATTTCCTAAACCTTCATCAGTATAAAAAATATTGATGCCCTTATGCTCTAAAATCATTTTTAATTTATCTTAGGCAAAGATAAAATCATAACATGAATAAAACTAAAGAAACATTTGTATTTGGGTTTGCTTTATTTGCTGGCTTTTTTGGAGCAGGAAATTTAGTTTTACCGCCGTTGTTAGGTTTTAAATCTGGGACAGACTGGTGGTTAGTAACTCTAGGGTTTATAATATCTGCAACTATAATTCCCTTGCTAGCTATTTTTGCACACGCTAGATTACAAGGTACGATGTTTGATTTTGGAAAAAAAGTGTCACCAATTTTTAGCCTTATTTTTTGTTTTTGTCTATTTGCTATTACGGTTGCTTTGCCATGTCCGCGTACCGCAGCAGTTACTCATGAAATGGCAATTGCACCATTTTTTGGTACAAGTTCTTTACTTACTAGTGTAGTATATTTTGTATTAGTATTTGTTTTTGTAATGAACAGAAATAAAGTATTAAGTATACTTGGCAAATATTTAACTCCAATAATTGTTTTAATAGTATTGGCTATAATTGTTATTGGTGTTCTTTCTCCAGCAACAAAGATGAATCCATCAAGTTTTGAATTGCCAATTATAAGTGGATTACTGGAAGGTTATCAGACTTATGATGCTATGGCGGGAATCATTATGGGTGGTGTTGTTTTAGTATCCATTAATAATTCTAAAAATGTGTTATCGTTTACTGAGAAAAAAAGAATGGTTGCCAAATCTGGGTTAATTGCCATGTTTGGATTGTTGATTGTTTATGCAGGTTTAATCGCAGTAGGGGCTTTTTATAATGGGCAATTTGATAATAATATATCTAGAACTGATTTACTCTCTGGACTAGCTGTGAAAACTTTAGGGGAAATTGGTTCAACCTTTTTAAGTATTCTAATAGCTGTAGCATGTTTTACAACAGCCATAGCTATTATTGTTAGTTTTGCAGATTTTTTTAAAGCCTATTTTAAAACCTTTAAAAATGCGTATCTATTAACTGCAATTTTTTGCTGCATAGTTGGTATAGGAATTGGGCAAATGGATGTAAAGTATATTATAGATATTGCTTTACCAGTCTTAATGTTTATTTATCCGCTGTGTATTGTACTTATTTTATTAAATATAATTCCAGAAAAATTAGCATCAGCACTTGTGTTTAAATGGGTTGTTTTAATAACTTTTATTTTTAGTATTCCAGATTTTTTAGGATTTGTAATACCTGCTGAAAATTTAGAACCTATTAAATTAATAATTCCTTTAGCACACCAAAATTTAGGGTGGGTTATGCCTGCTATAGCTACTTTTATATTGGTGAATATTTTTGAAAAAAGTATAAAAAGTAATTAAGATTTAACCTTTTTTATAGCTGTAAAAGCTTTGTCTACAAATTCGTCTTCAACTAAAATTGTAAACTCGTTAGTAGTAGATAAAACCTCATATAAAACAATTCCTTCCCAGGCTAATCGTTTAAAAAAATGATAGTATAAACCTGCTATTTTTGAGTTGTCTTGAGGAAGGTTAATGCTTATGGCAGATAAATTTTCTTGTACAGCAATAAAGGTTTCGTTTCCAAGATGTTCATTAATAAAATCATTCAAACTACTTGAAACTACAATGTTACTTTCGTGAATTCCGCGTGTAAAAGCATAAAACAATTTGTCTTCTTTATTAATACGCTCTAGAATTTTGGCATGATTATCAATTAATGTGGTTGAATTTCTAACAGTAAAGTCGGTAAGATTAGAGCGAACTGTTATATCACCAAGGTTTTGTATAACTCGTTTCATTTTAATAGAATTACCCAAAGTTACTGGCGGATTATAACGCCTTAATGCCATCATTATGGCTCCGGGTTTTACATCTTTTTTAAGCATTTTACTTATAGGCTCTACAAGTTCTATGGCAAGGGCACTAAAATTTATTATATTCCTAGATAGTGCTTCTTCTAAATAAGGCTGAGTTATTAAAATATCTTCAACACAGTTTGATACTGTTTTCATGTGTTACGCTAACTTTAATGTTAATTATTTAACAATTTGTGTAAAAATAACTTTTTTTTATTAAAAATATAGTTGTTTCGTAAATGAGTTATAGTTTTGTAATACAAATTAGTGAAAATGAAAGTATTAAAATTTGGAGGAACTTCTGTAGGCTCTGTTAAAAACATGAGTAACGTTAAAAATATAATTAACGACGGAAGTAAGAAAGTAGTAGTGCTTTCAGCAATGTCTGGTACAACAAATCAATTAGTTGCCATTGCAAATGATATTAAGATAGGTGAATCAAACAATGCTATAGATAAGATAAACAACTTACATGAAGCATATTTTGTAACTATTGATAATTTATTAAATGATACGTTTTTAAATACTAATGTTAAAAATTATGTTTCTGGTATTTTTGAATTGTTAGTAAAGTGTACAGATGTAAACTTTTCTGAAACTTTAGAAAACAAAATATTAGCTCAAGGTGAATTGCTTTCAACTTATATGTTTAACAGCTATTTAAAACAGGAAAACATTAGTTCAACGTTATTGCCAGCGTTAGATTTTATGAGAATTGATGCATTTAAAGAGCCTGATTCCAGTTATATAGAAACTCAGTTTAAAAGTGTTTTAGATAAAGCTGATGATTCAGAAATATATGTAACTCAAGGTTTTATTTGTCTTGATGATCAAGGTGAAATTTCAAACCTGCAACGTGGTGGTAGTGATTATACCGCAACTATTATTGGGGCAGCAATTAAAGCTGAAGAGGTTCAAATCTGGACAGATATTGATGGTATGCATAACAATGACCCAAGATATGTTGAGAACACTAAAGCTATTTCAAATTTATCTTTTGAAGAGGCTGCGGAGTTGGCTTATTTTGGAGCTAAAATTTTGCACCCACAAACAGTAACACCAGTTAGGAAAGACAGTATTCCTGTTAGGTTAAAAAATACTATGAAACCAGATGCAGATGGTACATTAATTTCTAGTAACACTTCAGAAAACGGAATTAAGGCCATAGCTGCGAAAGATAACATTACTGCTATTAAAATTAAATCGGCTAGAATGTTACAGGCACATGGTTTTTTAAAGAAGGTTTTTGAGATTTTTGCGACCAATGAAACGTCTATTGATATGATTACAACATCAGAGGTAGCGGTTTCATTAACAATTGATGATGATAAAAACTTAGATAAAATATTAATAGAATTAGAAAAAATAGCTTCCATTGATGTTGATAGGAACCAAAGTATAGTTTGTTTGGTTGGACAATCAGTAGTAAATCATCAAGATACTTATAAGCTGTTTCAAATATTGCAAGATGTAAAAATTAGAATGATCTCTTATGGAGGAAGCAACAATAATATTTCTTTATTAATAGATTCTAATGATAAAATTAACACACTACAAAAACTAAACAATTATTTATTTGAATTAGTCACTCTGTAAATTATAATATTAGTGTTTAGCAAAAAGGGTCGTTTAAAAAACGACCCTTTTAATTTTATAAATTCATTATACTTTCAATCTCTTCAACTTCTATAGGGATGTTTTTCATTAAATTTATAGGTTCCCCTGATTTTTGAATAACCACATCGTCTTCTAGTCTTATCCCAAAACCTTCATCTGGGATATAAATACCTGGTTCAACTGTAAACACCATATTTGCTTGCATAGGTTCTGTTAATATGCCATAATCATGAGTATCTAAACCCATATGATGACTGGTGCCATGCATAAAGTATTTTTTATATGCTGGCCATTCTGGATTTTCATTTTGTACATCGGCTTTATCCAGTAAACCTAAGTTTAATAATTCATTGGTCATGATTTTTCCAACTTCAATATGATATTTAGCCCAGTCAGTACCAGGAATCAGCATTTTTGTAGCTTCATTCTTAACTTTAAGAACAGCATTGTAAACTGCTTTTTGTCTTTCAGAAAACCGACCAGAAACAGGAACACTACGTGTCATGTCACTTGAATAATTAGCATATTCTGCACCTACATCCATTAAAATCAAATCACCGTCTTTACATTGTTGATTGTTCTCAATATAATGCAACACATTTGCATTATTTCCTGAAGCTATAATAGGCGTGTAAGCAAACTTTTTAGAGCGATTAATTAAAAACTCATGTATAAATTCTGCTTCAATTTCATATTCCCAGACACCTGGTTTAACAAACTCTAATATTCTACGGAAACCTTTTTCTGTTATATCGCATGCTTTTTGAATCAAATCAATTTCAACAGGTTCTTTTACAGATCGTAATTCTTGTACTATAGGGTTGCTCTTAGCTACAGAATGTGCAGGGTATTTGTTTTTTAGCCATTTAGTAAATCGGTCTTCGCGTGTTTCGGTTTCAACATTTGCGCGGTAATGCTCGTTTGTATTAATGTAAATTGTGTTACATTGTGTCATGATTTCAAACATGATTTTTTCCATGTCTTGAAGCCAATAAACCGTTTTAATACCACTAGTTTCAAAAGCTTTTTCTTTAGTTAGCTTTTCACCTTCCCATATGGCAATATGTTCATTTGTTTCTTTTAAAAACAATATTTCACGATGTTTTGCAATTGGGCAATCAGGAAAAAGTATAAGAATACTTTCTTCTTGATCTACACCACTTAAATAAAAAATATCTCTGTGTTGCTCAAATGGCATGGTGCTATCTGCACTTATTGGATAAATATCATTAGAGTTAAATACGGCTAAACTTTTAGGTTTCATTTTAGCACTAAATTTTGCTCTGTTTTTTTCAAAAAGTGATTTATTTATTGGTAAATATTTCATGTTAAGTTGAGTTTGTTTTTACGACTGATGTAAATGTATAAATAAAAAGTAGATTTTTATTTCCTATATTTGATAATCCCTCAATACAATTTTTAAATTTAAAAATATGATTAACAAATTACCATTTAAATTCATTTTTACTGCATTGGTTTTTTTTATGAGCATTACTACAGTTTCTTCTCAGGTTTCATTAAAAGAGATATCACTTAAAGATCAAATTGGTAATTCTAGTTTAGTTGTTGAAGGAAAGGTGATAGCAAAAAAATCATTTTGGGATGCAGATCATAAGATGATATATACGGCTTATACTATTGATGTTTACAAGGTTTTTAAAGGGGAGTCTTATAAGCAAATAGAAGTCATAGTTAAAGGAGGTATTGTAGGTTTAAATGCTTTTATAGTGTCGCATGGCTTAAAATTAGGAAAAGGATTAACAGGTGTTTTTACTTTAAATGAAAGTAATTTAAATATAGGTTTAACAAATACAATTAGTGCTAAAACTTATAAAGTGTATAGTGGTGTTCAAGGCTTCTATAATTATAATTTAAGTGATGATATAGCTACAAATCCTTTTAGTGAAAGAAAAGGTATTAAGTCAACATTATATGAAGATATAATTAAGGTTACTAAAAAAAATTATAAAATAGTATCAAATTTTGATATTGATAGTGTAGTTAAAAAATCAACTCAGAAAAAGAGTTCGAGTACACCAACAGGAATCACTTTTTCGCCAACTACAATTTCTGCGGGGACAGGTTCTGTTTTAACAATTCAGGGTTCCGGTTTTGGGTCAACTCAAGGTAAAGTAGGTTTTAGAGATTCTGATTCAGCAGGTTCGCCATTTTTTGATGCTTTAGATACTCATGTTCTAAGCTGGAGTGATAATTTAATAACTGTTGAGGTACCTGTTATTTTGTCTAATGATGATAATATAGATGGAACTGCAGGCACAGGTAATATTCGTGTAACAGATTCTGAGGGCTCTAGTAATACTTCTAGTGCTGTTTTGTCAATTAGTTATTCAGAAATAAATGTGTCTGGTGATTTTGGTGTAGGAGATGGATTTAAATCTTATCAAACACAACATCATAATAATAATGGATCTGGAGGATATACTTGGATAATGGAAAATGATTTTTTTAATGAATTAACACATGCTGATGCTCCAGATGCTTTTTTAAGAGCTTTTAATAATTGGCGTTGCGAAACAAAAGTAAATTGGGAAATTAGTAACACATTTACTAATACTAGTGTTATTTCAACTTCAGAAAACATTATTTCTTTTGATTATGATGGTACTGATGGTGAGCTCGATGCGGGTATTCTGGGAACTTGTACTTATGGTTTTTCGGGGAGTGTTTGTAGTAGTGGCATTGTCTGGTATGTTACAGATATAGATATTGTTTTTGATAGAGAAACAAATTGGTATTTTGGAACAGGAGATATTACTAATAAGTTTGATTTTGAAACAGTAGCATTACATGAATTAGGACATGGGCATCAATTGGGACATGTAATTAATACAAGTAATGTTATGCATTTTTCAATAGGCGAAGAAAATATAAACACCATTCTAGACACCAATAGTATTACGGGAGCTAATGATGTTCAAACAAGAAGTGTTTTTAGTCATTCTTGTGCTCCAGCAATTTCACCAATGACAGAGTATACAGGAAATTGTGAGCTTAGTGTTGAAGATATAAATTTAGAAAATAGTGTTTCTGTTTATCCAAATCCTACCAAACAAAAAATTTATATTGATTCTCCATCTTATAGTTTAGATAGAATAGAAATATATGATGTTAGTGGAAGATTAATATCTCAAATTGATGTTTCAAATAGCTCAAATTTTAACACTATAAATTTAGAAAACACTTCTAAAGGCATGTATTTTGTAAATATTTATTCTGGTGTAAATTTTATAACCAAAAAGATAGTAGTAGAATAAATTATTTTATTCGTTTTTTAAAAGAGGCATTAATACAATATTGTATTAATGCCTCTTTTTGTATGCATAAATTTTTTAGACAAAGTTTGTTGTGTAATAGAAGACTTTCAGTATTTGGTATTTTGTCGATTTTAACATTTCAGCATAGTCCATAAGTTTAAAGCTCAACGTAAATAAACTTAAAGCAATCATTCCCTCAGTATTGTAAACGTATAATTTTAAAAAAATCGAGAGAATGAGAAAACACAAACTAATTAGTTTATTATTAATTTTAATAGTATCGGAGTCATTATCGGCGCAGTTAATGTTAAAAGAAGTATCCTTAAGTAAGCAAATCGAAAAATCAAGTTTAGTTGTAGAAGGAAAAGTAATTTCAAAACAATCTTTTTGGGATTTAAATCATGAAAAAATATATACAGAAAACACAATAGAAGTATATAAAGTATTTAAAGGAGAAGCTTTATCAATAGTTAAAGTAATCACACAAGGAGGCGTTATAGATTCTAATGCTCAAATTGTTTACCCTAGTTTAAAATTAAATATTAATGATGTAGGTGTTTTTACATTATTTAATGATTTTATAGAATTGGATTCTAAAGAGCAAATAAATATTAGGCAGTTTAGAGCGTATGGTTCATTACAAGGTTTTTATAAATATGATTTTTCAAGAGATGAGGTTGCGAATCAGTTTAGTGTAAATAAAGGAATTGTAAGTGGTTTTTATGGTGAGATTAAAAATCAATTAAATAAAGATTATATACAATTATCAAATTTTGATGTTAAAAGTAAAATATCTGTAAATAATAAAACAAGTTTATTACCAATAACTATACAAGGTTTCTCTCCTACAACCTTGTCTGCTGGGACAAAATCTGTTTTAACAATTAATGGTTCTAATTTTGGCACCATAAAAGGCAATGTAGGTTTTAGAAATGCAGATAATGGAGGAAAAAGTTTCATTAATGCTTTAGATTCTCAGGTTTTATCTTGGGAAGACACAAAAATTACTGTAGAAACTCCTTCTGAAGCTGGAACAGGAGAAATAAGAATAACACATAACGATGGCAGTAACTTTACATCAAGTAATATATTAACTATTAGTTATGCTCAAGCAAATATTGTTAATGATAATATTGCATATAAAACACAATTAGTTAGCAATAATAATAATGGTGGATATACTTGGCAAATGACATCGGGCTTTGCTCAAAATAATGAAGCAAAAACAGCCTTTCTTAATGCTTTAGAAACTTGGAGTTGTGAAACAAAAATGAATTGGGATTTAAATGAGTCAAGTCTTGTGTCTGATTCTAACGCTATGCATAAATCGCTTTCAGATAATAAAAATGTTATAGCGTTTGATAGTAGTACAAGTACTAATGCTAATGAGGATTTACCAGATACTGTTCTTGGACAAAGAACCAGTTATTATTCTAGATGCACCACTATTATAGATGGAGTTCCAAGTTTTCAATGGTATATAAAAGAATTTGATATTGTTTTTGATGATGAAACAAATTGGAATTTTAATATACAAAACCCAAGTGATGTTGAATATGATTTTCAAAGTGTAGCGCTACACGAACTAGGTCATTGTAGGCAATTAGACCATATTATTGATACTAACAATGTAATGCATTATGCAATTGCAAAAGGAGAGTCATTAAGGGAGTTAAATAGTGATAATAAAGAGTTAGCAAATGTAATACAAAATGAAAGCACCAATTCATCAGTATGTAATCAACCGTTAGTTACAAATTATTCTGGTAGTTGCTCTTTGGGTATTGAAGAAGATAAGCTTAATGCGGGTGTTAAAATTTATCCAAACCCAACAAATGGTGTTTTTTTTATTAGATATGATAGTTCAGTTAATTTAGATAAAGTAACTGTTTACGATATTAGCGGTCGGCTTATTACACAAAATAATAATTTAAATACATCGCGCTTAAATACCATTAACTTAATAAATGCTTCAAAAGGGGTTTACTTTGTAAATATCTTTTCAGAGAGTTATTATATTACAAAAAAACTCATAGTTAATTAATCTTAAATTTAAATAAAGAAAAGACTCTAAAAAGAGTCTTTTCTTTTATAAGACTCAACTTACTTTAAAATCGTTCTAAATAACAAAAACATGACATTTGTTATTTGTCTATGAGTGCGTCCATAACTACCTTTGTTAAAACCAAAAAAACAACTTCAAAAAAATGGGCGGATTTTTTAAATCTTCGATTGGAAGAAAAATAGCTATGGCACTTTCAGCTTTCTTCCTAATGTTTTTCTTAATTATTCATTTAGCAGTAAATATCACATCACTTTTTAGTGAAGATGTTTTTAATGAATTATCCCATTTTATGGGAACAAACCCTTTAGTACAATTTGCACTACAACCAGTTTTAATTTTTGGTGTAGTATTTCATTTTGTTATGGGATTTGTATTAGAAATTAAAAACAAAAAAGCTAATGGTGTTGCATATGCCAAAAACAATGGTGCTGCAAATTCTACTTGGATGAGTAGAAACATGATTTACAGTGGCTTGGCAATATTAGCTTTTATTGTACTACACTTTATCGATTTCTGGATACCAGAATTAAATACTAAATATGTTGTTGGAGATATGTCTGGATTACACCATGGTGAGTTTAGATATTTCAATGAGTTAGTAGAGAAGTTTCATAGTCATATTAGAACTATAGCTTATGTTTTAGCATTTATCCTTTTAGGATTGCATTTAGCACACGGGTTTACGTCTGCGTTTCAATCTATGGGAGTAACCGCTGGCAGAAAGAAAACATTACAAAATATAGGGAAAGCCTATTCAATTATAATTCCATTAGGTTTTATAATTATTGCACTTTATCATCACCTTAAATACGTATTATCATAGATATGGCAACATTAGATTCAAAAGTACCTAAGGGTCCAATTCAAGATAAATGGACAGATTATAAAAATCACATTAACCTTGTTAATCCTGCAAACAAACGTCACATAGACATTATTGTAGTAGGAACAGGTTTAGCTGGAGGTTCTGCTGCAGCAACATTAGCTGAGCTAGGATACAATGTAAAAGCATTTGCTTATCAAGATTCTCCTCGTCGTGCGCACTCAATTGCGGCACAAGGAGGTATTAATGCTGCTAAAAACTACCAAGGTGATGGTGATTCAACATATAGATTGTTTTATGATACTGTAAAAGGAGGTGATTACCGATCTCGTGAAGCTAACGTATATCGTTTAGCTGAGGTTTCATCAAACATAATTGATCAATGTGTAGCTCAAGGTGTTCCCTTTGCTCGTGATTATGGCGGATTATTAGATAACCGTTCATTTGGTGGTGTATTGGTATCAAGAACATTTTATGCAAAAGGTCAAACAGGACAACAACTCCTATTAGGAGCATATTCTGCTATGAACCGTCAAATTGCGCGTGGTAAGATTGAAATGTTCAATCGTCATGAAATGCTTGATGTTGTAAAAGTTGATGGTAAAGCAAGAGGTATTATAGCCAGAAACTTAATTACAGGAGAAATTGAGCGTCATTCTGCTCATGCCGTAGTTATCGCAACTGGTGGATACGGAAATGTATATTTCTTATCCACAAATGCCATGGGTAGTAATGTAACTGCATCATGGAAAATTCATAAAAAGGGAGCGTTTTTTGCTAATCCTTGTTATACTCAAATTCACCCAACGTGTATACCACGTTCAGGAGACTATCAGTCTAAATTAACTTTAATGTCTGAATCATTAAGGAATGATGGACGTATATGGGTTCCAAAAAACTTAGAGGATGTTAAGGCTATTCGTGAAGGGCGAAAAAAACCAACGGATTTATCAGAAGATGAAAGAGATTATTACTTAGAGCGTCGTTATCCAGCCTTTGGAAACTTAGTACCTCGTGATGTAGCATCTCGTGCTGCAAAAGAACGTTGTGATGCTGGTTATGGAGTAAATGCTACAGGCGAAGCGGTATATTTAGATTTTGCAGCTGCTATTGAACGTTATGGAAAAGAGCAAGCTAAAATTCATAATATAGATAATGCATCTGAAGCAAAAATATACGAATTAGGTCAAGCTATTGTTGAAGCCAAATATGGAAACTTATTCCAAATGTATGAGAAGATTGTAGATCAAAATCCATACGAAACACCAATGATGATTTATCCAGCCGTACATTATACAATGGGAGGTGTTTGGGTTGATTATAATTTAATGACAACCGTTCCTGGATTATATTGTATTGGTGAAGCTAACTTCTCAGATCATGGTGCTAATAGACTTGGAGCTTCTGCTTTAATGCAAGGTTTAGCCGATGGGTATTTTGTATTGCCATACACAATAGGAGATTATTTATCTGATGATATTCGTACAGGAAAAATATCAACAGATACTAAAGAGTTTGAAGAAGCTGAAAAAGAAGTTAAAGACAAAATAGAATTCTTTGTAACTAACAAAGGAACTAAGTCTGTTGATTATTTCCACAAAAAACTTGGTAAAGTAATGTGGGATAAATGTGGAATGTCTAGAAACGAAAAAGGCTTAAAAGAAGCCATGGTAGAGATTAAGGCTATTCGTGAAGAATTCTGGAAAGAAGTTTCGGTACCAGGAAATTCTAACGAAATGAATCCAGAATTAGAAAAAGCAGGACGTGTTGCAGATTTCTTAGAATTAGGAGAGTTATTTGCCAAAGATGCTTTAACAAGAGAAGAGTCTTGTGGAGGGCATTTTAGAGAAGAATCTGCTGAATTAGATGGACCTCAAAAAGGAGAAGCAAAACGTAATGATAAAGATTTTGCGTTTGTTTCAGCTTGGGAATACAAAGGAGAACCTGCAGATGCAGTTTTACATAAAGAAGAATTAGAATTTAAAGATATTGAACTAAAACAACGTTCATACAAATAAGAAAGACCTATGAATTTAACACTTAAAATTTGGAGACAAAAAGACTCAAATGCAAAGGGTCAAATGGTCGATTATAAAGTAACTGATATCTCAGAACATATGTCCTTTCTTGAAATGATGGATGTTTTAAATGAGCAGTTAGTAAACTCTGGAGAAGAACCAGTTGCTTTTGATCATGATTGTCGTGAAGGTATATGTGGAATGTGTTCTATGTACATTAATGGAGAAGCACATGGCCCAGATAGAGGCATCACAACCTGTCAATTACACATGCGAATGTTTAAAGATGGCGATACTATAACTATCGAACCATTTAGAGCAGCAGCATTTCCGGTAATTAAAGATTTAGTAGTAGATAGAATGGCTTTTGAGCGTATCCAACAAGCAGGAGGTTATATTTCTGTAAATACATCTGGTAATACTCAAGATGCCAATAATCTACCAATATCAAAACATGCTGCAGACGAAGCAATGGATGCTGCAACTTGTATTGGTTGTGGAGCTTGTGTAGCAACTTGTAAAAATTCTAGTGCTATGTTATTTGTTGGAGCAAAAGTATCTCAATATGCATTGCTACCACAAGGGCAAGTTGAAGCGGCAGATCGTGTGCAAAACATGGTAGCCCAAATGGACCTAGAAGGGTTTGGTAACTGTACCAATACAGGTGCCTGTGAGGTTGAATGTCCTAAAGGTATTTCATTAGATAATATTGCTCGTATGAATCGAGAATTAATGAAAGCGGCTATTAAATAATTAAGCCAAAAATTTATACATAAAACCCATATCAACTTGTTGGTATGGGTTTTGTTATTTATAAAGGGTATGAATTAATTTAATTATATTTAGTCCCTAAGAAAATTTATGCGAAAAATATTTTTACTATTAGCATTTTGTTTCACTTGTTATGGAACAAAAATAGCAGCTCAAACAACTCCAGAAAAAAGTGCTTTGTTTGATGAAACAGAATTACTAAAACATTTAAAGTCCTTGTCGTCTGATGCCTTTGAGGGACGAAGAACAGGTACAAAGGGGGCAATTAAAGCTAGAAAATATATAATTAACCAATTTCATTCTTTAAAAGTAAAACCATTAGGTAAATCTTTTAATCAATCTTTTTCATTCGTTAAGAAAAAAAATTATTATGGCATAAATGTATTGGGACTTGTTGAAGGTGTAAAATTCCCTAAGAAATATATTGTAATTAGTGCACACTACGATCATGAAGGAATAAAGAATGGCAAGATATATAATGGCGCTGATGATAATGCTTCTGGTTTAAGTGCATTATTTGCGTTTGCTGAATATTTTAGAAATAACCCTCCAGAACATTCAGTCATTCTAGCTGCATTTGATAGTGAAGAATTAGACCTTCAAGGATCCAAATATTTTGTAAAAAACACATTTATTCCTTTTAAAGATATACTTGTTAATTTGAATATGGATATGATAAGTCGAAGTGATAAGAACGAACTATTTGTTACAGGAACTTCTCAAAATAAAAAATTAGCGAATTTAATAACCAATGTTAAGCATTCAGAAAATATTCAACTAATTACAGGCCATGATGGTAATGATGATTTAGATAACTGGACTTATGCCTCAGATCATGCTAATTTCCACAAAAATGGCATTCCGTTTTTGTATTTTGGAGTTGAAGATCATAAAGATTATCATGAACCATCAGACACTTACGAGAACATACACCCCGAGTTTTATATTGAAGCCGTAAAATCTATTATTTCAGTATTTAAAGAAATAGATACTTCTAGATTTTAAAAAAAGCGTTTATTCATCGCCTTCGGCTAATAACATAAAGCCGCCTTTTATTAAAATAGCTTTATTAATTAAATTATCGGTATTTAAAACAGAAACGTAGTTTTCAGTTTGATTGACAATGGCTATTTTGTTTTTTTCAAAATAATAATAATCATTTGTTTTTTCTTTTAAAGCTAAAACAAATGCATCATTTTCAACTTCAATAATGGCGTCTTTTGGTAATGCTAAACTTGTGTTAGTTTCAGTAATAATGTCTGCTTCTGCAAACATACCAACTATAAAATTGGTCTGTTCCTCATTTAAAATATGCCCGTGTACTTTAACAATTCTAGAGGTTTCATCAATACTGGTACCAACTAAATGAACTTCTGCTTTAAAAGTTTCTTTTGATGCTTCTGGGATTTTAAATTGTATTTTTTGACCTTTTTTAATATTCAAAATATTTTTTTCAAAAACAGATAATTCTAAATGGATATGATTGGTGTCTACTATTTCCATAATAATATCTGATGCCGAAACAGGCATGCCATTACTAATATTTACTTTGGTTATAAAACCTGCAATAGGTGAATATAAATTTATTGTGGATGTAATACGGCCTTGTTCAACAGATGCAGGATTAATGTTAAGCATCGTTAGTTTTTTACGAAGGCCATTAGAAAGTGCTAAACTACTTTTATAAGCGCTTTCGGCTTTTAAAAAGTTTTTTTGAGATGTAATGTTTTCATCAAAAAGCGTTTTTTGTCTGTTAAATTCAGATTTTAAATAATTAAGTTGTTCAGCAACTTCTAAATATTGTTGTTGCATTTCAACAAATTCTGGATTTTCTAATGTTAATAATACTTGCCCTTTTTTTACTTTATCTCCTACCAATAATGGTGTTTTTGTAATGTAACCACCCATAAAAGTGCTTATTATAGCTTTGTTTTGTGGTGGAACATCTATCATTCCTGTAGTTTTAATAGTTTGATTAAACTCCTGTTCTTCAAGTTTACCTAATTGCATTTTTCCGCTTGAAAATTGTGATTTTGTAATCACAATTTCGTTTGTATTGAAGTCTTCTTGCAAAGTTTCGTTGCTTTTTTCTGAGTTTCCACAAGCCACAAAAACAAGTAAAATTAATAAGATATATAAGTGTTTCATTTTTTTATAGTATTAAATAATTAATGGAGATTATTGTTTGGTTGTAAGCATGAATATTGTCTAAGTAACTCAGTTCAATATCAGTTGCTGTTTCAATACTTTGTATGTATTGAAAAAAATCAATTTCACCTTCTTTAAAGGTACGTACGGCAGTTTTTATAATTTCTTCTGAAAGGGTTTTACCTTGTGTTTCGTAATAACTTATAGCTTCGTTGTATTGTTGAAGTTTAGCAAGTAGCATCTTGTATTCAGCATATAATTTAATAGTATATTCTTCTTTTTCAACTTCAATTAATTCTTGTGCAATTTTTGAAGCTTTTATTTTTGAAGCATTTCCGCTAAAAAACAAAGGTATTTTAACTCCAAATTGGTAACCTTTTATAGTACTGTTTAAAGTGCTATTTGTACCTTGAAAATATTCTACACTTAAATCTGGTAAAAGATTTTGTTTTTCTTTCCTATTTAATGCTTTGTAATAGGCTTGAGAGTTTTCGTAGTAAGTGAATCCAATATTATTTTCGATTGAAATATCTTGTAGTTTTAATTTCTGAAGGCCTTCATCAACAATTGAAAAGGTATCTATTTGAACCAATTTTTTTAACTGTTCTTTTGCTAAAACTACATCTTGTAGCGCTTGTTTATAAACTGTTTCAAGCTGTTTTCTTTTAGATTTGGCACTAATTAATTCTAAATAATTAGTTTCTCCCAACTCAAATTTACGATTAGATGCGTAAACAAATTTTTGGTATAAACTATCTAGAAACTTATAAGTTCTAGCTTTACTTTTGGTATAATTTAAGTAAGAATAGGCTTGATGAACATCGCGTTTTAAAATTTCTAGTTTAATATTGTAATTTGATTTTTGAACATTAAATTTAGCTTTATTTACTTTCTTATCAGTAAAATAAACTGTTGGAAATTTAAAATCTTGAGAGACTCCAAATACTTTTAAAGGTTCTCCGTTTATCGCCATATTGTTTTCATCATAATTATAATAAATCGATGTTTTATCGAAACTAAAAGCACTTCCAATTAAAGCTTCAGATTCATTTGTTTTTAATGAAGATGCTTTTAAATTCGAATTGTTTTCAATAGCCAAACTAATAGCTTCATTAATATTTAGTGGTTTATTTTGTGCATTAAGGTTTAAGGATAGTAAAATAATTATACCTGAAAGCAACGTTTTTTTATTCATTTTTATTTCTGTATTTTTTTCAAACCAAGCATATAAAACTGGTAAAACAATAAGTGTTAAGATGGTTGCCGTAACTAAGCCACCAATAACAACAGTTGCTAAAGGACGCTGTACTTCTGCACCAGCGTTAGTTGAAATAGCCATAGGCAGAAAACCAAGTGCAGCAGCAGATGCTGTCAAGATTACAGGCCTTAAGCGTTCAATTGTGCCTCTTTTAACACGATCGTTTATGTTTGTTACGCCTTGTTCTTTTAATTCTTTAAAATGTTCGATTAAAACAATGCCATTTAAAACAGCAATACCAAAAAGCGCAATAAAACCAACACCGGCAGAAATACTAAAGGGCATATCTCTAAGCCATAACAGTAAAACACCTCCTACTGCAGAAAGGGGGATTGCAGAATACACCATAAGTGCTTCTTTAAAAGAACCAAATGCAAAATGAAGAAGAATAAAAATTAAAACTAATGCCACAGGTACAGCTACCATTAATCTTGCTTTTGCGGTTTGTAGGTTTTCAAATTGGCCACCATAGGTTATTGTGTAGCCAACAGGTAGTTTTACTTTATTTTTAATAATTTTTTTAACATCATTAACAACCGATTGTAAATCTCTATTTCTAACATTAATACCCACAACAATACGTCGTTTGGTATCGTCTCTTGATATTTTTGCAGGTCCCGTTGTATATTTAATTTCTGCCAATTCACTAAGTGGAATTTTTATTCCATTAGGCGTGTCTACATATAAATTTTCAAGATTTTTAATGCTGGTTCTATGTGCTTTATTTAATCGAATAACCATATCAAAGCGTTTTTCACCTTCAAATACAGTTCCAATGGTTTCGCCTGCAAACCCCATAGTTATTATTTGATTTATATCGGCAATATTTAAACCGTATCTAGCAATTTTACTACGGTTATAAGTAACACTCATTTGTGGTAAGCCTTCTACTTTTTCAATAATAATATCAGAAGCACCTTCAACATTTTTAATAAGCGATTTTATTTGGTTAGCCTTGTTAGCTAGTATAGTTAAATCTTCACCAAATATTTTAATAGCTACATCGGCTCTCACCCCTGTTATAAGTTCGTTAAATCTCATTTCTATGGGTTGTGTAAATTCAACTTCCATTCCTGGAATTATAGCAAGAGCCTCCTTAAATTTATCGGCTAATTCATCTTTACTAGATGCAGAAGTCCATTCGTTTTTTGGTTTTAGTTTGATGATAACATCACTTTCTTCCATACTCATAGGGTCAGTTGGGACTTCCGCTGCACCTATTCTGCTTACAACTTGGTCTACTTCTGGGAAATTATCGATAAGAATTTGTTCGATTTTTGTGGTAATATCTATGGTTTTTCCTAGCGAAGTACCAGTTTTTAAAACTGGTTGAATTACAAAATCACCTTCATCAAGAGTAGGGACGAATTCGCCACCCATTGTGCTAAAAAGCCAGATACTAGATGCTAATAAAATACCTGCTAAAGAAACCACTATTTTTTTATGTTCTAGTGCCCAATAGATTGTAGGTTTATATAGTTTGATTATAAATTTCATTAACCTAACAGATATATTTTTGCTGCTTTGTTTATCTGGTTTTAAAAACATAGATGAAATTACAGGTACATAAGTCAAACAAAATAACATGGCGCCTGCTAAAGCAAAACTGAAGGTTAATGCCATAGGTTTAAACATTTTTCCTTCTATGCCACTTAATGATAGAATAGGAATGAAAACAATAAGAATGATAAGTTGACCAAATATGGCAGAATTCATCATTTTTGAAGCACTTTTCTGTGTGATAGTGTCAATACTAGATTGTTGATCAGCTTTAGAAAGTGTTTTAATTTTTGAACTTTGAGCAGTAATTTGAAAAGCGATAAACTCCACTATAATAACAGCGCCATCAATGATGATTCCGAAATCTATAGCACCAAGACTCATTAAGTTGGCATCAATACCAAAAATATTCATTAACGAAATGGCAAATAGTAAACTTAATGGAATTACCGAGGCTACAACCAAACCAGACCTAATATTGCCTAAAAGCAAAACCACAACAAAAATTACTATGAGTGAACCTAGTATTAAGTTTTCGGCTACTGTAAAGGTTGTTTTTCCAATAAGCTCACTTCGTTCTAAAAAGCCATTTATATATACACCCTCTGGTAAAGAACTTTGTATTGAGGCTACACGTGCTTTAACAGCATTAATAACTTCTTTAGAGTTTCCGTCTTTAAGCATCATGATTTGCCCAAGTACTTTTTCACCTTCACCATTACCAGTTATGGCCCCAAACCTAGTAGCACTACCAAAACCTACTTCTGCAACATCTTTTATATAAATTGGGATGCTTTGATTTTTTATTACTATGTTTTCAATATCTTTTAAAGAGGTTATTAATCCTTCACCACGTATAAAAAAGGCTTTATTGGTTTTTTCAATATAGCCACCACCAGCAACACTATTGTTTTTTTCTAAAGCATTAAAAACATCAACATAACTAATGTTCATGGCTTTAAGTTTTTGTGGATTTATAGCAACTTCATATTGCTTTAAATAACCTCCCCATGTATTTACTTCAACAACTCCAGGGATACCAGAAAGTTGACGTTTTACAATCCAATCTTGTATAGTTCGTAGTTCGGTAACCGAGTAAAGAGCCTTAAATTCTGGTTTAACATCAAGAATATATTGGTAAATCTCTCCCAAACCTGTTGTAATAGGTCCCATTTCTGGAGATCCAAAACCTTCAGGAATTTTTTCTGTTGCCGATTTTATTTTTTCAGCTATTAATTGTCTTGGAAGATATGTTCCTAGTTTATCATTAAAAACAATAGTAACGACAGATAACCCAAATTTAGAAACCGAACGTATTTCTTCAACACCAGGAAGATTTGCCATTTCCAGTTCAATAGGGTAGGTTATAAATTGTTCTATATCTTGAGTAGATAAATTTCTGGAGGTTGTAATAACCTGAACTTGGTTATTAGTAATATCCGGAACCGCTCCAATAGGGATTTGAGTTAAAGAAAAGATTCCTAAACCAACAATAAAAGCTGTAAGTAATAGTACAAAAAGCTTATTTTTTAAGCTAATTTTTATAATATATTCTAACATAATTCATATATAAAACATTGTAAGCTATTTATAAACAGCTTATTAATAAATGATTTTAATCAGTATGAATTATGCTAATTTTGGGGGTTGAAAAACTGATGTCTTTTCAAATAAGGAGTTGGATTCTTTATAGTGAAAATTAAGTGTTACATTAATGTAGGATAGGGAGAAAGAAGAATATGTTATAGTTTCAAATAAAGTAAAAGATGAGTTTATATGTGAAAAAACATGGTGTTCGTCTTTAAAAGGCAAATCGTCATGTTGCTTATGTTTAGTTTGGTGTGAGGCCATTTGTTCCCCATAATGTTCAGACAAGAATTTAAAGAAATTATCTCCATAAATTTCTTTATGATAGTCAGCATGTTGCAATAAGGCATTGAACTTTGAAATATCTTCAATGTTAATGTTGAAACTTTGAATAAGAATCAAACCTGAATAAAATATAACAACCAGCTTACTCATACCTATACAAATTTACTAAAAATTATAGCTTATGATGTGTCTTATGTTACATAAGTGATTAAAAATAAGCTTTTAATTGAATAGATCCAGAATGAATCGTTTTGCTGGTTTCTGTTTTTCTACCAAAGTAACTTAAGTTTAAATCTAAGAATTTAGTAAGTTTTTTTTGAGCTAATAAACTCCAAGTAAAGTTTTTTCCAGGTTGTAAACCTTCTAATATTTGATAGGCAACTGGTGTGTTTGAATTTCCGGTATAATCATTAGAGAAAAAATTAAACTCACCATTTATAGCGCTTTGTTGACCACTTGCCATTGTAAAAGACATGCCGTATTTGTTTTGTTTTAAAGCTTCTAAATCTCCTATAGTATTGTTTTTACTTGCATATTGATAAAACACATCAAAACTAGAATTATCATTAAACAAATATGACAGTTTTGGATTGAATCGAGTTTCATCGAAATTGAAATTTTTACTCGCAAAATTTTCGCTAACACTCTCATTTTTATCAAAAGCCGAAAGCATATTTATCAACCAATTGCTAGATATTTTATGGTTAAAATTAAGTTGGTGACTTTTTAAACTATTCTCAATAAATCCAACAGACAAAACACTTCTTGTTGTGTTATCTAAAAAAGTATAAGAAGTTGTATAACGCTGTTTTCCTCTGTTAAAAAACAACACGTTTCTAAAGTTTAATTGTAATCCTAATTGGTCTTCTTCTTTATTATTAAAGGGATTTAAATTAAATTTATTGCCTTCGCGTTTTATCTTTCTATCAATTAGATAACTGGTTTGGTTGTAAAAATGCGACCACAATTTTTTAGATTTATTTTTTGAAACAGACCATTGGGATGGGTTTACTGTAAGTGTTTGACTTAATCTGTTTTGATGTGTTTTTATGTATACTTGGTTTGGTAGTAAAACACGTATATAGCGACCTTCATCTTGAAATTGAGCTATTTCAAACTCTTCTAATTCCTGAATGCTATTTTGGTTATAATCATTCCAAGTGTAAGTGCCTTGTCCAGCTTCAACTTCTATATAAGTGAAATCTTGTTGTGGAAGCCTTCCAGAATTGGTTTCAAAAATGGTATTCCATTGTATTATTTGTTTAAATAGTTTTTGATTGAATTGCAATCTAGAGTTTATTGATTTTTCATCTTCAATAGTTGCATCTGTATTTTTTAGTGTTCTGTAATTAGCATATAAAGACAGGTTTGTGTTTTTATTTTGAATAAGCCTTGAGTCTAAATAAAAGGTATTTGAGATATTTACTTTTTGTAATTCATTATTTCGGATACTATCATTTACTCTATTTTTGTAGCCTATTTCAGTAAAAATATTGGTGCTATCACCAACACCAACAAATACTTCATAAGAATTAAATCTTTGACTTAGTGGTGTTAGTTCTTGAGTGGATATACTACGTTGTTCATTGTTTTCAATGGCTATTCTTGTACCAAACCAACTTTTTTCTAAGCTATAAGTTATACGATTGTAAGATCTTAAAAACGTTGAGGAATTGACATTAGAATTGGCATTTAAATAACTAGAAGTAGATATAATGTTGAATTTGTTTAAAAGTAAATTAGCATTTGCTATGTGTCTATTTCCATTAAAACCATCAGAGAAATTTAAATGTTGAAATTGATAGTTTACAAAACCTTTTTTATGATGAAATAATTTAAAGCCAGAATTTAAAAGTATTTGGTTGCCTAAATTAAGCCCAATACCGCTAGTGTTATTAAGATCTAAATTCCAATCGCGATTAAATTCTGGATTGTATAAACCTTCAATATTTCTATAATTAGAATTTATATAATCACTATCCAGATAAGCATCAATATTCCAAAGGCTATCTTTTTTTACAAGTGTTTGATTAATGTTTATTTTTCCAGCAAACCCATTATTATCATCATCACCAAAATCAGAAAAGGCATTTAAATCATTTTTACTTCCAGAAGCTTCAAAATTAATAGTGGTTTTTTCAGATGGATTATAACTACCATTTAAAACAGCTATTTGTAGTTTGGTTGGTGCTACTAGCTGAACAATAGGAGCATAACTTCCTTGATTTATACCAACAAACTCGTAAATATTGTTAATAGCGTTAATGCTACTTAATGCATAATGACCTTGATTTTCTCCAACAAAAGTGAAGGTGACACGATATAATTCATCATCAGGATTATTTGAAAAAACAAAAGCTTCATTACTACCAACAAGTTCTTTCTTATATAAAATTCTATTATCATTCAAATCTTCTCTAACTTCTGATGGGGCTACCATTTGCGATTTATCATCACCAGCATTAGCTAGAATTTCGACTTGTTCTTCAGATAAATTTTGTTGTAAAGGTTGATTCTTAGCATCATTTTCTGAATACACCGAAACACCAATTTTAAGTTTTTCACTTTCATAATTTCCACCGCCATGGGCAACAAATCTGGAATAATTACGATCGCTAAATTGATAATCGACAGTAATTCGCATTTCAGAGGTTATAGGGTAGGTAGCATTGAAAATTATTTCGCCAGCATTATAATCTATAATATAATCTTGGTCTTCCCCACGTTTTATAGGTATACCATTTACATAAACTGTTTCGCTACCAGATACTATGAGAACAAACAATTCGCCATTTGGACCTTGGAGTTTATAAGGGCCTTGGTTGCCTTCTTGTGCAGTAAACTGGCTAGTGGTAAATTGCCCACGTACAATAGCACCAGCAGCAAATAAGTTGGTTTTTACATCATCATCGCCTAGCTTTAAATTAAAATTTAGACCTTGTACACGTTTTGAGAAATTTGCAAAATAAGATGTGGTATTTAATAAATCAATATCTCCTGCACGTACATTCCAATGGTCGCTAAACAATTCTATAAATACTTGATCAAACTCATCTAAACGTTGGCTATATCCGCTTTCTTGTAAAGGAATGTTAGCGTCTTGTAATGATGCTCGTAGAGAAACTTTATTATTTAATTTTCCTGTAATTTGAAGATCTAGTTCGCTATTTAAAACAGAGTTTTGATTATTACCAACAGTTACACCTCGTGAAATACTTCCTGAAGTTGTTAAGCCATCAAAAGGAATGTAACTCCTATCTATATTTGATTGAGTTAGTTTGTATAAATTTTGATTGTTAGTATTGTCTTCAACAATAATACGCTCATCAAGTTGCTTGTAAGTTTTTGTTAAAAATTCTGGAAACTTTAAATAGCTAATAATTATTGAATCTGTTTCAATAGGTTTTTTTAAAATTAAGAGGGCTTTAGCAAAATTAACCTTGTAATAAGTAGTGTCTATAATAGAATTATCTTTTTTTCTTATAGAAAATGTATTGGCACTAATACTAACACTATCAATTTGTATAGTGTTTTTTACAGCAAAACTTTTTGTTTTATAATTAGTGTTTAGACTTTGCGAAAAGCCTAAATAACTAATAAAAATCATAAGAATACATGTAAAAAACTTCATCAGGTACTTAAACTACAAATCGTTTAAAATATTTTAGCGAGTTCTGTTTTTCACAGTCCTAAAAGGTGTAATTATAAACAGATTGCCAAACTATCTACATTGATACAATACAATTAACCTTCTGGTCAAAAAAAATAGTTAAATCTCGCTTAATTTAATAGTGTAAAAGTAACGCATTATTTATTTTAGCTAAAATTGATTTTGTTTTCATTTCTAAACGAAATCAATCCTGATGCATATCAGGATATTTTTAAACTTTAAGTAAGAATTATGAAAATCATATCATATAACGTAAACGGAATTCGTGCAGCAATTAACAAAGGATTTATAGATTGGTTACAAGCAGCAAATCCAGATGTTGTTTGTTTACAAGAAATTAAAGCCATGGAAGAACAATTGGATTTAAGTCTTTTTGAAAAAGCAGGCTATAAATACAATTATTGGTTTAGTGCTCAAAAAAAAGGATATAGTGGTGTCGCAATATTAAGTAAAACAGAACCTAAACATATTGAATATGGTACAGGTATAGAGTCAATGGATTTTGAAGGTAGAAATATTCGAGCAGATTATGAAGGAGTTTCGGTTATGAGTTTGTATTTACCATCAGGAACAAATGATGCTAGACTAAACCATAAGTTAGAATATATGGATATGTTTCAAGAATATATTAACAATCTTAAAAAAGAAATTCAAAACATTATTATTTGTGGCGATTACAATATTTGTCATGAAGAAATGGATATTCATAATCCAAAAATGAAGGGTGTTTCGGGGTTTTTGCCAGAAGAACGCGAGTGGATTGGGAGCTTTATAAATAGTGGTTTTATTGATTCTTTCAGGTTTGTTAATCCCGAATTACAGCAATATAGCTGGTGGAGTTATCGTGCTAATGCGCGTGCTAATAACAAAGGTTGGCGATTAGATTATGCTATGGTTTCAGAACCATTACAAGAAAACATAAAAAGAGCCGTTATACTTTCAGAAGCAGTACATAGCGACCATTGTCCTATTCTGGTTGAAATAGAAAATTAATAACAAATGAACCCAAACAAAATGATTAAAAAAATCGTATTTACATTTTTTACATTAGTAGTTTTAGCATCTTGTGTATCGCCAAAAGTTTACAAAGAATTAGAAGCAAAGTATGCAGATTTAAAAAAGGAAAACAAAAAGTTATCCACCAATAACGAAGCGCTTTTAAGTGCTAAAACAGCAGCCGAAAACGAATTAAAGCAATTACAATCTGCCTATGATGAGGCTGTTGAGCAGCGTGATAAATTACAAGCCGAATATAACGCAGCTAAATCAAATTTAAATAATTTAAAAGCATCCTATGATGCTTTAGAGAAAAATAGCTCTGCATCAATTGCAGCAAATTCAAAAAAGAACCGAGAGTTATTAGCACAGCTTGAAGCTAAAGAGCAAGCTTTAGCAGCAGAAAATGCCCGTTTAGCAAAACTTAAAAAAGAACTTGAAGATCGCTCAAACCGTGTGGCAGAATTAGAGCAAGTTATTGCCTCAAAAGATGCGGCCATGACTGCGCTTAAAAACGCCATTTCAAGAGCTTTAACCGATTTTGAAGGTAAAGGTTTAACTGTAGAGCAACGCGATGGGAAAGTATATGTCTCTATGGAAAACAAATTGCTTTTTAGTTCTGGAAGTTGGGCCGTTGGTACAGAAGGAACAAGAGCTGTAAAGCAATTAGGAGCCGTACTTGGTGATAATCCAGATATTGCCGTTTTAATAGAAGGACATACAGATAATGTGCCATATAAAGGCAACGGAACATTAACAAGTAACTGGGATTTATCGACCAAACGGGCAACAGCAATAGTAAATATATTACGTCAAAATAGTAGTATAAATCCAGAGAATTTAACAGCTGCAGGTCGTGGTGAATTTGCACCAGTAGCCTCTAATGATTCTCCCGAAGGAAAAGCAAAAAACAGACGTATAGAAGTTATCTTAACACCAAAGTTAGACGAACTTTCTAAGTTGTTAAGCGAGTAGTAATATTTGGGCGTTACCGCAAGGGTCGGGCTATTCGCTATATCTTTTTTGCATTATAAATAGCAAAAAAGGATACCGCTACTATCCCTAACGCATAAAAAACCTTTAAAAGCTTCAAGGCCTTTAAAGGTTTTTTATCTTAGCACTTCTTTTAATAAATATAAAATCAATGAAATATACAACACTTCCAAACACAGATATAAAAGTGAGTAAGATATGTTTAGGAACAATGACATTTGGAAACCAAAACACAGAAGCAGAAGGCCATGAGCAATTAGATTATGCTTTTGGTAAAGGTGTTAATTTTATTGATACAGCCGAATTATATCCTGTTCCAGCCACAGCAGAAATAAGCGGAAGAACCAGTAAAATTATTGGAACCTGGTTAAAAAAAACTGGAAATAGAGATAAGGTTATTATCGCATCAAAAATAGCAGGATCTGGTGATTATACTGCGCATATTCGTACCACAGGATTTAGTCCAAGTGCAATTAAAGAAGCCATAGATTTAGAGTTAGAAAGATTGCAAACCGATTACATAGATTTATATCAGTTGCATTGGCCAGAACGTGATACCAATCGTTTTGGCACTAGAACATTTAATCTGGATACCAAATGGAAAGATAATTTTAATGAAATTTTACATAGTTTAGATGCTGAAATTAAAGCAGGTAGAATAAGAAATATAGGAATCTCTAATGAAAACTCATGGGGAACTATGCGTTATCTAGAAGAAGCTAAACACCATAATTTACCAAGAGTGGCAACTATTCAAAATGCATATTCTATGTTAACTAGAACTTTTGAAACCGATTTAGCAGAAGTAGCTTTAAGAGAAAATGTGGGCTTATTAGCTTATTCGCCAATGGCTTTTGGAGTGCTTTCGGGTAAATATATAAACGGCACAGCTGCAGATAATGCACGCCTTAAATTATTTCCAAGATTTGCAAGATATAGTGGGGAGCAAGCTACCGAAGCATCAAAAAAATATTTAAAAATAGCAGAAGCTAATAATATGACTTTAGCACAAATGAGTTTAGCATTTGTAAACCAACGTCCTTTTGTAACAAGTACCATCATTGGAGCCTCTAAATTAAAGCAACTTAAAGAGAATATAGATAGTATAAATGTTACTTTAAGTGAGGATATTTTAAATCAAATTAATGAGGTGCACCAAGCCATACCTAATCCTGCACCTTGATAAATATTTATTGTGTAATGTTTAAAAAACAACTTTACCTACATAAACCTTTTTGTTTAGAGAGGGTACCGAATCTAAAATTTTAATGTTTTCTATATTTTTTTCAGAATATATTAATATGGACCCTTCTTTTAATTTAGTATCCTTATTTAATAAAGTATAATTTATCTCATTAACTTGTAAATAAGCTTCAATAGGTGTTTTTAAATAATCGTGAGTATTAGGTGTCAAATAAACATCTCTATTATCAAAATGTTTAGATAAATATTTTACTCGATATGATGTTTCTAATCCACCGTTAGGATTTTCAAAAAATAAAAATGTTGAAATAGCAATCGAAACACCTATGAAAAGAATGTAAATCATAGGATTAAGTTGTTTTGTGTTTTTAAAACCATCCTTTAGGTCTGCAATTGCTAAAACCACAACAACTATAGCTAATGGTAAGAATACACGTGAAAAAGGGGTTTGTTTTAACACGAGCATTAAAATTATTGGAATCAAAAATAATACTAAAATTACAAACCTTCTTTTTACTATAGTATAAAATACAACTAATAAGAGTACTAAGAGACTTATAATTTTTCCTCCTAAAACTTCTGTAAAAGATATAGTAATATGATTAAAGGCTTCATGAATACTTAAATGATCTAACGGGGCAACATATCTATTATGTATAATAGATTCATAACCTCTAAATATCATTATGGGTGCATATAGGAGAATAACTGTAAGCGTAAAAAACACACCCGATTTTAAAATATATTTTACAAACTCTAAACAAAAATTCTTATTAATTATTAAAAACAATGAATATAAAGGTAGAAAAGTATAAAGGTATGCAGGACTAGTATAGAGACCAAGTGTTGAAAAAAAGAGAATTAAATTATTTTTGTCTTTAAAGGTCTTAATGTTTGAACTTTTAAAGATAATAACTAATGTTATAACAGCAATTAAAATTTGAAATGAATAGCCTCTAGCTTGAAATGAAAAAGCTAAATAGGGGAAATTAAACAAAAGTAATATTAAAAATAACCCAGAATAAAATAAGTTGTTTTTTGATATTTTAGTAATAAAAATATTCATTAATAAATAAGAAGCCAATATAGAGGGTATCCTTACAATTAATGCCAAATTTGTCCAGCCTAATATATGCCATGAAATATTACTAAAGATAGAATGTAATACATGATTGTTTGGTACTGGGTAAGTACAGGTAGCATAAAAAATACTTCGATTTACAAATTGAATAAAGGTGTATGACTCATCATAAGATAGAGGCAAATAAAAACCATAACAAAGCAATACAATCAAAAAAATGGCTGATAACCAATAGAACTTAAAAGAATCTTTTAAAAAAAATAAGATTTTTGAAAAAAAAGATAAAAATGACTTTTTGTTAAACGATAATAAAATCAACCAAAAAAATAATATAGGTAAAATGAAATAAAGGTTTTTATGATTTGGATTTCCGAATAATAATTGAAAAATCATTTTAATATTTTAAAATACAGTAAATAGCTCTAAAACCATCCTTCCAGCTAATTTTTTTACCTTCTAAATAAGTTCTTCCATAATAACTAATTCCTATTTCATAAATCCGTATTTCCTTTATTTTAGCAATTTTTGCAGTTACTTCTGGTTCAAACCCAAATCTTTTTTCTTTTAATTTTAAGCTTTGAAGAATTGAAGTATTAAACATTTTATAACAGGTTTCCATGTCTGTTAGGTTTAAATTGGTAAACATGTTGGATAAAAAAGTAAGAAATTTATTCCCTATTGTATGCCAAAAGAATAGAATTCTATGAGGTTTACTTCCCATAAAGCGAGAGCCATAAACAACATCTGCAGCACCTTTAACTATTGGAATTAATAATTCATTATATTCTTCTGGATCGTATTCTAGATCTGCATCTTGAATTACTGTATACTCACCTTTAGCCATTGAAATACCAGTATGTAATGCAGCTCCTTTGCCCATATTCACAGGGTGTTTAAAGTATTGAATCTTTAAATTAGAATTGTTTTTTGCATATTTTTGTATTGCAATTTCGCTATCATCTGTAGAACAGTCATTAATAATAATAAGTTCTTTTTCAATATTATTAATTAGTTTAACATCTTTTATTTTATTTAATATTTTATGAATGGTCTTTGCTTCATTATAAACAGGAATAACAATTGATAATTTAGTAATAATCATATTTACTTTTCTTAGTATTTTACTCTGATCAAATATAGAAATACTTTGTTTATGAGAAACCTTTTAAAACAAAAAACCCACTACTTTAAAGTAGCGGGTTTTTTAATTATTTAATTTGATTACCATCTTTATCGAAAAAGTGGTACTCTAAGTATGTGTAAGCATCTCTTGGTAAAATTTTCACCCATTTTTTGTGTTCTAAAAACCATTTAGAACGTATTGATGGAATACCTTTTGTTAAAAAGGCAGCTATAAAAGGATGTGTGTTTAAAGTCAGCTTCTTATAGTCTTTTTTAATTAGTCTTTCAAGATCTTGGTTGATTTTTTCTACCAATCCAATTGGTGCTTCTACCTCTGCGCCATTAACAATCCCGTCTGGATTTTCCTCGCGGGTTTTAATGTTCATTTCTGGGCGAACACGCTGTCTTGTAATTTGTATCAATCCAAATTTACTAGGAGGCAATATTTTGTGTTTTGCTCTATCGTCCTTCATTTCGTCACGAAGGTGATTAAACAATTTTTGCCTGTTTTCAGAATTAGTCATATCAATAAAATCTACTACAATAATACCGCCCATATCACGCAAGCGTAATTGACGAGCCATTTCTGTAGCTGCAATTAAATTAACTTCTAATGCTGTATCCTCTTGGTTGTTTGCTTTATTAGAGCGGTTTCCGCTGTTTACATCAATAACATGAAGGGCTTCGGTATGTTCTATTACCAAATAAGCACCTTTTGCCATAGACACGGTTTTTCCAAACGAGGTTTTAATTTGTCTTTCAATACCGAATTTTTCGAAAATTGGATTTTTAGACTGATACAATTTAACTATTGATTCTTTTTCTGGTGCAATCTCTTGCACGTAATCTTTAATTTGATAAAAGAGCTCTTCATCATCAACAGTAATTCCTGTAAAGGTATCATTGAATATATCTCGTAAAATTGACGAGGCTTTATTCATTTCTCCTAGTACTTTACTTGGATGGTGTGCTCTGTGTAGCTTTTTACACATTGCCGTCCAACGACTAAGCAAATTTTGTAAATCTTTATCTAGCTCTGCTACTTTTTTGCCTTGTGCTACCGTACGTACAATAACGCCAAAACCTTGGGGAGTAATACTCTTTACCAAACGTTTTAAACGGTCTTTTTCTTCGCGATCTTCTATTTTTTGAGAAATAGATATGCGGCTAGAAAAAGGTACTAAAACAATATATCGACCAGCAATAGAAAGCTCTGAGCTTATTCTAGGGCCTTTTGTTGATATAGGTTCTTTTACAATTTGTACTAATAGCGATTGATTTGATTTTAAGGCGTCAGAAATTTTGCCGTCTTTATCAATATCTTTTTCAAATGGGAAATTTTTTAAAGAAAAATCTTTTAGTTTACCTGTGCTTACACGTTTTGTGAATTTTAAAAGCGAAGGTAGTTTTGGCCCTAAATCATGATAATGCAAAAACGCATCTTTTTCATAACCTACATTAACAAATGCAGCATTTAGTCCAGGAACGGCTTTTCTGATTTTGGCTATAAACACATCACCAACAGCAAAGTCGTTACTATCTTCATCTTTCTGTAATTCAATAAGTTTTCCATCTTTTAGTAAGGCAAAATCAACATCGTCGGAACTAGATCGAATGATCAATTCTTTATCCATTTTGTTAATTTTTGTCCCGATAAATCGGGATGGATTAAACATTATTTTTTCACAGGATTTTAATCCGTGGAGTTCAAACAACACCCAATAGGCGTTAAAAAATTAATGAACTCATTTCAATGAACTTGTTTTTTTAAAACCAAAAAAAGTAGCTAATCTAACTACTTTTTTGATTTATTTTTTCTTTTTGTGACGGTTAGCGCGTCTACGTTTCTTACGTTTGTGCGTCGCTACCTTATGTCTTTTACGTTTTTTACCACTTGGCATAAATAGTGTCTTTTTAAATTAATAATTCGGTTTAATACTGAAAATAAGTCCAGCACTTTGTTGCTTTATTTAACGTCTACATTTGTTTTAACGCCTTCTACAAAAACTTTTGCAGGCTTAAATGCAGGGATATTATGAGCAGGTATTTTTATAGTTGTATTTTTTGAAATGTTTCTACCTGTTTTTTCAGCTCTAGTTTTAATTATAAAGCTTCCAAAACCTCTTAAGTAAACATTATCTCCACCTTCTAAAGAAGTTTTCACTTCTTCCATAAAAGTTTCAACAGTTGCTTGTACATCTCCTTTTTCAATTCCCAATTTTTCAGAAATTTTTGCTACTAAATCAGCCTTCGTCATTTTATTATATAATTTTTTGTGTTACTATTAATTCTAAAAGGGATGCAAATATAGGAATTTAATATTCAATATTTCAAACCTAATTCACTAAAATTTAATATTATAAACGTTTATTTTTGTTTGATCGATTAAATCAAAATATGATATTTTCAAAAATCTTAACACATTGGTATTCAAATAATAAGAGAAATTTGCCTTGGCGTGAAACTGTTAACCCATATTACATTTGGTTGTCAGAAATTATTTTGCAGCAAACACAAGTTAAGCAAGGGTTGCCATATTACGAGGCATTTGTAAGCAAATATCCAACGGTTTTTGATTTAGCTGATGCACCTGAGAGTGATGTGCTAAAACTTTGGCAAGGACTAGGTTATTACTCTCGTGCTAGAAATTTGCATGCCTCTGCAAAATATGTTGTAAATGATTTAGATGGAAATTTTCCAAATAACTATAAGGACTTATTAAAACTAAAAGGAGTTGGCGATTATACAGCTAGTGCAATTGCATCTATTTGTTTTAATGAAGTTACTGCTGTTGTTGATGGTAATGTGTACAGAGTGTTTTCTCGTTATTTTGGAATTAATACACCTATAAATTCATCAAAAGGTGCAAAAGAGTTTAAAGCTTTAGCGCAAAAATTAATTGATAAAAACCATCCAGCTGAATTTAATCAAGCTATTATGGAATTCGGAGCAACACAATGTAAGCCAGCAAATCCATTGTGTAATAGTTGTCCATTTAAAGATAGTTGTATCGCATTAAGTAAAAACAGAATTGCAGAATTACCTGTTAAAATAAAATCGGCTAAAGCAAAAAAAAAATATTTTAATTTTTTAGTGTTTATTTCTCAAGATGAAAAAACAGTTTTAGAAAAAAGAGAAGGAAAGGGAATTTGGCAAAACCTCTATCAATTTCCTTTACTTGAAACAGAAAAGGCTGTAAATGAAAAGGCTTTATCAAATCTAATAAAAAATCACAATTTTTTAAAAGACACTTCTTTTGAAATAGCATTATATAATAAGGAGCACATTATTCATAAATTATCTCATCAACACCTATATACTAAGTTTTGGGTTATTAATTTAGAAAAACTTTCAATAGAAGGGGTTTCAATAAGTAAAGTAAAAGATTATCCTGTGCCTATTTTAATAGGAAATTTTATAGAAAGCTTTAATTTCTAGTTGTTTAGTATTGTCAATCATATTTTTTTGTTAATTTTAAAAAAATGCAAAGCAATTCAGTAATTTTGTTATCTCTTAAAATATAAATTATGTCAGGTACATTAAATAAAGTGATGCTTATAGGGAATTTAGGCGACGATGTTAAAATGCATTATTTTGAAGGTGGTGGTTGTGTTGGAAGATTTCCAATAGCAACAAGCGAAACTTATGTAAGTAAACAAACAAACGAGCGTATTACTAATACCGAATGGCATAATATAGTAGTTAGAAATAAAGGCGCTGAAATTTGTGAAAAGTATTTAAGCAAAGGCGATAAAGTGTATATTGAAGGTAGATTGAAAACCAGAAAATGGACAGACGATAAGGGAAATGATAGATATTCAACTGAAATTCAATGTAATGATTTTACCTTTCTTACAACCAAAAAAGAAAGTGGGGCTAATGAAAATACACCAAATATAGCTGCTGAACAAAAACCAGCGGCACCAGTAACAAGCCCCAAAAAGAGTAACGAACCGATTACAGATGATAATGATGATCTTCCATTTTAATTTTATACACGTTAATAGCCTATCTTACAGTCTATGTTTAACCAAACCAGTTATAATTGGATCCTGACCCCGCGAGTTTAATACATTTAATTATGGCAATTGATGTATCAGTTGTTTTTAGTTATGCATTATTGTTTTTGCTTTTATTATGTTCTGCACTTATTTCTGGAGCAGAGGTTGCCTTGTTCTCATTAAATAGAAATGATATTGATGCCGGTCTAGAGCAAAATTCAAAACGTATAGAAATCTTATCACAACTATTAGAGCGTCCTAAAAAATTATTGGCAACTATATTAGTAGCAAATAACTTTATTAATATAGCCATAGTAATTCTATTTGCTTTTTTAGGGGATTTTATGTTTGGGAATCTCGCAAATCCACAAATAAAATTTGTTGTAGAAGTAATTGTTGTAACCTTCTTAATTCTACTTTTTGGAGAAATATTACCCAAAATTTATGCGAGCAGAAATAACTTAAAATTTGCCACTTTTATGGCTTATCCTCTTAAGGTTTTAGATGTGATTTTGTCTCCAATTAGTTTACCAATGCGAGGAGTTACTTTAGCAATTCACAATAAATTAGGTAAGCAAAAGTCTAATTTAAGTGTCGATCAATTATCGCAAGCATTAGAGTTAACAAGTGAAGAAGATACCACCAAAGAGGAACACAAAATATTAAAGGGTATTGTGTCTTTTGGGAATACTGATACAAAACAAGTTATGCGTCCGCGTATTGATATTTTTGCTTTAAATATAGAGCAGAAATACCTTGAAATTATGCCACAGATAATTGAAAATGGTTATTCAAGAATACCTGTTTATAAAGAAAGTATGGATACTATTGAAGGTATTTTGTACGTAAAAGACTTATTGCCATATATTGATAGAAAACAGTTTGATTGGACAACTCTTTTGCGAGAACCATTTTTTGTTCCAGAAAACAAAAAGCTTGATGATTTAATGGCAGAGTTTCAAGAAAAGAAAGTTCATTTAGCTGTTGTTGTTGATGAGTATGGCGGAACTTCAGGCTTGATTTCTTTTGAAGATATTATTGAAGAAATAGTGGGCGATATTAGTGATGAATTTGATGATGAGGATTTAACTTACTCTAAGTTAGATGATAATAATTATGTATTTGAAGGTAAAACAGCTTTAAAAGATTTTTATAAAATTATTAAACTTGAAGACGAAATAGTTTTTGAAGAAAACAAAGGTGAGGCTGAAACTATAGCGGGATTTGTTTTAGAAATATCTGGTAGTTTCCCTAAGCTTAATAGTAAAATAAATTTTGAAAATTATATTTTTACTATTGAGGCCATGGACAAAAAACGAATAAAGCTTATAAAATTTACTTTAACCTAATGATTAAGAATCTTCTTTTTTTATTATTACTTGTATTTTGTTTTTCTTGTGGTGAAGAGTATGTACCTAAGCCTAAAGCTGAATTAAGATTGGAGTACCCAATTGCAAAGTATGTTGATGCTGGTTTAGAGTTACCATTTACATTTGAAAAAAACTTATTAGCCACAAAAGTAGCGTCTAAACAACTAAAATCACCAACTAAAAGTTATGGTGTTAATTTAGAGTACCCAACATTAAAAGGCACCATATTTTTAACATATAAGGCTATTGAAAAGGATAAAAAAAATCTAAAAGACTTTTTAAGAGATGCTCAAAAATTCACTTTAGAACACACAAAAAAGGCAGATGAGATTCCTGCATATCCTTTCGAAAATAAACAAAGGAAAGTTTACGGTATGCTATCTGAAGTTAAAGGCAATGTAGCATCGCCAGCACAGTTTTATGTCACAGATAGCGTAAATCATTTTTTAACAGGTTCTTTGTATTTCTATGCAAAACCTAATTACGACTCCATACTACCTGCAGCAAATTATTTGCAAAAGGATATTAAGCGTATCATGGAGACTGTTACTTGGAAATAAAAAAGGCTTCTCGAAATGAGAAACCTTACTTTGTTATTATTTAAAAGAAAAATTAAGCTTCTTTTTTAGAGCAACATGCTTTTTTGCAATCTGTTTTACAAGCCATTTCTTTGCTTTCTTTTAAAGCGCCATTACAAGATTTATTACCTTTTTTTGCACATTCTTTTTTGCAAGCTAATTTTTCAGCTTCTGTAGCACCTTCTTTAGAGCATACTTTTTTACATTCTGCAGAACATTTTTTCTTTGTTGAGAATTCATCAACCGTTTTCATGTCGCTTACTTTGTAAGTGTCTGAAACTTTAGCTACAGCTTCTTCAAGGGTTGTAGGAGTTACTTTAGCCTCATTGTATTCAACCATTGCTAGTTTTTTGTCAAAATCTACAGTTGCAGATTTTACACCATCCATTTTAGAAATTTTCTTTTGAATAGTGGCAGCACAGCCTATTTGACAAGTCATACCATCAATTGTAAATTCTGCTTTAGCATAAGTAGCATTAGGATCTAATTCTTTTACTACTTCAGTTTCAACCTCAACAGTTTTAACTTCAGGGTTTTTTTCATTTTTACAACTAAAAGCAAGCGTAGCAATTAGTGTAAGTGTTAAAATAATTTTTATTGACTTCATTTGGGTTTAATATTATTGTTGTTAATGCAAACTTACTAAATATTGACATTAAGCATGTTAAAAAGTTCGTTTTTATAAAATTTATAACTAGAATTATAGTCATTGTCTTATTAATAAATGACCAAGAATTATTTTATTTCAAGAATTTTTACGAAATTTAAGAGAATTAAATCTTTACTAAATATGAAAAATCTATCTCTCCCCATTCGTTTTGGCTTAGTTACTAGTGCAGTATTGATAGCTTATTTTTTAGTATTGGCATTGGTAAATAAACATACAAATCCTGCATTTAGTTTTGTAAATGCAATTATTACTGGTTTTGGAATTTATGAAGCTGTGCGTTTAAGTAAATTAGAAAACCCAGATAATTTTTCATACGGAGAAGGTTTTAAAACAGGTGTTATAACAGGATTTGTAGCAACTATATTATTCACTATTTTTTTTCTTTTTTATTCAACGGAGGTTAATGTTGAGTTTTTGCCAGAATTACTTAAAAAAATGAATGGTGGTTTTAATGCCGATATTGGTATGGTAACCTTTGTAGTTGCTATAATGGGGTTGGCTACAACAGTAGTTTCTTCACTTACTGTGATGCAACTTTTTAAAAAGTCAAGAAATATTTCTTAAAATTAATGATAACGTTTGTAGATTAATTAATTAGCAGTATATTTGCACTCATTTTTGAACAAAATTAATTAATAAAAACGTTACGCTATGTACGCAATTGTAGAGATAGCAGGGCATCAATTTAAAGTTGAAAAAGACCAAAGAGTTTTTGTTAACCGTTTACAAACTGAAGAAGGTAAGAAAGTTTCTTTCGATAACGTACTTCTTTTAGGTGATGGTGACAATGTAACTGTAGGCGCCCCGGCTATAGATGGAGCACAAGTAAGTGCGAAAGTCTTAAAACACCTTAAAGGTGATAAAGTAATAGTATTCAAGAAGAAAAGACGTAAAGGTTACCGTGTAAAAAACGGACACAGACAATCTTTAACTGAAATTGTAATTGAAAGTATTGCTGCTTCTGGAGCTAAAAAAGCTGCTCCTAAAAAAGAAGTTAAAAAAGCAGAGCCAAAAGTAGAAGCGAAAGCTGCTGCACCTAAAGCAACTGCTAAAAAAGAAACTGGTAAAGCCGATGATTTAAAGAAAATCGAAGGTATTGGACCAAAAATCGCATCAACTTTAGTTGAAGCTGGTATTGCAACTTTTGATGAATTAGCAAAAACTGATTCTGCAAAAATATCTGAGATTATCGCAGGAGTTCGTGGAAACCACGTAACTGACACATGGCCAGCACAAGCTAAATTAGCTGCTGATGGTAAATGGGATGAGCTTAAAAAATGGCAAGACGAATTAGACGGTGGTAAAGCTTAATAGCAACCACTTAAGTATAACAATATAAAAACTTAAGACAATGGCTCACAAAAAAGGAGTAGGTAGTTCTAAGAATGGTAGAGAATCAGAATCGAAACGCTTAGGCGTTAAGATATTTGGTGGTCAAGCTGCTATTGCTGGAAACATTATATTAAGACAACGTGGTAATACACATCACCCTGGTGAAAATGTATACCAAGGAAAAGATCATACTTTGCACGCGCAAGTAGATGGTCTTGTAAAATTTACTAAGAAAAAAGATAATAGATCTTATGTTTCTATTGAGCCTTTTGAGGCTTAAGAGAATTTTCTTAAAATTTTTAAAAAAACCCTTTCTGTTTTCAGAAAGGGTTTTTTATTACTTCAAAATATCCTTAATTATTTTTAAATGATGATTGGTATGCATTTCTAAAAAGAGAAGTGTTTGTTTTTTAGTGAGCATACCAAAAACATGATGTTTAAAATATGAGTTTTTGGGTAGAGATTTTAAGTTTGTAACATGAGTTTTTGCAATTTGTAATTGAGTATTTAAATTTTCAATTGTAATAGTTTCTAATGGCAATACCTTTTTTGGTGCTTTAGCTTTTCCTCTTGGTATATATTTTAAACGAAATAATAAACTACGCCAAATATTAAAATTTTTCTTGTAATCGTCTGGATTAGATTTTTCTGTCCACTCACTAACAGCATTAAAAACCTTCAAGGTATGGTCTAATTGCCAGCCTATATTAGCTTTAGATATTGATGGGTTCTCAATGTTTTTGTTAGGGAAATTAGCTTCTATATTCTTAAGAAGTTGTTCTAAAATTTCAAATTTATTATTTGCCATATAAAAATTATTTTCAAAGTATTCATTTAATTCTTAACTTTAAGCTATTGCATTTGCAATTTACAACTATTGTCTAACTTGAAAATATTTAATTATGCTTCCGTTTAGATCAGAAATTAGAAATTCCCCAAGCCAACCTACAATTAAGATTTTTTTAAGTGATGAGTCTTTGGATGAAAGAATCAAGAAGCATTTAGAACATTTTAAAGAAATTGAAGTAATAGAGATTAGAGAAAGTATTGGGCAAAATAGAGTTAACGAAAATATTACTGTGTTTTTAAAAGACGAAGTTGATATTAATAAAATGAAGCAATCAATTGATTCTAGTCTTTGGTGGTATTTTGAAGAAGATAATGCTTAATAAATAGAAATTTAGTTTTTACTTTATTTGATCTAGTTGCCTTTTGTTCAAATACACTATAATAAAGAAACTCAATATTAAAACTTTTGTTATAACGACCAAAATAAAAAAATCCCAAACATTACTGCTTGGGATTTATATTTTTATAATCAGAATCTTTTAGTATCTGTAATGCTCTGGTTTATATGGTCCATCTACAGTTACACCAATATAGCTTGCTTGGTCATCACGAAGCTCAGTTAGCTCTACACCAATTTTAGCTAAGTGCAATTTAGCAACTTTTTCATCTAAATGCTTAGGTAACATGTATACTTCGTTTTTATAAGCGTCTGCATTTTTCCATAGCTCAATTTGAGCTAAAGTTTGGTTGGTAAATGAGTTACTCATTACAAAACTTGGGTGGCCAGTAGCGCAACCTAAGTTTACCAATCGTCCCTCAGCTAAAATAATAATATCTTTACCATCTATAGTATATTTATCAACCTGAGGTTTTATTGTGTTTTTAGTATTTCCGTAGTTATCATTTAGCCAAGCCATTTGAATTTCATTATCAAAATGCCCAATATTACAAACTATGGTCTTGTCTTTCATGGCCTTGAAATGTTCAGCACAAACAATATCTTTATTCCCTGTAGTTGTAATAACAATATCAGAATTAGCAACAACAGTTTCTAGTTTTTTAACTTCAAAACCATCCATTGCAGCTTGTAATGCACAAATTGGGTCTATTTCTGTAACAGTTACTATAGAGCCTGCTCCTTTAAAAGACGCAGCTGTACCTTTTCCAACATCGCCATAACCACATACGGTTACACGTTTTCCTGCTAACATAATGTCTGTTGCACGACGAATAGCATCAACTGCAGATTCTTTACAACCATACTTGTTATCAAATTTAGACTTAGTTACAGAGTCATTCACGTTTATAGCTGGCATGGTTAAAGTGCCATTTTTAACTCTTTCATAAAGTCTGTGAACTCCCGTAGTAGTTTCTTCAGATAAACCTTTAATTCCTGCAGATAATTCTGGATACTTGTCTAGTACCATATTAGTTAAATCTCCACCATCATCTAAAATCATGTTTAGTGGTTGTCTGTCTTCACCAAAAAATAAAGTTTGTTCAATACACCAATCAAATTCTTCTTCGGTCATATCTTTCCATGCGTAAACAGATGTTCCAGTAGCAGCAATTGCAGCTGCAGCTTGATCTTGTGTTGAAAAGATGTTACAAGAACTCCATGTAACTTCGGCTCCAAGAGCTTGAAGAGTTTCAATTAATACAGCTGTTTGTATGGTCATGTGTAAACAACCAGCAATGCGAGCACCTTTTAATGGTTGCTCGTTTTTGTATTCTTCGCGAAGACTCATTAAACCTGGCATCTCTGCTTCGGCTAATTCTATTTCTTTTCGCCCCCATTCAGCAAGAGAGATGTCTTTTACTTTACTAGCTACGTAAGGAATTGTTTTTGTGCTCATAGTAATTTTTCTTTTGTTTTTTTAATACTAAGCTTCATTGTGATTAGAACTTAAAATACTTAAATTCGCTTCTAGAAATCATACTTTTTGCTTAGAGTTTGCAAAGATAACCAATAACATTTAAAATATTAAATGCCTTTATATAAAACCATTACTCCAAATTCACAAACTACTGTTAAAATCTGGAAGATTACTGAGTCTTATGATGATTTAATGGCAGATGTTGATTTAAAGCCAACATCATTACATCGTGTTTTAGGTATGAAAAGTGAATTGCACCAACGTGGGTTTTTAAGTGTTCGACATTTATTACATGCATTTGGATATACTGATGCTGATTTATATTATGATGACCACGGTAAACCGCATTTAAAGGATGGAAAGCAAATTTCTATTACACATTCATTTAATTTTTCTGCAGTAATTGTTAGTGATTTAATTGTTGGTATCGATATTGAAAAACAGCGTGATAAAATTAGTGTTATTGCACATAAATTTATCGATTATGAGTTTGATTATTTGAAAGATGATACTACAGAATACATAAATAAATTGACTGTAATTTGGTGTGTAAAAGAATCTCTTTATAAACTTTTCTGCACTCCTGGGTTAAGTTTTAAAAAGCATTGTTTGGTTATACCTTTTGAAATAAAAGATAAAGATACAATTGCTTGGATTGATTATGAAAATGGTAAACACCGTTATAATATTAATTTTTTAGAGTTTGAAGGTTTTACTTGTGCATATGCCATTGCCTAAATGAATTTAATTTATAGTAACATACAAGTTGCCGTTAAAAATGGTGAAAAATTAATGGCAGTATTAATTGATCCAGACAAATTTTTAATTGAAAATACTCAACAATTTGTTAAGAAAGTAAATGCATCTGTTGCAACACACATTTTTGTAGGAGGAAGTTTGGTTTATAATAATGCAACTGATATTTTGGTTTCAGAATTAAAAAAACACACCACTTTACCCATTGTTTTATTTCCTGGAGATGTTACTCAAATTACTAAAAGGGCTGATGCATTGCTGTTTTTGTCATTACTTTCTGGAAGAAACTCAGAATACTTAATTGGTAAGCATGTAGAGGCAATTCCAAAATTAAAAAACATAAATTTAGAGGTTATATCAACAGGTTATATTTTAATAGAAAGTGGTAAGAAAACAGCAGTAGAGAAGGTGACAAATACAGCGCCAATGCCAAGAAATCATATTCAAAATATAGTTGACACAGCCATAGCAGGACAGTTATTAGGCATGAAACTTATATATTTAGAAGCTGGTAGTGGAGCTAAAGAAACACTTACCCAATCTATTATTTTACAGGTTAAAAAGGAATTAAATATCCCTTTAATAGTTGGTGGCGGTATTAAAAGTAAAGAGCAACTACAAAATGCTTATAATGCAGGGGCAGATTTAGTAGTTATAGGAACTGCTTTTGAAGAAGACGAATTATTTTTTGATGAATTAAAAAAATAAAAAATGGAAATTTCACTTGATTTAAAGTTATCAACATGGCAGGTCGATTAAGAGATACAAGTAATAGAATTTATAAAAGCAATACTTATTCTAAGTTTACAGTTATAGAAAATCCATTAAGTATTTAAATTTTTGGTAACTACAATGAATTGATTACTTTTTGAAAATAAGGAAATAAAAAATTCATTTTTAAATTAAGAAATATGTTTGCTAAGAATAAAGGTTGTAAAAACAAACAGAAGCACTTATGAACCACGTTTTCGAGTTTTTTTTTGGTCAATATGCCGAATATGAAACAAGTGATATTGCGCTAGAAATAGTAGCTGTCATTTTTGGTTTCATGTCTGTTTGGTTTTCAAAGCAAAATAAAGTTTTAGTATTTCCAACAGGTATGATAAGCACAATTATTTTTGTGTATTTGTTACTAAAATGGGAGTTGTTAGGAGATATGATGATAAATGCTTACTATTTTATTATGAGTGTTTATGGATGGTACATTTGGACGAAAAAAGTTGACACTTTGAGGGTTACTCCAATTTCCAAAACAACATACAACGAAAAAAAGATAAGTATAGCCATATTTTTAGCTACACTCTTATTTGTTTATTTAGTTTACAAAAGCTTTGATAAATGGACAAGTTGGGTAGCTTATGTTGATACTATTACTACAGCCATATTTTTTGTAGGTATGTGGTTAATGGCAAAACGAAAGTTAGAAAATTGGATATTCTGGATTATTGGAGATATTATTTCAGTTCCTTTGTATTTTTATAAAGGTTTTACGTTTACTAGTTTACAATATTTAGGATTTACATTTATTGCCATTTTTGGATATATTGCATGGAAGAAAAATATAAACAACAGCCCTCAAACTGTATAAAAGTAGTATTGTTTGGACCAGAATCTACTGGTAAAACTACATTATCTCGTCATTTGGCGAGACATTATAATTCAGTTTGGGTGCCAGAATATGCCCGTGAATATTTACAAAACAAATGGAATAATGAGCGTAAAACATGCGAGCCACAAGATTTATTACCTATTGCAGAGGGGCAAATGAAACTTGAAAATGAACTTGCAAGAAAAACAGATTCAGTACTAATATGCGACACAGATTTACTAGAAACTAAAGTGTATTCTGAAGCTTATTATATTGGTACTTGTGATCCAATTCTTGAAAAACATGCTTTGCAAAATACTTACGATTTGTATTTTTTAACTTATATTGATACGCCTTGGGAGGCTGATGATTTAAGAGACAAGCCAGAACATAGAGAAGAAATGTTTAAAGCTTTTAAAGATACATTAGTAAAATATAATAAACCTTTTGTGCTTTTAAAAGGCGATAAAAAAACTCGATTAGAAACAGCAGTAAAACATATTGATAACTTATTAAAACTAAAATTATAAATGTTTTCAGATAAAGATATTAAACAAATAAAAAGTAAGGGCATTACAATTGAACAAGTAAATGCTCAATTATCTAGATTAAAAAACGGAATGACCTTTTCAAATTTGGTTGCAGCAGCAACAATAGGCAAGGGTATTGAAAGTTATGATAGTAAAGAGGTAAATGAATTTGTTGATTTATACGAATCTAAACAAAATCAATTATCTATTGTTAAATTTGTTCCTGCATCTGGTGCAGCTACCAGAATGTTCAAGTTTTTATTTCAGTTTTTAAGTAATTTCAATCCTTCAAAAGATAATATTAAAAAATATGCTGAAACCAAAAATGATGCATTAATAACACTTTTTACCGAAAACATAGAAAAGTTTCCTTTTTATAAAGAAGTTATTTCAAAAATTAAAAGTGAAGAACCTAATTTTGACACTTTATCAGAAGACGAAAAGTATCTGCAAATAGTAAAAATAATGCTAGATGCTAAAGGGCTTAATTATAGTTTTCTTCCAAAAGGATTATTGCCGTTTCATAAATATGGAGAAACTGTAAAAACTGCTTTTGAAGAGCATTTATTTGAATCTACCCTATATGCTTCATCTAACGGAAATGCAAATTTGCATTTTACGGTTTCTAAAAACCATCAGTTATATTTTTCAAATGAATTAAGTCGTATTCGCGAAGCTATAGAGGAAAAAACAAATACAACATTTAATGTGTCTTTCTCATACCAAAATGAAGCTACAGAAACAGTCGCACTTACTGAAGAAAATGATGTGTTTAGAAAAGAAGATGGATCTATTCTATTTAGACCAGCAGGACACGGAGCTCTTATTGAGAATTTAAATAAATTAGATAACGATATTATTTTTATTAAAAATATAGATAATATAGTTGTCTCAGATAGAAATATAAGTGTTTCGAATTACAAAAAATTATTGGCAGGTGTATTAATAGAAGCTCAAGAAAAAGTTTTTGAGTATTTAAATAAACTAGATACAGATTCACTAGATGAAACCGATTTTAAAGTAATAGCGCTATTTTTACGTTACAGATTAAATGTGCCAATAGTTGCAGATTTTGAAGATTACTCTGCAGATAAAAAAACAGCTTATTTAAAAGATAAATTAAATAGACCTATACGTGTTTGCGGAATGGTTAAAAATCAAGGAGAACCTGGTGGAGGTCCATTTTGGGTTAAAGATAAAGATGGTAATGTATCATTACAAATAGTTGAATTTGCTCAAATTAATTTTAGTAAAAAAAATCAACAAGGCATAGTTTATAAAGCAACACATTTTAATCCTACAGATTTAGTTTGTGGTGTTAAAGATTATAAAGGTAACAAGTTTGATTTATCTAATTTTATCGATCCAGAGGCTGCTTTTATAACAACTAAAACACAAAATGGAGTAGATATTGATGCTTTGGAGTTACCAGGTTTATGGAATGGAAGTATGGCATATTGGAACTCGATTTTTGTAGAAGTACCTCTTGAAACTTTTAATCCAGTTAAAACTGTAAATGACCTTTTAAAACCCGTTCATCAAGTATCTTAATGTTTGATGAAGAAGCCATATTACAAGAATTAAACTTTAAAGCAATTAGAAGTTCTGGTAGTGGTGGTCAGCATGTAAATAAAGTTTCATCTAAAGTTGAATTAAGTTTTAACGTGTTTGAAACAAATGTATTTGATGAAGAGCAAAAAAAACGACTTTTAAAAAAATTACAACATCGTTTAACAAAACAACATGTTTTGATTTTGCAATGTGGTGAAAGTAGAAGTCAGCATAAAAACAAAGAAATAATTATAAAGCGATTTTTAGAGTTAATAAAAGTCGCTTTAAAAGTTCCAAAAAAGCGTAAACTTACAAAAGTCCCAAAGTCTGTTATAAAAAAACGACTTAAAAGTAAGCGCAAGCATTCTGAAAAAAAGGCAAATAGACAAAAACCAAATCTTGATTAAAAATTTCAATATTTATGGCTGTTAATTATTAATTGTTACCTAAATTTGCAACGTTCTCAAAAAAGGGGTGCCTATTATCGGCTGAGATCATACCCATTGAACCTAGAACAGGTAATGCTGTTTAGGAAAAACGAACTAAAAGAAAATATCTAGTAAACATTTTAGTGAATGCAACTTGTTCATCTTGTTTGATAATAATAGCAAAGCTAAATTTTTATTAAATACTTCTAAGGTTCAAAACTAATTATTAACAATTAAGAATAATTACCTCTTTTTATTCGATTATAAACATAATCGTAATGAAAAACATTTTTCTTTTTTTAACACTATTAGTGTTATCTGTCAGTGTTAAAGCGCAACAAAATCAAGTACAACAAGATTCTACTAAAACAGAAAAACTAGACGAAGTTTTAGTAAATGCCGTTCGTGTAGATGCAGATTCGCCAATCACACATTCAAACATTTCTAAAGAAGCGTTAGCAAAACGTAATTTAGGGCAGGACATTCCTATCTTGTTAAACTTCTTGCCATCGGTAGTTACAACAAGTGATGCTGGAGCAGGTATTGGTTATACAGGTATTAGAGTTCGTGGAACAGATGCAACTCGAGTAAATGTAACCATTAATGGAATTCCTTACAACGATCCGGAAAGTCAAGGTACATTTTGGGTGAATTTAGGTGATTTTGCATCTTCTACTGAAAGTTTACAATTGCAACGTGGAGTAGGTACATCTACAAACGGTTCTGGAGCTTTTGGTGCCAGCTTAAATTTATTAACCGATGCTTATTCAGATGAAGCTTCTGGAGAGATAGCTAACAGTTTTGGTAGTTTTGGAACGCGAAAACATACTGTAAAATTAAGTACAGGATTATTAAATAATCATTTTGAAATTTCTGGACGTTTTTCAAAAATAGATTCTGATGGTTATGTAGACCGTGCTTTTACAGATTTAAAATCGTATTTTCTTCAAGGTGTATATAAAGATGATAATACATTAATTAAAGTCTTAACTTTTGGTAATGTAGAGTATACATATCAATCTTGGTTTGGACTAACAGCAGATGAGTTAAAAGAAGACAGACGTCAAAATCCTTACACATACGAAAATGAAACCGATAATTATTGGCAAGATCACTACCAATTACATTGGAATGAGCGTTTTAATAACAACTGGTCTACTAATCTAGGTCTTAATTATACCAAAGGGAAAGGCTATTTTGAACAATATAAGCCAGAAGAATCTGCAGCAGATTTTAATAACTTGATTGAAGACGATTCAGATGTTATTGTTCGTAGATGGTTAGATAATAATTTTTACGTCTTGAATGCTAATGTAACATATAAGCAAAATGCATTTGAGCTTATATCAGGAATATCATATAGTTCTTATGATGGTGACCATTTTGGGGAAGTAATTTGGGGAAGTAATTTAGCTCCTGGAACCAATATAAGAGATCATTATTATGATGGAGATGCTACAAAAAACGATTTCAGTATATTCTCTAAAGCAACATTTAAATTAGCTGAAAAAGTAACTGGATTTGTTGATTTACAAGGACGTTTTGTTAATTATAAAACCAACGGATTAAATTCAGATAGAGCTGAATTTGTTACCGATGCTAACTTTAGTTTCTTTAATCCTAAACTAGGATTAACTTATAAACATTGTGATTTTAATAGCTTTTATGCTTCTTACGCTAGAGCTAATAGAGAGCCAAATCGCGATGATTTTGAGAATGGTATAACCGAAAATGAAACACTTAACGATATTGAATTGGGCTGGCGTTACAAAAGCAAAAGCACAAGCGTAAATACAAATGTGTATTATATGTTTTACCAAAACCAGTTAGTGTTAACTGGTGGCTTGGACGATGTTGGTAGCCCTATACGAGCAACTTCTGGAAAAAGTTTTAGATTAGGATTAGAGGTTGATGCAAATATTCAATTCTGTAAACAGTTTAGCACATCAACTAACATTGGTTTGAGTAGTAATAAAAACAGAGACTTTTCTTCCGAAATAAATGGAGAATTAGTCAATTTAGGAAATACTAATATTTCGTTTTCACCAGATTTAGTAATTGGTAATGCTTTAAACTTTTTTCCAGCAGAGCGTTTGCAATTATCATTATTAAGTAAATATGTAGGAGAACAATATATGGGTAATGTAGATTCAGATGTCTCTAAATTAGATAACTATTTTGTTAATGACTTTAATGTGAATTATGAAATTAAGCCAAATAAATTATTCAAATCTATTGTATTATCTGCTTTGGTGAATAATATATTTAATAAAAAGTATGTGTCTAATGGGTATTATTATACTTATGATGATACTTGGTCTGATCCAGTCGCAGTTACAACTATTGAAGGAACAGGTTATTATCCGCAAGCAACAAGAAACTTTTTACTAGGCGCCACTTTAAAGTTTTAATAAAAAAAGTAAAATCAAGATTAGAAACGGCTTCAATTTTTTTTAAAGTCGTTTCTAATTATTAAAGACTCTTATTATACTGCCGCTAGTTTCAGTAAAATAAGGTTTAAGAGTATATTCTCCTGTTGTGCCTTCTCTTCCTAATCCACCTAAAATCTCATACGAATTACCATCATCACAAGAGCATGTTGCTATTATTCCTTCAACAGTTAATGTTGAGCATGAATTAGGCGTATGGTTAGGGTCAGTTAATTCATAAGCTACGTATTGCTCACCACCAAGATAATAAAGCACAATGCCGTTTACACCAAAAGAATCATATAAAGTTATGTAGTTATTAGCAAATTTTAATTGACTGAATTGCGGTAAATCGGTATTTATTAAACTTCCAGTATTAAAATTGTAATCAGGAATATTAGGATTTTTTTTTATTTCATCATTATTGCTACAAGCAACAAAAAAAATGATAAAAAGCAAATAAAAAATATTTTTCATAGTTGATAAAATGTAATGCAATTTACAATAAAAAGTAAATTGACTGAATTATTTTGTGTATTTCCTTAAATGCATTTTTTATTTTTTCACATAAATTCTGAGTTAAAGTATATTATTGTTTTCGATTAATATGTAACTAAATTTTTGTATTTTTGTTATACTATCTCGTGAAAGCGGGATTTTTTTATTTGCTGTATACTTCTAAGTGTTTTTTGGAAGTTTATCAGCATATTTTATATTAAGTAAAACGATGAAGTTATGAGTAAAGTATCATACTATACACCTGAAGGACTAAAAAAATTAAGAAACGAGTTAAGACAGCTTAAAGACGTTGAGCGTGTAAAAGCATCACGAGCTATTGCAGAAGCTAGAGATAAAGGCGATTTAAGTGAAAATGCAGAATATGATGCCGCTAAAGAAGCTCAAGGCATGTTAGAAATGCGTATTTCTAAATTAGAAGATGCTTTGGCGGGTGCAAGAGTAATTGATGAATCTCAATTAGATAACTCTAAAGTTTTGGTACTTTCTAAGGTTAAAATAAAAAACCAAACCAATGGTATGGAAATGAATTATACTTTGGTTGCCGATGGTGAAGCCGATTTAGCTTCTGGCAAAATATCAGTTAATTCTCCTATAGGAAAAGGGTTGTTAGGTAAATCTGTTGGTGATGTTGCAGAAATACAAGTGCCAAATGGAGTAATGAAATTTGATATTATTGAAATTTCTAGATAAATAGTTTTCTATTTCCGCGAAAGCGAAATTTTTATTAAATTTAAAAATGGCTTCAATATTCACAAAAATAGTAAACGGCGAAATCCCTTGTTATAAAATAGCAGAAACTGAAGAGTTTTTGGCATTTCTTGATGTGAATCCCAATACAATAGGGCATACATTATGCATTCCAAAAAAAGAAGTCGATAAAATTTTTGATTTAGATGAGTCTACCTACAATGGGTTAATGGGGTTTTCAAGATCCGTTGCTTTGGCACTAAAAAAGGCGGTTCCTTGTAAACGAATTGGAGTAAGTGTTATTGGTTTAGAGGTGCCACATGCACATGTCCATTTAATTCCATTACAATCTATGGAAGATGCTCGTTTTATTCAAAAAGTTAAAATGTCTTCAGAAGAATTTAAGGCTTTAGCAGAAGCTATTAAAGCAGAGTTATAAATTCAAAAAATATAATAAAAATAGTATTAGGGATATTATTATTAAACTTGAAACAATAATAATCCAAGATGTTTTTTTTATATATGTTGATGCTTTTTTTGGTGTAAAGGTTTTTTTCTGGTATTCAAAAACACGGTCTATATCATCTGTCCATTGTACAGGATAAATAATATTGCTACAAGTACTACAAGTAATTTCGTAACTAATTTCTGAAGTTATTGATTTGTAAAATTTGGTTTCTTTTATTTTCTGCTTAAATCTTAAACGTAAACCATCTTTACTAAAGCACTCTGGGCAGTTGTTTTTTAAAGCAACGTCTTTTACAATAATTAATTTTTCGCCCATAAAATTTAAATATTTAGTTAGCGCGTTTTAAGCTAATTTGTATTGTAGTACCTTTATCTTTTTCAGATTGTAATACTTTTATTTTTCCATTATGAAAATCTTCAATAATGCGTTTTGTAAGAGATAAGCCTAAACCCCAGCCACGTTTTTTAGTGGTAAATCCCGGTTCAAATATTTTATTAAAGTTCTTTTTTGAAATCCCTTTTCCTGTATCTGTAACGCTCACTTTTACATCGTTTTCAAGCTGCGAAATTTCAACAGTAAGTTTGCCTCTACCTTTCATAGCATCAATCGCATTTTTTACTAAATTTTCAATGGTCCAGCTGTAAAGTTGTTTATTAAGATTTACGATAATTTCTCCTTTAGGGATTATAATATCAAAATCAATAAGTTTTGAGGATCTTGATTTTAAATAACCATAAGAATCTAAAGTTTCTTTTATAATATCAGCTTTTTCTAAAATAGGTAATGAACCAATTTTGCTAAAACGTTCAGTAATTGTTTTTAGTCTGTCTACATCTTTTTCAATTTCAATAATGTAATCTGGATTTATATTTTCTGTTTTTAGAATTTCGGTCCAACCAATTAAAGACGATAAAGGTGTGCCTATTTGGTGTGCGGTTTCTTTAGCCATACCAGACCATAATTTGTTTTGAGTAGCATTTTTATTACTGCTATAAAAGAAAAAAATAACAGCACCAAAAAGCACAATTATTAGCAGTAAAGCAAGTGGATAATATTTTAATTTGTTTAATAGTGGAGAGTTACCATAGTAAATTGTAGAATATACTTTTCCTTGATATTTTACATAAATAGGGTTATTTTCACTTTTAAATTTTTCAATAAGTTTATTTATGTAAATTTTGTCTTCAATTTTACTCTCATCAACATTATTATAACTTCCTAAATTACCATCTTCATTAATAGTTAGCATAGGGGTTGTGTGGTTGCTATTTAAAATTTTAAGTGTTAAATCTAAATTAGTGTTTGCTTCAATATCAGAATTAATAAATTCTGTTTGGGCAAAAGACCAATTTTCCATTTTTGTACGCTCTTCATCTTTAAAATGCTGAAAAAACTCATATGTTTTCCATAAAATAAGGGACACAATAGCAAAAGATGCTACAACAATAATCCAACGGAATGCATTGCTATGTTTTGTAAAAATCATTAAAAAAGTAATTATCTTGTAATATAATGCAAATCTGTTAATATTATTGTTCAAGTTGTTAGTAAGTCTGTTTTTAGATGCGTAATAGTTTAGTTACATTTGTGAAAACTAAAAGATTAAATGCCTTCTTTAGATCCAAAAAGCTTATCAACCAGTAAATTACATAGTTATTTGTTGAGTGCCGTTGCGCCAAGACCTATAGCTTTTGCAAGTACAATTGATGCAAATGGAAATTCTAATTTGTCGCCATTTAGTTTTTTTAATGTGTTTAGTGCAAATCCGCCAATATTAATTTTTTCCCCTGCAAGAAGGGTAAAAGATAACACCGTAAAGCATACATTGTTAAATGCTGAAACCACTAAAGAAGTGGTAATTAATGTGGTAAATTATGATATGGTACACCAAATGTCATTAAGTAGTGCCGAATACCCAGAAGGTGTTAATGAGTTTAATAAGGCAGGATTAACGATGTTAAAGTCTGATATTGTAAAACCTTTTAGGGTTGCCGAAGCACCTGTTCAGTTTGAATGTAAGGTTAATGATATAATTAAATTAGGGACTGAAGGTGGTGCTGGAAATTTAATTATATGTGAAGTAGTGAAACTTCATATTGATGATGCTGTATTAGATGAAAAAGGGTCTATAGATCAAAAAAAATTAGACTTAGTAGCCAGAGCAGGAGGTAGTTACTATAGTCGTGCTAAAAATGGGTTTTTTGAAATACCAAAGCCAATAGCTGCATTAGGAATTGGAGTTGATGCATTTCCTGATTTTGTTAAAAATAGTATGATTTTAACAGGCAATGATTTAGGAATGTTAGGTAATATTGAAGTTTTACCAGATGAAAAAAGTGTAAAAGCTTTTGTTGAAGAAGTTGGAGAGCGATACCCAAACATTAAAACGGCAACACATAGAGAGAAACATAAACTTGCACGTAACTATCTTAGTTTTGGAGATGTTAAAAGTGCATGGAAAATATTGCTGTCTTAAACAAAAAAGTTATATTAAAGAATAATAATAGTAAATAATTAATTACGAATACATGGAAGTTCAAGGAAGAATAAAAATGGTTGGAGAAACTCAAACTTTTGGAAGTAATGGGTTTAGAAAAAGAGAAATAGTAGTAACAACCGAAGAGCAATACCCACAGCACATTATGGTGGAGTTTGTACAAGATAAAACAGATTTATTAAATAGTTACAAAGTAGGTCAACAGGTTAAAATAAACATTAACCTACGTGGAAGAGAATGGGTAAACCCTCAAGGTGAAACTAAATATTTTAACTCTATTCAAGGTTGGAGAATTGAAGCTTTACAAAGTGAAGCAGCAGAAGGAAATATTCCTCCGGTACCACCTGCAGATGCTTTTGAGCCTGCTGGAGATTTAAAAGAAGAAGATCACGACGATTTGCCGTTTTAATTATTAAATTAAGAGCATGTAACCCTAATAATAACATAGGGTCTAAATAAAACGAACCTCAATGTTTCATTAAACTTTGAGGTTTTTTATATTTATAAATAATGCAATACTTAAACGAAGATATTTGGTTTCCTAATGTAAATAAGGCTTCTCCAGAAGGGCTATTAGCCATTGGGGGTGATTTATCTATTGAGAGATTATTGCTAGCATACAAAACAGGAATTTTCCCATGGTTTGAAACTAATGAGCCTATTTTATGGTGGTCTCCAGATCCGCGTTTTGTTCTGTATCCAGAAAAACTAAAAGTGTCAAAAAGTATGAAACAGGTTTTTCGGAATAAAGACTATAAGGTTACAGTTAATAAAGATTTTAGAGCCGTAATTACCCAATGTGCTTTAGTAAAACGAAACGGACAAGACGGTACTTGGGTTACAGATGCTATGATTGAAGCTTATGTCAAACTTCATAAATTAGGCTATGCTAAATCTATTGAGGTTTGGAATAATAATGATTTAGTTGCAGGATTTTATGGAGTAGATTTAAATAATGGTGTTTTTTGTGGAGAAAGTATGTTTACTAAAGAAAGCAATGCGAGTAAGGTTGGTTTTATATCCTTTATTCAAAACACAAATTATAAACTTATAGACTGTCAAGTTTATACCAATCATTTGGAAAGTTTAGGTGCCGAAGAGATTTCAAGAGACACTTTTTTGAAGTTTTTAAACAAATCTATTTAAGGGTGTTACTTAAAAACCTTATTTTAATAAAAAAATAAACTACTTAGTTTTTTAATACTTGTAAAGTCAACATTTTATAATTTAATTAAGTTTCTTCTACCTTTTTCTAAATACTAACTCCTTTAAGCCTTTTAAGTTAAAATTTTCACCAATTAATCTATCTATAGCTCAATAATTTTATAGAGGTTGTATTGCTTATCTATTTTTAATACTAAAAGGATTTAGATGTTTTGAGAATAAAGAAATCGTTATAGTAACAAATATTACACAATAGGTAAAATATTTGACTGAAATTCGTTGCGTAATTCAAGATAGAAATGAAAAAAATTATAGTTATTGGCGGTTTATCCGCAGGACCATCTGCAGCTGCAAAGGCAAGACGCGAAAACGAACAAGCTGAAATTCTTTTGTTTGAAAAAGGCGCTAATATTAGTTATGCTACTTGCGGAATGCCTTATGCATTTTCAGGGGTTATAGAAAGTAGAGATAATTTAATGGTTGTAAAACCAGAATTGCTTCAAAATCGTTTTAATATTGATGTGCATTTAAGTGAGGAAATCATAAAAATAGATACCCAAAATAAAATGGTGTATTCTCATATTAAAGGCTATTCGTATGATACTTTAATTTTCGCAACAGGAGCAAGATCTGTAGTACCTCCAATTGGTAATATAAAATTAGCATCAAATTGGTCTACTTGTCGTTCTATGATTGATTTTGATAAAATAACAAAAGAAGGCTTAACAAGCACATCAAAACATATAACGGTTATTGGAGCAGGTTTAATAGGTGTTGAGGTTGCCGAAAACCTAAAAGAAGCTGGAAAAGAAGTTACTTTAATTGAAGGGGATTCACATGTATTGAATATGTGGCAGCAAAAATTCGGGAATTTTGCAGGAAACGTATTAACTTCTAAAGGTATTCAAGTTTTAACATTAAGTTTTGTTTCTAAATTTGATATTGATAAAAACGGAAAAATTAAAGCAGTTGTTACTCAAGCAGGAAAACGTATTTTAACCGATTTTGTAATCTTGAGTGTAGGAATTAAGCCTAATACCGATTTGTTATTAGCAGAAGGGGCAGATGCTATAGAAAATGGAGCATTAAAAGTAAATGAATTAATGGAAACATCTATTAAAGATGTGTATGCAGCAGGAGATAATGTATCAATTAAAAACTTACAAACCAATGAATATGATTATTTCCCTTTAGGAACACATTCTAACAAAGCAGGACGTGCAGCAGGAGCTAATGCTGTTGGAAGAAATATTGAATTTAAAGGCGCATATAAAACAGCCATTGTAAAAGTATTTGATTATACCTTGGCAAGAACAGGAATGAATGCTAGTACATTAATTAAAAAAGAAATTCCGTTTAAAACAGTTTTAACTGTTGCAGGTTCTACACCTGGTTATTATCCAGGACAAAAAGATTTAATCACAGAGATTTATTACAATCCAGATACAGAAGAAATTTTAGGAGCAGAGCTCTTTGGAGAAGTAGGCGTTGACAAACGTATAGATGTATTAAGTACTGCCGTTTATGCCAAATTAAAAATTACCGATTTAGCACAATTAGACTTGGCTTATGCACCACCTTTTTCACCAGCAAAAGACCCTGTAGTGGTAACTAGTTTTGTAACAGAGAATATTTTATATAATCGAAGTGAACAAATAACTGTAGAGGCATTAGAAAGTTTAATTAATGATAATTATTCAAATAAAGATTATTTGTTGTTAGATTCCAGAACAGTTGAAGAATACGAAAAAGGAACCATTGTAGGAGCCATCAATTATCCTTTAGATGATTTAAGAAAACATGTGGATTATATTAAAAGTCTGGACAAAAAAGTTGTTATTTTCTGTCAAAAAGGTTTAAGAGGTTATTTAGCCGAATTAATTTTAAGAAATAATGGCGTAACCGAGGTTTTTAATGTTGCTGGAGGTTTTAAAGTGTGGCAAATGTATAGTGATCGTATTGAAATCCCAGAACCAGTATTAGTTAAAAAATAAAAAATTGATTATTTGTTTAAAAAGACTGTTTGAAAAGACAGTCTTTTTTTTGTTTCCGTTTTTTAATTTCAATCCTGGATTAAGAATCTATTGTAATTTGAATTTTAATATGCATTCTGCATTAAACTTCACCAACGATTAATGCAGAAACGAAGAATGATAAAAGTCATATACATTTATTATAAAGATGAATAATTTTGCCAACCAAATGCAATTCCATAATAACAAACGATACAACGATTATTCTTCTTTTATTAAGAAGAAGTTTTTCGAGCGAGTTCAAAAAATTTCGTTAGATACTGGATTTGCATGTCCTAATAGAGATGGAACTAAAGGTGTAGGAGGTTGCTCTTATTGCAATAACAATACTTTTAATCCTAACTATTGCAAACCAGAGAAGAGCATCACACAACAATTGGATGAAGGCATTGAATTCTTTTCTAAGAAATATAAAACACAACGTTATTTAGCCTATTTTCAAGCTTACACCAACACTTATGCAGACATTAATTTGGTGAAGCAATTGTATAACGAGGCAGTAAATCATCCAAAAGTAGTTGGATTGGTAATTGGGACACGGCCCGATTGTATTAATGCAGATTTAATTGATTTTTTATCTGATTTATCAAAAGAGTACTACATATCCTTGGAGTTTGGAGTTGAAAGCACTTTGGATAGAACCTTAAAGCAGGTAAACCGTTGCCATAGCTATCAAGAAACGGTTGATGCCTACAAATTAGCCAAAAATAAAGGCCTGCATTTGGGTGCACATATGATTATTGGCTTACCAGGAGAAACAAAAGACGATATTTTAAGCCATGCCATTGAGTTGTCTAAATTGCCAATAAGCAGTTTGAAACTACACCAATTACAGATTGTTAAGCATACAATGATGGCGTATCAGTTTAAGAAAAACCCAGAACAGTTCAGCTTATATTCTGCAGAAGAGTATATCGATTTAATAACCGATTTTGTTGCTTTATTAAGACCAGATATTATTATAGAACGCTTTATTAGCGAATCGCCAAAGCATTTATTAATTGCACCAAACTGGAATGGCTTAAAGAATTTTGAAATAGTTGCTAAAATTGAGAAGAAGCTTACCGAAAAAAACCTTTGGCAAGGTAAGAACTTACCTTTGCTAGAAAAAACGAGCCTTTTTTTATAATTATAATTCTTTATACCTAAAACACCCAACTTCATGGTCGTTAACCATACCAGTTGCTTGCATGTGTGCATAAACAACGGTTGAGCCTACAAATTTAAAGCCTCGCTTTTTTAAATCTTTACTAATAGTGTCGCTTAATGGGGTGTTTCCAGGAGCATCTCTGTAATTTTTAATACTATTTATAATGGGTTTTCCATCAATAAAATTCCAGATATATTTACTAAAGCTTCCAAACTCTTCTTGTACTTTTATAAATGCTTGTGCATTATTTACGGTAGCATTTACCTTTAATTTATTTCTTATAATACCAGCATTTTGTAATAAGTTATCAATTTTATCTTGTTGATAATTGGCAATTTTTTTATAATCAAAATTATCAAAGGCTTTTCTGAAGTTTTCACGTTTACGTAATACGGTTATCCAGCTTAATCCCGCTTGAAAAGTTTCTAAAATTAAAAATTCAAACAATGTTGCATCATCAAATACAGGAACGCCCCATTCTGTATCGTGATAAGCTTCATATAAATCATCACCTTCACACCAGCCACATCTGTGTTTTTTCATCTTTATAAAATCTCTTTTTTTTAATATATACCTTATTTTGAAAGGTTTAAAGTAAAAGTATGACAAATATCATCTTAATTAAAATATTGGCAAGCTAATTTTGTGCTAGAATATTTTATTTAAAAAAATAAGTATTATGCATCCAATTATAGAAAAAAGTATAAATAAAAGTATTTCTTATCAAGACTATAGAGCTTTAATTAAGCAGCTAATAGAAAAAAATTCTAATACAGGATTAGAAAAATCAGAAGATTTAGCAAGCTTTACAAAGCTTAATGAAAGCCGTATGAAGCGATGGGATAAAACCATAAAAATAACTGATGAGTCACAAAAAAAAATATTGGAATTTAATCATAATATAATTTGGTTGGTTATTGCAGAAAGTTGGTGTGGGGATGCTGCGCACGTTCTGCCTGTTCTTAATAAAATTGCCGAGTTAAATTCTTATATCGACTTTAAAATAGTACTAAGAGATGAAAATCTTGAACTTATGGATATGTTTTTAACAAATGGAGGTAGATCTATTCCTAAAGTTTTAATGATAGATAGCATTACAGGTGAAGTAATAAATACTTATGGGCCAAGACCAAGTGAAGCTTCAAGTTATGTAAATAGATTTAAAGCAAAACATGGCAAATTAACTCCAGAATTTAAAGCAGATTTACAACATTGGTATAATAAAGATAAAGGGCAAAATATTATAAATGATATTGTTCAACAACTTTGTAAATTAGAACCTACTGTTTGCCTATAAAAAAGAAGGTAATAGTCCCAATTTGTGTTTCTTTTGATGTGTCTATGCTAAATTGTGATTGTTTTGCATATTCAATAGCATTTTCAATTAAACACTCGTTATTTGATGTAGATGACGTGTTTACATAAGAATCAATAACATCTCCTTGTGCGTTTACGGTAATGTTTACAACTATTTTGCCATCAACTTCGCATAAATAAACAGGAATAGGAATATGAATTTTTTTTCTGTTGACTAATGAAAAACGAATGGAACTTTTAGAGTTACTACCATCAGACTGTTGTTTTTTTAGTAAATCATTTACTTTGCTGAATTTAGATAATTCTTCAGTATTTAATTTAGAATCTTCAGGAATTTCATAAGTTTTTCTTGTAGCAGCCTGGTTTTCTTGGGTGTTAGTCGATTTAGGAACGTAATCTTCTGGTGGCGCAATTGTTTTATAGGCCTGTGCAAAGTGCTTAGATTTTTCAGTTTCGTTATATGCTTCGTTAGTTTCAGCTTTAGCATTATTAAGGTTTTCTAGGGCTTCTAGAATTTTAATTTCTTCTTCTGAAAGTTCTTTTTCTGGTTCTATTTCATAGTAACTTTCTGAGGCAAAATCGCTTTGTTTTTTTAGGCTTAAATTGAAAATGGATAGTAGTACTGTTCCAGAAATTAGAAGCGTTATAAGTAGGGCTTTATGTTGATTATTTAGGTTCAATACTCTTTGTTTATTGGGGACTCATATAAATAATATACGACAAAGTACGGTAAAAAGTTTAAAACAGCATAAATTCTATAAAAATAGAAAGACTTGATAGGCCTTCTAGTTTATTATAACCAAATCTTTTTCTTGTAAAATCAAGTCCAATTAAACTTGAATTTCTGTAGTTATTATCAAATATTTGGATTCCTAAACCTAATTTATACATGTTCCCTTTTTCAAAATCTTTACTTATACCCAGAAGCCTACCGTATCCTCCTCTAATAAAAAAATTATCGTCATCTAAAATAATATTATGTCTCAGGCTCACATAAGCTGGTGCAAAGTGAAGTCCTTGTTGCGAATGCCAATTATATTCTAAGTTTAGTCCAATAGAGGTGCGTTTATCTAATTGGTAGCCTAAAGTGTTGTTTAAAAATAGAGCACTTGGGTTTATTAAAGGTCCAGAATCATCTTCGTTACTAACTGTATATTCTTTGTTTATTGAGAGTGTTGTAGATAATGCAATTTTATAAAATAAGCCTTTATTTACTTCTGTTTTAAATTGTGAAAAACTAACATTAAAGCATAACAAGAAACAGGTTAATAAAATATAAATAGACTTCATTCTAATTTGTTTTGAAACAAATAGATCATCAATAATTATTCCGAATCAAGGTTTTTTATGAAACCTTCAATAGAAGTCGCATTTTTAACATCAAAATCTCCAATTTTTGTGCGCCTTAATATTGATAAGTGAGCGCCAGATTTTAAAGCTTTTCCATAGTCATTAGCTAAAGAACGAATATAGGTGCCTTTGCTACAAACTACTCTAAAGTCAATATTTAAACCGTCAATTTTAGTAATTTCAAATTCAGAAATGTTTACCGTTCTTGATGGAATATCAACATGCTCACCAGCTCTAGCAAATTCGTATAAGCGTTTACCATCTTTTTTTAATGCTGAAAAAACAGGAGGGAATTGTTGAGTTTCGCCTATAAATTGTTCTGTAGTTTTATATATTAATGCTTCTGAAATATGTTCGGTTGGGTAAGTTGCATTAATAGCGCTTTCTAAATCATATGATGGTGTTGTGCTTCCTAAGACTAAAGTGCCAGTATATTCTTTTATTTGACCTTGAAAGGTATCAATTTGTTTAGTCATTTTTCCTGTACAAATAACTAATAATCCAGTTGCTAATGGATCTAGTGTGCCAGCATGACCAACTTTAATTTTTTTTATATTAAAGGCTTGACGAATTTCCCAGCGCAGCTTATTAACCACTTGAAAAGAAGTCCAATTAAGTGGTTTGTCTATTAATAAAACTTGTCCAGAAAGGTAGTTGTCTTTAGAGGGCATATTAGTTGTAAAATAAAGCAAAACCAATAGCAATTAAACCAACAATAACACAGTAAACAGCAAAGTAAGTTAATTTACTTTTTTTCACTAGTGCAATCATCCAAGTACAAGCAAACAATCCTGCGATAAATGCTGAAATAAAACCAATTGATAGAGCGGTAAAGTTTCCAGAATCATAGGTTAAATCGCCACTTAAAACATCTTTAGCAATTTTCCCAAAAATTAATGGCACAACCATTAAAAATGAAAAGCGAGCGGCTTTGGTTTTATCGTTGCCTAATAAAACAGATGTTGAAATAGTAGCTCCAGATCTTGATATACCTGGTAACATAGCTATTGCTTGCGATATACCAATAACAAATGCATTTTTAAATGAGACTGTTTTATTAGTGTCTGTTGCTTTATCTGCCATAAATAAAAGGACGGCTGTGATAATTAACATGCAACCAACTAATAAGATATTGCCTCCAAAAAGAGCTTCTAATTGTTCTTCAAAAAACAAACCAACAATAACTGCCGGAACCATAGATAATGCAATTTTAGAAATAAATTGTAAATCGTCATTCCATTTAAATTTCAAGGCGCCTTTTATAAGGTCTAGAATGTCTTTTCTAAAAACAACAATGGTGCTTAATGCGGTTGCAAAGTGAAGTACAACTGTAAATAATAAACTTTCTTCTGGTACCGAATTATCGCCAAGAATGGCTTTTCCTAGTTCTAAATGCCCACTAGATGATACAGGTAGGAATTCTGTAAGCCCCTGAATAACACCTAATATGATTGCGTCAATTATATCCATGGCGCAAAAGTATTAAAATTGATTAAGTTAAATGACTTTCAAATAAAAATATTAAACTTTAAAAGTAGAATCTCTAATTATAAGATTTCCTTTTATTTCTATCATTTTATTGGTTAGAATATCAGTAGTACTTTCAATTTCTTCTATTAAATATTTAACAGCATTTTTACCAATTTTTTCTCCCGGTTGGTCTACGGTTGTAAGTTTAGGTTCTATTATTGTTGAGTGTGAGGAATTACTAAAACCTACCACAGCAATATCTTCAGGAATATTAATGTTGAATTTTTTTAAGGTTTGTATCACACCTATTGCTGCACTATCCGTAATGGCAAAAATAGCGTCGGGCCGCTTTTTAATACTCAATAAATGATTTGCCATACGTTTACCTTGTATTAAGGAAATATCGTCTACACTAATAATTATTTTTTCGTCAATTTCAATATCATGATCTTTTAAGGCTTTTAAATATCCAGAAAATCGTTTTTCTGAGGTATAGGAGAACTCACGCTCTTTAATAATGGCAATGCGCTTTTTTCCTATATTTATTAAGTGTTCAATAGCATTATATGCTGCTTCTTCATCGTTAATAGTAATCTGCGTACATGGTATTTTATTGGATACTTTATCAAATAGAATTAAAGGGACTTTATTTAATATTGGTAGTATATTATCTATATCTCTTGTCATTTTAGTTAACGAGGCTAGTATGCCATCAACTCCAAATTGCATCATGGTGTTTAGCATTTCGGTTTGTTTTAATACATCGTTATTCGATTCAGATATAATAACACGATAGCCTTTTACGGCGGCTTCTTCTAAAATACCTCTTAGCATAGTGGTTGTAAAATAATGGGTAATATTAGGTACAATAACGCCTATTATATTGGAACGATGTTTTCTAAACCCTTTTGCAAAAATATTAGGAACATAGTTCATGGATTGTGCAAGTTGTTTTACCTTTTTAGTGGTTGCTTCACTAATATCCGGATGGTCATTTAACGCCCTAGAAACTGTAGAGGTCGATAAATCAAGTATTTGTGCTATTTTTTTTAAGGTAACTAGCTCTTTTTTCATGTTTTTTATTTCTTTTTTGTTAAAAAAGTAAATTGCAATCGTTCCCGCAACCGTTTGCGTGACAATATCATAAATAATTAGCACTTATATTGTTAAAGTGATTATAAATTTGTCTTTAAATTAACTAATTCTAAATAAAATGAAAAAATTTATTTTTACACTACTATGTATGTTTAGCATTGCTGCAACGTTTTCACAAACGGATGTTTCAGGAACTGTTAAAGACAATTTAGGTGTGCCAGTAACCGGAGCTAATGTTCTTATTATTGGTAGTACATCTGGAGCCACATCAGATTTTGATGGAAATTTTAGTTTTTCAACAAATTTAACTGGAGTTCAAAAAATTAAAATATCCTATTTAGGGTATGAGGCTCAAGAGCAAACCGTAACCCTTAACGGAACACCAATTACATTACAAATTGTATTGGTAGAGGGTGGTAACTCTTTAGATGAAGTAGTACTTACTGCTTCGGCAACTTTTAGGTCGCAAAAGGACACGCCAATGTCTATTAGCTCCTTAAAGCAGAATGAAATAACCAAGCTTTCTGCAAATAGTCAAGCTGATATTTTAAGAAGTATTCCAGGTATTACCGCTGAAGGTGGTGGTGGAGAAACAGCTTCAAATGTTTTTGTTAGAGGTTTACCTTCTGGCGGACAATATGTATTTAACCCGCTTCAATATGATGGAATGCCATTAATGAGTACGTTTGGTTTAAACTCTTCTGCGCACGATGTGTATGCAAGACCAGATATAGGTTTTAAAGGTGTTGAGTTTGTTCGTGGTGGTGCTGCTGTTTTATATGGAGCAGGATCTGTAGCTGGTATTATTAACTATACAAGTAAAACAGGAGATTCCAACGAAGAAAATATTATTAACATGGAATGGGCAGATAAAGGCCGTTTAAAAACCGACTTTTATACTGGTGGTAAATTAGGGGGCGAAGATTCTAACACATATTACGCATTTACTGGTTTTGTTAGAAAAGATGATGGGCCAATTGAAACTGGAATGCCAACAAAAGGGGTACAGTTTAGAGCTAATATTAAAAAGAAGTTTGAAAATGGATCTTTTACTATTCATGGTCAATTTATAAATGATAATGCGCAATTTATAATGCCATTACCATTAGATGGAAATAGAAAAAGAATATCTGGTAATGATGGTGAGGCTGTGGAGCAGCTGCTATCTGGCGAGTTAGCAAACACGTCGTTTTTAACTGCAGGTGGTGCTTACGAAAGCCCTATTGAAGATGGTGTTTCTACCCAAGGTGGTTATTTAATGGCAGATTTTAATTATAATTTTGCAGATGATTTAAAATTTAAATCGAAAGTAAAATATGCAAATTACAAGCACAATTTTGCATTGTATGTTGGAGGTAATGGTGCTAACAACAATCCAATTACTTTAAATGAATATGTTGGAAATGTGGCTCCCGGAAACCTAGGGTTTACAGCACAATACCAAGGTACTAGTGCAGCTATTAATGGATCGGATTTAGTTGTAGATAATTTGCATGTGGATAGATTACGTCCTATGACAGATTATTCTGGAGAAGCGTCGTTAACTAAAACCATAGAGGTAACTAACGGAACACACAACATTACTGGAGGTGTTTATTTGGCAAGAACAGAAGCTGAAGATGTTAATTACCAATACAGAGTATTATCTGAGTTTAATAACAATCCTAAATTGGTAAACTTAAACTATGTTGATGCAGGTGGAAATGATGTTACCTTTTCTACAGGTGGATTGTATAACAGAATTGGTATGACTTCAAATAATTTTTTATCTCAAAATAAAACAGCAGTTTATTTAACAGATGAGATGGTTTTAGATAAATGGCGTTTTGATGTTGGTTTAAGAATTGAAAATACTCAAGGTACTTTTAGTAAAGGTAACATTGTAGAAAGTCAAGTTTATGATGATGCTACATTAACTCCAGAATTAGCAAACGTTAATTTTGCCGATGGTAGTTTTACAAGAGCAGATGTTAGCGCTACAGATTGGGCACTTTCTGCGGCTGGTTTATATAAATTAAACGATAAAGTTAATTTATATGCCAACTTTTCAAGAGGGTTCTTTTTTCCACAAATTAGAGGTTTTGCTCCTATAGCAACAGGAGTTACAGGAAGTAAGTACGATTCAGAAAAAATTATTCAATTTGAAGTTGGAGCCAAATTAGGAACAGAAAAATTAAAAGGATCTGTTGCAGCTTATTACGTAGGTTTAAGCGACAGGATTAAAATAGATCAAGGTTTCGTTAGCGGATCGTTAGTCGATTTAACACGATCTGAACAAAGTACTAAAACTATAGGTCTGGAGGCCACTTTAGATTATAGTTTAGCCAATAACCTTAGTTTAAGAGGTACAGCTACTTACCAAGATCATGAGATTTCTAAAAACGTATCTACAGATTTAACTACCAATACATCTTCTACAACCAACGAAGGGAATGAATTAGCAAGACAGCCTAACTTTTTAGGAAGTATAGGAGCTTATTATGATGATGGTGCGTTCGATGCTTTATTTTCTTTTAACCACACAGGAAGTAAGTTTGCGGCCGATAATAATACAGTAGAGTTGGATGCCATTACAATTGCTAGAATTGGTGCTGGTTACGAATTTGCTATGGGAGATAACGATAGTGATGATACGTTAAGATTAGGATTTTCTGTTTTCAACTTATTCAATGATGAAGGTGTTACAGAGGGAGATCCTAGAAATGTAAATCAAGCAGGAGACGCAGAGTTCTTCTTCGGAAGACCTATTTTACCTCGTAGATTTTTCTTAACAGCAACATTTAACTTTTAAGTAATATAATTAGTTTAGTTTGAGTTGTTTACTCATCACTTATACAGCTAAGTGTAGGTGGTGAGTTTTTTTAAAAAAATATATATAATGGAAGAATTAAAAAATAAGGCAATTGAAGTATTAAAAGGAAACTGGAAAGACGAGGTTGGTTTTAGTATACCTTGTGCAAACCTATATCCATTTCAATGGTTTTGGGACTCTGGTTTAATAGCTATTGGTTTTGCGCATTTTGATATGCCTAAAGCAGAAGCAGAAATTGAGACTTTACTAGATGCTCAATGGGGTAATGGTTTTATACCACATATTATTTTTCATACCGAAAGTGATACGTATTTTCCAGGACCAGATTTTCATCGTTCGGATTTACACCCGCTGTCTTCAAAAAAATATAAATCTACCGGAATGACGCAGCCTCCTGTAACAGGTTTTGTGTTAGAGGAATTATATAGAATTAGTACCGATAAAAAGGCAACTTTAAAGTTTTTAGAAACAGTAATTGATAAGGTGTATTTTAATCATGAATATTTTTACAAAAATAGAGATCCTCAAAATGAAGGCTTAGTTTATATCTATCATAATTGGGAGTCAGGAACCGATAATTCTCCTATTTGGGATGATATTTGGGAAACCATGAACCCTCCAGAATATACTTTTGAAAGACGAGATACTACGCATGTTGATGCTTCCGAAAGGCCTTCAAAAAGAGAATACGATCATTATTTGTACATAATTGATATCGCTAAAGAACAGAACTATAGTGATGAAAAAATAGCAGAATTATCGCCGTTTTTAGTTCAAGACCCATTGTTTAATGCTATGCTTATTAAATCTAATGAGAGTTTAATAAAACTTTATAAACTCATTGGGAATAATGCCGATAAAATTGCGCAACTTAAAACCTGGCAAGAAAAGAGTGTTCAATCATTTAATAATAAATTATTTGACGATGAAATTGGCGCTTACATTCATTACGATTTAAGAAACGAAAAGCCATTAAGATATTTGTCTTCATCTTCATTTTCGCCATTGTTTGCTAATATTCCAAGTAAGGAACGAGCAGTCTCTATGGTAAACATTATGATGGATAAGTTTGGAGGCGATCACCAATATTTATGTGCGTCTTTCGATCCTTCAAGCGAACGTTTTAATCCAAAAAAGTACTGGAGAGGTCCTGTTTGGATAAACCTTAATTGGATGCTGTATAATGGATTAAAACAATACGGTTTTTTAGATATTGCCAATAGAGTAAAACAGGATTCTATTGAGATTATAGAGAAAAATGGGTTTTATGAGTATTTTGATTCACGAAAAGACATGCATAACCATGGAAAAGCAGGTTATGGCGGGAATAATTTTTCTTGGAGTGCAGCTTTAATTGTTGATTTATTAAATGAATAAAAAAACAAACTAACTAACACAGACTAAAACTTAAAGATTATGAATTGGCTAGACTATAGTATCGTCATATTTTATATTTTATTTTTCTTAGGAATGGGATTCTTTTTTAAGGATAATAAAGATTCTAAAGATTATTTTTTAGGAGGAAAAAGTATGGGTTGGTTCCCTTTAAGTTTGTCTACAATGGCAACCCAATTATCGGCAATTAGTTTTATTTCGGCCCCAGCCTTTGTCGGTTTAAAAATAGGCGGTGGCATGAAATGGCTAACTTTCGAGTTTGCTGTTCCGTTGGCCATGATTTTTATAATGATTGTAATAATTCCACCATTATTTAGATCGGGAGTAGTAAGTATTTATGAGTTTGTCGAGAAACGCTTTAGTACATCAACACGTTTAATTTTAAGTATTGTATTTCAAATTAGTCGTGCATTAGGTACAGGTGTTATGGTGTATACCATTGCCATTATTTTACAAGCTGTTTTAAATATAGATTTTGTTTACACCATTTTAATAATAAGTGTTATTACTATAATTTATTCTTGGCAAGGTGGTATGAAAGCGGTTGTTTGGGGTGATGCTATACAGATGATTATATTGTTCGCTGGCTTAATTATTTGCCTGTATTTTGGCTGGAGTCTTTTGCAAGAACATGGTGGGTTAGCTGCTGGTTTTGATGCTGAAAGATTACAGGTAATCGATCATAATTTAGGTATAGGTGAAGGCAATGAATATGGCTTGCTACCCATGATAATTGGAGGCTTTTTTCTTTATGCTTCGTATTATGGTTGCGACCAAACTCAAGCACAACGTTTGCTGTCTGCAAAAGACGAAAAAACCATTAGAACCCTTTTAATGGCAAATGGCCTTTTACGATTCCCCGTGGTTTTAATATACTGCATCATGGGATTAGTAATAGGTGGTTTAATAACATTAGCACCCGATTTCCTAGAAGATATAGCAATGACTACTCAGAAATATTTTCCAGATGAATATGCAACTCATGGCGTGAAAGCAGATTTAATGGTGCCTGTTTTTATTCTTAAATATTTACCACATGGTTTAATAGGTATTTTAATGGTAGGTATTCTTTCTGCGGCCATGTCTTCGCTAAGTTCAACAGTTAATTCGTTATCGGCAGTAACCGTTGAAGATTTTTTTAACCGAGGAAAACTTAAGTTAAGTTCAAAAAAATACATGCTAATTTCTAAAGGTTCGGTAGTATTTTGGGGTGTGGTTTGTATTGCAGCGGCCTTTCTTTTTGGAGGTAGTAAAAGTGCTGTTATCGAAATTATAAACGCTATAGGATCTGTGTTTTACGGGCCGGTATTAGTAACCTTCTTTTTAGCATTCTTTTCAAAAAAAGTAAACCATATTGGAATGAATGCGGCAATTATATCGGCAGTTCTTATTAATTTAATATTTTCAAAAACGATACAAGAGCTATTTCATATCGATTTAGGATTTAATATCTTTTGGATTTGGCTTAATTTTACAGGTGTAATTATAGCTTTAGTAGTAGCTTATACTGTTAGTGCATTAACTCGTAAAACTGAAGTTAAAAGCATTTCAAACTTTAATGTTGCCATTAAAAAAGAGGATTTCATGATTAAAGAAGTTTATATTCTCTTGGCGTTTTTTGTGTTCATTTTAGTGTTTAGTTATTTTCTACCTTCATTTTTAAGTTAAATTCTCAGTATATGAAAATTGTTTTAGCACCAGATAAATTTAAAAATTCGTTAACAGGATTGGAATTTTGCAATGCTGTTGAAGATGCTATAAAAGTTTTAAATTTAGATGTTGAAATTTTAAAACTTCCATTAGCAGATGGAGGCGATGGCACGATTGAGGTAGTAAATTATTATCTAAAAGGATCTGCTGTAAAAGTAGAGGTGAATAATCCGTTTTTTAAGCCTGTAATGGCTAATTATTTGTATGCCGAAAGGTCTAAAACAGCGTTTATTGAAATGGCTGAAGCTTCTGGTGTAAAACTTTTAAAACCAGAACAATTTGATTGTAAAAACGCAACCACATTAGGTACTGGCGAAATGATTCTCGATGCTATTAATAAAGGCGCAACAAACATTATTTTAGGTATTGGTGGAAGCGCTACTAATGATTGTGGTATTGGAATGGCAACTGCATTAGGCTATCGTTTTTTAGATAAGAATAATAAAGAAGTAGTGCCTATTGGAGCCAATTTATCTCATATTACAGAGATAGATGTTAGCCATGTTAATCCTAAATTATTTGATGTAAATTTTAGCATTGCTTGCGATGTAACTAATCCTTTACACGGCGAAAATGGTGCAGCATATATTTATGGCGCGCAAAAAGGAGCTTCAAGTAAAGATATTGAAATGCTTGATAAAGGTTTAGAATCTTTTGCTAAACTTATAAAGGCCGTTTTTAGTGTAGACGCTCAATCTGTAAAAGGAGCAGGTGCTGCTGGTGGCATGGGAATAGCATCAAAAGTGTTTTTAAATGGCGTTTTAGAACCGGGTATAAAACTCATAAAAAACTTAGCTAATTTCGATAGTCAAATTGAAGGAGCCGATTGGATAATAACTGGAGAAGGAAAGTTAGATACACAAACCATGTCTGGTAAAACAATTCAAGGTGTATTGTCTTCCGCGAAAGCGAAAAAAATAAAAGTGGCTACCTTTTGTGGGGCCATTGATTTAGAGGATAATTATCCAGAAGCATTTGGAATTCATTATGCAGATGCCATAATGAATTATGCTAAAAACCTTGATGATGCAATGGCAAATGGTTATTGTTATGTAAAAAAAATGGTTGATGTGTTTGCCAGTAAAGATTTAAAGCAATAATTTTATAGTAAAATTTTTACAATCTATTATGAGTTTATATCCTTTGAAATTTAATCCAGTTTATAGCTACCGAATTTGGGGTGGTAATAAATTAAAAACAATACTTAATAAACAATATGAAGAAAATAGTATTGGCGAATCTTGGGAGATTTCAGATGTTAAAGACAATGAAACTGAAGTTAGTGAAGGTCGTTTGAAGGGTAAAACACTTAAAGATTTAATTAGAGAATTTAAAGGAGATTTTGTTGGCAAAAGTGTGTATGAATCTTTCGGAGAAGATTTCCCGTTACTTATTAAATTTATTGATGCAAAAACACCACTATCAATTCAAGTCCATCCAAGCAATGAATTAGCTAAAAAACGCCATAATTCGTTTGGAAAAAACGAAATGTGGTATGTTATGCAGGCAGAGAAAGATGCCGAGTTGATAGTAGGTTTTAATCAAGATGTTGAAAAGAAAAGCTATCAAGAACATTTAAATAGTTCAACTTTAAGTGATATTTTAAATATTGAAAAGGTTACTAATGGTGATACGTTTTATATACCCACAGGCAGAGTGCATGCTATTGGAGCAGGTGTTTTGTTAGCAGAAATACAGCAAACATCAAATATTACCTACCGTATTTACGATTATGATAGAGTAGATGCTAAAACTGGAGAAAAAAGAGAATTGCACACAGAAATGGCATTAGATGCTATTGATTATAATTTTTATCCAGATTACAAAACGCAGTATACCATAATTGATAATATTTCAAATAAACTAGTACACTCTCCTTATTTTAAAACTAACATTATTAGTGTTTCAAAAAAAATAACTAAAGATTACAGTAAGGTAGATAGTTTTGTAATTTACATGTGTGTTGAAGGAAATCTAGAAGTTGCTTGTGGAAATAAAATGTATAGTCTTAAAATGGGTGAAACTCTATTAATTCCTGCAATAATTAAACAATTAGACATACTTGGGACTAATGCAAAGTTATTAGAAGTGTATTTGTAAATAAACTAGAAGTTATTTTTATCTGGATTTAAAAGAATAGCATAAATTTGAATACCAAAACCAATAAGAATTAATGTTGGTGCTAATCGAATACGTCTCCAGCTAAAAATTTCAGGATTAAAAACGTTTGGATCATCACTTCCACCACCAGACATTAAAATAAACCCAAGTGCAATAATAGCTAGACCAATAAACATGAATTGGTAGTTTTTCTTTCCAAATACAAAAATTGGTTTTGCTTCTTCTTTACGTTTTTTTTCTCCCATGATTAAATTCCGTAGAATAATTTAGTGCAAAGTAAAAGATTTATTTAGAAAAATGATGTTAATGGTTTTCTAAATTATCGTTTTTTACCTTTTTGTGATTAATAATACAACTCATCTGTTCTTAAATTTAAGAAGCGTTGGGTTGCAAAGTGTGTGCTTATCCAAGTAATTATAATACCTAAGGCAAAAACAAAAACAAATAACGCTGTAACTAAAATAGGGTTGCTAAGCAGTTCAAGTTCTGTAAAGGTTTTGTCTAAATAATATAAAACAATGGCCATTCCTATTAAGGCTAAAAATGCGCCAATCATACCTAAACGCACACTTTTCCAAACAAATGGCCTTCTTATAAACTGTTTTGTAGCACCTACCATTTGCATAGTTTTAATTGTAAATCGTTTAGAGTAAACCGCTAATCTAATAGAGCTGTTAATTAATAATACGGCAATTAATGTAAAAATACCACTAATTATAAGTACCCAAAAACTGATTTTTTTTACATTATCGTTCATGAGATTTACCAAATCATTATCATAAGTTACTTCATCAACAAAGTTTTTATTTGTCGCTTCAGTAGATATTTTTTCAAGATGTTCAGAAGTCACGTAGTCAGCTTTTAAATGCACATCTATTGAATTTTGAAGTGGATTGTAACCTACAAAATCCATAAAATCTTCACCGTTTTCAGCTTTCATAAATTCGGCAGCCTGCTCTTTTGATACATATTCGGTAGATTTCACGTAATCTGCCATTGCTAAACTTTTTTCAAGTTGTTTAGTCTCAACATCTTTGGCAGTATCTTTTAAGTAGATAGTTACTACAACTTGCTCTTTAAAATGGTCTGAAACTTTTTTAGCATTTAAAATAAGCATACCCAATAAGCCCAACAAAAACAATACTAAAGCAATACTTAAAACAACTGAAAAGTAAGAAGATATAAGTCTGCGTTTTTGATGCTTTTCAAATGATGAACTCATGAGTAATTTGGATTAATAATGTAAAAATAATAAAGTAAATGTAATATATATTTATATTAACTAAAACATATCAACATTGTTGTATTAGGCCAATTTCTTTGGTGGTTTGCTAACAATATATACGCCAATAATTACCATTACACAGCTTAAAATTTTAATTAAGTTAATGTCTTGAGCATATTCATCTTTCATTAAAATATAAGCATAAACACTTACCATTATAAAACTTATTACAGGTTGTAAATAAATGTAGCTACTTGTTACGGATGGGGTAACAAAATTTAGTGCGTAAACATTAAATAAATAAGCAAAAAAGGTAGTAAAAAGCACAACATAGCCTATAACCAAGTATGTGTTTGTTGTAAAGGCTTCAAAATTAGTGTTATTAAAATCATTAAAAGTAAAAGGTGTTACAAATAGAAGTCCAAATAAAAACATCCAACTAATAATAGTAATAGCGTTGTATTTTTTCTTTAAAGTTTTTACAATTACTAGGTAAAGGCCATAGCAGCATGCATTTAAAAACACAAACAAATTACCAAGAAAAGAACTAGTACCAGCGGCTTTGTTTCCATATAAAATGAGAAATATGGCTCCCATACCAGCAATAGTAATGCCTACAAGTTTGTTTTTAGTTATGGGTTCTTTTAAAATTATAAAACTAAATATTAAAACAATTACAGGTGTTACTGTCATTATTATGGAGGCATCCACAGGTGATGTTAAATTAATACCATGAAAGAAAAATAGCATATTTGATGATGCGCCAAGTAAACCGCAAAGTGCTAATCTAAATAAGTCTTTAGATTCAATTTTTTCTTTAACAAATAAAAATTTTACACACCAAAAGAGTATTACACAGCAAGCTAAACGAATAAAAACAAAAGTATTAGGGTTAATTTTATTAGGCATAATGCCTTTTGCAATTATGTAATTAGCGCCATAAATTAAATTGGCGCCAAGAAGTGCTAAGTGGGCTTTATAAATATTTGAATTCAATACTTTTTATTTTAAGCTCTCAAAAGTAAATCTATATTATTAAAAACTCATTGTTTTAGTAAGAATAAACTATTAAATAAAAGGTTTTTAAGTTGATTTATAAAACGTAAATTTGCAACTTCTTAAAAAGGATGATAATGAAGTACAATTTCAATGAAATTGAAGCCAAATGGCAAAAATACTGGGCAAAAAACCAGACGTTTAAAGCTGAAAACAAAAGTGATAAGCCAAAATTTTATGTTTTGGATATGTTTCCTTACCCAAGTGGTGCTGGATTACATGTTGGACATCCTTTAGGGTATATTGCTTCAGATATTTATGCACGCTATAAACGTCACCAAGGCTTTAATGTGTTACATCCTCAAGGGTATGATAGTTTTGGGTTGCCTGCAGAGCAATACGCTATACAAACAGGGCAGCATCCAGCTATAACAACCAAAGAGAATATTGCAACATACCGCCGCCAGTTAGATCAAATTGGTTTTTCTTTTGATTGGTCTCGCGAGGTTCGTACTTCAGATCCAAGTTATTACAAATGGACACAATGGATTTTTATTCAATTATTTAATTCTTGGTTTAATAATGATACTAATAAAGCTGAAGATATTTCTGAATTAGAAACAATTTTTGCTACAGAAGGAAATGGAACTATCAATGCGGTTTGTGATGATAATATTGAATCGTTTTCGGCTGAAGAATGGAATGGTTTTTCATCAAAAAAGAAACAAAAAATATTATTACAATACCGTTTAACTTATTTGGCAGAAACTGAGGTAAACTGGTGTCCTGCATTAGGAACAGTTTTGGCAAACGATGAAATTGTTAATGGTGTTTCAGAACGTGGTGGCCATTCTGTAATTAGAAAAAAAATGACACAATGGAGCATGCGTATTTCTGCTTATGCAGAACGTTTACTTCAAGGTTTAGAAACTATTGATTGGACAGATTCTCTAAAAGAAAGTCAGCGTAACTGGATTGGAAAATCTGTAGGTGCTTCGGTAACTTTTAAAGTTAAAGAAAGTGATGCTGTTATTGATGTTTTCACTACCAGGCCAGATACTATTTTTGGAGTAAGTTTTATGACACTAGCACCAGAACACAAATTAGTGTCTCAAATAACCACTCCAGAACAAAAAGCAGATGTAGATGTTTATGTTTTAGCTACAGCAAAACGTAGTGAACGCGATAGAATGGCCGATGTAAAAACCATTTCAGGAGCGTTTACAGGTGCCTACGCCGAACACCCATTTACTAAAGAGCCAATTCCAATCTGGATTGGCGATTACGTACTTGCAGGTTACGGTACTGGAGCCGTTATGTCTGTGCCTTGTGGCGATGAGCGCGATTATGCTTTTGCGAATTATTTTAATATACCAATTCCTAATATTTTTGATGGTGTTGATATATCTGAAGAAGCATTTTCAGATAAAGAAAAAACCGTAATAGGAAATAGTGATTTCTTAAACGGTATGAATTATAAAAAAGCAACCAAACGAGCTATATACGAGTTGGAACAAATTGGACAAGGCGAAGGTAAAACGAATTACCGTTTACGCGATGCTGTTTTTAGTCGTCAACGCTATTGGGGTGAACCATTTCCAGTATATTATGTTGATGGTATGCCACAAATGATTGCTGCAGAGCATCTACCAATAAAACTACCAGAAGTTGAAAAATATTTACCAACCGAAACTGGTGAGCCGCCATTAGGGAATGCTATTGTTTGGGCATGGAATACCAAAACTAATGAGGTGGTTTCTAATGACTTGATTGATGAAAAAACAGTTTTTCCTTTAGAGTTAAATACGATGCCAGGTTGGGCAGGAAGTTCGTTTTATTTTAATCGTTATATGGATCCTGATAATCAAAACGAAATAGCATCGAAAGACGCTATGGACTATTGGAAAGATGTCGATTTATACATTGGTGGTAGCGAGCATGCTACAGGGCATTTACTGTATTCTCGTTTTTGGCAAAAATTCTTGTTTGATAAAGGTGTTGTTCCTGTGAATGAGTATGCAAAAAAACTGATTAACCAAGGGATGATTTTGGGGACTAGTGCTTTTGTATACAGAGAAGAAGGTAGTAACACCTATTTATCTGCTGGTTTAATTGAAGATAAAAAAGTACAGCCACTACATGTAAAAGTAAAGTACGTTAATGCTTCTGATGAATTAGATATAGAAGGATTAAAATCTGATGGTGAATTTGGAGAAGATTATAAAGATGCCGAATTTATTTTAGAGGATGGCGTATATAAAGTAGGTCGTGACGTTGAAAAAATGTCTAAATCGAAATACAACGTAGTTAATCCTGATGATATCGTTTCAGATTATGGCGCAGATAGCTTACGTTTATATGAGATGTTTTTAGGGCCGCTAGAACAATACAAGCCTTGGAATACTGCTGGTATTACAGGAGTTCATAATTTTCTTAAAAAACTATGGAAATTGTATGCAGATGATAATGGGCTTAAAGTTACAGATGCTGCACCAACTAAAGACAACCTTAAAACGTTGCATAAAACCATAAAAAAGGTACAAGAAGATATTGAGAATTTCTCTTTTAATACATCGGTGTCTACTTTTATGATTGCGGCTAACGAGTTAACGGCTCAAAAATGTTCGTCCAAAGATATACTCGAACCGCTATTGGTTTTAATTTCGCCTTATGCACCACATATTGCTGAGGAGTTATGGAGCCAGTTGGGTAATATTGAATCTATTTCAACAGCGCCTTTTCCAGAGTTTGATGCAAGTCATTTAGTAGAAAGCAGTAAAAATTACCCCATTTCATTTAATGGTAAAATGCGTTTTACTATGGAATTACCTTTGGATATGAGCAAAGATGCTATTGAAGCTGCTGTTTTAGCAAACGAAAAAACTCAAGAACAATTAGCAGGGAGAACTCCTAAAAAAGTGATTGTGGTACCTGGTAAAATTGTAAATATTGTTGGGTAGTTTAGTTTTTTTAAAAACGTTTAATAGTGTTGTTTATTAGATTTAACTAAATTATTACGAGTATTACACTGCCGCGTTAGGGATAGTAGTGGAAAGCCCACAGCGTAAGTATGGAGCGAGGACTTGCAACGTATAGCCCGACCCTTGTGGTAACGCCCAACTAATTTATAAGATTAAATATGGATTATATTGAAACTATTGGTTTTGTGGCAGCAATTTTAACAACAGCTGCATTTCTTCCGCAAGTTTATAAAACTTGGAAAACTAAAGATGTGTCTAGCTTATCTTTACCTATGTTACTTTTGTTTTTTGTTGGAATTTTAGCTTGGTTAACTTATGGGTTTTTAAAAAAAAGCCCATCTATGATTTTTGCTAATAGCATTACTGTAGTATCTTCATTTTTATTAATGTTTTTTAAAATAAAATATACTAAAAAATAGGTGCTTATCTTTTTAGAGTATAATTTCTGTTAATTTATTTTAAATTATGTAAAATACAGGTTAATCGGTTTTTAGATGAAAATAATTTATCAAAAATGTCGTTTTACCAAAAATATTTAAAAATATTGTTTTAATTTTGCTTTAGTTATCATCATTTAAACATCATATTTATGAATATTGGAGTTCCTATTGAAATTAAAAATAATGAAAATAGAGTAGGTATGACACCTTCGGGTGTTTTTGAGCTTGCTAAAAGAAATCATACCGTTTACGTTCAAAAAAATGCAGGTTTTAATAGTGGTTTTTTAGACGAAGATTATGCCGGTGCTGGCGCAACAATTCTTGATACTATTGAAGAGATCTATGCTGTTGCCGATATGATTGTAAAGGTTAAAGAGCCTATTGAACCAGAATACAAATTAATTAAGCCAGATCAGGTCGTGTTTACGTATTTTCATTTCGCATCTAGTGAAGTGTTAACAAATGCTATGATTGCAAGTAAGGCTATTTGTATTGCTTATGAAACCGTTGAAGATGCCGATGGTTCTCTTCCTTTATTAATACCAATGTCTGAGGTGGCAGGTAGAATGTCTGTTCAGCAAGGTGCTAAGTATCTTGAAAAACCAATTATGGGACGTGGTATATTGTTAGGTGGAATTCCTGGAGTACCTCCTGCAAAAGTTTTAATATTAGGTGCTGGTGTTGTTGGTATTCAAGCCGCACGTATGGCATCAGGATTAGGCGCAAGTGTGCATATTTTAGATATTAATATGAAAGCTTTACGTCATGTTAGTGATGTCATGCCAAATAATGTTGTTAGTGAGTTTTCTAGTGAATATAACATTAGAAAACATATTGTAGATTCAGACTTAATTATTGGTGGTGTATTAATTAAAGGAGCTAAAGCACCAAAATTAATAACTAAAGATATGTTGAAAGATATGCGACCAGGAACTGTTATGGTTGATGTGGCTGTAGATCAAGGTGGTTGTTTTGAGACTACTAAACCAACAACACATCAAGACCCAACTTATATTATTGATGAGGTTGTGCATTATAGTGTAGCAAATATGCCTGGTGCAGTACCTTACACTTCTACTATGGGATTAACTAATGTTACTTTGCCATATGTTATTAAATTAGCAAATGAAGGCTGGAAAAAAGCTTGTAATGGTAATGCCTCTTTAGCAAAAGGATTAAACATAGTAAAAGGAAAAATTGTTTACAAAGAAATTGCTGAGGCTTTTGATATGGAAATGGCCTAAATTTCAATAATTTATATTTTAAAACGTCTGATTACTTATTTATTAAGTTTTTAGACGTTTTTTTATAAAGTATAATGCTGACATTTGTTCAGTTTTAAACATTGGCTTTATTTTTGCTATATTTAAAAAGAATTTAAAAATTTAAAAAAATATGATGACAGGATATACAGGCTACTACATACTTATAGGAGCTATATCGCTTGTAAGTTGGTTAGTTAGTAATCAATTAAAAAGAAAATTTAAAAAATATTCTCAAGTACATTTAAGAAACGGAATGAGCGGTGCTGAAATTGCTGAGAAAATGTTAGCAGACCATGGTATTACAGATGTTAAGGTTATTTCTGCGAAAGGTCAATTAACAGACCACTATAATCCAAGAGATAAAACTGTTAATTTAAGTGAGGTTGTTTATAACCAAAGAAATGCAGCAGCAGCAGCTGTTTCTGCACATGAAGTTGGTCATGCTGTACAGCATGCTACAGCATATAGTTATTTAACTATGCGTTCTAAATTAGTACCAGTTGTGCAAATTACTTCAAGTATGTCGCAATGGGTCGTGTTTGGAGGTATTGCTTTAATGGCATCTAACGCTATTGGTGCAATGGGGCAATGGGTGGCTATTGCTGGTCTAGCTATGATGAGTTTTGCAACTCTATTTAGTGTTATTACATTACCTGTAGAGTATGATGCTAGTAATAGGGCTTTAGCTTGGCTAAAAAATAAAAACATGGTTACTCCAGATGAATATAAGGGGTCGGAGGACGCTTTAAAATGGGCAGCAAGAACATACTTAGTTGCTGCAATTGGAGCGATAGCTTCATTATTGTATTGGGCTTTACAAGTTTTTGGAGGACGAGATTAATTTTAAAAAATATAAATTTTAAAGCTCTGAAATAATTTCAGGGCTTTTTTGTTTCTTTATGGCACATTAAATTAAAATGGAAAACCCTTTAGAGTACTACAAAACACATCTAGAAACTTACCAAACAGAAGTTAAAAAATTATATAAACAAATGACGCTACTTAGTACGTTGCGTTTATTCGTTTTTTTAATAACAGGTTTTGCGATTTATTTTTTCTTTGGTAAATGGCAAATAGCTGTTTCTGTTGGGGTTTTTGGCATCATTGTATTTGTTTATTTACTATCAAAATATACCGATATTAAGCGGCAACGTAATTTTAATAAAGCGTTAGTAGCTATAAACAAGGAAGAAATTAAAATAGCAGCAGGCCAATTTCATGATAGAAATGAAGGTTTAGATTTTCAAGACCCTAGCCACTTTTATAGCCTAGATATTGATTTGTTTGGGAGAGGTTCTTTTTTTCAATATATAAATAGAACAACAATAAAGGAGGGCAGAAAAAAATTAGCAAACGCCTTAAAAGCTAATAATGTTGAAAATATTACGTTAAGGCAAGAGGCTATAAAAGAGCTGAGTTCTAAACCCAAATGGCGTCAATATTATTCGGCAACTTCTAGTTTAGTTGATGTTGAAACGCCTGCAAAATATATTATAAATTGGTTACAAAATCATAAATTATTTTTGCCTAAAATAATGTCATGGCTTCCGTTGGTGTTTAGTTTAACATCTATAATTTTATTTATACTTACCATTATAGATGTTATTACTAATAAAGCCTTAATAGGGTATTGGTTGTTTTTAGGTTTAGCAATAAGTGGTTTGTACCTTAAAAAGATAAATATATTAGCCTCAAATACCGATAAAATTCGAGATACGTTTCGTCAATATGCAACGTTATTAGATTTAATAGAAAACGAATCTTTTACTTCTGAATTATTACAGCAAAAGCAAAATCAAATTCAGTCTGGCGATAAAAAAGCTTCAAGTATTTTTAAAACATTTTCAAAGTCATTAGATGCCTTAGATAATCGAAATAACCTTATTGGTGCTATTTTTGGGAATGGTTATTTTTTAACAGATATAAAGAACAGCTATCGTATAGAACAATGGATTAAACAATATGGTAATAAGGTGTCCGATTGGTTTGAAGTTGTATCATTTTTTGATGCTTATAATTCTCTTGGTAACTATACCTATAATAATCCTGAATTTGTATTTCCTGAAATTGTAAATGAAGGTTCGGTTATTAAAGCAAAAGATTTGGGGCATCCATTATTAAATAAAGAAAAAAGAATTGATAGCGATTTAACTATTAATAATGAGCAGTTTTTAATAGTTACTGGTGCTAATATGGCTGGGAAAAGCACCTTTTTAAGAACGGTTTCTTTACACATAGTTATGGCTAATGTCGGGCTGCCAATTTGTGCAAAATCTACACAGTACTCGCCTGTAAAGCTTATTACTAGTATGCGTACAACAGATTCCTTAACAGATGATAGTTCTTATTTCTTTTCAGAATTAACTAGGCTTAAATACATTGTTGATGCTATTCAGAAAGAGCCTTATTTTATTGTTTTAGATGAAATATTAAAAGGAACAAATAGTACAGATAAAGCTATTGGCTCAAGAAAATTTGTTGAAAAATTAGTAGCCTCAAATGCAACTGGAATTATAGCAACACACGATTTAAGTCTTTGCGAAATTGAGAAAGAACTAGAAGATGTAAAAAACTATTATTTTGATGCTGAAATTATTAACGATGAGCTTCATTTTGATTATACTTTAAAAGAGGGTGTTTGCCAAAATATGAATGCTTCGTTTTTGTTAAAGAAGATGGATATTGTTTAGTTTTACTTAATTCCTACGAAGGTGAAAATCAAATTCTAAAAAAAAGTATGAAATAAAAAAAGCAAAAGTCAATTAAGGCTTTTGCTTTTTTTATGTTTACATAAGGCGTTTAACTTAAATATGAGCTCAACATCCAGATTAATTTTTCTTGATTTGAAATTAAATCGCTCATCAATGAAGCAGAGCCTTCGTCATTATTGTCAGATGCAAATTCTAAAATATCTCGTTCTTGTATTAAAAGTTCATTTAAATTATCTAAAATTGAACTAACTGCAGCATCTCCATCAGAAATATTCTTTATAATTCTAATAGTTTTGTTTTCTGAATAATCATCTAAGGTATGTAATGGATTTAGCCCTAAGGTTAAGATACGTTCTGCAATTTCATCAATTACATTATTTGTGTCATTGTAAAGTTCTTCAAATTTTTCGTGTAAAGAGAAAAAATGTCGTCCTTTAATATTCCAATGTAAGCCTCGTAAGTTCATATAATAAATTTGAAAATCTGCCAATAGGATGTTAAGTTTTTTTGTTACATCTAATTTATAATCTTGGTTCAGTCCTACTCTTAATTCTAAAGTTTCCATGTTGTTGTAATTTAAATTTGTTGAGTAAAATTAATCATATACAGCATTCTTAATAGTAACCTATGTTACACACATAGGTTTACTTTCTTATGCATGAAGTTAAGTCTTCGGTCATTCTTTAATCTTTCCAATCATTTCGAGCGCATTTTCATCATCAGGTTTTAAACTTAGTACTTTGTAGTAGTTTTTTAAGGCCTTATTTTTATTGCCTGTTTCAAAGTAAGCTTCTCCTAAACTATCATAAACATTGTGTTTATAAGGAAAAATTTTAGTATTCAATTCAAAAACATATAAGGCTTTTTGGGTTTGGCTGGAACGTAATAACGAATAACCATAAGTATTTAATTCTCTACTTCCTTTTACAAACTCCGCTAGTCGAGGTACTAAATTAATTTCATCTTGTTTCAGGCTGTCTATAGATTTTGAGTTTAATAAATAGTTCATGTAATTTACAGCTGTGTAATTTGATGTGTATTTGTTGTCTGTAACAATACTTAGCATATCGCGTTCTAAAGTTTCTTTTGGGTGTTCTACAATTCTATTTACTTCTTTTCCTTTTTTATAGAAAATAAAAGTGGGCACACGGTGAATATTTAAGCCTTCCTCTTCATGATTAGGGCTTTGTTTGTAAGCATCTTTTGTTCTATTAACAGCAATAACTTGTAATTGATTTTCAGGAAATTTTGCTGCCTCAATAACTTTGTAAAATCTTGGGACTTCTTTCTTGCTATCACCACACCAAGTGCCTAAAAACACTTTTATTTTGTAGTCTTTTAAAGAGTCTTTAAGTTTTTTAGTAATTGCTTTATGCACTAAATAATCGTTGTAATTTTTTGAGAACCATGTGTTAAAACTATTGCTAGTTAGCCCTTTTTTATTAATTTCTCCAAGTAAAATTTCGTTTCCTTTTTTGTCGAGTTCTATGTGATTTAAATCTTGTGAAAAGCTAAAATGTAGACTCAATAAAAAAATGATTAAGATTGTTCGTTTCATGATGTGATTTTGATTAGTTGTGAAATCAAACTTAAACTAGTTTTATACTTGATGCGAATTAATTTTACAAACAACAGACTTAAACTAACAAACAACATTTTGGTTGTTTGTAATTACAAAACTGACTTTTGTACAGATTGTTTGATGGTTTTAGCTTTTCTAATTACTTTTAAAAAATGACTTTTATTAATAAAAACACATCTCGAATTTTAGTGCATATTCTATTTTGGATGCTATTTGTGTTTGTGTCATTATTTCTGTTTTCAGATTTTTATTGGAAAGAAAACCCTTTTTTACAGTATGTTTCACTTTTAGTAGCTATTGTTTACGTTAATAATTTTTTTCTGTTACCCTTTTTTGTTAGAAAAAAACTATACGTTTTATATGTTTTTGTATTTGCAATTATTTCATTTTTTGCTACTCAATTATATTGCTATGCTTTTGCACAATGTGGTTGTAGTATACCTAAATGTTTAAGCGACTATTTATGGCAAACTCTTGTGCCGCTAATTTTTTTCTCTTTTGTTTGGATTTTATACCGGTTTATTGATGAACAAGAAGAAGTTATAAAGGTTAAAAAAGAACATGCTGAAATGGAGTTGAAATTCTTGAAATCACAAATAAACCCGCATGTTTTGTTTAATAATTTAAACACTATTTACTCTTATGCATTAGAGAAGCCTAATGAAACACCAGAGCTTATTTTAATGCTGTCGGATAATTTAAAACACGTGTTGTATGAAAGTAACGAGAAAACTATTTCTTTAGAGAAAGAAGTTTACTTTATTGATAATTATATCAAGTTTCAAACTCTAAGAACAGAAGGTGTAAAGCATATTAATTACAATAAATCAATAGATTCTTTTAATCATCAAATAGCGCCTTTGTTATTAATTACAATTATTGAAAATGCTTTTAAACACAGTACATTACACAGCGAAATAAAAGTTAATATTAATGTAGAAAAAAATATTTTAAATTTTAATTGTGAAAACACTTTTAATGTAAATAAAGTAACAACTTCCGATTTAAAAATTGGTTTGCAAAACCTTGAAAAACGTTTAGAACTTATCTATAAAGATAATTATGAGTTTAATATTAATAAGACTAATACTTTTAAAGTGGATTTAAAAATTAATTTAAAATGAAGTGTATTATAATTGAAGATGAAATTCCTGCACAAAGAATCCTTAAGAATTATATTTCTAAAATTCCAAACTTAGAAATAATTGAAACTTTTAAGGCTGCTATAGAAGCTAATTCATTTTTAAATTCTGAGTCAGTCGATGTTGTTTTTTTAGACATTAATTTGCCAGATATGTCTGGGCTAGATTTTATAAAAACTATTAAAAACCCTCCTGCAATTATTATGACAACTGCGTATGCTGAATATGCTGTTAATAGTTTTGAATTAGAAACCATTGTTGATTATTTGGTTAAACCTTTTTCGTTTGATAGATTTTTAAAAGCGATTAATAAAGCAAAAGAAAGGGTAGGGACTCTAAAAACTTCTTCTGAAGACAATGAAGAAACCATTTTTTTAAACGTAGATAAAACACTTCATAAAATTGTTCTAAATAAAATTTTATACATCGAATCTGAACGAAATTATATTACTGTTGTAACTGAAAACCAAAGATTATCTTACATAGATTCATTGAAAAACTGGAATGCAAAACTTTCAGAGAATCAATTTATTCAAGTGCATAAGTCTTTCATTATCAATAGCTCTTATGTCAATAAAATTTCAGGAAACACTATTTTTATAAAAGACAATAAAATTCCCATTGGCAGAACTTACAAACAAGAGTTGCTTAGTAAATTAGGAATTTAATTTATAAAATTATGTAAAGAAACTTTAAGTCATAATTAAGTTACTTTTGTAGATTTTTTGTGTCATAATAGTAGATAAATATTTTAAATAAGGATTATGAGAGTTTTGATGATTATATTGTTTGTTGGATTTGGTTTTATAGTTAATGCCCAAGACATAAATTATAATGGCGTTAAATATAAAATTAAAGACGATAGAATTTTTAAGGATAATATTGATGTAACTGAAACATTATCAATTGATGAAAAAACGTCAATACATGCTGCTTTTGATGAGAAAATAGAAAAATTAAAAAATACTGAAATCACTCAAAAACGTATTGATAAGGCTGAAAAAGAGCAGAAAAATGCCATAAAAAGTCAAAAAAGAGCCGAAAAGAAGCAGAAAAAGGCAGAAAACGAATTAAAGAAAAGAGAAAAAGCACAATCAAATTTTGATAAATCTATCAAAAAACATAAAGCTGCCACCAATAAATACGAGAAACTAAAAAAGAAAGGTAAGTTATCACCTCAGGATGAAGCTAAGTGGCTAGAGAAAATTGAAAAATATAAAGCAGCAACAGTAAAAGCAAAGAAAAGATTAAAGTAGTTTTTTGTTTAGAAAATAGTTACATTTAAATTCAAGGTAGTATAAATCATTTTTATGTTTTGTATTAAAGACAAAAAGTACTATTTTAAGTATTAGTATAAAATTGTTTTTAAATGCATAAACACCTAAAAATAGCTTTAATTCAAACAGATTTAGTTTGGGAAAATCCAGCTCAAAATCGCATAAATATCTCCAATAAAATTAGCGATATAGAAAAGGATACTCATGTTATTATTCTACCAGAAATGTTTGCTACAGGTTTTACCATGAATGCTTCAAAAGTTGCAGAAACCATGAATGGAGAAACGGTAAATTGGATGAAAGCATGGGCTAAAAAAGTAGATGCAGCTATAGTTGGTAGTTTGGTAATTATAGAAAACAATGCCTATTATAACCGATTACTTTTTGTAGAGCCTTCAGGTTTAATTTCTATTTATGATAAGCGCCATACTTTTACTTTAGTTGGCGAGCATAATATATATAATGCAGGAACAGAAAAAATAATTATTGACTATAAAGGCTGGAAAATTTGTCCTTTAATTTGTTATGATTTACGATTTCCTGTTTGGGCTAGAAACACTCATAATTATGATGTTTTACTTTATGTTGCCAATTGGCCAAAACCAAGAATATCTGCTTGGGATACTTTGTTAAAAGCTCGTGCTATAGAAAATATGTGTTATTGTATAGGTGTAAATAGAGTAGGTGTTGATGGTGTAAATAGTAAATATTCTGGACATTCTGCAGTTTACAATGTGCTTGGAGAACAGGTTACAGCATTTAAACCAAATGAAGAACAAATACTTGTAATTACCTTAGAGAAAAGGCACATAGAAGCATACCGAAGTAAGTTTAAATTTTTAGATGATAGAGACTCTTTTACTATTAACTAATTCAAATTGATTTTTAAATAGCCTTTTAACTAAAAAAGTAAATAACGTATGTTTTATTTAAACGTTAGTGTTTCTTGAATACCCCAATCTGCTCTAATTTCAATATCTTGAAAATGGCTCACTTTTTCAGGTTGTAATTTCTTTAAATAATTACCAGTATCATATTTTTGATTACCATTAGCGTCATGAATAATTCTAATAGAATACATACTAGGACTTAAATTCAAAAAATCTACAGTTTCAGCTTTATCAACATATTTTTCAGCTTTTACATTTCCGCTAGAATCTGTTAATTGAACTATAAGTGGGTAGGTAGCATTTACTAAAGTGAATCTTGCATAACCAAAATCAGAAGATTTTTGAGTTCTTAAACTGTAAGATAGTGTGTCTTTGTTTTTGTCTCCAAAAAAGTCCTCAAAGGCTTCAGGTAGTATTTCAATTTCATATTTATTGTCTTCGGTTCTATCAAATTTAAGAAAGTAGGTGTTTTTTATAGTATCAAAAACACTAGTAAAAGTAACAGCTGTCGAGTCTTTATCCATCATAATTACTTTTGATGCGTCAAAATTTAATAATGGAGTAGTTCCAGAAATTTTAAAGTCTTCGTTATAGCTAATACTGCCAGTAGGATCTGCTCCAATTAAAAGAGTATCTCTTTTCTGTTCGCTTATTCGTGCAGTAAATTCTTTTTCAAAATCATTTTTTGATACCCTAAAGTTTAAAGAGTCAACTTCTAATCTTGGTTTATACCAATAATTTAACGTGTCTGCTTTTGGGTCTTTAGTAATACGGTATTCAAATTCTGAAGGAGTTTCTGATATTATATCAATTTTCATGTTTTCAAAATCACCTTCGTAACCAAAAGCTATTTTTTCTCCTGAAATTAACCGAGGCCTTGTAGCATTAAAATCTTGTTCTTCTTTAAAAAGTTTTAGTGAGTATGAAGAATCGGTTGGCACTTCTATAAAACTTTTGTAAAAACCAATTTGATCTGTTTTTTGTTGAAACTTATTGTCACCATTTCCGTCCTTTAAAGCCATTAACATGTACTTGCCAGGTTTAAGGTTTTCTATTGAAAAAGTGGTAACACTATCTAAAGTATTAGTAATGTATTTAGGTGTTTCTTTATAAATGATAGAATCAGTAAATGTAGAATCTACTTCATATAATGCAACATTAACAAAAGTTTCAGGTTCTTTTTTTAAAGCATCAACAATGTTACCATTAACCGAAAGAGAATCTATATGATTACCCGTAGAAAGTACATAACGGTAGTAAGGGTATGGGTTTCCTTCGTTATTATCAGTTATACTGTTTCCAAAATTAAATGCATAAGTTGTATTTGGAGGAAGTGTGTCGTAAATTTTAATAGAAATATATTTGCTAGCTCCGCTTGTTGGTGTAACATCTGGTTGCGTTTTCATTGGAGGCGAAATAATCAGCTGTTTACTTAAATCTTTTATTTTAATATACTCATCAAAATAAACTCTTATTTCATCCCCTTTAAAATTGGTAGAATAATTTTCAGGTTCAGATTTTATAATACTAGGAGGTATCTCATCCTTTGGGCCGCCGCCTGGAGTTCCTCGATTAGCACAGCTTATAAAAACTAAACCAATAATAACAGCGAAAATAAAATTTGAAAGGGTCTTATTCATTAACAATTTTAATTTTTACAAACCTACATAAAATCAGCTAAAAAATATAACGCAAATTAGACTTAAGCTATTGCCATAGTTGCAATACTTATTTTAATGTTTTTAGATTGTTTTAAAACAGCGATACAAGCTTCAAGAGTTGCTCCAGTAGTAATAATGTCATCAACTATTAAAATATGTTTGTTTTCAATTTTATTTTGGTTTTCTAGAGTAAAAAGTTCCTCATTATTATTCCATCTAGCTAATCGCTTTTTATTTACCTGCGATTTAGTATTTGTTACCTTTAAAAGCACATCATCTAAATAATCTACCTCTAAAGCCTTGGCTATCTGATTTCCAAATTGAGCAACTTGGTTATAGCCACGTTTTTTAAGCTTTTTTTTGTGTAATGGAACAGGAATAACTGCATCAATATCTTTATAAGCATCAATGGTCTTTAATTCGCCACCTAGCCAATTACCTAATACAAAACCAATATGCTCATTATCCTTATACTTAAGGTTATGAATAAGCCGTTGTACATTCCCTTTTTTTTCAAATCTAAAAAGCGCTGTGCTATTTTCAACTTCAGCTCGCCCATAAAGCACATTTTTTACGGCATCATTATTATCAAAATGAAAATTTGTAACAGGTAAATCGTGTCTGCAGTCTAAACATATGGTGTCTGTATTCTCATTTAAGAGGTTGTTGCATGCATTACATACCTTAGGAAAGAATAAATTAACGATAGATTTAAGCATTGTATAAAAATGTAGTCTTGTAAACTTAATTATTTTTCACAAAAAGACGTTTGTTTTAATCGGTTTTTTATTTTTGCATCATGGCAAATCAAGATGATCAATTTAAGAAGGTAATTTCGCATGCAAAGGAATATGGATATGTATTTCAAAGTAGTGAAATTTATGACGGTTTAAGTGCAGTATACGATTACGCACAAAACGGCGCAGAATTAAAAAAGAATATACGCGACTACTGGTGGAAAGCCATGGTGCAGATGAATGAAAACATAGTTGGGATTGATGCAGCAATATTTATGCACCCTACAACTTGGAAGGCTTCTGGGCACGTTGATGCTTTTAACGACCCATTAATAGATAATAAAGATTCAAAAAAGCGATACAGAGCAGATGTTTTAATTGAAGATTATTGTGCTAAAATTGAAGCTAAAATTGAGAAAGAAGTAAAAAAAGCTGAAAAGCGTTTTGGTGAAGCTTTTAATAAAGAAGAATTTGTTTCTACAAACGGTCGTGTTGTAGGCTATCAAGAAAAAATAAATACAATACTTTCTCGAATGGCAAAATCTTTAGAAAATGAAGATTTAGCCGATGTTAAAGCACTTATAGAAGAGTTAGAAATTGCCGATCCTTTAACAGGAAGTAAAAACTGGACAGATGTTAAGCAATTTAACTTAATGTTTGGAACAAAGCTTGGTGCTTCGGCTGAAAGTGCAATGGATTTGTATTTACGCCCAGAAACGGCACAAGGTATTTTTGTTAACTTTTTGAATGTACAGAAAACAAGCCGCCAAAAAATTCCTTTTGGAATTGCACAAACTGGTAAAGCTTTTAGAAATGAAATTGTTGCAAGACAATTTATTTTTAGAATGCGTGAGTTTGAACAAATGGAAATGCAGTTTTTTATTAAACCAGGAACTCAAAAAGAGTGGTACGACTACTGGAAAGAACACAGAATGAAATGGCATTTATCTTTAGGGATGGGTGCAGAGAACTACCGTTTTCATGACCATGAGAAATTAGCTCATTACGCTGATGCTGCTGCAGATATTGAGTTTAAATTCCCATTTGGTTTTAAAGAGCTAGAAGGGATTCACTCAAGAACCGATTTCGATTTAAAAGCACATGAAGAGCATTCTGGAAAGAAATTACAATATTTTGACCATGAAGAAAATGCAAGCTATACACCGTATGTTTTAGAAACATCTATTGGTTTAGATCGTATGTTTTTAGCAGTTTTTTCAAACTCTTTACAAGAAGAAGAACTTGAGAACGGAACAACAAGAACCGTTTTAAAATTACCAAGTGTACTGGCTCCAGTTAAAGCAGCTATTTTGCCATTAGTTAAAAAAGATGGATTACCTGAAATTGCGAAACAGATAGTTGAAGAGTTAAAGTGGGATTTTAATGTTATTTATGATGAAAAGGATGCCGTAGGGCGTCGTTATAGAAGACAGGATGCTAACGGAACACCTTTCTGTATTACTGTAGATCATGACTCAAAAGAAGATGGTACAGTAACTATTCGTCATAGAGATTCTATGGAGCAAGAGCGTGTTAAAATTGAAGATTTACGTAATATAATTAAGCAAGAAGTCGATGTGCGTTCTTGGTTGATGAAGATGTAATAATAATTTCCTGCATAAACAGGAATCTTACCATATAAAAAAACCAAGCATTTAGCTTGGTTTTTAGTTTTTTATAGAATTTATATTAAAAACGGTAACCAACAGTTATACCAACTTTTCCAATAATTTCATAATCATATCGGTCGTTATTAAAAAGGTTTCTTCCAAGACCTAAACTTAATTCGCCAACAAATCCGCTACTAGTAACCCATTTTCCTCCCAAACCAATACCTAAAGCAAAATCGGTAATAGATTCTTTGGTTGTTGTATTGGAGCCAATTAGGTAATTGTATTCTTTTGTGGAATTCAGCATTCCAAATCCTTCTAAAAAAAAGCCTGCAGCATATTTTTTACCAAAATAAAAACGATAATAAGGAGAAATGTAATAATTAACATCGTCGTTAATGTCGTCGTCAAACGGCAGAAATACGTTTACACCAAATGCAGATTCTTCGTTAATTGTGCGCTCGTAAGTGAGATCGAAAGCACCAAGCACCAAATACAGTCCGTTGATTTTTACTTCATTAAAGTTTTTAGAGACATCTTTGTTTTCTGTTTTTTCTTGAGAAAACATAGATGCTGAGAATAACGTAGTAACTAGTAATACTAAATAAATTTTTTTCATTGATTTTTGATTAATAAGTTGAAAGGAATATTCGTCAATAAGTGTGCCGAGGATAAGTATTTGATTAATATATTTTAATTTTATTATATGTGCACCTGTCTGTCAATCTGTTGGTCTAGTGAAATAAGGGATTCTGTGCGTTGAACACCCTTTATTGTTTGTATTTTTTCATGAAGTAAACGCATAAGGTGTGCATTGTCTTTGCTTAAAAGTTTAATAAAAAGGCTATAGTTTCCGGTAGTGTAATGGCATTCTAAAACTTCTGGCACACGTTTTAAGGAACTAACAACATCGTCTGTATTAGCAGCTTTGTCTAAGTATATTCCAACAAATGCTAATGTTTTATAGCCTAAAACTTCATGATTAATAATAAATTTAGAGCCAGAAATAAGTTTCGTTTTTTCGAGTTTACGTAAGCGTTGATGTATAGCTGCTCCAGAAATACCAACATTTCTAGCTATTTCTAAAATAGGTGTTCTGGCATCTTTTGTTAAAGCACGTAGTATTTTTTTATCAATACCATCAATAGTTATGGTTTTTGCTTTTTGTTTCATGTTATTTTAAACTAAAACATAAAAGTAACTATTAGTTTTTTAATTGAAACCATAATTTGTATTTAGGGTTATTTATGTAAGCTCAAACTAACTAAGGTAAATACTAATTATTTAAAGGGTTGTACCCCAAATAAGGCACTTCTTTTTCATGAAAAACAATACCGAATTCCTTTAATTCTTTTAAAATAGGTTCATAAACCTCTTTGGAGATAGGAATTTGAACACCAGGTGTTTTTATAGTCCCATTTAATATGGCAAGTGTAGCTATAGCAACAGGTAAACCAACAGTTTTTGCCATGGCTGTATAGGTTTGGTCTTCGCCAAGAACAACCAAATTGGCATCTATTTGATGTTTTTTGCCATTCAATTCGTAACCAAATTTATGGTACATAACTATCATGTCTTTATCGGTTTTAGAGAGTGTCCAGCTATCCATTAATATTTTTTGTAGAATTTGTGCTGGCGATGCTTTCTTGAGTCCTACAGGTTTATTAGGGTTAAAAATATCCAGTTCTACAAGTTTATCCCAAACTACATCGTCTTGATCAATTTTTAGTTGATGTCTTAGTTTTAATTCAACAGAATCCGATGGACTGTAAGGTAAAAATGCATTAATAAAATCACGATAGCTCATGTTTTCACTATCATCGATAATGTAGCTGTCATCAGTCATACCTAAAGTCACGAAAATGTTCCAAGCACGACTAAAACCTACACGACGCATTGTACCACGGTAAAGTGTTTTAATGTTTTCTAATCCATATACATTTTGATATTTTAAAGAGTCTCTGTTTGCATAGACTTCAAAACGACCAAAATTATCAATTTCTAAAAATTCAGTACGCCTAAATAAACGGTTGTATGGAATGTATTTATAAGCACCTTCTTGTAGAAATTTTGCAGCACCACCTTGTCCAGCAACTACAACATTTCTGGGGTTCCAAGTAAATTTGTAGTTCCAGAGATTATTATCACTCTCAGGAGCCACTAAACCTCCTGTAAAAGATTCAAACAAAATAATATTACCTCCTTTATCTCTAATTTTATCTAAAACTTGCATAGCACTCATGTGGTCTATACCTGGGTCTACACCTATTTCATTCATTAAAATGAGGTTGTTAGCAATAACATCATCATTTAAGGCTTGCATTTCAGGGCTAACATATGATGCTGTTACCATATGTTTTTTGTGTGTAATACAATCTTTGGCAACTTCAATATGAAATCGTGCAGGAAGCATAGACACCACAATATCTGCTTTTTTTATAGCATTGGTTCTTGATACTACATCAAAAACATCTAAAATTATAGCCTTAGCATTTTTATGGTTACCAATTAAGTTATTGGTATGTTCAATATTTAAATCGCCTACAGTTAAAAATAAATTTTCTGAAATAGATTTTTCTAAAAGATATTTTAATAAATATGAAGTAGATTTTCCAGAACCAATGATTAAAATATTTCGCATATTGATTTATGTTAAGTAATTTTGTAATAACTAGTAAAATGCTGAAAACACATTCAATTTTACGAAATTATTAAATATTAAAAGTATTTATTGAGAATAATTTATATAAAAATGAATAAAACAATTTTAATTACGGCTTCTTTGTTAGGGGTTTTAAGTGTTATTTTTGGCGCTTTTGGTGCTCATGCTTTAAAGGAATTAATTCCTTTTGAATCTCAACAAACTTTTGAAACCGGTGTACGTTATCAAATGTATCATGCGCTTTTACTATTATTTGTTGCTAGTAGTTCAGTAATAAAACCAAAAACAAAAAAAATAATATATTATTTAGTTTTAGTTGGGGTTGTTCTTTTTTCGGGTTCAATTTATGGCTTAGCTGCAAATGAGTTATCTAGCTTTAATTTTAAAACGATTGGTTTTATAACTCCAATTGGTGGTTTGTCGTTAATATTAGCATGGATTTTTATGTTTGTCGATGTCTTGAAGATTTCATCTAAAAATATAAGCAATAAGCGTGTACTTTAAATATTTGTTTTAATTTAGTATAATAATCAATTTTACATAATTTATGGGAAATTACGGTCAATTTACGAAAACGATTTCGTTAGAAAAATATGGTATCAAAAATGCAATAGTAAATTATCAATTATCACCAGATGAACTTCATGATATTACGATAGCAAAAGGACTAGGTACCGAGGCATCTTCTGGTGCTTTAGCAGTTAATACAGGTGAATTTACAGGACGTTCTCCTAAAGATAGGTTTATAGTTAAAGATGATATTACAAAAGATCGTGTTTGGTGGGGAAATGTAAATATTCCTTTTGAACCTGAAAACTTTGATAAATTATATAATAAGGTAGTTGATTATTTATCTGAGAAAGAACTTTATGTTAGAGATAGTTATGCTTGTGCAGATAAAAATTATAAGCTTAATATTCGTGTAATTAATGAATATCCGTGGAGTAACCAGTTTGCGTATAACATGTTTTTGCGCCCAACAGAAGATGAGCTAGAAGACTTTAAACCAGAGTGGGTTATAGTTAATGCTCCAAGTTTTATGGCTGTTGCCGATGAAGATGGAACCAGACAACATAACTTTGCTATTTTAAATTTCACTAAAAAGATAGCATTAATTGGCGGCACAGGTTATACTGGCGAAATTAAAAAAGGTATTTTTTCTGCCTTAAACTTTATACTTCCAGTTTTTAAAAATACCATGCCTATGCATTGTAGTGCTAATGTTGGTAAAGATGGAGATACAGCCATATTCTTTGGCTTGTCTGGAACAGGAAAAACAACACTTTCAACAGATCCAAATAGAAGTTTAATAGGTGATGATGAGCATGGATGGACAAACGAAAACACGGTGTTTAATTTTGAGGGTGGTTGTTATGCTAAAGTGATTAACCTATCAAGAGATAACGAACCCGAAATATATGATGCTATTAAAAAAGGTGCCATTCTTGAAAATGTTATTTTAAATGATAAAGGTGAGGTGGATTTTGAAGACACATCCATTACTCAAAATACAAGAGTAAGTTACCCAATAGATCATATAGAAAACATTCAAACACCATCTATTGGTAAAAACCCTAAAAACATTTTCTTTTTAACAGCCGATGCTTTTGGTGTTATTCCACCTATTTCAAAGTTAACTCCTAGCCAAGCGGCTTATCATTTTATATCTGGTTATACAGCAAAAGTTGCAGGAACAGAAGCAGGCGTTAAAGAGCCTATGCCTTCTTTCTCGGCTTGTTTTGGTGCACCTTTTATGCCTTTGCATCCTTCTAAATATGCAGAAATGTTAAGTAAAAAAATGATTGATGCAGGAGTAAATGTATGGCTGGTAAATACAGGTTGGACAGGAGGTCCTTATGGTGTTGGTACTAGAATGAAACTTAAGTATACGCGAGCTATGATTAATGCTGTTTTAGATGGCCACTTAGGGCTTTATAATTATGACGACTATCATATTCATTCTGTATTTGGTGTTGCACAACCTAGATCGTGTCCTGGTGTGCCAACAAGCGTATTAAGTCCAAGAGCAACATGGAATGATGATGAAGCTTATTATAAAATGGCTTTTAAATTAACTAATGCGTTTAGAGAAAATTTTAAAAAGTATGAAGCCCATTGTAGTGAGGAAATAAGACGTGGTGGGCCACAACGCTATGGTTTTTAAAGCAAATAGATTTAGTTCTCTTAATAAAGCAGCACCTATTAATGGTTAATATATTAAATGTAAAAAGGGATGATTTTTTAAATCATCCCTTTTTTTATATCATTAAACAAAGCCTTATTTTCCTTTGTTAGCTTTTTCAATATATTTTTGTAAAGCCATAGTCATTGAAGGTGTTTCAGGTGTTGGTGCAGCAATATCTACACGTAATCCTTTTTCTTCAACAGCTTTAATAGTGGTATTTCCAAAAACAGCTATTCTAGTTTCATTTTGTTTAAAATCTGGAAAGTTTTGAAATAACGATTCAATTCCCGAAGGGCTAAAAAACACTAAAACATCGTAAGAAACATTAGCTAAGTCAGATAAATCGCTAACTACTGTTTTATAAAATGTAGCTTGTTTCCAGTTTACACCTAATGCATCAAGTGTTTCTGGTACTGCAGGTTTTACTTTATCTGTATTTGGTAATAAGAATTTTTCGTCTTTATACTTTTTAATTAAAGGTGATAATTCTGTAAACGTACGTTTGCCAACATAAATTTTACGTTTTCTATACACCACATATTTTTGAAGATAGTAAGCTACTGCTTCAGACTGGCAGAAGTATTTCATTGAGTCTGGAACTTTAAATCGCATTTCTTCGGCAATTCTAAAAAAGTGATCTACAGCGTTTCTACTTGTTAAAATAATAGCAGTATAATCACTTAAATCAATTTTTTGGTGTCTAATTTCTTTAGCAGACACGCCTTCAACATGAATAAATGGTCTAAAATCGATTTTTACACGTTGCTTTTCTTGTAAATCGAAGTAGGGCGAGTTCTCTATTTTAGGTTCTGGTTGAGATACTAAAATGGTTTTCACTTTCATAAGCGCAAGTCGTTTATACTTTTAATCTGAAATAAACACCTTATATAAAATGACATAGGGTGCGATTTCGAGAGCGCAAAGATACAAAATAAAATAAAATAAGTTGTGTTTTATTAAACTTTGATGTGTTTTAAATGAACTAATTAAACCAATAATGTTAATAATTAATAATACGGAAATTATACCGTAAATTAAAGGTAATGTGGGCTGGAAGCTATAAAGTAATAACGCATTTACAGGAAGTAATAAAAGCCCTAAATAATTTTTAAAACTAATTTTTTGAAAAACATATTGGTCTATAAGCTTATCTATTTCAAAAAGGCTACCAATTAAGCGCTCAGTAAGTACTTTAATTAGTATAAAAACACCTATGCTAAAGGTTAATTTAAACATAGTATTTCCTGAAATATTTTGGACACTTGCATAATGTTTAAATACAATAAAACAGAATACAGATACTGATAAAATTAAATTAGTAAATAATAAAGCATCAAACTTGTCGAAAAATTTCTGATCTCTAGAATAAATCTTAAGATACTTATCGTTTGCTAGTACCATAATAAAATCATCAAAGCGTCTTGGCGCAGTTAATTTAGCTAGGGCTACTATTACTAATCCTAGAACTAATAAGATGGTAAATATTTCGTTTGAAACTATGTGACGAAGCATGGCATAAAATTATTATAATTTTTAACATTTGGGTGTATTATTAGGAAATATTTAAAATAATTAAACACTGATTAATGTACATTTGCAAAAAATAAAAAGGATTTCAATAAAAAAGAATATGCTTGATTCTGTTGTAATTATACCAACATATAATGAGATTGAAAATATTGAGTCTATAATAAGGGCTGTATTTTCTCAATCTGACGAAATCCATATTCTTATTGTAGATGATAATTCGCCAGATTTAACTGCTTTAAAAGTTAAAGCACTTCAAGAAGAATTTCCAAAAAAATTATTTTTAGAATTAAGAGAAGAAAAATCTGGGTTAGGTACAGCATATATTCATGGTTTTAAATGGTGTTTAGCTAAAAGCTATAATTATATTTTTGAAATGGATGCCGATTTCTCTCATGACCCAAAAGATATTATAAAACTTTACAACGCCTGTCATATAGAAGGTGCAGATATGGCCATAGGTTCAAGATATAAAACGGGTGTAAATGTTGTAAATTGGCCCATGAATAGAGTGCTAATGTCTTATTGGGCATCTAAATACGTCCGATTAATAACAGGTATGAAAATTCATGATACTACTGCTGGTTTTGTATGTTATAAAAGGCGAGTACTTGAAGCGATTGATTTAGATGCTGTAAAGTTTATAGGTTATGCATTTCAAATAGAAATGAAATTTAAAACCTATATTAAAAAATTTAAAATTGTTGAAGTTCCGGTTATATTTACTGATAGAACAAAAGGTGAGTCTAAATTGAGTTCTGGAATAATTTCTGAGGCTATCTTTGGAGTTATTTCAATGAAGTTGAAAAGTTTATTTAAGAAATAAATACCATGAAAAATAAAATTACACTTATAAAAAATGCAAAAATAGTTAATGAAGGAACTATTTTTAGTGGTGATGTGTTAATTGAAGGTGAATATATTAAACAAATAGCCGATTCAATTAGTCCTAAATCTGCCGATGTGTTAGTTTATGATGCCGAAGGTAAATATCTTTTACCAGGAGCCATAGATGATCAAGTGCATTTTAGAGAGCCTGGTTTAACTCATAAAGCAAATATTGAAACCGAATCTAGAGCTGCTATTGCTGGTGGTATTACTTCTTTTATTGAGATGCCAAATACCAACCCGCAAACTACAACTATTGAGAAATTAGAAGAAAAGTTTGAAATAGCCGCAAAAACATCATCTGCAAACTATTCATTTATGTTTGGTGGTACTAATGATAATTTGGATGAAATTTTAAAACTTGAAGCAAATCAGGTTGCAGGATTAAAATTATTTTTAGGTTCTTCTACTGGAAATATGCTGGTTGATGACCCAGAAGTTTTAGAGAAAATATTTGAAAGTACTGATATGGTTATTTCGGTACACTGCGAAGATGAAGCAACGATAAAAGAAAATTTAAAAGCGCATATTGAGGAATTTGGAGATGATATTCCAATTAAATATCACCCTATTATTAGAAGTGAAGAGGCTTGTTATATATCATCATCAAAAGCCATTGAATTAGCAAAGAAAACAGGCGCTAGATTACATGTTTTTCATCTTTCTACTGGAAAAGAAACAAATTTGTTTACAAATAAAATTCCTTTAGCAGAAAAGAAAATTACTGCCGAGGTTTGTATACACCATTTATGGTTTTCTGATGAAGATTATGATAAAAAAGGCACATTAATCAAATGGAATCCTGCCGTTAAAACTAAGGATGATAGAGATCAATTATGGAAAGCTTTATTGGATGATAGAATTGATGTGATTGCAACAGATCATGCACCTCATACTAAAGAAGAAAAGAATAACGTTTATACAAGTGCACCGTCTGGAGGACCTCTGGTACAACATGCGCTACCAGCTATTTTAGAAATGCATCATAAGGGTAAAATTCCTTTAGAGAAAATAGTAGAAAAAATGTGTCATAATCCTGCCATTTTGTTTCAAGTAGAAAAACGTGGCTATATTAAAGAAGGGTATTTTGCAGATTTGGTATTAGTTGATTTAAATAACCCTTGGACAGTAACAAAAGATAATATCTTGTATAAATGTGGTTGGTCTCCTTTTGAAGGCGCTACTTTCAAATCAAGAATAACACATACATTTTTAAATGGTACATTAGTATATCATAACGCTAAATTCACGAATGTAAAGGCAGCAAAACGATTAACTTTTAATAGATGATTTTAAAACGATTTATTTTATGTGTTGGTATATTTTTTATTGCTGTAGCGTGTAATAAATTAAAAGGCCCCAAAAAGCCTAAGAATTTAATTTCTAAGGATAAAATGGTCAATATATTAATAGATGCTAAACTTATTACATCGGCGAATTCAAAAAATAAAACCATTATGCGCGATAGTGGTCTTGATATGAATACGTATGTTTATAAAAAGTATAATATTGATAGTTTACAATTTGCTTTAAGTAACGATTATTACTCGTTTTATATTGAAGACTACGAAGAGATATATACAAAACTAGCCGATAGTTTAGTCGCTCTTAAAGAAGAGCTTAAAACTATTGAAGCTGCAGAATGGAAAGAAAAAACCAAAAGAGAAGCAGATTCTTTAGCAAACCTATTAATTGAAAATAAAGAAAACGAAGAAAATAAAGATTCTTTGTTGGTAAAAGAGACTAATACAATTGATACTTTGCAAAAAGGTGATAAGCTTTATGAAGAAAGTATAAAAGAACTTGAAGGATTATTGGAACCTATTTCTGATAGTGTTTCCCAATAGAACTTATAGTGTCATCTACAGCTTTGAATTTGTAATTTAAAGCTGTTTTTATTTTATCGCTACTGTAATGTGTTTTGGTGGCTAAAGATTTGGCTATATGCTTTGTTAACTGTCTTCTCTTTCCTGTTAATTTGTGTTTTAGCCAATCTAATTTCCAACCAATATTTAATAATTTACTGCTTGCTAGTTTATTAGGAGGGTTCGTTTTTACTGCTTTAGCTAATGCTTGAAGAAAATCTTTGTAAGTCCAATTTTCAGCTACCAAAATAAAGCGTTGGTTAATTATGTTACTATCCATTAATTGCATCATAATTGTGACAACATCATCAACAGATACTAAGCCTACAGTTCCAGATGTATAATATTTTAAGCCATTTTTAGCTTTTTTAAATAAACTCCCAGTACCGTAATGCCAAATTCCTGCACCCAAAATAACACCAGGATTTACAACAACTGCATCTAGTCCTTCTTGTGTACCTCTCCAAACCTCAATTTCTGCTCCATATTTAGTTATGGCGTAAACACTATTATCTTCTTCAGGGTTCCAATTGGTGTCTTCAGTAATAGATTCATTATTTAAAGTTTTGCCTAAAGTAGCAATTGAGCTTACATAACAAAGTTTTTTAATGGAATTAGAAATACTTAAATTAACAATATTGGCTGTGCCTTCAATATTAGTTTTTCGTAAAAGCTGATATTTATCTGGCTCAAAAGAAACAAATGCAGCGCAATGGTAAACTTTTGTTATACCAATAAAAGCATCAGAAAGTGAAGGAATATCTAAAATATCAGACTTTACCCATTCAATAGTATTAAACAAAGTGTTATAATCATTACTGTAGCTAGAAAAAACACTCTTAGTGTTTTCAAGTTTACGTTCAGTTCTGTAAATGGCTCTAACCTTTTTATTTTCAGAAACAAGTCTGTAAAGTAAATGCGCTCCAACTAAACCTGTGCCTCCTGTTACTAAAATCATGCAACTAAATTAAAGAATTATTCATAATCCATAAGTAATTATACCTGTATTTTTATATTTGCATAGTTTTGTAAAAATTTAAGAAAAATGATAAAGAACTTTGTTGAAGAATTAACTTGGAGAGGCATGATACATACAGTTATGCCAGGTGCTGAAGAACATTTAATGGAAAGTATGCGAAGTGCTTATGTTGGGTTTGATCCAACTGCAGATTCTTTACACATAGGAAACCTAGTGCCTATTATGCTTTTGGCGCATTATCAAAGATGTGGACATAAGCCGGTAGCTTTAGTTGGTGGTGCAACAGGTATGATTGGAGACCCATCAGGAAAATCAAATGAGCGTAATTTATTAGATGAAAAAACACTTCGTCATAATCAAGAATCTATAAAAACACAATTAGCACATTTTTTAGATTTTGAAAGTAACGAAGAAAACGCTGCCGAACTTGTGAATAATTACGACTGGATGAAAGACTTTTCGTTTTTAGAATTTATACGCGATGTTGGTAAACATATTACTGTAAACTACATGATGGCTAAAGATTCTGTTAAAAATAGAATTTCTTCTGATGCATCAGAAGGTATGAGTTTTACAGAGTTTACGTATCAAATGGTTCAAGGTTACGATTTTCTTCATCTTTATAGAGAAAGAGATTGCTCCATACAAATGGGAGGTAGTGATCAATGGGGAAATATTACTACAGGAACCGAATTAATTAGAAGAGTTGCTGGCGGAAAAGGCTTTGCTATTACATGTCCATTAATTACAAAATCTGATGGATCAAAATTCGGTAAATCGGAAGGTGGAAATGTTTGGTTAGATGCAAATAGAACATCTCCATATAAATTTTACCAATATTGGCTAAATTCAAGTGATGAAGATGCAGAAAAGTATATCAAGATTTTTACTTTTTTAAATGAAGAAGAAATTAATAATCTTATTTTAGAACACAAAGAAGCACCACATTTAAGAGTATTACAAAAGCGTTTGGCTGAAGAAATTACAGTTATGGTACACTCTAAAGAAGATTTAGATAATGCCATTAAAGCAAGTAATATATTATTTGGAAAATCTACAAGTGAAGATTTAAAAGGCTTAGACGAAAAAACATTTTTAGATGTTTTTGATGGAGTACCCCAAACGCAAATAGCTAAATCTGAAATAGAAAACGGATTAGATATTATAGCTGCTCTAGCTGAAAAAGGAGGGTTTTTAAAATCTAATGGAGAAGCAAGAAGAGCGCTTAAAGAAAACTCAATTTCTGTAAATAAAGAAAAAGTTAAGGAAGATTATAGTATTACAAATAAAGATCTTATAAATAATAAATTTGTGCTCTTACAAAGAGGCAAAAAGAACTATTTTGTATTGCAAATAGTATAAAAAATGATAAAGCCTGAGTTTTTACTCAGGCTTTAAATTTAACCAATTAACTAAAAACTAATTTTTCTTTTTCTTAGCTGTATACTTAGTCGTTGCTTTTTTCAAAAACTTACATTCGTTTTTAAATTTTTATTTAGTGGGTTGTAAATATTTATGGTGTTTACAAAACCATTAGGTTGCATCCTCGAATATCAGAATTATCAAAACGCCCTATAACTTCAAAAGTACCATCACTTTTTACACTACCTAAATCTTGAGTAGCAATAAAAGAACAAGAATTTATATTTGCTAAATCAATAATATTTAAGCCACCTGTTTTACCTGTATTAAGAATTGTTAATGCGTCTTCAGTATCACGAGATAAAACAGACATCCAGGGCGGACAATCAAATAGACCGTTTCCTTTTGAATACGCTTGACTTAAAAGTTCCGTCATACCATATTCACTATGTATTTGGTTTACACCAAAACCTTTTTTTAGTGTATTATGGAGCTCTGTTCTTATTAACTCTTTTCTTCGGCCTTTCATACCGCCAGTTTCCATAATAATAGTATTTTTTAAATTGAATTGATGGTTTTCAACTAAATCTAATAAAGCAAAAGAAACGCCAATTAATAAAACTTTTTTTCCTTCGGAATCTAGTTTTATTAATGTGTCTTTTAATTCTGAAAGATTATTTAAATAAAACCCGCTTTCAGAATATTTAGAGGTTTTAATCATGTTATCTACCATATATATTAAAGAAGAGCCTTCACGTTCTAAATAAGAGGGTAACAACCCCAAAATCACATAATCTTCAATGTTACCATAAAATTTTTCAAACCCTTTGGTAAAACTTTTTTTATAAATATTTAAATCGGTAACATGATGTTTGCTTGTTTCTTTTCCAGAAGTGCCAGAACTTGTAAATGTTCTTTTTATGGTAGTATTAGAGCTTAAAATTTCTCGAGTTTTAAAAAACTGAATAGGTAAAAACGGAATATCTCTTAAAGTGTTTACTTCACTAGGGTGTTTGTATAATAAATCGCAAAAAGACCTATAAACTCTATTGTTTTTAAATTGAAATTTAAACACTTTAAGTGCTAAGTGTTCAAATTCATTGTTATTTTGTATGTTAAAAATTTCATGTTCGGAAATCATGTTACAAAAGTATGTAAAATAAAAAAGCGTTGCTAGAAACAACGCTTTCAAAACATATTTTTAATTATAAATTTACCTAATAATAAGTTTTCTAGATTCACTTACATTGTTTTCGGTAATTTTTAAAATATAAACACCTTTTCTTAAACTTGAAATATTTAATTCTTTACTGTATAAAATGGTGTTAAATACTTGTTTTCCTAATACATCAAAAATTTCAATTTGCTTAACTAAACTAAGTTTTGATGCGATATTAATTATAGGTCTTTCACTATTAACAGGATTAGGATAAATAGATAATCCTTCAATATTTGTTTTCGTAGAGGGATTGTTAGCATAACTTTGAGCAACCATAAATTGGTTTGTAAAGCATGTTAAAGTAACTAATAATAATAAAAAGTAAATTTTTTTCATACACTACGATTTGGTTCTATAAAGTTAATAAAATACATCAAAAGTAATGCCAAAAGAGTGTTAAATATAAAAGTAGTTTGTCGAAAGTTTAAATGATAATCATGGGTTTGTTATCTTAACGTTATTAATTATACTATGGTAATATAATTGTGTTAATAGTTTTATCTTTACTTTTATAAACATATCTAAAATAATGAAAAAAAAGGATATTAAAATATTATTGGTAGATGATGAGCCGGATATATTAGAAATTATTGGTTATAATTTATCTAGTGAAGGATATCAAGTAATTACAGCTGAAAACGGACAAGAAGGTGTTAAGAAAGCTAAAAAAGAACAACCACATTTAATTATATTAGATGTTATGATGCCAGAAATGGATGGTATTGAAGCTTGTGAAGTTTTAAGAAAAAATCCAGATTTAAAAAATACAATTATAACATTTTTAACTGCTAGAGGAGAAGATTATTCTCAAGTTGCTGGTTTTGATGCTGGAGCAGACGATTACATAACAAAGCCAATAAAACCAAAAGTTTTAGTAAGTAAAGTAAAAGCGCTTTTAAGGCGTTTTAAAGAAGAAGATGTAGCAGATACACTAAAAGTTGGTAGTCTTGTTATAAATAGAGATGAGTACAAAATTGTATCAAAAGGAAAAGAAATTATACTACCTAGAAAAGAATTTGAATTATTATCTTTACTAGCATCTAAACCAGGCAAAGTTTTTAAAAGAGATGAAATTCTTGATAATGTTTGGGGTAATGAAGTTATTGTTGGAGGTAGAACAATTGATGTTCATATTAGAAAACTTCGTGAAAAATTAGGTGATAAAAGCTTTAAAACTATTAAAGGCGTAGGCTATAAGTTTGTGGATTAATGCAGGCAAAATTTAAAAAATCATATCGGTTTGCTGTGCGTACAGCATCTTTTATTACATTATACACAACACTCTTAATGAGTGTTTTTTTGTATTACTATCATGTTTTAGAATGGTATTACCCTTTATTGTTTTCTATAAGTATTTTTATATTTTCTTTTATTATTATTCAATTTAGTGTAGAACGATTTATTTATAAACGTGTAAAGCGTATTTATGATGACTTAACACTTTTAGAGTCTGTTAACTTAACAAAAGGTGCTATTACTACAGATATGCAAACCTTAACTCAAGAAATAGATAAGTTTGCTAACGATAAGAAAATAGAAATTGAAACGCTTAAAGTAAGAGAAGCATACAGGAAAGATTTTATAGGTAATGTGTCTCATGAACTAAAGACACCATTATTTACAGTTCAAGGTTATATTCTAACATTGTTGGATGGTGCTATGAACGATAAGAACTTAAGAGAAAAATATCTGTTAAGAGCAAGTAAAGGGATTGAACGATTGGGTTATATTATTAAAGATTTAGATATGATTACCAAATTAGAAGTAGGTGATTTAAGTTTAAATTTCGAGGTTTTTAATATTGTTGAATTAGTAGAAAGTGTATTTGATATGTTGGAAATGAAAGCCAATAAGAGGAAAATAACACTTGTTTTTGATACAGACTACCCTAATCCCATACTGGTAAAAGCAGATAAGGAGCGTATACAACAAGTATTGGTTAATTTAATTGTTAACTCAATAAAGTATGGCAGCGAAAAAGGAACTACAGAAGTTAGTATTGAAAACCTTATAAAAAATAAAGTAATTGTTCGAGTTACAGATAATGGAGAAGGTATAGCCAAAGAACATATTCCGCGTTTATTTGAGCGTTTTTATCGTGTAGATAAAAGTGGTTCTAGAAAAGAAGGAGGATCTGGTCTTGGACTTTCTATAGTAAAGCATATTATTGAAGCACATCAAGAAAAAATATATGTTGAAAGCGAATATGCTGTTGGTAGCGAATTTTCTTTTACACTAGAAAAGGTCGAATAATTCTTTAAAATTAATTTCAAAATCAAAAGATTTTAAGCCTTTGTAGTTTTCTAAGTTTTCAAGTTTATTTAAATTAAATTCCTTTTGGGTGCAACTGGGAACTAGGTTCATTTCAGAAAATCTTTTAGCTAAATATTCTTGTTCAAACTGTCCAGGTGTAGGTATAAAAAAAGCTTTTTTATTTAGTTTAGCCAAATCCATAACAGTAGTATATCCAGATCTAGATAAGAGTAAAGCACTTTCATTAATTGTTTTTTCAAGTTGCTTAGAGGTCATAAAATTATAAACAGTTATGTTTCCTAAAACTTGTATAGATTGTTCTTTTTCCATTACACCTTTCACAAAAACAACTTTACCAGTATATGCTTTTAATTCAGAAAATAATTTTGTTTCAAGCAAGGTGCGTTGTGGTTCTGGTCCAGAAAGTAAAACCATTAAATCATTTTTAATTTCAATTCTTAATTTAGTAAATCTACTTAAAGGACCAATGTATTTTACAGGTAAATCAAAATTAGTGACATGCCCTAATTTTCCGCTTAAATTTAGTTTTTCATCAATATCTGGAACCCAGCATATGTCAAACTTCTTTATAATATTTTGATGCAATTTTGTACTTAGCCAAGTTGTATTACCACTTAAAACATTAAGTTGGTGTGTAATGAAAACCGAAGGCACTTTTTTATGTCTAACCCCTAATCTATTGTCTGAAATAATTCCGGCAAAATCGTTATGCTCTAATATAGAAGCAATAACTTTTTTTTCAGCTTTAATCGCTTTTAAAAGTTTTGGTGAATCTTTTAATAGTTTTAATTTAAATAGTTTACCATTTTTACTGTAAGTAACATTGTAAGAAGGTAATTCTATAGTAGTAAGGTTAGGAAACTCTTTTTTAAGTAAAGCTAAAGCAATACCATCACTTGCAATTATGGGTACAAAACTTTCTGCAATTAACGCATTAATTATTGGTATGCAACGAGTGGCATGTCCAAGTCCCCAATTTAAAGGTGCAACTAAAATTCTTTTTTTCATCAATACATATTAGGGCGTGCCCCAAGGGTCGGGCTTTCCGCTATATCTTTTTTTTGCATTTAATAGAAAAAAAAGATGTTACATTATTCCCTCACACACTTTTTTGCTAAATTCAAAGGTAAGAATATAATGCCTCGAGGATATTTCCTTAATTTTACCAAAAATAAAGTAATAATAAGAAATCGTTAATAAACTTTGGGAAGCAAAAATAAACTCAGAAGATTTAAAGAAAACGAAACATTTTCAAATGTCGTTCAACCATCAAGAGATGAGTTGGTAAACTCTAATTTCAACTTAAAAGGGAATTGGAGAAAAGAAGTTTTTCATAATAATAACCCTTTAGTATTAGAGTTAGGGTGTGGTAAAGGTGAGTATTCCGTTGCGTTGGCTCAAAAATATCCAGATAAAAATTTTATTGGTATAGACATTAAAGGCGCTCGTTTTTGGAGAGGTGCCAAAACGGCCATAGAAGAAAACATACCAAATGTCGCTTTTCTTCGTACACAAATTGAATTGATAGATCACGCCTTTGCAGAAAACGAAGTAGATGAAATCTGGATAACATTTCCAGATCCTCAAATAAAATATAAGCGTACAAAACACCGTATGACTAATGCTACGTTTTTAGAGCGTTATAAAAAAATATTAAAACCAGAAGGTGTTGTAAACTTAAAAACAGATAGTGAGTTTATGCATGGTTATACTTTAGGTTTATTGCATGGAGAAGGACACGAAGTACTCTATGCTAACCATAATGTTTATAAGCAAGAAGGGAGTCCAGAAGAAGTAACTAGTATTCAAACCTTTTATGAATCGCAATATTTAGAACAAAACAAACCAATTACTTATATTAGATTTAAAATTAAATAAGTTTGAACATCACCTTTATATTCTTTCTAGGTTTATTTTTTGCAATGATTGGGGTTATTCCACCAGGGTTGTTAAACATGACAGCAGCAAAAATAAGCTTAAAAGAAGGGCATGTTAGGGGGATTGTGTTTTCTGCTGGTGTTTGTGTTATAGTGTTAACACAAACCTATTTAGCAAGTATTTTTGCAAGATATTTAAGCAAACATCATGAAGTTATAGGGGTATTAAGAAGTGTGGCATTAGTTATTTTTATTTTAATAACTATTTACTTTCTATTTGTAGCTAAATCTGAACCTAAACAGCAAAAAGAGCCCAAAAGGAGAAGTAAACATAGTAGGTTTTTTCAAGGTATGTTTTTATCTGCAATAAATGTTTTTCCAATACCATATCAAGCATATATGACTATTACTTTGGCATCTTTCGGGTGGATGACATTCGAAAAAACCAGTATAATGGCTTACGTTATTGGGGCTACAACAGGCACATTTGTAACACTTTATATGTATATTTTCTTTTTTGATAAAATAAAAGGAAAAGCCTTTACATCTCAAAAGAATATGAACCGAATAATTGGAGGAATTACGGGTGTTATTTCAATAGTGACATTAATAAATATTATTCAAGATTTCTAAAAATAAATACACATCATTGAAAATTCGTTGTCGAATTAAATGTTTTGTACTTATTGTAAACAATAAAACATTAGATAATATACATGAAACCAGAGACTCTTAATTTTTTTGATAAAGTTTATGAAGTCGCAAAGCTTATACCTTTTGGTAGGGTAACAAGTTATGGAGCAATAGCTAGGTACTTAGGCGCCGCCAGAAGCGCAAGAATGGTAGGTTATGCCATGAATGGTTCACATGGTAAAAATGTGCCAGCACATAGAGTTGTAAACCGAAAAGGATTACTTACTGGGAAGCATCATTTTGATGGTACAAACCTCATGCAACAATTATTAGAAAGTGAGGGTGTAGTAGTTATTGAAAACCAAATTCAGAATTTTGACAACATATTTTGGGATCCGTTAAATGAATTGTAATACAGGTATTATTACATAAGAACTAACAAACAAAAATTCAATAGTAAAATCAAATATATACATAGTTAAAACTTCTAATCTCAGGCTTCTGTCTTCAAGCTTTATTACTTATCTTTGCTCTTAGAATGATTCTTAATTAGTTAAATTAACAATCTTATATAAGTGTATTAAACTATACTAAAAAAAACAAATCTCGATATTTGAATCGGGATCTTTTGAAACATATTTCAAATAAAATATGAAACTAGATAAAAAAGACATACTTAAAGCTCTTGAAAGTATTACTGTGCCTGGTGAAGGACAAAATATGGTAGAGAGTGGGGCAGTTAAAAATGTAATTACTTTTGGAGATGAGGTTATTGTTGATATTACCATACAAAATCCAAGTTTACAGGCTAAAAAACGAACTGAGGTCGATATTCTTAAAACCATTCATGAAAAGGTTTATGAGAAAGCTAAAATTACTGTAAACGTAAAAGTTGAGGCTCCAGAAAAACCAAAAGCTAATGTTATTAAAGGAAAACCTATTCCAGGTATCCAAAATATAGTTGCAGTTGCCTCAGGTAAAGGCGGTGTGGGAAAATCTACAGTTACAGCAAATTTAGCGGTAACTTTAGCTAAAATGGGATTTAAAGTAGGTGTTTTAGATGCCGATATTTATGGGCCATCTATTCCTATAATGTTCGATGTAGCTAACGAAAAACCTTTAGCCGTAAATATTGAAGGAAAATCAAAAATGAAGCCTGTTGAAAATTATGGTGTTAAAGTGCTATCAATCGGATTTTTTACACAACCAGATCAAGCAGTAGTTTGGAGAGGACCAATGGCTGCAAAAGCTTTAAACCAAATGATTTTTGATGCACATTGGGGAGAACTTGATTTTTTACTTCTAGATTTACCTCCAGGAACAGGCGATATTCATTTAAGTATCATGCAATCTTTACCAATTACAGGAGCTGTTGTAGTTAGTACACCACAAAACGTAGCTTTAGCCGATGCTAAAAAAGGAGTTGCTATGTTTCAGCAAGAAAGTATTAACGTTCCAGTATTAGGAATTATAGAAAATATGGCATATTTTACACCTGCTGAATTACCAAATAATAAGTATTTTATTTTTGGAGAAGCTGGTGCTAAAAATTTAGCTGAAGATTTAAATGTGCCATTTTTAGGTGAATTACCATTGGTACAAAGTATAAGAGAAGCAGGAGATGTTGGTCGTCCAGCAGCATTGCAAACAGCAACGCCATTAGAACAAGCTTTCGAGAAATTAACTCAAAATGTAGTACAAGAAGTGGTGAGACGAAATGATAATTTGCCACCAACGGAAGCCATTAAAATTACAACCATGGCTGGTTGTGCCGCAGTTAAAAAATAAAATATGACTTCAGAAGAGCTAAAAGCAAATGTTGAAAAAGCCTTAGAGGAAATTCGTCCATTTTTACAAAGTGATGGTGGCGATATTTCATTATTATCAATTGAGAATGATAACCTTGTGAAAGTACAGCTTCAAGGAGCGTGTGTAGGTTGTAGTGTTAATCAAATGACGCTAAAATCAGGTGTAGAAATGACTATTAAAAAGTATGCACCTCAAATAGAACAAGTTATTAATATTGAAGCTTAAAGTAATTCTACTAAACTTTCAATTAAACTATAAATCTAATGCATAAGGAATCCTTAAAATTATATAATTTTAAGGATTCCTTATTTTTCTATATAGTATATCAAATTCACAGACAAAAAGTATTAAAATAAGTAAGCTTACGTTAAATTTGTGGCACGAATTATGACACGCATTTAGCATAAGTATAAAATTAAGTAATGGAAGACGTAAATATAAAAATAACAGATAGAGACGGTGTAACTCACGATATTGTAGCGCCAACAGATATGGCCATGAATCTTATGGAAGTTGTGAGGTCTTACGAGCTAGCGCCCGAAGGTACTATTGGTGTATGTGGAGGTATGGCTATGTGTGCTTCATGCCAATGCTATGTATTAAGTGAAACAGAATTACCAGAAATGAGTGATGATGAAGAAGCTATGCTATCTGAAGCTTTTGATGTTAAAGATAATAGTCGTTTAGGTTGTCAAATACAAATAACCCCACAAATGGAAGGCTTAGAGGTTGAATTGGCACCAGAAAGTTAGTATTTGTTTTTGAATGTTCTAATAATTTAATCTCAAATATATTGAGAATTATTAAGGGCTTTTTAAATAGACTAAGAAAGAATAGTTAAGTATAAATTCCTTTTAAATTTAACAGCAATAAATATTTGTAGATAATGTTATAAGTGTCTTTAAATCAAATGTTTATGAAACCAAATTTCCTGGGTTTACTTACTAATTACCACCATACCAAAAATATTTTTTTTATTTCTCCATTTTTAAACTTCACCCAACATAAAGCAGAAAATCCCTCTTTAAAATAAACTTCGCTAATTTTTCTAAAAGCATTATAATTAATCCAATTTACATTTGTATGTGGTATAATTATCCAATCTTTTTTATTAGGAATATAAAATTTGCAATCTTTAAAATTGTCTAAATAATTTTGGTTAATATAAAACCCAGCAATGCTATTTGTATTTAAAGTTTTTAATTTAATATCTTGATTAGTAAAAGGCAAAAAAAGTTGAGCTTTAAAATATACTTGTTGTGAGATGTCTTTAGGTTTTAATTCAAGTTTCTCTAAGTAAGGTTTACAAGCCTCAGAGTAGAGTAGAGGCAGTTGTTTTTCTTTTAATTTATGGAGTTTTTCTATTAAAGAATCTTTTCTATTTGGACCAATAAAATGTTCTATTTCAGAATTTCCGATTGTCTCATCAAATAAGTAAAACTTATAAATGATTTCTAAATGAATAGGTTTGTTGTTTCTTAAAAGTAAACAATCTAATTCTCCTAAAGTAGTTTTACCTTTTTGAATTTGAATATTTTCACTTAAAATAGTTATGTCCTTTTGTTGACTTAACTCAAAAGATACAAGTCGCTCAACATACTTTCCTAGTCGTAAATTATCATTAATATCAATTTCAATGCTATTAGGTGTAGAGATAACTTCAAATTGTTGCAAATTAAAAACATCATTATTTTTCCATAAACAAGGTGTTAGTGTAAAACCTATATATCTTTTTTGCAGCATCAATTCTTATGCAGTTTTATAATCTGCCAATTTTACAGGGCCTTCAAGTAAAATTCTAACAATCTGTAATGTACCATCATCAGTAGTTGCAATTTGCCATTTAATAAGTGAAATGGTACCATTCTCAATTTCTATGCCTGTAATACTTCTAGGATGTACACAACTACCATCGTTAAAAAAAGCAATATCTCCTGGCTCAGGAAAACGTGGTCTGTGAGTATGACCAACAATAGTCATTAAATTATTGTTTTCGGTAATCCATTTTTTTGTTCTTCGTTCTACTTTTATAAGTTCTTTATAGTTTTTTGCTGGACTTGTAGGGTCTGCAATTCCCATAACATTTAATGGTTTCCATAGTAATCTAACCATTAATCTACTCCATTTCCAAAATAAAAAATTCCACCAATCGGCTTGGTGCCCATGGGTTAAAAATAATTCTTGTCCAGTCATACAATGTTTTAAAACAATGCCTTCATGGTATTTAATGTCTTTAAACAACTCTACATCTTCACCAATTTTTGGATCAAAATATGTAGATAAATGCTTCTTTACATAATCAGGATTTCTATAAACCATATCATGATTTCCCCATATCATGTGTAAGCGATTGCTTTTGTGAAATTTTTTCAAAAGCATATATACATTTTTATGAGCGTTTAAAATTGACTCAAACGAGAGGTTTTCCCAAAGCTCATCTCCATCTCCAATTTCGCAATACTGAAAACCTTCGGTGTAATAATGTTTTAAGGCATGAAAATAAATATTTCTATTGTTTGCAAAATCATCAGCAAAACTATTGTCGCCTCTATGACAATCGCTAAACAAAATAAACTTACTATCATCGTCAAAATCAATGATTTTTGCAGTTTTATAGGCGTTATCTAATCTTTTTTTGGATGAAAACATTTAGTAAATGTAAAAAAGTGTTTTTATTCAAAACGCTTTTTTTTTAAATTAATTTTCGAGTTTTTTAATAGCCAAAGGTAAAAGTCTATCTACAAATTTGGCATAAGCTAATTCTGAAGGATGAAGCCCATCACTAGCAACAAGATTAGGGTTTGTTAAACCTTGTCTTGTTATATCTGTTATATATACAAAGCTAATATTGTTTTGTAAGCAATAATTTTGAGCAAAATTATTGTAACGATCTAAGTCTTGTGATATACTTGTGCGGCCTTTTCCAAAAGGCGTAAAAGCATAATCGGGAATAGAAATAACAATAACATTATTTTTTTTTGAATTCGCTTTTTTAATAGCCGTATTTACTAATTGCGGAAACTCAGATTGGTAAATAGAAAAGGGTTTTCCTTGGTATTGATTGTTTACACCAATTAATAAGGTTACTAAATTATAATCTTCAGTTAGTTCATTGGTACTTATGGCGTCAATTAAGTTTGTAGTAGTCCAACCGGTTTTAGCAATTACTTGGAGTTCTATGTCTTCTAAAAATTCAATTCTGGGTATTAAACGGCTTTTTAATTGTTCTGGAAAACGGCAAGTTTGGCAAACACTTTGGCCAATGGTATAGCTATCACCTAAAGCTAGAAGTTTGATTGATTTTATTTCAGGATTATTATATTCTAGCTCGTTTTCTTCCTCTTCAATAATAATTTCTAAAACTTTTTCAGGTATAATTTCATCTGGGTTTTTAGTGCAGGCAAATAGCATAAACACAACCAAACTTAAGCATAGCCTAGTAGATATAAATTTCATTTTTTTATTTTAAAGATACGATTTTGCCTTTTAAAACTAAAACTGTTAATATTCTAACTATAAAATATATGTTGTTAAGTCTACAGAAAAAGTTTAATTGTCTTTATACAAACAAAAAAAGCCCCTTAAAGGAGCTTTTTTAATTTTTAATTAGTTTTCTTATTTTTTGTACAATGGATCTAAGCCAATAGTACCTACTAAGCGATTTAAATACTCTGGTGATTTTACACTCTCGTATAATTTTTTAGTAGTATCTAAACGTGCATTTATTTGTAAATCATCTACTAAAATATCATTGTTTGGATTGTTTATAAATGATTCCAAATAGTCAATTTGAGCATTATAGTAAGCAATATCTTTTTGTTGTTTTAATGCTAATCTTTCTTTGTACCAATCAGAATTAACTACATAATCTCTATCAAAATATTTTCTTAATTCTGGATCGCTAATATCTTTTCCTTCATAATTCCCATAAGCCATAATGTTTAATAGGATTTTTAATGGAGGGATAGCAGCTTCAATACTTCCGTCTTCAAAATAGTTTAAAGCCACTTTTTGTTGAGCTTCAACTATGTTATTAATACCATCAACAAAATCTTCTAAATTTTGTAATTCTGGTTTTAACATACGTTTGTTAAAAACCGCAGTAGGCTCATCAAATATTCTATTTAAACAAAGTAAAGAGAATTTTTTAGTAATTCTGTATCCTAAACGACTTGCTAAAACTTTTTCGCCTTTATGCTCAAAGTCTTCAAGTTTTTCTAAAGATCCGTTTACAATTAAATTTTTAGGGTCTCTATCTTCTGGCGCCATTCTAGCCCAAATCTCTGGAATTAATAGACTAACATCATGGTCTATTTTGTTTTCTGCACCAACATAACCTGCTGCAGTACTAAACCCGTTAGATTCTGTTAAGATGTGAGATAATAAGGCGTTGTTTAAATCTGTTGTAGGAGTCAGCATGTTAAACGGAGCCTTAGTTAAAGCACCTTCTGAACCTGCACCTGTAGTTGATGGTGATTTACCTGTTAAGCTACAAATAAAATCCATGAATAATTCTGGTGTTTCTTGGTAGTGAATTGGACTGTAAACAGCTAAAGGTCTAATACCAGCTTCTCTGTCTGCAGGATTATTTCTTCTACCAGGTAACACAGCATTTACAGTATGAATTACTGGATCTTCAGGTTTAATTCTTCTACATAAACGCACTCCCATATCAGAGATATAAGTAGCTTCGGTTTCATTGTAAAATTTATTTGGCTCTAAATAACGAGGATTTTTGGTTGGCTCGCCATCTACAATTCTAGGGTGAGATGGTAAAACAAACTGTATATCATCATCACCAGAATCAATTATTTCTTTTATAAAATCTTGTACTGGTTGTGTATATTTATCGTAATTGATAGTATCTTCATAAATAGCAATTGCATCTTTCTTAGTTAACATTTCGTAGTTAGTTAAGAATCGCCCATCAGAAATAATATCTAATTCTGCAAGCTTATCATATCCTCTAACAATCGCTTCATCTGGTCTCTGGAATAAATGTGCTTCGCAATTTGCTAATACTTTTACACTTTTGTTAGTGTATTCTGGATTTAAATTTTTGAAACGTTCTTTTGGAAGTGTAATTGAAGCTGTAATATCATCTTCAGTTTGAATTTTTTCACAAGCCGAAAAGTCTGAACGTAACTTATTAAGCATCCAGTTTCCTTCTTGATTAAACCCGATACGAACATAACTACCAACAACAGGTGTGTTATTATAAATTAAAGATGTGCCTTTTGCTCCATTAATAAATTCTACAGACATCATGTCTTTCCAGTTAAGGTTAGCACCATGTGCTTGTCTGAATAATCGTTTTACAAATAATACTAAAGAACGAATATGAACAGGGATATTATTTAACCATTCGTTAAATTCATCTGAGTTTTCATCATTAGGAGTTAATAATTTTACAACAGAACCTAAAGTTCTTTTTTCACTTAATAATGATCTTGATTTTGGTCTGTTAGGGTCTTTAACTTTCCATCTAGTAGAATAATTAAATTCAATAACTTCGTCTGCTTTCTTAAAATCTTCATCAATGTTATGAATGTTAAATGGACTATATGTAATAGCATTTTGCATTGATTTAGAAATCTCTGATTTACCACCACCAGAAACTGTACAAGGTTTATGGCAAAATACACCTTCAGGATAAGTTTCTACAATACGCCATAAGTTTATAGACTTGTGTTTTTCTAATCTTAGTTTGTTACCAGATGGGTGTATATAAGTTTTAAATGGAGATAAAGTAAGTTTTTGTTCTTCACCTTTATAATCCCATGTAATGCTATTGGTAGCTGTATTAAAATAAGACGATTCTGGTATGTAAACTATGTTTGGGTATTTTTTATCGATTGCATAATTTTCTGGTTTAACCTCTATTCTATCACCAATAAGGTTTTTAACGTCTTCAATTGTGTGATTAAGCCCATAATATTCTGCATAATCGTTACCGTTTACAGTTTCACCCATTACACGTCTAGCATATGCTATTGCCCCACCAGCGTGTTCTTCTTCGGCTAAACCAAAGAGGTTTGCAGAATAACTAATTTGAGTTTTTATTTCTTTTTTAGAATAACCATAGTAGTTGTCTGCAATTAATGTAACAACTACACCGCTTTCATCTCTACAAGTAATTTTAAATGCACCACCTTCATTATAAAGTTCATTTTCATCTTTCCAACACATACCATCTTTTTTCTGGCGGTCTGTGGCATCTTTATAATTAGGAAGCCCTACATCTTTCTTTTTAAGCTTTAATAATTGAGGAGCAAGAACAATACAACCTGTATGGCCTGTCCAATGTTCTGGATCTAAGGCAGCATCATTATGAGCTAAATTAGGGTTTCCAGCATTTCCGAAAATAGATTCAACAAAATCTAAATTACTTACTAAGGTACCAGGAGCAAAAAAGCGAACTTCTAATGATTTTTTTGAATTTACACCTTTTACTTCTGGACACACAGTTGGTCTAAGAAGCATAGAGACCATAGTTGTAGCCTTCTCTTCTTGATTCGAAGTAAACGGAAGTGTGTTTAAGTCGTTAGATGGGTTAAAAGCAGCATTTAAAAAATGCGCTAAAACGACTCTAGGGACTTCTTTTTTATCTAAAGGAACAGGAAGTGGCCCTTCAACAATATGAAAAGTGCCTTTAGTTGTTCTTTTATCATGTAAAGGATTGTTTAAAATACCTTGTTTAAGACGGTTAGTGGTTACTAAATCGCTTTTAAATAAGTTACCATCTGGTGGCAAACTAGCTTCTCTAGCTTGGCCCTTTTTAGAAAGTATTAATGTGTTATTTGGTAATTTAAACGATTTATCAATGGATACGTCTTTTAAATAAGTATCAATAAAATTCTGGATTCTTGAGTCTGCTGGCGATAAATGATTAGCTAAAAGTCTTGATTTTTCTCTAAGACTCATTATTAATGGTCTTGTTGTTTTTTCAAATTCTGGGTCACAAAACTTTTCAGTACTATCTTCTTTATCCTTAAATATAGGTTGCCCAATTGACGCAAGCTGTAAGTTGATGAATTGAACAATGTCTTTTCTTGATTCTTCCATGGTTTTCTAAATTGATTATCAGTTGTGTTTTACACAAAAATACATTACAAATTTACAGATGAGAATATGTAAAAAACCTGTCAAATGTCAGTCTTTTAATTATTTTTAAAGAAAACGTTTGCGTAAAAACCACTTATTTATAAGTATTTAAGTCTGTTATATCTAGTCCCGTAATAAGTAAATGGGTGTCATCAGTAACATCAATAAAAGGTAATATATTTTCTTAATTATTTATTGGTATGGCACCAAACTGCCAATTCATTGCCAGAAGGGTCAATAAAATGAAACCTGCTGCCACCAGGAAAAGAGAAAGTGTCTATAGAAATTATACCTTTAGCTTCTATTATAGATTTTTTAATCAAATCAAGATTTTCATGATACAGAACAACCAAAGCGCCATTAATAATTTGATTATCTGTTTTTTCAAACCCACCTTCAAGACCGCTTTCAGAAAAAGCAATATATGTATCTCCGTAATCTGTAAAAACCCAACCAAAACAATTTGAATAAAATTGCTTTGTTTTTTCAAGATTATGAGCTTTAAGCTCTACGTAGTTTATGGGTGTACTATTCATACTATTTAAAAGCGTTTAAGCCAGTAATATCTAAACCGGTTATTAGTAAATGAATATCATGAGTTCCTTCGTAAGTTACCACGCTTTCAAGATTCATCATATGTCTCATAATAGAATATTCTCCACTAATACCCATACCACCAAGCATTTGTCTAGCATTGCGAGCAATTTTTAATGCCATGTCCACATTATTGCGTTTTGCCATAGATATCTGTGCTGAAGTTGCAGTACCATTTTCGCGCATTACACCAAGTCTCCAAGCTAAAAGTTGCGCTTTTGTAATTTCGGTAATCATTTCAGCAAGCTTTTTTTGTTGCAATTGAAATTGACCAATAGGTTTTCCAAATTGCATACGTTCTTTACTATATCGTAAAGCTGTATCATAGCAATCCATAGCAGCGCCAATAGCACCCCAGGCAATACCAAAACGTGCAGAATCTAAACAGCCAAGCGGTGCGCCAAGACCAGATTTGTTTGGTAATAAATTTTCTTTGGGTATTTTTACATTATCAAAAATAAGTTCGCCGGTAGCCGATGCTCGTAACGACCATTTGTTATGTGTTTCAGGGGTTGTAAACCCTTCCATACCTCGTTCTACAATTAACCCATGAATACGCCCGCTTTCATCTTTAGCCCATACAACTGCAATTTTACAAAAAGGCGCATTGCTAATCCACATTTTTGCGCCATTTAAAAGATAATGGTCTCCCATGTCTTTAAAATTTGTAGTCATTCCTCCAGGATTACTGCCATGGTTTGGTTCTGTTAGGCCAAAAGACCCCATCCATTCGCCACTAGCTAGTTTAGGTAAATATTTTTTACGTTGAGTTTCGTTGCCATATTTCCAAATAGGATACATAACTAATGATGATTGTACTGAAGCTGTAGAGCGTACACCAGAATCGCCACGTTCTATTTCTTGCATTATTAAACCATAACTAATTTGATCTAAGCCAGCGCCGCCATATTCCATTGGTATATAGGGGCCAAAAGCACCAATGTCTGCTAGACCTTTTATAATCTGTTTTGGAAATTCTGCCTTTTGGGCATATTCTTCAATTATAGGTGAGACGTCTCGTTTTACCCATTCTCGAGCAGCATTTCTAACTAATTTATGTTCCTCGGTTAGTAACTCATCTAAGTTGTAATAGTCTGGTGCTTCAAATAAATCTGGTCGCATAAAGAATGAATTGAAAAGTGAATTAGACAAAATAATTAATAAATAGACAGTTTTATTGCCAAATCATCATTTTTGTCCTTCAAATTTAAATAATCTTTATTGAATTGATTACATTTTTAAGTAGAAATCTTTGGTTAAATTAACGTAATCCTTGGTGTATTGGTGTCTTTCTGTTTCAATAATTAAAGAGTGCATATTTATTTCGCTTTCGCGGAAAGAGAATTCTAAGAGTGCACGTTTAATTTCAGATGTTGGGTTGCCTTTTACATGTAAAATTCTATTAGGGAATAAGTTGAATTTTGAAGCTGTTTGAATAAAAGTTGATGATTCTTTAAACGGAATTACTACTGAAAATATACCATCATTTGATAGTAATTTAGAAACACTTTCAAGCAAGTGATTAAATGGCATAGCGTCTTGAAATCTAGCCAAGTCGCGTTGTGTATTATCTGTTTTATAATCTTCTGTATAAAAAGGCGGATTGCAAATAATTAAATCATAAGTATCATCTAATTCTTCAACAAATTCATTTAATGAAGCATGGTAGCAAAACAATCTGTCTCCCCAAGGTGATTGTTCAAAATTTTCAACACATTGTTCGTATGTTTTGTCATCAATTTCAATAGCATCAATAAGTTCTGCATGGCAGCGTTGTGCTAGCATTAGCGATAAAACTCCGGTTCCAGCTCCAATATCTAAAATTGAAAAAGGACTATTTTTAAGGGAAGCCCACGCACCTAATAAAACAGCATCGGTGCCAATTTTCATGGCACATTGGTCTTGGTTTATGGTAAATTCTTTAAACTTAAAGGGTTTTGTAGACACAATTATTCTTCTAAATATAAATCAATTAACCCTTCAGGGGTTTCCACAATAATGGTTTTATTGTCTCTATCAACTTTTACAATAAATTCATCATTCATAGGAATTAAAATTTCAATACCATCTCGATCAATTTCAAAAAGGGACTGTGCTGTAGAGTCATTAATGGCTTTTATGACACCAACCTCTCCAAAGTTTTTATCTTCAATGATAAAGCCTATTACCTCATGAAAGTAAAATTTGTTGCCCTCAAGCTTAGGTAGTAAATCTAGAGGTAAGTATAAATTACTTTTCATAATAGCATCGGCATCTGCTTCGGTATCAACATCTTCAAACTTGATACGTAACAATTCAGATTTGTGTAATTGGGAGTGTTCTATAAAAAAGGGTAAAAGATTGTTTCTTAGTTCTACAAAAATAGCATCTAAGTTTTCGTAAATTTCTGGCTGGTCGGTATCTAGTTTAGCTAAAACCTCGCCTTTAAAACTATATTTTTTTACAATTTTTCCTAAGTAAAAACAATCTTCTTTTTTCATAGAAAAGCCATTTGTTATTTCCGCGAAGGTGGAAATTTTAATTATTTAAATATAATGAGATTCCCATTTTCATGGGAATTATTTAATCAAATTTTTTTTACAAGTTTCATTAAATAAAAAACTCCGATATTTCTATCGGAGTTTAAAAGTATAAAAAATTTTGTTTTTTATTCTTCTTCGTTTGAAGTTTCAGCTTCAGCAGCAGGAGCTTCTTCAGTTGCTTCCTCTTCTACAACAGGAGCAGCAGCAGCAATTCTTGCTTCGTTAACCGCTTTTTCAGCAGCTAAAGCATCAGCTTTTGCTTTTGCTTCAACATCAGATAAACCGTCAGCTTTTGCTTGAATTTTAGCTTCTTTTTCTTCTAACCAAGCAGTAAATTTAGCTTCTGCTTGCTCTTCAGTTAAAGCACCTTTTCTAACACCACCTGCAAGATGATTTTTTAATAAAGCACCTTTGTAAGACAATAAAGTCTTAGCAGTATCAGTTGGTTGTGCACCATTCTGTAACCATTGTACAGCACCATCAACATTTAATTCTACAGTTGCTGGGTTTGTGTTTGGGTTGTAAGCACCTAATTTTTCTAGGTATTTACCATCTCTTTTTGAACGTGCATCAGCTGCTACGATCCAGTAATAAGGTTTTCCTTTTTTACCGTGTCTTTGTAATCTAATTTTTACTGGCATAATAATTAATTATTTGAGGTTCTCGACCTCTGTTATTAATAAGGGCGCAAAGATACTATATTTTTTTAAAAAACAGAGTTTTATTTAAAAACGAACTTAAAATAATAAGCAAACGGGTTCTGGAACTTTTAAGTCGCTTAAAAATGTGAGTTTTCCTGAAGTTTTGTCAACACTAAATACAGCTATATTTTCAGTTTTCATATTAGCTACTAGTAGAAACTTACCTGTTGGGTCTAAAGTGAAATTACGTGGCCAATCACCATGAACAGATATGCTTTGTGTTTTGTTGAGTTTTCCGTTTTTGGTATTACGCTCAAAAACAGCAATAGTATTTTCTCCTCGATTAGAGCCGTAAACAAAACGTTCGTCTTTAGAAAGGTGAATGTCTGCGCATTTGTTAAATGCAGTAAAATCTGGATCTAGAGTGTTGTCTTCGTCAATTTGTTTAAACCCTTTTTTTGTTCTTTTAATTGAGGTAATAGTGGCTCCATATTCGTTAATTACATAAATAAACTTACCATCTTTTGTTAGTTTAAAATGACGTGGACCAGGATTTCCTTTAGTTTTTATAATAGCTTCAGAGTTTAATTTATAGTCATGTCCATCAAGTATGTATTGATACATCGCATTTCTTCCTAAATCTGCCGTAAATAATTCATCATTAAAAAACAAAGAAGAATGTGCATGCGATTTTGTTTCAGTACTATTTTGATTAAAAACTTGAGTGGCCTCTGCTAAACTTCCATCTTTGTTTATTGGATAGATTGCTATGGTGCCTCCTCCATAGTTTGATACTGAAATTTTTGTACCATCTGTATTTATAGAGATATGGCAAGGGCCTTTGCCATTACTACTAACACGGGTTAATAATACTAAACTTCCATCCTCTTTTATTTTGTAGGAAGAAATGAACCCGCTTTCACTACCGTTTGTAGAATATAAAAATTTTTTATCTGGAGCATAGGTTAAAAATGAAGGATTATCAATTGGAATGGCGAGTTGGAGGTCGCTTAATTGTCCTGTTGAGGTGTTAAAATTTACTTTGTAAATCCCCTTACTATTTCCTTTGGTATAGGTGCCTATATACAGTTGTGATATTTGCGAATAGCTGTTAAAACAAAATATAAATGCTATTAGGTAGATGAATGATTTCATGTGATTGTTAATTATTAAAAAATCTAATTTATGATAAATTATCTTATAGAGGTTTGAAATGTTTATGAGCCCTATATTTTTTTTGTTTACAACTGTTTATAACTTCATTTTAAAAAAGTGAGTTTTCTATGTATTTTTATATGCTCGTTATTTTCGAATAACGATTAAATATTTCGCCAAATAAACATCATATATGTATTTAATTTTCGATACCGAAACTACCGGATTACCAAAGCGTTGGGATGCACCAATAACGGATACTGATAATTGGCCACGGTGTATTCAAATAGCATGGCAACTACACGATAGTATGGGTAACTGTATTGAAAGTCAGGATTATTTGGTGCAGCCAGAAGGGTTTAATATACCTTATGATGCCGAAAAAATTCATGGTATTTCTACAGAGTTGGCTCAAGAGCAAGGTGTGCCTTTAGCAGAAGTTTTAGAAAAATTTAATGAAGCCTTAGGTAAAACTAAGTTTGTTGTTGGGCAAAATGTAAAGTTCGATTTAAACATAATGGGTGCCGAATTTGTGCGTGGCGATGTAGAGAACCCGTTACAAGAATTACCTGTTTTAGATACATGTACAGAACATACAGCTAGTTTATGTGAGATTCCTGGTGGACGTTATGGTAAATTTAAGTTGCCAACCTTAACGGAGTTACATGAGTTTTTGTTTAATGTGCCTTTTTCTGAGGCGCATAATGCAACTGCCGATGTGGAAGCAACTACACGTTGTTTTTTAGAGCTAATACGTTTAGGTGAATATACTAAAGAGCAACTTGATGTTCAGCCAGATTATTTCGAGGATTTTAAAAAGAAAAATCCCGAAACTATTCAGTTAATTGGTTTAAAACACATAAATTTAAAAAAAGAAAGTGCTAAAATTGCAGCACGTTTACAAAAAGCAGAATCAAGCGTTTCTTCTGCAGATATAAAACAAAATGCATCTAATTTAGCAGATGTTGATTTTGTTCACCTGCATAATCATTCACAGTTCTCGGTTTTGCAATCTACCATGGGAGTTGCAGATATTGTTGCTGCCGCTGGTGAGTATAACATGTCTGCAGTAGCCTTAACAGATCATGCAAACATGATGGGGGCATTTCACTTTGTTAATGCAGTTAATAAGTTTAACGGTGGTGTAAAAGCAAAAATTGCCGAAGCAAAAGAAAAAGGTGAGACTACCAATGCTAAGTTAATAAAACCAATTATAGGTTGCGAGTTTTTTGTGTGTGAAAATCATTTAGATAAAACCAGAAAAGATAATGGTTATCAAATCGTATTACTTGCAAAAAACAAAAATGGGTATCATAATTTAGCAAAACTGTCATCGCATGCCTTTGTAGATGGATTTTATTATCTACCAAGAATTGATAAAAAATTAATCCAGCAGTATAAAGAAGATTTAATTGTACTAACTGGTAATTTATATGGTGAAGTTCCGAGTAAGGTTTTAAATGTTGGAGAAAATCAAGCGGAAGAAGCTTTACTTTGGTGGAAAGAAGAATTTGGAGACGATTTGTATGTTGAATTAATGCGCCATAATCAAGAGGATGAAAATCGTGTAAACCCCACTTTAATTAAACTCGCAAAAAAGCACGATGTAAAGTTAGTAGCATCAAATAATACGTACTATAGAAAGCAGGAAGATGCTAACGCACACGATATTTTATTATGTGTGAAAGACGGTGAAAAGCAAGCGACGCCTATAGGAAGAGGTCGTGGCTATCGATACGGGTTACCAAATCAAGAGTATTATTTTAAGTCTGCCGAGGCCATGAAAAAGTTGTTTCAGGATGTTCCCGAAGCAATTATTAATGTGCAAGAAGTTGTAGATAAAATAGAAGCATATCAACTAGCTCGTGATGTGTTATTACCAGCGTTTGATATTCCAGATGAATTTAAACATGACGAAGATATAGCCGATGGAGGAAAACGAGGTGAAAATGCGTATTTAAGGCACTTAGTTTATGAAGGTGCAAAAAAACGCTACGGTGAAAAACTATCAGAAGAGGTAACAGAACGACTCGATTTTGAATTAAGTGTTATTGAAAATACAGGGTATCCTGGATATTTTTTAATTGTAGAAGATTTTATTCGAGAAGCAAGAAATATGGATGTTTCGGTAGGTCCGGGGCGTGGTTCTGCTGCGGGATCTGTGGCAGCATATTGTTTGTGGATTACTAATATAGACCCTTTAAAATACGACTTGCTTTTTGAGCGTTTCTTAAATCCAGATCGTATTAGTATGCCAGATATTGATATAGATTTTGATGATGAAGGTCGAAGTCGTGTTATGGATTATGTAATCGAAAAATATGGAAGCAACCAAGTTGCTCAAATTATTACTTATGGTACAATGGCTGCTAAATCGTCAATTCGAGATACAGCACGTGTGTTAGATTTACCTTTATTTGATGCCGATAGAATTGCAAAATTAATTCCTACAATGTCTAAACTCGGAAAGATTTTTGGGTTAGATGAAAAGGAATTAGGAAAGAAATTTAGAGCCGAAGATTTAGAAAAAGTCAATGAACTTTTAAATATAGCTGATGGGTCAGATTTACAAGCCGAAACCGTAAACCTAGCCAGAACGCTTGAAGGCTCCGTTAGAAATACAGGAATTCATGCTTGTGGTGTAATTATAACACCAGATGACATTACCAAGTTTGTGCCAGTTTCTTTAGCCAAAGATTCTGATTTGTATGTCACACAGTTTGATAACTCGGTGGTAGAAGATGCAGGGCTTCTTAAAATGGATTTTTTAGGATTAAAGACGCTTACGTTAATTAAAGACACCGTTAAAATTGTAAAAGCAAAACATGATATTTTATTAGATCCTGAGAGTTTTCCTCTAGATGATGAAGAAACGTATGCTTTATTCCAACGTGGAGAAACCGTCGGGGTATTTCAATATGAATCTCCTGGAATGCAAAAACACTTACGTGATTTAAAACCCACAGTTTTTGAAGATTTAATTGCTATGAATGCCTTGTATAGACCTGGACCAATGGAATATATACCAAGTTTTGTTCGGAGAAAACATGGTGATGAAGATATCGAGTACGATTTACCAGCCATGGAAGAGTACTTAAAAGAAACTTACGGTATTACAGTTTATCAAGAGCAAGTGATGTTGTTGTCCCAAAGTCTTGCAGGATTCACCAAAGGTGAGGCCGATGTACTTCGTAAGGCGATGGGTAAAAAGCAAATTGCTGTTCTCGATAAAATGAAGCCTAAATTTATAAAGCAAGCAAGTGAAAAAGGACATGATGCTAAAATTTTAGAGAAAGTTTGGAAAGACTGGGAAGCCTTTGCTAGTTATGCTTTTAATAAATCACATTCCACATGTTATGCATGGATTGCTTACCAAACCGCATACTTAAAAGCACATTATCCTGCAGAATATATGGCAGCGGTTTTATCGAATAATATGAACGATATTAAGCAAGTTACCTTCTTTATGGAAGAATGTAAACGCATGAAATTAGACGTTTTAGGGCCAGATATTAACGAGTCGTTTTACAAGTTTTCGGTAAATAAAGATAATGCGGTACGTTTTGGGATGGGGGCTATAAAAGGTGTTGGACATGGAGCTGTTATGACCATTGTTGAAAATCGAAAAGAAGATGGGCATTATAAATCTATTTTTGATTTTGCAAAACGTATTGATTTGCGAGCTGCTAACAAAAAAGCGTTTGAAAATCTAGCATTAGCTGGAGGTTTTGATGGTTTGGGAGATACGCATCGCGCACAATATTTCCATGATGATGGCGACGGAATTACCTTTTTAGAGAAGGCAATTAAATTTGCCCAAAAGCATAAAGAAAATGAGAATTCTGCTCAGATAGATATGTTTGGAGAACAGAGTAGTGTACAGTTTTCTGAACCCGAAGTGCCCCCGTGTGAAGAGTGGGGCACAATGGAGAAATTAAGTAAAGAACGCGAAGTTGTTGGAGTTTATATTTCTGGTCATCCTTTAGATGATTTTAAAACCGAAATGAAAACGTTTTGTAATGCTACCGTTGGCATGTTTAATACTTTAGAGCCTTATGTTAATCGCGAATTAGTTTTTGGAGGCGTGGTAACCGATGTGCAGCATCGAGTAAGTAAACAAGGTAAAGGTTGGGCGCTTTTTACAATTGAAGATTATACAGATAGTTACGAGTTTAGAATATTTGGAGAGGAGTATTTAAAATTTAGACACTTCTTGCTTAAAAATAGTTTTGTGTTTGTAAAATCGTTTGTTAGAGAAGGTTGGGTAAATAAAGATACTGGAAAGAAAAGTGATCCTAGATTGCAGTTTAATAGTTTTCAGTTATTGCATGATGTTATGGAAAATTATGCAAAAAAATTGTCTATTCAAGTTGATATTAAAGATTTAGACGAGCAAAAAATAACCGCTTTAAAAGAATTAATACATATGCATCCAGGTAATCAGGCTTTAAATTTCTTGGTTTATGATATGAAGGAGAAAATAAAATTAAGCATGTCTAGTAGAAGGCAAAAAGTAAAAGTATGCCAAGAGCTTTTAAGTGAGTTGGAAGCTCAAGATGTAAGATTTAAACTAAATTAAAGTTGCTCATTGCGCAAAGGATAGAAGTGATATCCTTTTTATGGAGTTTAAGGGTTGGTTTATATATTTTTTATATAAAATAACTTGTTTTGCAAGGTTTTAAATTAGTTGCCAAGGTGCTTCACAAAAAGATAAAGCGGATAGCCTATTTTATGCGCCAAAAAAATTAGGATAAACCTAGCTAATATCATCATAGGCAAAACAAATTGTTGGTTTGTAAGCTTTCGAGTTTTTTTTGACTAAATTTGTGTTGTTAAAACGAATTAAGAACATATTAAAATATAAATATTATGGCATTAGAGATAACAGATGCAACGTTTGAAGAAACGGTATTAAAGAGTGATAAACCTGTTTTGGTTGATTTTTGGGCTGCTTGGTGTGGACCTTGTAGAATGGTTGGGCCAATTATTGAGCAAATAAGTGATGAATATGATGGTAAAGCTGTTGTAGGAAAGGTTGATGTTGATGCTAACCAAGAATTTGCTGCTAAATACGGTGTGCGTAACATACCTACAGTTTTAGTTTTTCAAAACGGAGAGGTAGTTGGACGTCAAGTTGGTGTAGCTCCCAAAAATGCTTACACAGATGCTATTGATGGGCTTTTGTAGTAGATATAAAAAAAGAAAATTGAAAAGGTTTGCCGTAATGGTGAACCTTTTTTTATTTTAGATGCAAATTAAAATTTGAGAAGCAAAAACTATAATGCTCTCAACTATATAAAAATAATTAAATCACCGAAAAATTTAAAATAATATGAGTGAATATAAAAAAATTCAAGACGCTATTGATAGTAAGTTAATTGAACAACGTAAAGTGTTTTTATGGGGTCAAGTTGATGATGATTCTGCAAAACATGTTATAGATAGATTAATGTATTTAGATGCTTTAGGAACTTTTGATATTACACTTTATATTAACAGTCCTGGTGGTTATGTAACCTCTGGATTTGCTATATATGATTGTATTAAATCGTTAAATAGTCAAGTATCTACAGTTTGTACTGGCTTTGCAGCTTCTATGGGGTCATTAATATTATCTGCAGGTACAAAAGGAAAGCGATTTATAAAGCCACACGCTCGTGTTATGATACACCAACCAAGTGGCGGTGCGAGAGGGCAGGCAAGTGATATTGAAATTACTGCTAAAGAGATTATAATTACTAAAGAGTTAAGCGCACAAATATTAGCAGATAATTGCGGACAAACATTTGAAAAAGTGATGAAAGATTTTAACCGCGACCATTGGATGGGTGCACAGGATTCTGTGGCCTATGGTATAGTAGATGCTGTTATCTAGTATAGCATTTATAGAAGTCTGTTAGCCTATTATTTTTAAAAGAATGAATTTACAAAACGAACTTAATAAAGCAGGAGGTTTTAAAAATCTTGAGCTACTTGCTAAGCAAGTAGTTGAAGGTTTTATAGCTGGTATGCATAAAAGTCCGTTTCATGGTTTTTCTGCTGAATTTGCAGAACATAAAATTTATAATCAAGGCGAAAGTACAAGACATATAGATTGGAAGCTATTTGCTAAAACCGATAAGCTTTACACAAAGCGATACGATGATGAAACGAATTTGAGATGTCATATAATTTTGGATAATAGTAGTTCCATGCATTACCCAAAATTAGATACGTTTTCAATTAATAGCTTAAATAAAGTTGCTTTTTCTGCATTAGCTGCAGTAGCTTTAATGCATATTTTAAAAAAACAGCGTGATGCTGTGGGATTAAGTATTTATAGTGATAACTATGATTATTATGCCCCAGAAAAGGGGAGTGAGCGCCATCATCAAATGTTATTAAATCATCTAAGTGAAGCTGTAATTTCAAAATCACATAATAAACAAACAGAGACTTATAAATATTTGCATGAAATAGCAGAAAAGGTTCATAGACGATCTTTAATATTTTTATTTACAGATATGTTTCAAACATCTGAAGATGATGTTAAGCTATTTGAGGCCTTAAGACATTTAAAATACAATAAGCATGAAGTCATTTTATTTCATGTATTTGATAAAAAAAAGGAGTTAAATTTTGAGTTTGATAATAAACCAAAAAGGTTTATAGATGTTGAAACAGGTGAGTATATTAATTTATATGCAGATACTGTCAAGGATAGTTACAATAAAACTGTTAATACGTACTTTGAAGCTTTGCGTTTAAAATGCGCACAATACAAAATAAAATATGTTGAAGCAGACATAAATAAAAATTTCGATAACATCCTCACAACCTACATGATAGAGCGCCAAAAATTTATTTGATGAAAAATTTCTTTAAAAAAGACAAAAAAAGATTTGAGATATAAAAAAAGGCGTGTATATTTGCAACCGCAATAATGCAACGGTCTGGTAGTTCAGTTGGTTAGAATGTCGCCCTGTCACGGCGAAGGTCGCGGGTTCGAGTCCCGTCCAGACCGCAAAAAATTGCAAAAGAAAGCTCTGAGAAATTAGGGCTTTTTTTGGTAATTATAACGATGTTGTGTTGATCACGCCAAAAGCGTGATGTAGTTTACCAATTTAGTTGGTATTCCAATGGAAAGCTTTCCTTTTTTCTGTGAAGAAGATAGGGATGCTTTTTTGTTTTAGATGCTTTTTTACTTCATAAAAGTTTAAATATTAAACGTTAAATCTTTGAATTATAAAGTCTAGTTATTATAGCATTTTAGCCATTTCTGTAAAATCGAAATTTTCTAATATTAATGTTTTGTAGGAATATCGTACCTTAACAAGAATTAATTTTAAGATTATATATAAATGTTGTAGTGTATAATTAATGTATAATGGCACTTACTTTATAGTACTAAATTAAATTTATTCATAGAAATAAAGGTTATATGAATCTGTATATTACTATTCTTCTGGAGTTTTTACTTATATCTTCAAGTATTATCTTATTGTTTAAGTATAGAGCTAAAATAGGTTTAGCACCACTTTACATACTTTTAGGTTCTGTACAATATTTACAAGCAAATGCTGGGAGTTCTTTTAAATTTGAATTATTTGATAATTATGATATTTATCCAGGTTCTATAATATTATTTAGTGCGGTATTATTTGCCATATTGTTAATTTACATTAAAGAAGGTGTGGCAAGTGCAAGAGCTCTAATTATTGGAATTATAGTATCAAATATTGTTATGACATTGATGTTTGAAATTATATATATTCAAACGCAAATAGGTCATGTTATTAGTAATTCCCCATCAGGCTCTGATGGTTATTTTAATCAAAATTTTAAGTATTTTTTACTTGGTACAAGTATATTACTAGTAGATTTTTTATTTATTATTATTCTTTATCAATATTTATTATCTAAAATTAAAAAAATATCTTTTTTTTTAGTTCTATTTATTTCACTTTTTACAGTATTGATATTTGATGCTTTTGTTTTTAATTTCTTTTTGTATTATGGTACAGAAGTGTTTAAAACATCATTAATTAGTCATCTTTTTGGTAAAACTATAGCGGCATTTGTATATGCTATAATACTCTATATGTATTTAAAATATATTGATAAAGAAAAATCAAAATCAACAACATTTATCGCTAATCAAGATAGAGATGTATTATCAATTATAAAATATAAACAACGATATTTAAATCTAAAAATTGAAAAAGAACAGGTTGAGTATAAGTTAACAGGCCAATTAAGACGAAATTTAAATCAAATTTCCGATGGGTTTATATCTTTAGATAGTAATTGGTGTTATATATACGTTAATAATAGAGCTGCGGAATTTATTGGAAAATCACCTGATGATTTAATAGGTAAGAATATTTGGGAAGTGTTTCCAGAAGGTGTTAATCTTCCTATTTATAAAGAATATCATAGAGCTTTTGAAATACAAGAAACTGTTTATTTTGAAGATTATTACAAACCTCTAGATAAATGGTTTGAAAACCGAGTTTACCCATCTAAAGAAGGATTAACTATTTATTTTACAGATATAACAGAAAGTAAAAAAGGTGCTATTAAAAGCCAGTTGTTGCTTTCATTAATTGAAACTAGTGATAATTTTGTTGGATTAGCAACATTAGAAGGTAAGCCTCTTTATTTAAATTCAAGTGGTAGGCAGTTAGTAGGTATAAAAGAAGAAGAATTAACAGGTTCTATTACAGATTTTTTTCCTGAAAAATATAAAGATAAAGTAATAAAGGAGCAAATGCCGAGAATTTATAAAGATATAAAATGGAAGGGTGAAATTGAATTTAATCATTTTGAGTCTGGTAAATTATTACCTGTAGAAATGTCTGGTTTTTTAATTCGAGATAACAATTCAAATGAGCCAATGGCATTAGGGGTTGTGGCTTCTGATATTTCTGAACGTAAGAAAGCGGAATTGGAACTTAAAAAATACAGAAATAACCTTGAAGAACTTGTAAAATTAAGAACAGCAGAGTTAGAAAAAGAAAAAGTAAAAGCACAATCTGCAGATTTAATGAAGTCTGCTTTTTTAGCAAGCATGTCTCATGAGCTAAGAACACCAATGAATTCTATAATTGGATTTACAGGAATATTATTAAAAGAGTTTGCAGGACCATTAAACAAAGAACAAAAAAAACAATTAGGAATGGTTAAAAATAGTAGCCAACACCTTTTAGGATTAATTAATGATATACTAGATTTTTCTAAAATTGAAGCTGGAAAATTAAAAGTGTCCTTGCATCCATTTAATTACTTAATAACTTTAGAAAAAACTATAGATTTTTTAATGCCTCAAGCAGTTAAAAAAGGACTTGTTGTTAATTCTGAAATAACCGAATTTGATATAACTTTAAATAGTGATGAAAGAAGAGTAGAGCAAATATTAATCAATTTAATATCAAACGCAATTAAATTTTCTAGCGAAGGAATCATATTGGTAAAAGTTGATGTAACAGATAATTTTGTAGTAACTCAAGTAATTGATCAAGGTATAGGTATTAGAAAAAAAGATATTGATAAATTATTTGAACCATTTATTCAAATAGATGTTGGGTTAAATGAAAACCAAGAAGGTACTGGACTTGGCTTAACTATTAGTAAAAATTTAGTTGAAAAGTTAGGTGGTGAAATTAAAGTGGAAAGTATAATTGGGAAAGGAACTAATTTTACATTTACACTTCCTAAATAAATTGCAAAGATTAAATGATACTTGTATTGACAGTAAACTTGTTTAAATTTAAAGTATATTATTATATTTTTAAAGCTACACAAACCTTGCTGTTTCATAAAGAAAAAGATAATGAGTAAAAAAACTATTTTAATAGTAGATGATACTTTTGAAAACTTATACCTGTTAAGAGTTATACTCGAAGAAGCGGGTTACATAGTTATTGAAGCAAAAAATGGTAGTGATGGATTAAAAGAACTGTACAAAAACAATAAAGTAGAATTAATTATTTCAGACATATTAATGCCAATTATGGATGGCTATCTATTTTGTCAAGCATGTAAAAAAGAGAAATTATTTGCTGATATTCCTTTTGTTTTTTACACATCTACTTATACAGAAGAATTAGATGAAGATTTCGCTTTAAAACTAGGAGCCACAAAATTTTTAAGAAAACCAATAGAGCACGATAAATTACTTTATACTGTAAATAATATATTTGGTAATTTAGAAAAAAACAAAACACAAATTGAAAACTCAAAAATTTCTCAGGATGAAGTTTTAAAGCTTTACAGCGAACGTTTAATAAATAAATTAGAGCAAAAAAGTTTAGATTTAGGTAATGAAGTTGCAGAACGTAAGAAAGCAGAGCAATTATTAATTCAAAAAAATGAAATATTAGATTTAATAGCTGTTAATACGCCTTTAAAAAAAATATTTAAAAAGTTACTTTTAAATTATGAAGCAGTTCATCCTAATTATTTTGGTTCTATTAGTATTCTTGAAGAAGACGGAATTCACCTTAATCTAGTATCCGCACCGTCAATGCCTAAGCCTTATAATTTAGCTTTAAAGCGTTTTGCAATTGGTAAAAATGTAGGGTCTTGTGGTACTGCGGCATTTACCAAAAAACCAGTTATTGTCTCGGATATAAGTAATCATGATTCTTGGAAGGATTATAAGGCTTTGGCTTCAGATTTTAATTTAAAATCATGTTGGTCAATACCAATTTTATCTAAAAACAATACTGTTTTAGGTACTTTTGCAATTTATAGTAAATCGGTAAGCAAACCAACTTTAGAAGAGATTAGGGAGCTTAATTTTGCTGTTAGTTTAGCTAACATCACCATAGAAAGATTTAGGGCAATTGAAGAAATAAAAAAAGAAAAAGAGTTTTCTTCAGGACTTTTAAAATCTATGCATGAAGGCTTATATGCTATAAATTTAGAGTCTGAAATAATTAGTGTAAACCCATCATTTTGTAAAATGACAGGTTTTACAGAAAAAGAATTACTTGGTTTAAAACGCCCTTACCCATTTTCACCTCCAGAGTTAAAAGAAAAAAATGATGAACGTTTTAAGTTATTAACTCAAAACAAAAATAAATCTAATTACGAAAACACTTATATGCATAAAAGTGGTAAGCGTTTTCCGGTACAGGTTATAGTATCAAGTATACTCGATGAAAAAGGAGCAAAAATTGCAAATTTTGCAACCATACAGGATATTACCGAGCGTAAAGCAGCCGAAATAGAATTAAAATTAGAAAAAGAATTTTCTGAAACACTAATTACTTCATTAAATGAAGGATTATCTGTAGTAGATACAAATGGGATTCATATAAAAGTTAATTCTGCTTTATGTGAAATGACAGGTTTTACAGAAAAAGAATTAGTAGGTATTAAGGCTCCTTTTCCTTATTGGCCACCAGAAGAGTATGATTCAATTTATAAAGCTTTTAATGATCCTTTAAATAGTTTAGATAAAAATAGACGAGCTATATTAATGAGGAAAAACGGAGAGCGTTTCCCTGTAATGCTATCAAGTTCCATTATAAGAAACAATAAGGGTAAAGTTTTAGCATATTTTACTATAATTACAGATATTACGTATAGAGTACAAACAGAAAGTTTTTTAAAAAAAAGTGTTAAAATATCAGAACAACGTAAAAATATTATCATTGAATTAGCTAACCTCATTGGAGAGGATTTTTATTCATCTTTAAAAAAAATAGCGACAACATCGGCTAATGCACTAAATGTTGCTTTGGTGACTATTTGGGAATTTAAAAATGATAATACTGAATTGTTAAGTAGAATTCATTTTAATAAACTAAATAATGAATTTGAAACAGAAAAGGTATTAGTTAAAAAAGATGAATTTCCAGAATATTTTGATGCATTAAAAAATGAAACCAGTTTAAATATTTCAGATGTATTAGTTAATCCAATAACTAAAGCATTTTCTGAAAAGAAATATACAGCTGCTAAAATATTAGCAAGAATAGATGTTTTGGTATATGGTAGAAATGGTAATTATGGTGTAATTAGTTTTGAATGTATAACTCCAAATAGGGTTTTTACATCAGAAGAAGAAAGCTTTGCAACATCAATAGCTAGTATTGTGGCTTTAATGGTAGAAAGTAAAGAGCGTACATTGGCAGAGGTTAATATGAAAGAAACGAATGAATTACTTGTAAAAGCCAATACAGAATTAACAGAATTACGAAACCAATTAGAACGAGAAAATGTTTACTTAAGAAACGAATTAGACTTAGTTTTTAACTATGAAGAAATGGTTTATGGTAGTGAAGAATTTAGTGATGTTTTAACCGAGGTAGAAAAAGTTGCACCAACAAATGCTACGGTATTGTTATTAGGCGAATCTGGCACAGGAAAAGAACTTTTAGCAAGGGCAATACATAATAATAGTCTTAGAAATAGTAAGCCGTTAATTAAGGTGAATTGTTCAGCTATACCTAGAGAACTTATAGAAAGTGAATTGTTTGGGCATAAAAAAGGGTCGTTTACAGGTGCTTTTAGCGACAAAGTTGGGAAATTTGAATTAGCTGATGGTGGTACTTTATTTTTAGATGAAATTGGCGAACTACCATTAGATATGCAACCTAAAATTTTAAGATTTTTACAAGAAGGAGAAATAGAGGTAGTAGGAGGAACAGGATTAAAAAAACTAAATGTAAGAGTCATTGCTGCAACTAATAGAAATCTTATAGAGGAAATTGAAAAAAAACAATTTAGAGAAGATTTATATTTTCGTCTTAATGTATTCCCTATTATTGTGCCTTCGTTAAGAAAAAGAAGAGATGATATTCCCTTATTAGTAGAGCATTTTGTCGATAAGTTTAACAAAGCATATGACAAGAATATTAAATATATCTCTGATGATTCTATGATGCAACTTAAATCTTATGATTGGCCAGGAAATATAAGGGAGTTAGAGAATTTAATTGAAAGATCTGCTATTTTATCTAATGATGAAACCCTGTTAATTCCGGGGTTTGAATCTGAAATTCAAAAATCTAAACTAGCGATTAATGATAAAAATTTAACGCTTGCAACAATACAGCGCAATCACATTTATCAAGTTCTTGAAAAATGCAATTGGAAAATTAGCGGGCCAAATGGAGCATCTACCATGCTTGATTTAAAACCTAGTACTCTAAGGGATAAAATGAAAAAACTAGGTATTAGTAAACCGTAAATTAATAACGGTATACCGTTATTATTAAAAACAGGAAGAAAAATACACGGCATACCGTGTTTTTTCTTCCTGTTTTGTTTTTGCTTGAATTCATAATACGCTTATAGTAAGTATTTTAAGTTGTTATTTAATATTGCGGCACGCCAATTGTCATATAATTCTTCAAATAGTTAGAATGAAGAAGGAGATTATATTTGATAATGTTAAATTTTGGTTAGACCAACATATTATCTATTGCAGTTTTAATAGCAAATTTGATAAAAGAATTCTTGAAATAGAAATTGAACAACTCTTTGTAGAGGTTATAACTGCATTTTCACTTGATAATTACAAACCTATATTAATTGATTTAACTAATTTAAGTTATTCTAAAGCTTATAGTTTATACAAGTTTATATCACGTAATACTAATATAAAAGCGCATGTAATTTCAAAGTCTTTTTTGGTTAGATCATTAAATGTAAAATTGTTATTTAAACTATATAGTATTGGAGATGATGGTGTTATTCCTATTCAAATAAGCACTAATTATAATAGAGCTATAGCGTATAGTCAAAAACAATATTCAGAATTCAATTCAATTTAATTTAAACATGTATGAATGAAGGGGTGATAATTTATGAAAATGCCATGTTTTGGACAGATAGTTCTGGGATACTTTATTGTAAATTTAATAATAAGGATTCTAAATCTACACTAGATTATAAAACAGCAAAGCGCTATATAGATGCTATAATTAATTTGTGTAACGGTAAAGCTATGCCATTTTTAATAGATGTTAGAGACGCTAAGGGTACCTTTTCGATTGCAGCTGCCAAATTAATAGCAAAAAACATTGAACTAGTGAAACTTAGAATTTCTGAGGCATTTGTAATTAATAGTATTGGTATTACATTATTAATTACTAGTTATAAAAGAATATTTAATCCTATTACACCATTTGCAGTTTTTAGGGAATTAGATACCGCTAAAGCTTATAGTTTAGATACAAAAGACAAGTTTTATGGAAGCATTCAAGTATAATATATTAGACAGTCTAGAAGGTGACTTAAAAGATGTTGTAAGTGATAATTCTATAATTACAATTACAGATTCATTAGGTAGAATCAAATATGCTAATAAAGAATTTTGCGAAATATTAGAATGTGAAGCTAATAGCTTAATTGGAGAAACCCATAAGTTATTTAAATCACATCTTCATACAGATAAGAAGTATAAAGATTTGTGGAGTACTATTAGAATGAATAATAAATGGCATGGTGTTTTAAGTGGTAAATCTACTAGTGGAAATCAATTTTGGTTAGATACTACAATTATACCTGTAACTAACAAGCTAGAAAATACTACAACCCACATAGCAATATATAAAGACATAACAGAATCGCATATACAAACAACACAATTAACAGAACGTAATATTGAATACTCAAGGTATAAATCAATTTATCAATCTAATAATGTGGGTGTTATAGTTGTTACAGATAACCAAGGGAGTATTATAGAGTGGAACAAAGCAGCAGAATTAGCTTTTGGGTATTTAAAAAAAGAAATTTTAGGGTATCCGTTATCTGTTTTAATATCTTATAGGTCTAAAAAAAGAAATATTAAAGAATTAGTAAGGGCAATAGATAAAATTAAATATAAGAACAAAACTGGTACAATAGAAATGTATTGTGTTCGTAAAAATGAAAAAGAATTCCCTGTTGAATTTACTTTAAATACAATAAATACAGAAAATAATAATATCTATTGTGCCACGATAATTGATATAACAAAACGTAAAAAGTTAGAAGATAAATTAAAACAACAAACGAATGCTTTAGAAATATATTTAAATCGTGTTAAGCATGATATTGTTGCACCTTTTGCATCAGCAGAGGGATTACTTGAACTTTTAAAAGATGAAGAAGTAAGCGAAAGAGTTAATACTTTATCAGATATGTTGATTAAAACAATACAAGTTGGTAAAACTCTGGTTAACAATTTAAATCATGAACCAATAATTGCAAACAGGACAAATGCATTGCAAATTATTGATTTTAATATTATAATCAATCAAGTTTTAGAGTTGCTTTCTGGATCAAAAAACTTTGAGTTATTTAAAATTAATAAAGACATTATTAATTATCATCACTATAATTCTAACCCAGAATGGATAATGTCCATATTCCAAAACCTAATTCAAAATGCTTTAAAATATTCTAAAGAACTATCTAATGGATATACTCCAAAAATAGATATATCTGTTAAATCTTTACAAAAACAGGTGATTATAAAAGTTATTGATAATGGGGCAGGAATAAGTGAAAATTGTATTGATAATGTTTTTAATTTGAACTACCGAGCTTCTAAAGATGATGCGCCAGGAGATGGATTGGGATTATATATTGTAAAAAATATTGTAGAAAATTTAGAAGGAACCATTAGTGTTAAAAGCGAAATAAATAAAGGAGCTAGTTTTGAAATTATATTACCAAACCTAAATTAAAAGCCACCAAATTATGAAAGTAAATATTATGTTAATCGATAACAATGTAATTGACTTATTTGTTAGTCAAAAAAATATCGAAAAATTAGAAATTGATTCAAGTATAAAAACTTTTAATAATGGATTTTCTGCTATTAGTTTTTTAGAAAAAATTAATACAGAAAACAATCAACAATCTATGTTTATTCCAGATTTTATTTTATTGGATATAAATATGCCTAAAATGAATGGGTTTCAATTTTTGAGTGCATTCAAAAAACTAGATATATCAAAAGAAAGAAACATCAAGATTTTTATGTTATCTGCATCAAACAATATAAAATTTATTGAGAATGCTAAAAGCGAAAGATTTTGTAGCGGTTATATAGAAAAGCCTATAAATGTCAAAAAATTAAATAACATGTTTAAAAGTTTTAAACCCTTTTTAAAAGAGTTTGATTATCATGATAATGATGTCAATATTGTGTAATCAATAAAACATTTTACAACTTCTTTTAATATAAAAGAGACTTTAAATAGTTGTTGATTAAAAGTATTAAGTAATTAATAGCGAGGGGGTTTGGTGAGACTTACTCCTTTTTTAAGCATTCTGTTTTCATCTTTGAAAATTAGAGTGCTTTTTTTATTTAATAAGGTTGGAAAAAAAATAAAAAAGTTTGCTATGTAATCTTTAAAACTCGCGTTTGCCAAACTCACTATCAATAAATTTAGACTTGTTTTTTACCGAATTAAAGTTGTAAGATAGGTTTATAGAAATCATATCCACCTCATACACATAATTAGTGGTGGTATAAAATTGATTTGGTCTAGACGTTGTAATACGCTGCTCATTAGTTTTAAGCATGCCCATATCAATATTTTGCCATTGCATTGTAGCTGTTAAACGATCATCAAGAAATGTTTTTCTAAAGGTTAAATTAGGCGAATAAAATCTTGAATCTTCTCCCATTGCTGTATTTCTATCGGATAGATAATTAAATGTAAACTGTAGAGAAGCATTGTTCCAAAATGAATAAGTTGAATTTAAATTTAAAGAGTAAATAGTGGATTTACTATCAATATTGTAGGTTCTTGAAATACCATCTCTATGATTAAAATTTAAAACACCATCAATGGCATAATTATAAACATTAGCTCCAATTATATTAGACCAGTTTTTTGTTGGTTTAATAGTAGCCCCAACTTCTAAACCAATAGCATTACTTTTACCAACATTAGAATAAACACGGTTAATTATACTATCAATTACAACGCCTGTAGATTCATAGGCTAATGTGTTTACACGATTAATAACATTGTTTACATGCCTAAAATATGCGGTTGCATATATTGAGTTACCGCCCTTAATTTTTTTTGTAACCCCTATTTCAGCTAAGTCAATAAATTCTGGCAATAAAGTATTGTCTCCTTGTTCAAACACTTCAGAATGCTCACGTTCTGCAAAGCTATTCATTTTTAATGTTGTTGTGCGTTCAACCCTTTTGCTATAAGCTGCTTTAATATTTGTTTTATTATTTAAAGCATATTGAATAGATGCTGAAGGGAATAATTTTACAAAATCATATGTATAAATATTAGGGTTAGTTTCGCTTTTTAGGGCTTCTGTATACGTTCTGTCCATAGATTCTAGTCGTACTCCTGCAGCATAATCCCATTTGCTTTTTTTGCCAGTTAATTGTACATAACCAGAGTGAATAATACGTTCTAATTCAATATCACTTGAGAATTCTGTTACTAAATTTCCGTCACGCTCATAAACAAATTCACCTGTATGGTCTATGTCACGATATTGGTATCCCGTTTCAATAGTGCCAAATGTAAATGGTTTCCATTTGTAATCTATATTAAAGCGTGTTCCATAAAGCGGATTATCATTGGTGTTATATTCTTTTTGGTAAATAATACTATTATCAGGATGCCCTAAGTTGTCATTTTCAGTTGGCCCACCTAAAAAAGTATATTCATATAGAATAGATGTCGATAATTTTGAGTTGTCATTAAATACATGAGCATAATCAAAACTACCTAAAGCAAAATCGCCTTTTCGTACCCTTAAATTATGGTTATAATATTCAAATGTATATAACCTATTATCACTACCAATTGGAGATACAGCATGGTTATCATAATATACAATATCTGCAAGTCTCTCTTTTGTGTGCTTTCCGGCGAAAAAGCCTAAAGAGAATTCATCTTTTTTATTAGGTGTGAAATCAATATTAAAACGGCCATTATAACTTATATCATCAAAACTACGTTCACCATCAGATGGTAAGAAGGTAGTTTTGTTTTCGGCTTCATTTATAATAAACATTTCGCCTTCTCGACGTCCTGTTTTATCATTACGTTGGTAGCTAGCACCTAAAGAGATGTTCCATTTGTCGTTTCGTTTATTTACCGTAGCATCAATACCATATCGCTGTGCTGCAACTTTTGTATCATAAGGTTCGATAGATGGGAAACCACCACGAATATTTACTTGTGCAAATGTGCCGTTGGTAGCTCCTTTTTTTGTTTTTATATTTAATATGCCACCTTTCCCTTCTGGGTCGTATTTTGCTGATGGAGCCGTAATAAGTTCAACTGTTTCTAAAGCATTTGCTGGTAATTGTGCTAAAATAGCACTAGCATCTCCTTGCGTTGGTTTGCCATTAATTAAAACAGTAAAGCCTTTACTTCCTCTAACACTTATTTTACCTTGACCATCAACTGTGACAGACGGTAAATTTTTAATAACATCAACAGCATTGCCGCCTTCGCTATTTTGGTATTTTTTAGTATCGAATACTTGACGATCAATTTTATGTACTACCGCAGAGCGATCTGCTTTAACAAGAACTTCGTTTAGTTGGCTTCCTAAGTTTAGTTTTAAAGTACCCAAATAAATGGTTTGTCCTTTTTTATTAATCTCAATTGTTTTTGTTTTTAAAGTTGTATACCCCATAAAAGAGGCTTCTAAATAGTAGGTTCCTGTTTTAATGTCATCTAAATTAAAAACACCGTCTTTATTTGTAACAACACCAGTTACTAATTTTCCGCCTGAATTATATAAAGCGGTAGTTGCGAATTCTATAGGCTCATTACTATCACTATCAATAACTTTTCCTGTAATTTGGCTATGGGTTAATTGGGTTCCTGCAAAAAGGAATAATAAAATTATAATTAAATATTTCATTAAATAGTTTGATTTAGTTTGTGAAATTAATGCTTAAATTACAGTAAGCAAAAGTAAATTTATTAATACTAATCTACCTTAAAAAGGCTAAAAATAAAAAAAAGGATAGGTTAAAAAATAAATAATAAATGCTAATAGTTATTTTGTAAATTGCGTAGATATAAAAAAAACAAGTGTTATTAAAATGGTTACTTTAAAACAATTAGCAAAAGAATTAAACGTTTCAATCTCAACAGTTTCAAAAGCATTAAATAATAGTGTAGAAATTGGTGAAGATACAGCCCGTCGTGTTAAAGAGCTTGCAGAATTGTATAATTATAAACCTAACAAAGTAGCACTAAGTTTAAAAAATAATAAAACTAAAACGATTGGAGTTATTATACCAAATATTCTAAATAGGTTTTTAGCAAAAGTTTTATTTGGAATTGAAAGAGAAGCCACAAAACAAGGGTATAATATAATTACATATATATCTAATGAATCTTTAGATAAGGAAAAAGCAAGCTTGCAACTTTTAGCAAATGGAAGTGTTGATGGTTTTATATTATCAGTAGCTGAAGAATCTCAAATGAAAAATGAGGTTGAGCATTTTAAAAGAACAATTAAACAAGGGTTGCCTATTGTAATGTTTGATAGGGTAGCGCATGATGTATTATGTGATAAGGTAATAGTAGATGATTTTGATGCGACATACAACGCCACAAAAAGTTTGATAGAAGAAGGTAGAAAGAAAATTGTATTTATAAGTAATATTAATGATATAAGTGTAGGTAAGTTAAGAGAGCGTGGTTATAATAAAGCAATTTTAGAAACAGGAAGCCTTGAGCCTTTTGTTTTAAAGATTAAAAAGAAAGATGACCACCAAAAAAAGATAAAATCATTATTTAAGAAAAATAAAAATATTGATGGTATTATAGCTGCAGATAGCTCTTCAGGTATTATAGCATTAAATACAGCAGTTAATTTTGGTTTTAAAGTTCCAAAAGATATATCTGTAATTGCATTTGCTAGTAAATCAGAATCTAATCATACACTTCCTCGATTAACGACAATTAGGCAACATGCCAAAATAATTGGTGCAAATGCAGCCGAATTGCTTATAAACAGAATACAAAACACGGGTTTAGATAAAGATGTAAAAACAAAAATAGTAAAGACAAGTTTAATCAAAAGTAAATCTACTTTATAGTCTTAATCCTACATATCTGATAAAATGTGCATTTCATCGATAAAATAACATGCATTTCGTCGATTATTTTACACTTTGTCGAAAAAAATATGCATTAAATCACTTGTTGCTATATTTTAGCATCTCCTAATTAAGCGACTTTAATATTCCCTAAGTTTAATTAAGAAAAATTAATCCACTTTGACTTTTTTAAGTCATTTCCCTCATTAAAAATTTTACAAATCGTACTGCATTTTGTGTATTCGATTTTAAGTTAATTATCCATTTTTTCCCTTAGCTACGATTTTTTTTAAAAATCTTAGTTCGACAATTCTATTTCAAAAGAATAGAGAAAAAAATTTGAAACCTTAAAATTTGAATACATATGAAATTCCTTAAAATTACTTTAATAGCAACATTATTTTTTGCTTCAATCACATCATGTACTAAACAAGATTTAACAGAAGACGACATACAAGTTGCTCCAAATACTGAAATACCAGCTCCAGGAACAGGTGGTGGTATTGATGACTAATTTTTTAAAGTTTAAAAAAACGTACCCTTCACTATTATAGTGAAGGGTTTTTTTGTTTATATATTGAAAAATTATAAATACATTTGATGAAATAGCTAACATTTTTTTTTTGAAATCTTTATTTTATATAATTGTATTTTTTCTTTTCTATTTTTCTTGCTTTGGGCAAAAACAAACTAGACTTGAAGTTGTTGATTCAATTAATCAATATGTATTAAAAAATAAAACTCAAGATTCTTTAACAATTGCTAATGCTTATTTTAAAATTGGTGAATTATATAGATATAGTTTTTTAGCGGATAGCTCATATCTATATTATCATAAAGCAGAAAAATATTACGAAAAATTAGACAAAAAACTTCATTTAGCTCGTACACTTTACGGAATTGCTGTAATTCAAAAAAATGAAAAAGATTTAACAGGAAGTGAGTTAACATCTATACAAGCCATTACATTATTAGAATCTTTAGATGAAACTGATGATGTGATGAAATATAAATCATTTGTTTACAATAATTTAGGCTTGGTATTTGGACAATTAGAGCAATATGAGGAGTCTATAAACTATTATAAAAAGTCTTTAAATTTAAAGAAAAGCTTAAAAGGTAATAATGTTAGTACAATTGATAATTCTAAAAATAACTTAGCATTATCATATAAAAATAATGGTAAGTATGATTTAGCAGTTGATACTTATAAAGAAATATTAGCCAATAAAAATTTGATAAAAGAAAGACCTGATATTTATGCTTTAGTATTAGATAATTATGCACATACTTTATTTCTAGACAAAAAACATGATCAACTACCAGAATTATATTTTAAAGCTTTAAAAATAACAGATAGTGTAAACCCAAATGGTTACAACTCAATAGTTATAAACCAACATTTGGCAGAATATTTTGATAGTAAAAACAATAAGAAATCAGCAAAATATTATGCTTATAAAGCCAAAAATATTTCAGAACAATATCATAATGACGATTTGTTAAAATCTTTATTATTACTATCAAATATTGAAGATGGAGAAAAATCTGCAGAACACTTAAAAGCTTACGTTAAACTAAATGATAGTTTGCAAAAAAGTGAGCGTTCTATCAGAAATAAATTTGCGAGAATTCGTTTTGAAACTAAACAAATCGAACAAGAAAACATTCAAATAGCAAAAGAACGCTTGTGGTTATTAATCATTTCTATCATAGTTATTTTAGCGTCATTTTTGTTATATCTTGTTATTTCTCAAAGGAATAAGAATAAAGAATTACAGTTTACACAAAAACAGCAAGAAACTAATGAAGAAATTTATAACCTTATGCTGTCTCAAAACGAAAGTATTGAGGAGGCAAGAACATTAGAGAAAAAAAGAATTTCTGAAGAATTGCATGATGGAATATTAGGGCGTTTATTTGGTACAAGATTAAGTTTAGATAGCTTAAACATGAGCAACAGTAATGATGCTATTAAAACAAGAGAACAATACATTGAAGAACTTAAAACAATTGAAGAAGATATTAGAAAAGTATCACATGAATTAAACACAGATTTTGTTTCTGGTTCTGGTTTTATTGATATTATTAAGACATTAGTCGAAACTCAAACATTAGCATACAAACTTAATTATGAATTAACTCAAGACGATGATATAAATTGGGACTCAATAACTAATAAAAAGAAAATTCACATATATAGAATTATTCAAGAAACACTTCAAAATATTTATAAGCATGCAAATGCTACCAAAGTATATATTAGTTTTAATTTAAAAAATAATGTAATTTGCTTAACAGTAAAAGACAATGGTATTGGATTTGATGTTAATAAAGCTAAGTCTGGAATAGGATTAAAAAACATGAATTCAAGAATTAAAGAAATAAATGGAACAATACAAATTAGTTCTCAAAAAAATGAAGGCACAGAAGTAATCATAGAAGTGCCAATACCATAACTCCAAATTATGACTGAAATAATTAAAATACTTATGATTGATGATCACCCTATGATTATTGAGGGGTATCAAAACACATTATTATTCACAAAAAAAGACAATCAAGAATTAGTAATTGATATTGCTAATAATTGTGATGAAGCTTTGGCATACATGGATAAATCAGTTCAATTAGAAAGGCCATATAATGTTCTTTTTGTTGACATAAGTTTGCCTCCATCATCTAATGGTTTAATGAGTTCAGGAGAAGATTTAGCAGAGTATGCTAGAAAGGTTTTACCAAATGCTAAAATCATTATTTTAACCATGTTTAATGAGTCATTTAGAATTCATAATATTATTAAAACTATAGATCCAGAAGGATTTATGATTAAAAGTGATTTAACATCTAAAGAATTAGCAAGTGCTTTTCAAGCAGTCCTTAATAATCCACCATTTTATAGCGGTACTGTTAATAGTCATATAAGAAAAGCTATTACAAGTGATATAGTAATTGATGATAAGAATAGAAAAATACTTTATTTATTATCTCAAGGTGTTAAAACAAAAAATTTAGCCACTCATTTAGATATATCATTAAGTGCCATAGAAAAAAGAAAAAAACAGCTTAGAGAAATATTTGAAGTAAGTGATGGGCAAGATGAAACATTGCTTTCTGAAGCTAGAAAAAAAGGATTTGTATAGCTAAAAGATTACATAAAATAAAAAAAAGTGATTTTTATTTAAAAATCACTTTTTTTTTATACCATTAAAACCTTTACTATAACTGAATTGTACAGTTACCCCGTAAAATTGTTACGGGTTTCCCGCAGTTTGAAGATAATAGTTCTAAGTATATTTGTACTATCAACACTTCAAAAATTAATTAATCCCTCAATTTTTTTGTTGATAATAGCAATTTACACAAACCCTATGGAGGTGAGAGACCCATAGGGTTTCTTCTTTTTAAAACTGAAATAATATGTTTCGGTAATCCCATAAAGTGCCAATAAATAATCCAAGGTAAATTATAGCAACAACAAACTTTATAAAGGTAGATGTTAAAAACCCTATAAATGAACCAAATGCTGCCTTAGTAGCTGTTTTTGTGTCGTTTTTATTAATCAATTCTCCAATTAATGCACCAATAAAGGGCCCAATAATAATACCTCCAGGAATTGGAGCTATTAATCCAACAATAAGTCCTATTGTGGTTCCTATCATGCCATACTTACTACCACCAAAACGTTTTGTACCAATGGCTGGAATTATATAATCTAAAATCCAAATAAACATTGCTATTGCGAATGTTATAATTAGAAAAGATTTATCCATAGGTATAGCATCTGTGAAATGAAGTACTAAAAGTCCAATCCAACTAGTAAGAGGCCCTGGTAAAACAGGTAAAAAGCTGCCAACTATACCTAAAAGCATAATAAACGCAGCAATAATAATTAAAATAATATCCATAAAATTGTTTAAGTTATATACTAATTAGACTAAAAACCATGCCAAATGTTACATTTTTAAACTAAAAAATTAGTTTAAACTAATTTTTTAGTTATATTTGTTTAACTAAAAGTTTAGTTGAATAAATAGATTTAGATTAATTATGAAACAACTTACAAAAGCAGAAGAAGATATTATGCAAATACTTTGGCGATTAAAAAAAGCCAATGTAAAAGCAATAATTGAAGAATTTCCAGAGCCTAAACCTGCATATAATACAGTATCAACAATTGTAAGAATTCTAGAAAATAAAGGTTTTGTTAATTATGAAAAAGAAGGGAAAGGCCATGTGTATTTTCCGTTAATGCAAAAACAAGACTATAGCAATCAATCCATCAATAAATTGGTTGATAATTATTTTCAAGGCTCTTTTAAGAGTATGGTTTCGTTTTTTGTGAAGAAAAACGATATGAATATTAAAGACTTAGAGTCTGTGCTAAAAGAAATTAATAAAAAAGAGTCTTAGTTATGTTACATTATATTATACAGGTTATTGCTTTTCAGTTATTCTTTTTAATTATTTATGATGCATTCTTAAAAAAGGAAACCTTCTTTAACTGGAACAGAGTTTATTTATTAGTAACTGCTTTGTTTTCGTTAATAATTCCATTTATTAAAATAAGTAGTTTTAAGCACATTATTTCACAAGATTACGTTATTAAATTACCCGAAATTATTATTGGAAACAATAACCCGACAGAAATAACTCCAATAGAATTATCGCCAATACTATTGAATAATAGTACATCTTGGTCTTGGGAGTTATTATTTTATTTTGGTGCTATAATAGCCACTCTTTTATTCATCTTTAAATTAGTGAAATTACTATTCTTGTTTTACAGAAACCCAAAACAGAAAGTAAGTAATTTTCTTATTATTAGCTTATTGAAAAGCAATATGGCATTTTCGTTTTTTAATTTTATTTTTTTAGGAGATAACCTATCAAGCGACGAAAGAGAAGCCATTTTAAAACATGAAATGGTACATGTAAAGGAAAAGCACACACTAGATTTGTTGTTTTTTGAGCTATTACGAATCTTATTTTGGTTTAATCCTTTAGTGTATATGTATCAAAACAGAATGATGACCCTTCATGAGTTTATTGCAGATGATGAAGCGGTAAAAAATCATAGTAAAAAACATTACTATCAAAACTTATTATCTCAAGTTTTCGAGACTAAAAATATTACATTCATCAATCCATTTTTTAAAAAATCATTAATCAAAAAACGAATCATTATGTTACAAAAATCAAAATCAAAACAAATTAATTTATTTAAGTATGCGCTTTTAATTCCATTAGTTTTTGGAATGTTAATTTATACCTCATGTATTGAAGCTACTAATGTTAAAAAGGATGGTGTTAGCATTACTAAAGATATAGATAAAGAATCACCTTTAATTAAGAAGATTAAATCTGTAAAGCATCAAATACAAGTTCAAGGTAACTTAAATGAAAATGAAGAAAAAGGGCTAAATTTATTATTAAAGATTACTAAGGGAGAAAATTTCGATCAAGGCTTGGTAAATCAAGTAAGAGATTATACTTCACAACAGGCAGATTCAGAATTAGTTAAGATGATATCTGAAGTTTTTGAGCAAATTCAAATGCAAGGAAATGTAAGTGATGAAGAAAATAAGGAACTTAAAGGCTTACTTGTTTTAACTAGTGAAGGTGGATTTAATGATCCGTTTTTTGCAGATGTAATAAAGTATGTTGATATCCCATTTGCAGTAATAGAACAGCCACCAGTTTTTCCAGGATGTGAAAATTTATCTGCAAATGAGCAAAAGAAATGTATGTCTAAAAACATTTCAATGCATGTTAATAATAACTTTAATATAAAATTAGCAGATAGCCTTAACTTGAAAGGAAAACAACGGATTAATATTCTGTTTAAAATAGATAATAAAGGCGATGTGGTAGATGTGCGTTCTAGAGCGGGTCACGATGGTTTAGAAACTGAAGCTATTAGAGTTATTAAAACGCTGCCTAAATTTAAGCCAGGAGAATATGAGGGAAAACAAGTAAATGTACTTTATTCGCTCCCAATAATTTTTGCTGTTGCAGAGTAATTAATTTAAGAAAATGATTAAAAACCGAGGTGAATGCTTCGGTTTTTCTTTTTTAAATTATTTAAAACCTAAAAAAATTGTATTTTTCGGTTTCAGTTGATGTCCATGAAGAATTTTTTAGTTTTAATATTCATTTTATCGCTTACTTCTTGTGAGTATTTAAATGTGAAAAAAACATCTTCTGAGGCTATTCTTCAAGAAGAATTACAGACATTTAATTGGAATGAAGTTGATGAGTATCCTAGTTTTTCAAAATGTGAAACTTCTATTTCAAAAGCAGAGAGAACTTTGTGTTTTCAACAAACTATTACTAAGAATATTATAGACTATTTATTAAGTGAGCATATTGTTGTTACTCAAGATATTAAAGATACCATTATGTTACATTTTCGAGTAACTAAAAATGGAGAGTTATTATTACTGCAATCAAAAATAGATTCACTTACAACTCAAGAAATCCCTAATATTAAGCAATTACTTAATAAAAGTCTTGATACCTTACCTAAAATATTTCCAGCAATAAAACGTGGGCAACATGTAACTACAGAGTTTAAGCTGCCTATTGTAATTCATGTAAATTAGCTTTTTTAGGCACTTACAAATATACTCACTAAGTTCTTTTAACTGCCTATTGTAAGTTTATCTGCGTTAGGGATTGCAGAGGAAAGCCCACAGCGAGGAACGAGCGAGGACTTGCAGCGTAAAGCCCGACCCTTTGGGTAACGCCATAAAAAATTAAAACTTAATTGCTAATTTTCGCATAAGTCTTAAAACTTCCATATATAACCAAACTAATGTAACAAGAAGGCCCCAAGTAGCTAGCCATTCTTTGTATTTTGGCGATCTGTTTTTGTGGCGTTCAATATAATCAAAGTCTAGAAGGAGTGATAGAGAGGCAAAGATTGCGGCAAGTATGTTGAAAATAATTGCAGGCCATGTAGTACCCCAGATAAATACTTTAATACCAAAAAAACTTAAAATCCAAGATATTATATAGATTACAAAAATACTTGCTGCAGCTGTTATTATAACACTTCGTAACTTTTTAGTAACAATAATAATTCGTGCTTGGTAGAGAAGTAGCATTACTATAAATGTAACAACTGTTATCCCAATGGCTTGGTAAGGTAAATTTGGGAATTGTGCATGGGCATAAACAGTCATGGCTCCCAGAAAAAAGCCTTTTGCAATTGCGTAAAGTGGTACTAAAATATGTGCCCAATGTTGACGAACAGAAATGACAATGCTAATAACAATAGCTGCTAGCATACCGCCCATAGAATACCATTTTATATTTGTTCCAGTTTTATTAAGTTTCCACATGCCAATAGAAATGATAATTATAATGGCTATGGATAACATAGATTTTATAAAAATACCTGTTACTGTCATGGTTTTTTGTGACGCTGTTTTTTCTCCAAAAAAGTAACTTTTAAAGGCTGGGTTTGAGGTTTTTTTAAGTAAATCCATAAGCTATAAAGCTAGTAAAATTATTAGTAAAACTTAATTTTTATAAAATATTAGGATGGTTTTTATTTTTTAAAGCTACGTCCCTTCCATTTGTAACCAGAAAATATAGATATACATGCTACATAAACACTAAAAAATGGATAAATGATAAACCCTAAAATGTAATTTTTTAGAATGTTTTTTTGGTTAAAAAATGAAGCTGATTTATGTATTAAATAGAAATCAATATTAAACTTTAAAAAAGCTATATAAAAAAAAGTTATAAATTTAAAAACATCAATAATATAAAGGGTTAGCGTAATAAAAATTATGGCATTCATGAGTAAAACAGTTAAGCCTGTAAGTTTGCCAAACCAATTATTATAGGCGCTTGTTTTTGCTGCCCAACGAATACGTTGAGCTGTTAAGTTTTTCCATGTGGGTTGCGCTTGTGTTTTTACTATAGCCTCTTTACATTTTAAGTAGTGTAATTGGCTAAGGTGTTTTTTGGAAATTTTTTCTAACAGAAAAATATCATCACCACTTGCAATATGGGTATTGCCATTAAAACCGTTTAATTCAATAAAGGTGGCTTTTTTATACCCTAAATTAGCGCCATTACACAAAAAAGGTTTGTTGAGTCCAAAACCACCTATGGTTGCACCTTGTAAACTCAATATATCTAGTATTTGAAATTTATTTAAAAAAGAATGATGTTTGTTATAAGCTACTGGAGCAGCAATGCATATGGTATTATGTTTTTGAATATATTGGTCAAAACAATCCAGCCAAAATGTTGGTAACTGGCAATCTGCATCTGTAGTTATTATCCAATCAAACTTAGCTATGTTAATAGCTGAGGTTATAGCATCTTTTTTTGGCGAATTTGTTTGTCTTTTATTTGAAATAATTTTAATGTCTTGATTTCGTTCAAGTGTGTTTATAAATTGATTAATAATTTTAATAGAATCATCTTTTGATTCATCATCAATAAAAATAATTTCAAAAAGGTGTTTTGGGTAGTTTAAACTTCCAATAGACTTTAGTAAACTAGGTAGATTTGCAGCTTCGTTTCTAAAGGGAATAATTATAGAAAACTTAGTTTTAGCTGGAATATCTTCTAACTTAAATATCGAGATTTTATCGAAACCAAAAATGAAGCTTCCTATTAAAATTAAATAGGTTATTGTAATAATTAAACTAATTATAAACATAGTTATTGTTGGCTTTTTGGAAGGTTAAAGTTTAGTACATAATAACTTCCAAGTAGGCTAGGGAATGCAAAATTAAGCAGCCACATTATTGTAATGATACATAAAATTACTAATTCATTTATATCAGCAAAAGTAAATAAATAAACAGCAATACTTCCTTTTATAATAACATCAAAAACAAAAATAGTTGGAACTATCGATGCTAATAAATACATGGTTGTAATGATTTTTATGGCATTTATATAGCTGATATTTACTTGAAAAATTTGTAATAAAAAGTAAAATTGAAAAGAAAAAATAGCATATCTAATTACAGAATAAAATAACCCTAAAGCCAATTTTTTTTTAGGGTATTCCGTTATAAAACGTTTAATTTTATTTATTGTAACTCCTTTAAATTTACGGTTACTTCTAGTTATTCCAAAACCAAATAAAATAACTGTAATTAATAGTAAAACTATAAATCTTATTATTTTATAATAATTAAATTCTGGGTTATATTTTAAAACGAATAAGATAAACCCAATAATACCAAGCATAGTAGTAACACCCATTTGTAAAATGTTACTTAATAGATTAACCAGCAAAACGCGTTTTCTAAAATGAGATGTATAATACATAGCTTTAGCTCCATATTCGCCAATTCTATTTGGAGTAAATAAAGAAGCGGTTAATGAACCTAAACTTTGTTCTTTGGCATCATTAAAAGTGATTTTTTTAATAAAACTCACCAAAGTTTTCCATTTTAATATTTCGAAAAACCAATTAAAAACACTTAAAATTAGCAAAAAAACAATGTTTTTAAGTGAAAAAACATTGTTTTTTATCGAAAAACCAATAAACTCTGAAAATGATAAAACACTATTATTTGTTAGTTTATTATAAATAAAATAAAAAGCACCAACTACAATACTTAATTTAATAAGTACAAAAAAGAATTGTTTAGTTTTGTATGGCAGCTTATAATGCATTGGTGTTGCAAATTAAATTAATATTACCATATGACCTCAAGTTTTAAATTGAATACACATATATGTTTAGTTTTAGTATTGTATTTATGTAGTTTTATAAGTTTTTCACAGGGTGATACAAGTACTTTCAAGGCGCAGTTTGCATTAGGGGTTAATGCCCCTTCATCAAATGGTTTTGTTAATGATTTTGAGGCGAATTCTATGAACTTTCCAACTATTAATTTAGGTTTGCAATATATGTTTAAGCAAAAGTTAGGAGCTAAATTAGATTTTGGTTTTAATCGCTTTTCGAATACAGATAATTCACCAGAATTTAAAGTTAATTACTCGCGCATTAATGCTCAATTGGTCTATGATGCTTCAATAATTACAAGTTTTTCAAATAATTTGGGTGCTTTTATTCATGCGGGTCCAGGGTATTCCTTGATAAAACCATTGGGGAATTATGGTGCAAACAAAATATCTTACTTAAATGTAATGGCAGGAATGGAGTTTCATTACGGTGTTTCAGATAAGTTATCTATTTATCTAGATGCTTCTTATTTAAAAGGTTTTGCTAAAGATTTTAATCCAGTCTTAAATGGATTTGGCTCCTTTAATGGAGATTTATTAACAATAACCATTGGCGCATCTATATCGCTTAGTGGTTGTTATTATTGTGGAGACTAATGGCGAAAGAAAGAATAATATTAGGAATAGACCCTGGAACAACAATTATGGGTTTCGGACTAATAAAAGTAGTGGGTAAAACAATGCAGTTTGTACAACTTAACGAGCTGGATTTAAAAAAATACAACGACCATTATTTAAAGCTAAAGCTTATTTTTGAGCGCACTATAGAACTTATAGATACGCACAACCCCGATGAAATTGCCATTGAAGCTCCCTTTTTTGGTAAAAACGTACAAAGTATGCTAAAGTTAGGAAGGGCTCAAGGTGTAGCTATGGCGGCTGGTTTAAGCAGGGAAATTCCTATTACAGAATATCTTCCTAAAAAAATTAAAATGGCCATTACAGGAAACGGAAATGCTAGTAAAGAGCAAGTTGCAAAAATGCTGCAAAGTTTATTAGGCCTAAAAACACTTCCTAAAAATTTAGATGCTACTGATGGTTTAGCAGCTGCAGTATGCCACTTTTATAATTCTGGAAGAATTGAAGTAGGCAAAAGTTATACAGGTTGGAGCGCTTTTGTGAAGCAGAATGAGGGTAGAGTTAAAAAATAATGGCCGGCATCTATATACACATACCGTTTTGTAAGCAAGCATGTTATTATTGCGATTTTCATTTTTCAACATCTTTAAAAAAGAAGGATGAGCTTATTATATGTTTAATTAAAGAATTAGAACTACGAAAAACTGAATTTAAAAACGTAACTGTTGAAACCATTTATTTTGGAGGAGGAACACCAAGTTTACTAACAAATAGTGAGATTGAATTAATTATAAATACCGTTTACAATAATTATAAAGTTGTTGAAAATCCTGAAATTACGTTAGAAGCAAATCCAGACGATTTATCTAAAGATATCTTATTTCAACTTTCAGAAAGTCAAATAAACCGCTTAAGTATTGGTGTTCAATCTTTTTACGAACGCGATTTAAAACTCATGAATCGAGCACATAATGCACAAGAGGCTAGTGAATGTTTAGCATTAGCAACTCAATATTTCAAAAATATATCTGTCGATTTAATTTATGGTATTCCAGGATTATCAAATAACGATTGGATTAAGAATATAGAAAAGGCATTATCATTCAAAGTACCTCATATTTCTTGTTATGCTTTAACTGTAGAACCTAAAACAGCTCTAGAAACATTTATTAAAAAAGGGGTGATTGATAATGTTGACGATGATTTAGCTCAAGAACAATTTAATATTCTTGTAGAGAAACTAGAGGCTTCTGGTTTTGTAAATTATGAACTTTCTAACTTTGGGAAGCCAAACTATTTTAGTAAAAATAATTCGTCATATTGGTTAGGAAAATGGTACTTGGGTATTGGCCCGTCTGCACATTCATTTACAGGTGACCAACGTAGCTGGAATGTGTCCAATAATACAAAGTATATAAAATCCATTCATAACAATGAATTGCCTTCAGAAGTAGAAAAACTCTCTAAAACTGATAAATTTAATGAATATATCATGACAGGTTTACGAACCGTTTGGGGTGTTTCTCTCAAAAAAGTAGAAGAAAATTATGGTATTACTTATAAAAAGTATCTTTTGCAGCAGGCAGATATTTATATTAAGGAACAATTATTGTATATTGAAAAAGGCAAACTATTAACAACCAAAAAAGGCAAATTTTTAAGCGATGGAATCGCTTCAAGCCTTTTTAAAATAAATCTATCTTGATAGCGACAATACAATACAATTCTAGAAAATTACAAATAGATTTATCGCAACCTTTAGATATTTCTATACCATTAATATCATCTAAAAACAATGTGAACGCTTGGTATATTGACGAGCCAAAAATCGAGCCTGTTACAGATGGTGAGTGGATTGCTGCTGTAAGTCAGGGTGCGAGTATTAATTTTAATAATATCCATTTTAATCCGCATGCCCATGGTACCCACACCGAATGCGCTGGCCATATAACAGAAGAGGTGCACTCCATAAACCAAAATTTAAAAACATTCTTTTTCTTAGCCGAAGTAATTACTGTTGCTCCAGAAAATGATATGGGCGATAAAGTTATCTCCCAAAAGCAACTTCAATTTGCTTTAGGAAATAAAAAAAGAGATGCTGTAATTTTAAGAACCATTCCAAATACAAGAAGTAAATTATCCAGACAATATTCAAATACCAATTGGCCTTATTTAAAAGAAGATGCTGTAAAATTTCTAGTAAATAAAGGCATAAAACATTTACTTGTAGATGTGCCTAGTATAGATAAAGAAAAAGATGAGGGTGAACTGTTAGGGCACAATGCATTTTGGAATACAAAAGGAAGGTTACGGTTAGATGCTACAATTACAGAGTTAATTTATGTATCAAACCAAATAGAAGATGGAGAGTATTTTTTAAATTTACAAATAGCTCCGTTCGAGAATGATGCGACACCAAGTAAACCTATTTTATATAAAGTTTTAAGTTAATGGAAGTTTTTTTAGCAGTTATTATTACAATATTAGTAACATTAGGTGTTGTTACTATTTTAAAGTCTATTAAGAAAAAACAACTTGTAAATTCACAATCCACAATACTTTTAGATAAGATTAAAAAGGTTTGTAAGTTTATAACTGTTGAAGGCGATTTTGCTGAAATTTACCATTACGAAGATGTAAAAGAGCGTTTTTTAAAATTAATAACAAGTAGAAAAAAGGCTTTAGTTGTAATCAATGCAAAAGCACATATTGGTTATGATTTGGCAAAAATAGATTTGATTGCAGATACCGATAATAAGAAAATTATATTAAAACATTTTCCTCAACCCGAAGTGCTATCTATTGAGACAAATTTGAATTACTATGATAAATCCGATGGGTATTTCAATAAGTTTGAAGCAAATGACCTAACTGGATTACACAACGAGGCTAAACAACATATACAAGATAAAATTCCAGAAAGCGGACTTATTCAAGTAGCTCAGAAAGAAGCCTTAGAAGCTATTTTACTTATCGAAACCATAGTTGAAACCATAGGATGGAAATTAGATTATTCGGCTTTAGAGATTGAATCTGGCAGTTCAAAAAAACTTCAATAATGAATATTGAGCAACTTAGAAACTATTGCTTAGAAAAAAAAGGAACTACCGAAGATTTTCCTTTTGATGAAGATACTTTAGTCTTTAAAGTCTTAGGTAAAATGTTTGCATTAGTATCATTAAAAAAATGGGAAAGTGGTGAACCGGCAATAAATTTGAAAGCAGACCCTGAATATTCTGAAGAATTACGTGCCATTTATCATAGTATCCGTCCAGGATTTCACATGAGTAAAAAACATTGGAACACACTCTATCTAAATGAAGGCGAATTGCAACCTCAGGTCATAAAAGATTTAGTAGATCATTCTTATAAAATGGTTGTTAGAGGGATGACTAAAAAAATGAGAGAAATATTACTGAGTTAAAATATTGATTTTCAGAAGTTTTTAATTATATTTATAATCTCTCTATCTCCTTAAACATTTTTATAGCATAATCTATTTCTCCCTCGATCTTAAAGTAGTATTTAATTTTAACAAATTTTATAAACTTTAATTTTTTACAGATTATGAAAACAACCAAACAATTATTTTCAACACTAACTGCTATGTTATTGTTGTTTTGTACAAGTACAATTTCATCTCAAGATGACACTTCTAAAGATCAAGAATTCATGACAGTTACCACAAATCATTGGAACATGAATAAGGAAGATTTTAAAATGTCCGAATGGAAAGCTGCTGCAAAAGAGTACTTTGAAAAAGTAACCATGAAAAATGAATATATAATGGGAGCTTCCATGTATTTACATAATATGACCGGCGATAATACTGAGTTTATTGCAGTGCATAACTTTGCTTCTTGGGAAGATATAGGTAAGTTTGGAGCACGTAGTAGTGAATTAGAAAAAGAAGCATGGCCAGATGAAGCCAAGAGAAAAGCATTCTTAAAAAATCTAGCCTCCTATTTTGCCAACGAACATTCTGATGAAATTTATGCACCAATTTCAGGAGCTAAATATATGACTGAAAAACCAACAAAAGATATGGTGTGTTATGTTAGAAAAAGTCATTTTGCTTTTCCAGAAGATGGTTCTATGGAAGAGTTTGAAAAATTAAGAATGGAAGGGAATGCTGCAATAGTCCAAAAAAATGAACACGTTAAAGCATATTATCCAAATGTACATGCTTGGGGATCAGATAAAACAGAATATATGGAAGCTTTTTTCCTTGACTCATTGGCAGATTTAGATAAGATGTTTGAAAGAGGTGGCGAGTTAATGGATATAGCATTTCCAGAAACCGAAGAGAATAAAGCAAAAGGAAAAGCATGGGGTAAATATTTCACAGGAGTTCATGGTGATTATTTGTATACCTGGATTCACGATCTTTCCAAATAATAGTATTATAATATAATCGAAAAGGACACCCAAAAGTGTCCTTTTCTTGTTTTTAAATAATTTTATCTTATTAAACCTAAACTTGTAGAACCTCCTATTTAGCTGTATTATTGCAGTAACAAAAAGTAGAAAATGAGTTTAGAAAGAGAATTATATAAAAGAGCCGATAATAAATGCGAACTATGTGGAAACGAAGAGCATTTACAAATATATACTTTAGCACCACAAAAAGATGAAACATTAAATAAGTCTTTAGTAGCATGCAAAATATGTGTTGACCAAATAGAAGATCCTGAAATAACAGATGCAAACCATTGGCGTTGTTTAAATGATAGTATGTGGAGTGAGCAAGATGCAGTAAAAGTAGCCGCATGGAGAATGCTTTCTCGTTTAAGAGCAGAAGGCTGGCCACAAGACTTGTTAGATATGATGTATTTAGAAGACGACATTTTAGAATTTGCAAAAGCTACAGGAGAAGGTGAAGCAGATCCAGAAAAACTAATTCACAGAGATGTAAATGGTGTAGTTTTAGAACATGGAGACTCTGTTGTTTTAATTAAAGATCTTAAAGTAAAAGGTTCTAGTATGGTTGCTAAACAAGGTACTGCTGTTCGAAATATACGTCTAGATCGTGATAATGAGAAATATATTGAGGGTAAAGTAGGGCCAACACTAACTGTTATTATTACAGATTTCGTGAAGAAATTATAAAATTTAGGCTTTTCACTTAAACACCTAACAAAAACATGTTAGAAATAAGACCAAACTGCGAAAATTGTAACAAAGTACTCCCTTACAGTTCAAAAGAAGCCATGATTTGTACCTTTGAATGTACATTTTGTAAAGATTGTGTAGAAACATTTCTACATGAAGTTTGTCCAAACTGTGGTGGTGGTTTTGAGAAACGTCCTGTTAGGCCAAAGCATTTATTAGAAAAATACCCAGTATCAACAAAAGAAGTTTACAACCCCGTAGATATTGTTAAGCATCAAGATTTATTAAAAAATATAGGCAATAATACTTTATGAGGACTAACTGGAAGTGTCTGCAATAATCTTCCATTCACCATTAATCTTTTTAAAAATAACCATAAAAATACCATCAGCATTACCAATGTCTCGTTTTATATGGTATTCGCCTAAAACATAGTAAGCATTGTTACTTATATACGAAATATCATTAATTCTAAAACTAAGTTTTCCTGTGTGGTCTTTTGTAGGATAAGCTTTTTGGTAGCGCTCTAAAGTGTTTTCCCATCCGTAAGTTACACCGTTACTTCCGTAAAATTTCAATGAATCACTTTTCCAATAGCCTTCCATATACTCCTCTAAGTTGTTATTAGACCAGGCAATTCTTTGGTTTTTTAAAACTTTATTAATAGCTTTTATATCTGCCTCAGTATCAACTTGTGAAAAGCTATTTAAGAAAGAAATCATACAAATTAATAAAACTAATTTTTTCATGTTTTAGAATATTTATTATTTGATATTATTGTTCTTAGTACAAAACTCATACCATCTTTTTTGTGTTAAAACAAATTGTTATGAGGTAAATGTAACAAAATCTTATAATTAAAAAGGGTTAGTCATCGATGAAATTAACATAAAGTATTTTTTCATCTAAAGAAAAATGTCTTGGTCGAAAAAATTGTGAAGTAACCTCTTATGTTTTCTATTTTTACGATTGTGTAAATAACAATATTCTCCCTCAAGTTTATTTTAACTCTTAAAAATCAACATATTATGGACTTTAAAATTACCAATTGCAACAATTTCTTTAAAATTAAAGGTGTTCTTGATAAGAACAATGTAACTGTTTTTAATGATGAATTTAACAACATTTTTGAAAAAGTTAACAACGTAACAATTAGCATCCAAGAAATAGTAAGTATGGATAAATATGGTGTTGATGCTATTTCAAAACTCCATGAAGAAGCTCTAGCTAAAAACAAAAGATTATCAATAATTGGTTTTGGCTGTAAAGAATTATACGATCATTTTAAATCTGAAATTGCAGCATAGTTACAATATGTTTTTTTGTTGTTTGTAAAAGGCATCTGCTTGCAATTGCATAAGTTCCCTCGCTTTTTTGCGTTTGTATGTGTATAACTCGCTTTCTTTTTCAATATCGCTATAAATGCGGTCGTTAATGGCGTAATCAGTTTTTAATAAAGCTTCGAGCTGGTTTTTGTTTTGAAGTACATTTGTTTTTATAGCCATTTCTAAGTCTTCAAGTTTAAGGTCGTAAGCGCCTTTTGGAGACAGTAGTTTAGCAAGTATAGGTGAGGTTTCAATAGCTAAAAAAAGCATAAATATAAAAAGTGATGGTAACCAAGGGAGCTTCCCTAATGCTTCAATCCTAGCCATTAAACCGTCAAAATTATTAATAATAGGCTGTGTGTTTGCAACCTGCATATTATAATCGCCTTTAAGTTTTGCTATTTCGTTCTCAAAAGAAATAATTTTTGCTTTATTATCTGTTTTTAATTGCTGTAATTCGGCTAGTAAGGCGTCGTGTTTTTCTCGTTTTTCCTTATAAACAGGTCCTTTTCCTAAAAGTTTAGTACCAGCAGTTCCCTCGGCTTCGGCTATATAAGTGTTATAAAGTTGATTTACTTCCGCCTCTTTAGTGTCAATTTCTTGTTGTAAGGTTATAATATTGTTATTTAACTCATCAATGTTAGGTGTAAATTGTTTGGCAAGTTGTGTTTTATTAGCTAAAGTCATTTCGTTTTTTTGCTCCAATAGAACTTGATTAATTTCTTTTTCAAAAATTTTAAGTTCAAGAGGTTTTGAAATTACAACTGCTATTATTATTGCTAAAATTATTCTTGGAGAAGCTTGAATTAGCTCATCTATAACATTTCCCGTTTTTTTTATAGTAGAAACAATGTAACGGTCTAAGTTAAAAATAAGCAAACCCCATATTAGTCCGAAAAAAATAGAAGAATAAAGGTTGTCAAATACGGTATACAAAGCATAACTAGCAGCAATAAAAGCCATAACTGCTGTGAAGAAAACGGTGGCTCCAATACCTGTGTATTTGTTTTGCTCACCTATGGAGCAACCTTCTAGAATATCGGTATCTGCTCCTGAGCAGATTATAAAAAAACGCTTTAACATGATTGATTGTTTTTTGATTGATTAACTATTAGAACGTTTATGCTAGTGATTTGTTACAACTTTTAACAAAAAAACCTGTAAGTTTTTAATTTACAGGTCTAAGGATAGTTTAGAGTCTTATGGGTTCTGTTTGAATTTTTACAACACTAACGTCATCGATTGTTTTTGAGGATATATTTAAATTTTTATTCTTTTTTAATAATTCAATGGCTTCATCAGAAGATACTTTTTTGCCATTGTAATAAAATATAGCACCTTTTTTAGCCATATCAATCACGTGATCTAATGGTGGTTTTGGAGCTGGTGGCAAAGGTGGATTAGGAACTTCAGATACATCACATTTTTTTGCATATGGTGGTTTAGGTGGTGGTGGAATATTTGAAGCATCACCTTTTTTTACTATAGGTGGGGCAGGTGGTGGTGGACAATCTGGAAAAGGTTGGCTATTTACTTTTTGTTCTTCACTCATTAAACTATATAAATATTCTAATCGGTTAACATCTTTTAGTTTTATAACACGTTTATTTTGCGGTTGTGCATTATATTTTTTTGCTAAAGCATTATATTCTTCAACTTGTTTTTTTGTTGCTTTTTCTTGAGTGATGGTTTCATTTAAAGAATAATCGTATTCAATATAATTTTTATTACTAAAACTATAAATTAAAATCGCTAATAATGGCAGAAGTACTAGACTTCTAAACCAAATGACTGTTTTTGATGTTTTTGTTTTCATGACTGTAAATCGTTTTTTGATTAATGAATAATTGATGGCATTTGCCAAAGGGATATCAGCTGCATTTGATGAGAATGCTAATAATAAATACTGATACTGTTTTGTATTAATACCTTTATTTATAACAGCTTGGTCTGCTAAAAATTCATGATTAAGTTTAATATCCTTTTTTATAAAATAAAGCAATGGGTTAAACCAAAAAGCTATTTGAAGTACTTCAATGAACAATATATCTATAGCGTGTTTTTGTTTTGCATGAACTTGCTCATGCAATAAAACTTCTTTTGGTATAAGGTTATGTTCATAATTGTTTTTATTTAAAAATATATAATTAAAAAAGGTATGAGGATGTATTAAATCATGCAGTAAAACATTTATATAATTTTGGTTTTTATACTTAGGGTTTGCTTTTATTTTTTGAAATATTTGATAGAGGTTTTTAAAAAATCTAAACGAAAAAATGATGACTCCTAAAATGTAAATACTCCATAAGATAATAGATGTATAGTTTATAACTAACTTATTTTCAAGTACATCTGTTGTTCCTGTTTTAAATTCTGTAATGTTAGTTAAATTAGCAGGTTTTGTTTCAATATATTCTGTAAATACAATAAAAGGAATGCTGATTGATATTAAAATAACAGCTATTAAATAGAAACGTTTAAAGGTATGCGCACTTGTTTTTTCTAAACAAAGTTTATAAAATAACATAAAAACTGCTAAACAGGCACTTGATTTTAATAGTATAAGTAACATAACTATTTGTTTTTAATTTCACTATCAATTAAAGTCTTTAAATCCTCTAACTCTTCTTTGGTTAGATTAGTTTCTTTGGTGAAAAAGGATGCAAATTGCGAAGCGCTATCATTAAAAAAGTTTTTAATTAGCCCATTAACATGTTTGGAGAAATAATCTTTCTTTTTTACTAATGGGTAGTATTCTCTGGACTTACCATAAAGTTTATAATCTATAAAACCTTTATCAGTCATACGCTTTAAAAGAGTCGCAATTGTTGTATTTGCTGGTTTTGGTTCTGTATAGGCATCTAATAAATCTTTCATGAATGCTTTTTCAAGTTTCCAGAGATGATTCATTAATGCTTCTTCGGTTTTAGATAATTGCATTGTTCTACAAAATTAGATTGTTCTCTACAAATGTAGAGTAAATAATTGTATTCTACAAATGTAGAGGCTGTAAAATTATTTTTTACTAGATCGAATACTTTCTATAATTACTGTAGCAATAATTAAAGAACCACCAATAAATGTATTTAATGCAGGGATTTCATTTAAGAAAATGAAGGCTATTATAATACCGAAAATAGGTTGCATACTTCCAATAATGCTCGCAGTACTTACCGAGAAATGTTTTAAGCTGCTAATAAATAAAGAATGTCCTATTGCTGTAGTTACTAAACCTAAAATAAGTAGATATGGTAATTGTGTTTTAATATTGCTTATATCCATATTAAACATAACAGGAACTAGCAAGATACTTACAATAGAAACTTGCTGCATCATGAGTACGGTGCCATCGTATTTGTGAACGTGTTGTTTTAAAATTAAGTTTCTTATAGAATAACAAACAGCAGAAAAAACACCAATTAGAATGCCTTTTAAATACGTGTTTTCAAAATTTAAGTTTGGAGCAAGAATATATATGCCTAACAAAACCATGAGACCTAAAACGATATGTATAGGGTTTAATTTAGATTTTGTAAATAGTGGTTCTAGAAATGCTGTAATAACAGGAAATGTAAACATAGATAGCATACCAATGGCAACATTTGATAGTTTTAAAGCGTAAAAATAGGTTACCCAATGTACACCTAATAACACAGCACCTATAAGAATAGTTGGGATGTCTTTTTTAGATTGAATTTTAAGGTTTAAATTTTTGTAACGGCAAAATACAAATAGGAATATTGTACCTAACGCACTTCTGCACCAAATAATTACGGGAGTAGGTAGGTCTATAAATTTTCCTAAAGCACCAGATGTACTGATTAGTAAAGTGGCAAATGTGAGTAATAAAAGTTGATTGCTGTGTTGGTTTTTCATTTTGTGTTGCTAACTTGTGTTAGCGATTGTAATGGCATCCTTTTTTTGCTTTAATTAGTGGCAAAAAAAGATATAAAGAAAAGCGCGACCCTTGTGGTAACACCTAAATTATTTTGATAATTCTGTAAAATATTTATAAAATAACGGAATGGTTTCTATGCCTTTTAAGTAATTCCAGATTCCAAAATGTTCGTTTGGAGAATGGATAGCATCACTATCTAGACCAAAGCCCATTAAAATGGTTTTGCTTTTTAACTCTTGCTCGAAAAGTGCTACAATTGGAATACTGCCTCCACTTCGTTGCGGAATTGGTGTTTTTCCAAACGTGTCTTGATAGGCTTTGCTAGCAGCCTTATAACCAATACTATTAATTGGGGTTACATAGCCTTGACCACCATGGTGAGGTGTAACTTTTACCTTAACTGCTTTGGGTGCAATGTTCTCAAAATGGGTTTTAAATAATTGAGTAATGTTTTCCCAATCTTGATTAGGGACTAGTCGCATAGAAATTTTGGCATAAGCTTTACTGGCAATAACGGTTTTTGCACCTTCACCTGTGTAGCCTCCCCAAATACCATTAACGTCTAGCGTTGGCCTAATCGAATTTCTTTCATTGGTAGTATAACCTGCTTCTCCATACACAGTTTCAATGTTTAACGCTTTTTTATAGTTGTCGAGGTTAAAAGGTGCTTTAGCCATTTCTGCACGCTCTTCTTTTGACAGCTCTTCAACTTTGTCGTAAAATCCTGGTATTGTTATATGATTGTTTTCATCATGAAGTGATGCAATCATTTTCGTTAAAACGTTTATTGGGTTTGCTACAGCACCGCCGTATAGTCCTGAGTGTAAATCACGGTTAGGACCTGTAACTTCTACTTCAACATAACTTAACCCTCTTAGTCCAGTTGTTATAGAAGGGACATCGTTAGCAATCATTCCTGTGTCAGAAATTAATATAACATCGTTTTTTAATTTCTCTTGATTGTTTTTTACAAAAGTTGCAAGGTTGGCGCTACCAACTTCTTCTTCCCCTTCAATCATAAACTTCACATTGCAAGGTAGTTGGTTTGTTGCCATCATAAACTCCATGGCCTTAACGTGCATATACATTTGGCCTTTATCATCGCAAGCACCACGAGCAAAAATAGCACCATCTGGATGTTTGTCCGTTTTTTTTATTACAGGTTCAAAAGGTGGAGAGTCCCATAAGTTTATTGGGTCTGGTGGTTGTACATCATAATGTCCATAAACCAGAATGGTAGGTAGATTTTTGTCAATTATTTTTTCACCATAGACTATTGGGTAGCCCTCTGTTTTGCATATTTCTACAACATCGCAGCCTGCTTCTTTAAGACTGGTTTTAATGGTGTCTGCTGTTTTTAAAACATCATTTTTGTAATTAGAATCTGCACTAATAGATGGAATTTTTAAGAGTTCGATTAATTCGTTTAAAAAACGATCTTTATGTTCAGATATATAAGATTGAATATAATTCATGTGAGTTTTTATAAGTATGTATTCAAAAGTATAAAAAAGAATGTTTTTTGAGACTATAAAGTTTGCAATTTAAAAATGTTGTTTATATTTGCAGTCCTTTAGCGGGCGTGGTGGAATTGGTAGACACGCTAGACTTAGGATCTAGTGCCGCGAGGTGTGGGAGTTCGAGTCTCCCCGCCCGCACAAAAAGTCGAAGAGAAATCTTCGACTTTTTTCGTTAAAAATTGCAACGCTTTTTTAGTTAGGTACAACATTTTGTTGTTTTTGTTGGCTTAATTTAGAATAATGAGATTTAATTATATTTAGTATCAAATACTATTTTTTGTATTAATTCAATAATTTTTCTTCTATTTAATAATCAAGCTCATAATCCGACGGTCACTGGTTCGAGTACAGTTCCTATTGCTATAAAACCCTATAATGCTGTTGGTTTTATACGCCATAAGCTGTTTTCAATTGTAACCTCTAAAGAATTGATATAGAAAATGATGTTTCAAAAGTACTTTGCGGATTCAATTTCTGCACACCTTCCTTTTTTGTAAAATCCTTATTTTGATATTTTCGGTCTGCAATACCATACCATGGTTCTATGCATATAAATGGAGAAGTATTGCTGATAGACCATATGCCCAAAAATGGAAAACCTTTAAAATTAACGCTTAAATATGGTTTTTTAGTGGGTTTGTGTACAAAAGTAACTTTTGAGAAAACATTAGGGCTAAGAGCTAAGGATTTGTCATCGAATATAGTATCTGGTAAATCCAGAATGCCCTTATCTTTAAAAACATCCTTGGTGTGACCCTCGTATATTCCGTTTATGTTTGTTTGAAATTTAGGCGCTATTTTTTTGTCAAACACTAATTGATATTCATTTCGTTTTTGGTTTGCTTCAAACGGACAATTAAATGAAGGATGTGCACCAATAGAAAAATATAATTCTTCAGATACGGAAGGGTTTTTTACAATATATTTTGTTAGTAATGTTTTACCCTTTAAAGTATATTTTACCTGTAATACAAAATCGAAAGGATAGATTGCTTTTGATTCTTTTGTTGCGATTTGTTCAAATGTAATGCTGTTATCTGTTTTTGCTACAACTTTAAAATTATTATCTCTGGCAAATCCATGTTGTTTCATGGTGTAGGTTTGCCCTTTGAATAAATATTCATGGTCTTTTAACCTGCCCACAATAGGAAATAAAATTGGAGCCTGCCCAGACCATACCTCAGGATCTCCGAACCAAATATATTCTATATTATTTGCTTTCAAACTTATCATTTCTGCACCTTTTATCTTAAAAGTAGCAGAGCACTCATTATTTATAAGTTTATATATGTCATCTTTTTCATTAACCTTTAAAATGGATGTATCAAATGCTATTTCATTTTTTTGCTTTTGGTTAGAAATGCAGCCTAATAATAAACATGATAGCCAAAAAGACCTAAACATTAATTTCAAACTATTTTTCATTTTCTTTAACTATAATTAATAAAATAGATATTGATCAAAACACGAAAAGCTATGAGTTATAATCATTATCGTTTTGAGGGTTCTTAAAATATTCTTTTGGTGAAATTTTATAGGCTTTTTTGAAGCAGCGAGTAAAATATGATTGAGAACTAAAGCCAACCCGAAAAGCGACTTCGTTAAAGCGGTAATTTTCTTTTTTTATTAATTTCACAGCATACTTTAGTCTTATTAAGTTTACAAACTCAGAAGTGCTTAAACCTGAGAGTGATTTTATTTTTCTGTGAAGATTACTTCTGCTAATCATTAATTCTTCTGCTAATTTTTCTATACTAAAGGCTTCATCCGATAGATTGCTTTCTACAACTTTACGAACCCTATTTAGGAAGAAATTATCAAGTCCACCGACTTCTATCGTCTTTTTGGAAATAAAATGTTTTGTGAAGTTTTTATGGATACGACGGCGCTGTTCAAGGAGGTTTTCAATTTGTTTTAGCAATACTTTTGATTCAAAAGGTTTGGTTAAATAAGCATCTGCTCCTTTGTCTAATCCTACAATTAAATTTTCGGATGAAGATAACGCAGTTAATAAAATAACAGGAATATGACTAGTTTCTATTTGAGATTTTACAATGTTACAGAATTCAAATCCATCCATTTCTGGCATCATAACATCAGATACAATAAGGTCGATTTGACGTTCTTTTAAAATAGCTAAACCTTCTTTTCCATTAGAGGCATGCTCTACTTGGTAATAGTCATTTAGATAGTTGCAAATAAAGGAACTAAAATCTGGATTATCTTCAACAATTAAAACCTGACTTCGTTCTTCTGCAGCAATTTCTTTTTTTAATGGTATAAAAATAGATTCTGTATCGCTCAAATTTTTAACGGTTTGATGACTTTCAAATAGCATTTTTTGAGCTTTTTGCCTTGTTGGTAATAATAATGTGAAGCGAGACCCTTTACCTAGTGTGCTTTGTACCGTAATTTTACCATGATGTAGCAAAGTGAATTCTTTGCATATAGCTAAACCTATACCGCTACCATGAACTTTTGAATTGTTATTGTCTTCTTTTTGTTTTCCTTGCTCAAAACGGTTAAATATTTTAATTAAATCTTCATTATCAATACCTGATCCGTTATCTTCTATGATGATCTCGATAAAGTTTTCAGTAAATATATCTCCATAACTTAATTGGTTGTTATAGGTATTCGCTGCAGTACTAAGCGTTGTATTTATGGATATTTTTATCTTACCATTTGAATTTACATACTTGTATGCGTTAGAAAGTAGGTTATAAATAATGGTGTCAAGTTTTTGCTGGTCGGCCTCGATTTCGAAATTAGAATAATTTGTATTTAAGACAAAATCAATTTTTTTAGATTCTACCTCGCCTAAGAAATCTTGTTGTATTCCTTTAATTAATTTTATAATATCAATTTTAGAAATATTGAGTTTACTTTTTTTCCTTTCAAGCTTCCTTAAATCAGTTATTTGATTTATAAGTTCTAGAAGCCTATTAGTGTTTCTTTGTGCTATTTCTAAATTTGTTTGTTCTGTACTACTTAAGTTTTTAGATTTGAGTAATTGTTTTAAAGGCCATAAAATAAGCGTTAATGGCGTTCTAAATTCATGAGAAACATTGGTAAAAAACTTAAGCTTCATTTCATTTACCTGCTCTTCATTTTCGCGTTGACTTTTTTCAAGTAAAAAGGCTCGTTTTAGCTTTAATCGTTCTATGTAAAAACGACTTATAAAATACAATCCGATACCAAAAAATAGAATATAAATGAAATAAGCCCATGGCATTTTATACCAATATTCTCCAATTTCAATTTTCATCTGTGTAGGAGTATCATTCCAAATCCCATCGTTATTAGAGGCTTTTACCTCAAAAATATAAGAACCTGAATTAAGACTTGTAAATAATACAGAGCCTTCATTTTCAATAGGTACCCAATCGTCAAAGTAATTTATTAAACGGTATTTATATTTATTTTTCTCTGGCATCAAATAATTGTTCGCAGAGAAATTAATTCTGAATGTATTTTCATCTGGCCCTAAATGAATAGGGTTAATTTCAAAATTCTTAGAATAGACGGGGTAAATCGATTTATCATCTTTGGTATTTAATGTTTTAATTATAGTAAACGGTTTTTTTGAGTTGACCTTTATTTTATCAGGATTAATTGTCGTAAAACCGTTGGTGCCTCCAAAATATAGCATTCCGTTATGATCTTTAAATACAGCTTGTGGACTAAATATGTTACTTTGAATATTATCAAAGTACACAAAATGACGTTTAGTTTTATCTTCTGGATTATATAATATCAGTCCGTTATTTGATGTTATCCAGATATTATTGTTATTATCTTCTATAATGCCAAAAACATTTTTCTGTTTTAAAAATCCACCATCGTCAAAACTTTCAATTTTGTTTTCATTAGGTTTATAAATTAGTATGCCTTTGTTTTTTGTTCCAATCCAAATATCTCCTGAACTATGCTGCCATAGTGTATAAATAGTATTATCAAAATATGCTTTAGCGAATTCATTATCCGCTATTTTTGTAACAACTCCAGAGGGTAATTCGATTTTGTATAAAAAATCATTAAGTGTTCCTAACCATAAATTTGAGTCTTTATCAATTATTACAGATTGTACATCAATATCTGACATATTAATGCCACTGCTATTATTTAGGAAGCAATGCGTTATGGATTTTGTTTTAAAATTATAGAAATTAACACCCCCGTGAAAGGTTCCTATCCAAACACCAGAATCTACCGGATATAGCGCATAAATACTATTTGATGAAATGTGTTTTCCATCTTCAGGTCCTTTTTCAAATAATTTAAAGTTTAAAGCATTTGGAGGTTTGTACCAAAGACCTTTCCTAAAGGTGCCGGCCCAAACGCCTCCTTGTTTATCTTTACACAAAGTCTTTATGTTTTTAACAAGTAACTGTTTATCAATTGGAATAAGCTCAAATTTTTTAGTGTCTAAGTTGAATGTATTTAGACCTCCAACCTCGGTTCCAATAAGTAGTTCATTCGTATTTGTTTGCAAAAAAGAACTTACAACATTATTGCTAATTGAATTGTGTGATGCGCTATGTCTGTAGGTTTTAAAGCTATTATCAGATTGATGCATCAATGCTAAGCCACCAGACCACGTACCTAACCATAAACCACCATTATTGTCTTCATAAATTTGAAATATAGAATTATGAGGTATGCCTTGGTAATTATCGGGGTTTAACCACTTCGTTTTTTTTCCATTTTGTATGAACAAACCATCGTCTGTTCCAAACCATAATCTACCTGAAGAATCCCTTTTTATAGCCCTTACACGCTCGTATTTTGAAACTATAAATTTGTTTTTTAATGGAACTTGTTCTATAAATTCGCCATTGATGTTAAACAATTTGGCACCGCTTTCTTCTGAGCCAACCCATATTTTATCTTTTTCTGAATATATACAAGTAACCTTTGTATCAATAGAAAAAGCTTTCCTAAGAGAGCCATTTTCAGGTGAAAACTCAAAAACATGACCGCTTCTTGTACCAATCCATATTCTGTTTAAATCATCTTTGTAGAGTACTTCTGGAGATTTTATTCTGTTTTTTGCTATTCTGATAAATTGCTTTTTTTCATAATCAAAAAAACCAAAATGATTATTATCAATGACCAAATATCGCCCGTCCTCTAATTGTAAAATAGAAATGACTCTGTCTTTTCCTTTCGAATTATTCTCGTAACCATATTTAATGCGTTCAAAGTTTTGTTTTTGACTGTTAAATTTACATAAGCCTCTACTAGTAGCTGCCCATATATCATTATTATTATCAGAATAAACTTTTGAAACTTGCTCACTAGGCAAACTCAAGGAGTCATTTGAAACAGGAATAAACCAATCTGCGTTTTTTGAGTCAAATCGAACAAGCCCTTGTTGAGTTCCCATCCATATATAACCCAAATCATCCTGAATAATTGATTGAATAGCATACCGTGTAAAACCTCCCGGTGGTGATACTTTACGAAAACTAATATCTTCTGTCTGGGAAAACAAAAGAAATGGTGAGAAAAGTAAATATGAACACAGCATAAACGCTATCGAATTCTTAGTCATTATCAACGAGGTAAAAAGTTTCTATAAAAATAGTGATTGTTTTTCAGGTACTATTTTCACTATTGATGCATTTGGTGAACAATAGTGAAAAAGCTCAATTTTATTGACAGTAATGGAACAATAGTGCAAATAAAAAGAGTTAACGTGTTGTTAAATTTGTTTGTTATTAAAAGACAAACTAAATAATCATTAAAATCAATTTTATGTTTAAACTAAAACTCAAAATGAAACAAAAACTAAAAAGTAGATGGTCTGTTTCGGGTTTACTATTTGTATTAGTTCTGGTCTTGTCCAGTTTTACTACTATTAGTGTAAGTGCCCAACAGAGAGTATCAGGGACCGTTTCTGATGCGAACGGAGTGCCATTGCCAGGTGTAAATGTTGTTCAAAAAGGAACCAACAAAGGAGCTGTAACAGATTTTGATGGAAAGTATTCTATCTTAATGTCATCAGGTAATAAAACTTTAGTGTTTTCCTATATTGGTTATGTTACTAAAGAAGTTGCTATCACTAATCAGATAACACTTAACGTGAATCTAGAAGAGGATGTTGAAAGCTTAGAAGAGGTTGTTATAATAGGATATGCGCCTGTAAGCAGAAAGAAAGTATTAGGAGCACTAGGCTCTGTTAAATCTGAAGAAATAGAACAAGCCTCTCCAACAAGTGCATTCGATGCGGTACAAGGTAAATTAGCAGGTGTTCAAATTCTTACTAATAACGGGCCAGGTGGTGGTTTTGATGTTAGTATCCGTGGTGTATCTACTTTTGGAGCAGGTACTTCACCATTATATGTTGTAGATGGACAACAGCTTGAAAATATTGATAATTTAGATCCGAACGATATTCAATCTTTCGAAGTATTAAAAGATGGAGCTACTGCTGCAATCTATGGTTCGAAAGCTGCAAATGGTGTTGTTTTAATCACTACCAAATCTGGTAAAAAAGGGTCGTTAAAAATAGACATCACATCGGTAACAGGATATAATACTTTGGTGGGCGATTTGCCAGTGGCAAATTCTAATCAAAGGTTAGATTATGTTAGAACTAGAGTTAATAGAGCTGCTGATAATTTAACTGGGGAAGAAAGAGATTCGTTAGGGCTTTTAAATAGAAACTCTTTTGATTTACAGAAATTAGTTACACGCCCTGGTATAAGGCATCAAACCAATGTGGCTATCAGTGGTGGTGGTGATAAAGGGACTTATTACTTGAATACTGGATTTCTAGATGAAGAGGGAATCGTTATAAATAGTGGCTACAGAAGAATCAATACGTTATTGAAAATTGATTCGAACATTAGTGATAAGTTAAAGGTGGGTACGAGAGCAAACATATCATATGAGAAAAGAAATGGGGTAAGTGAGAGTAATGTTTTTACTCAAATTGTGGCTAGAATTCCTAATTTTCCTTTATTTGAGCCTAATGGAAATTTTACACCTACAATTGCAGGGCGAAGAAATCCTTTAGCTCAAGCCGAATTAGCTGAAATTACTGACACAAGAAAGAGAACTCAGATATTTAGTTATGTAGAGTGGTCAGTATTCCCGAAAGTTAAGATTAAATCTACCTTAGGAATAAACCATAGTAGTAGAAAGCGTAAAGACTTTACACCTTCTTTAATTCAAAATAATCCGTCAAATCCGCCTGAAGGGATTTATAGAGACAACGAAAGTTACGATATTCAACAGGAAAATTTTATCAATTATAAAAACTCTTGGGGCAATCATGATTTTTCAGCATTTGCAGGTATGCAAATTCAGAAATGGACTGATGAATATTTTGAAGTAGGCGGTCAGTTTGTCTCAGATGATATTTCAACATTTAATAATGCAGATCCCTTAAATGTTGGTATTGATGGTGATACAGGAATTCAGAAACATAATTTATTTTCATTATTTGGTGGGTTTAATTACGATTACAAAAACAAATATTTAATAAGCGCGTCAATTCGTAGAGATGGGTCTTCACGATTTGGAGATGCCAACGAGTATGGTAATTTTCCATCTGCCAGTTTAGGTTGGAGAATTAGTAATGAAGAATTCTTAAAAGGAAATAAAACTTTAACTAATTTGATGTTAAAAGCTAGTTATGGTGAAATTGGTAATGAGCGAATTTCAAATTATGCCTTTACAAGTGCATTAGTGCCTGGTGCAAATTATACTGGGGCAGGAGTAGGACAAAACCGTATTGGAAACCCAAATTTAAGTTGGGAAAGTACAACATCTGTAAACTTAGGGCTTGAATTAGATATGTTTAAAAACAGATTTAATTTTGGAATTGATTTTTGGAAAAAAACAACTACTGATCTTTTAGCCAACGTACCTTTACCAGAGGAGTCTGGCTTTAGTTCGTTACTTCAAAATGTAGGTTCTGTTGAAAATAAAGGTATAGATGTCACAATTGGAGGAGATATAATAAGAACTAAAGATTTTAAATGGAATAGTAGTTTTAATGTTTCTTATCTCGAGAATAAAGTTACTAAGTTAGCTGGAGGAACGCCCTTTTTTGATGGCGACTATAAAATAGAAGAAGGACAGCCTATTGGAAATATATTCGGATTTACTAATTTAGGTATTTTTCAATATACAGAATCTAATGCTTTTACTGACGATGGTGTGCAGCTAACACCAAATTTTGATGGAGATGGGAATTTTGTTAATTATACTTTGAATGGTGCAGAATATACAGACAATGTTAATCAACTAAGTTCTAACGGAAATGTGCTACAAGGTGGTGATATTATCTGGGAAGACTTGAATGGTGATTTCAATATTACTCCGGCTGATGATAGAAAAGTAATTGGTAATGGTTTACCTGAATTTTTTGGAGGATGGTCTAACACATTTACCTTTAAAAACTTTACACTTAGTTGTTTGTTTGATTATAGTTTGGGTGCTGATATGTGGGCAAGATGGGATGAGAACAGAAATGATCTTAATTCTTCTAATGAGACACCAAGTCCAATATTCATTGAAAACGCATGGAGAGAAGAAGGTGATATTACTGTTTGGCCGCGTTTAAATAGAGTGCCTCAATTAAGAAATAGACCAAACAGTTTCTATGTACAAAATGGTGATTGGGTAAAGTTACGTTATGTGCGCTTAAATTATAGTTTTCCAAAAAAACTATTAGACCAAGTAAATTGGTTAAATGCGTTTTCTATAAACCTTGCTGTTAATAACGTATTAACTTGGACAGAATATACGGGATACAATCCAGAACTAGGTAGAAGAGGTAATCCTTTACGTGTAAATCAAGATGATCTTAGGTATCCAAACGATAGAGAGATTATTCTTGGATTAAAAGTACAACTAAAATAAAAAAAGAGATGAATAAAAAGTTTATAAAAAACAGTTTAACATACGGAATAGTATTTCTATTGTTAACAAGCCTAATCGTTTCTTGTGACGATTTGGTTGACGAAAATCCGATAAGTGAAATTGCTCCAACAAATTTTTGGAGAAATAATAATGATGCAGAAGCTGGTGTTATGGCAATCTATGATGCGATGCAAACTGCTTATAGAGAAGGACATCTTTACTGGGGTGAATTACGGTCAGATAGTCATGACAGAGGGTCAGAGTCTGCATCTTCAACTAGTGTTGAGATTGTTACCAATAATGTAACAGAAGGAGATCCAGAAGCTACACGATGGAATTTCATATATAACATGGTTAATAGAGCAAATTTAGCTATAGATAGAATTCCAAAAATTAGTGGCGGTGATCAGAGCTTATTAGGAGAAGCTTTGGCATTAAGAGCCTATGCTTACTTTACAATGATAAAAGTTTGGGGCGATGTGCCATTGTTTACAGAACCTACTGAAAAGTCAGGACCAGAATTATTTAAGCCTAGAACCGATGCAAATACAATCATGCAAACTATTGTTATACCAGATATGTTAAAAGCAGAAGAACTTTTAGCTGCAACAGCAAGACCTTTTAGATGGTCTACTGCAAGTATCTTGGCATTTGAGGCTGAAGTTTATATGTGGATGAAAGATCATGCTAAAGCCAAAATTGCACTAGATAATTTAATAGCTTTAGGTGAGCATAGTTTAGTGAAAAATGCTGAAGATTGGGAAAACTTATTTTATAATAATAATGATGGGGAAGGACCATTCTTAGGTCTTCAAGGCGTATTTGAAGATGAAAGAGGAAAAAAACAAGAAGGGCCAGAACTAATATTATCTATTTTTTATGATCAATTAGATCCACAAGAATCAAATGGTGATTTTAGAGGAAACAGATCTGGATATTCTGGAATTTTATTCGCAGGTTTACCAGGATACTATATTTCTAGTGAGCTAGAATTAAAATGGAGAGATCGTTTTCCCATAGACTCGTTAGGTTGGGTTACTAAATATCCTGGGTTTGAGCCACCACTTACTCGAATAGTTGTAGAAGATGACCCAATGGGAGGTACTAGAACTATAGAAGTGCCAATTTATGGAGACTTTAGATACTTCGTAAGTATTGAGGATGGTGTTGATATCAATCCTGGAGATGGTACCATTGAAGAGATTTTTAATCAACGTGTTGCGAAATGGCATAAATTTAATTATAACACAAATTTTGATGATACAGATATTGTATTATATCGCTACGCGGGACAGTTATTGTTATTGGCAGAAGCAGAAAACCGACTAGGGAACGTAGACCGTGCTTTAGAGCTAGTAAATGATGTTAGAGAAGCTAGAGAATTACCACTTGTGGCAGAAGCAGAGTTTGGAGCTTCTATTGAAGCTCGTGAGGACTATATTTTAGATGAAAGACAATTTGAGCTATTAGGGGAAGGTAAACGTGTTTGGGATTTAATACGAACAGATAAGTTTGTTGAGACCATGAACGAAACGTATAATCTTCGAGGAGAGGCTCTTATTGATGACACAAGAAAACTATTGCCTATTTACTTTGAGCATTTTCAAGAAAATCCTAACCTAGGAAACCAAAACCCAGGATACAGCTCTAACGACTAAAAATAATAATCATGAAAAAACAATTTAAATATTTACTGGTATTAATCATATTAGCTTTTGCATTCAGTTGTGATTTACCTTTACAAGATACTTACGATTTCGATCCGGAATTAACTATTGTTGATCCTTACGCCGATGGCACAGCATGGGACTTTTTTAATAGTCCTAATGCACTTAGAAGATCAGAAGATGGAGGTTTACTTGGTGATAGTTACAATTACCTAGTAGCCGCTATAAATAAAGCAGGATTTGTTGATTTATACAGTCAAACAGAAAATCCTAACAGAACTTACTTAATGCTTAATAATAATGCATTTACAGGTGGTGGTGATGTCATTCAAATTGTAACAGGATCTAGTAGCGTTTCAGGCGATGAAACACCAGAAGATGTTATGGAACGTGTAGATACACCTGAAAAAATGGAAAAGCTAAGAACTGTTTTGAAATATCACATTGTAGACGCTTATGTAGATCAAATTCCGACATTGCGTGAAACGTTTACGCAATATATATTTCAAACCCTTATTCCTGGAGAAGATGGATTAATTGCATTTTTACGTGATGATCGTTACCGAACTGATATTAACGATGATAGACAAGCACCACTACCGTTCCCTGCTTCGGCAACGTCGCAACGAGAGCGTATAAGAAACTCTAATTATATTTTTAATAATGGTATTGGACATTCATTAAATGATCCAGTTAGAAATAAGCCATACTAAATTATAATAAAACATTTAAGTTAGTTTGAGTTAGTAAAAAACCTCCATCCTTTTCTATTCTAAGGTGGAGGTTTTTAATATAACAACACATCATTAGTTTAAAATATAATACAAATTGGTAAGTAACCAATCGCTAATTAAATTTAATTGTAATTAAAATAGTGCTAAAGCATTTTACATTGCATTCAGAATATCGACATCTCTATTGATTATATTGTGCTGTATGATGTCAGCTTAAAGAGGAGATAAAGAAGCCGGAACTAAATTAGAAAAACTATTTTTTTCATTTTTATCAACATTTTAAAGTCTCTGTCAGCGTGTTTTAATGATCTTGAGGGTATAACTCATTCAAATAATGATTTAAAAACAATAATTCAATGTATAGTAGAAAAAATCAATTCAAAGAGAATCCTAGTTTTTTTATAGTATTTATTGCATTGTTAATTTGTAGTATATCTACAACATTTTCAAGTTGCACAGATAATTCGGAAGATAAAACAGAAATAATTGAAGAGGTTGAGGAAGAAGAAGTTGCTACAGGCTGTTTGTCGGGTAAAATATTTAATGAGGAAGATGGTATTGTTCGCGTAGATCTTAAAAATCCGAGTGCAATAGCCAATGGTTGGACTACTGCAAGTACACTTTCTGGCTATGAAGGTACTGGGTATCTTATATGGACAGCGAGTGATAATTTTAATACACCGGGTGCAGGAACTATTAAATTTTCAATCAAAATAAATAATCCAGGAACATACCAATTTGTTTGGCGGTCCAGGATAGGAGATGGAACAAGTAATACCGATTTCAATGATAGTTGGTTAAAAATTAATGGTAATGATTTTTATGGTGAAAAAGCAGGTACAAATGAGCGTGTCTATCCAAAAGGATCAGGAAAAACGCCAAACCCAGAAGGAGCAAGTAAAGACGGTTGGTTTAAAATTTACATGAATAAGGTAGGTGAGTGGTTTTGGAGATCTTCAACAAGTGACAATGACCCGCATGATATTTTCACAAAGTTTGATGCAGCAGGAATTTTTGATGTAGAAATTTCAGGACGTTCTAAATCTCATGCCATAGATCAATTTGTATTATTTAAAACAGATAAAAGCTTATCTGCGGCACAAAGTGGTATGCTAAGCGAAATTACTTGTAAGTAATATTCTAAAAAAACAGAATAGAAATTAAAACACAATTCGCTACGCTTAACAGTTGAAGCCAGCAACTATAATAAAAATAATAATTAAATGTTTAGGATAAAAAATCAATTAACAGAAGTTCAAGTTATTCTTTTAGTACTTATTCTTTTTAGTTTTTTAGCGAGTTGCTCCGAGCAAAAATCAAGTTCGAAAGTAGAAACAAAACTGTTAGAATTGCCTCAAAGACCAAATATTCTCTGGCTTGTAACAGAAGATATGGGGCCATATATCCCACCCTTTGGAGATAATACCATTAAAACACCAAACCTAAGTCGTTTAGCCAATGAGGGAGTTATTTACCCAAATCTATATTCTACATCGGGTGTTTGTGCTCCTAGTAGGGCTGCAATTGCTACGGGTATGTATCCTACTAGTATTGGTGCGAATAATATGCGGGTAAATTCATATACAGAAGTTACAGGATTACCAGAATATGAAGCAGTGCCTCCAACTGAAGCGAAAATGATAAGCGAATGGCTGAGGTTAGGTGGTTATTATTGTACAAATAATTATAAAGAAGATTATCAATTTAATCCGCCTGTAACAGCCTGGGATGAAAGTAGCCCATATGCACATTGGCGTAATAGAAATGAGAATCAGCCTTTCTTTGCTGTTTTTAATTTTCATGAAACACACGAATCTGGATTGTTTGAGCCTTATGGCCTTCGCTATCATGAAGAAAGATTTTACGCTGCTGGAGATAGAGGTTTTGTTACCAGAGGAAATGGTAAAAAACGTATGAAAGAGTCCGAATCAAACCTACACCTGCCTCGGGAGACTGACTTTAAAATACCGCCGTATTTACCTGATAATGATATTGTGAAACGCGATATGTGGAAGGTATATAATAACATTGCTGAAATGGACAAACAGGTTGGAGCCATTCTTAAGCAATTGGAAGATGATGGTTTGTTAGAAAATACAATCATATTTTTTTATGGGGACCATGGAGGACCGCTTCCAAGAGAAAAAAGATTAATATATGATTCAGGTATAAATACACCAATGATAGTTAGGTTTCCTGAAAAATTAGGAGCAGGAACTAAAGATGAACAATTAATAAGTTTTGTTGATTTTGCACCTACGTTGTTGTCATTAATTGGAGAAGAGCCAAAAGACTATATGCAAGGGCTAGCATTTTTAGGGAAACAGAAAACAACTGATAAAAGAAAGCACATACATGCTGCGGCTGACCGATTCGATGGATTTACAGATGCAATTAGAGCAGTAAGAGATCAACAATTTAAATACATTAGAAATTATCGACCTAACCAAGGCTATTATTTACCTATAACTTACAGGGAAAAAATCCCTACAATGCAAGAATTATTGCGTTTAAATGAAGAAGGTAAGTTAAATTACAATCAAAAACAATGGTTTAGAAAAAGCAAACCAACTGAAGAATTATTTGATTGTTTAGCAGACCCATATGAATTAAACAATTTGAGTGATGATCCTAAATACAAGGACAAGTTAAGCGAGTTAAGTGATGAAATGGATAACTGGTTAAGTACCATTGGAGATCAACCTAATTTACCTGAAAAAGAATTAGTTGATCATTTATGGGGAGGTAAAGATGTGCAGCCACAAACCAAATCTCCAGTTATCAATGTAAAAGATAACGAAATTATCATTAGCACAGAAACCGAAGGTGCCTCTTTAGGTTATAAAATCATAAATCCTAATGGGGAACAACCATTATCATGGACCGTTTATAATAAACCAGTAAATATCCAAAATAACGGAAGTCACATTATAGTGCAAGCACATCGTATAGGGTATAAACCAAGCGAAATTATAAAAAAGGAATTGTAATTTTTCTTAGATATATTACTTCTTTACCACGATTAAAAATAAAAAATAAAAAATGAAATATAAATTAACCCTTTTAGCGTGCCTTGTGTTCTTTATTCTAAAGGCACAAACTTCTGAGCTTTTAAGGTTTGATAGAAATGGCAAACTTATCTATGTAGCTGATAACAGAGGAAATAAAATCCCAGATTATAGTTATGTAGGTTATCATCATAGTGAAAAGAGTATTCCTAACATTCCAATAAGAAAAACTATCAACGCTATAAAAGGAGACAATAGAAGTCATATTCAAAATGCAATAGATGAATTAGAAACTCTAAAACCAGATAAAAATGGTTTTCGAGGAGCTTTGCTCTTAAAATCGGGAACTTACAATGTTAGCGGTGTATTGAAAATTAAGAAGAGCGGTATAGTAATTAGAGGAGAGGGAAAATCCACCACACTAATAGCTACAAAAAAATCTAAATCTAATTTTGTTGTTTTCGAGGGTTATTCAGAGCCTGAAAAAATTTTATCTACTCAGACAAAAATTATTGATTCATATGTTCCTATAGGAGCACAGGCAGTAACAGCTATAGATGGTCATTCTTTTGAAAAAGGTGATGATATAATGATTGAAAGAAAACCTAATCAGGCTTGGATTGATATGTTAGGGATGGATGATTTAAACGAAACAGATTCTAACGATAGGAACTGGACACCTAACAGGTATACAGTCACTTTTAGGAGAAAGGTGCTTAGTGTTAAAAAAAATAAAATTTCATTTGATGCTCCAATTGTTGATATAATAGACTCGAAATATGCTGAAGGATATATATACAAGTATTCTTGGAAAGGTAAAATTGAAGAAGTCGGGATAGAAAATATTCAATTAAATTCATATTATGCTTCACCGGAAGATGAAAACCATGCTTGGAACGCCGTTATTTTTAATAATGTAGAGAACGGTTGGGCGAAAAAAGTATACGCTAATTATTTTACATATTCTTGTATCAATATTGGTAGATCGAGCATGAAAATTACTGTAGATTCTTGTGAAATGCGAAATCACAAGGGTATAGTAAAAGGAGGAAGAATGTACTCTTTTAACGTTGTCGGCGAACAAAATCTAATAAAAAACTGCATTACTGAAGGAGGAAGACATGACTATGTAACTGCTTCAATTGTTGCGGGACCAAATGTTTTTTTAAACAGCAAAGCTTTGGACGCACATAGTGTGAGCGGTCCTCATCATAGGTGGTCTACGGGTTTATTGTTTGATAATATATATATAGAGGGCGATAATATTGGTGTTGAAAACAGGAGGAATTCAGGTAGTGGCCATGGTTGGTCAGGAGCATCATGCATGTTTTGGAATTGTAGTGCCAAAGAAATCATTATTCAGGATCCTCCAGGAGATCATACAAATTGGGCTATAGGTTGTTTAGGTGAACATACTAATAAAGGTTGTTGTGGTCCAAAACAATCATATGCACATAAAGAGTCTATGAACGTTCATGTAAAACCCGAAAGTTTATTCGAAAAACAGCTAGAGGATCGTTTATCAGTTTCTGAATAATTTGATTAACTGAATTATAATCAAGTTTTAGCAATTTCAAAATCGACACCAAAAGGTGATAATAGTATTAAAATATCCTGTTAAGTCCTGTTTGCATATTCCTAAAAATCATCCTGAAATAGCAACTTAATTGAATGTGCTCTACTCTTTGTCATTGGGTTTAATGGTTGAATAAAATAATCCGGATTCTAAAATTAATTAATGTCAATTACAAAAAATTGATCGTATTATAATTGATAAAAAACATCACCATTTCATTTTCTTTTTAACCATCTAAGTAAACATATTTAATGCGAAAATCATGATAAACACGTGAAAAAGAGAATATAAAATAGCTTTAAAACTATTGAATCATAATGGGTGATTAATAGATGTATTGTTTTTAAGGATAGCGTTGAATTTTCTAATTTAATTTTCACTATTGATGCAAATAAGGAACATTAGTGAAAAATCGCAATTATATTGACAGAAATGGAACAATAGTGCATAAAAACAAGCAAAACGAGTCGTTAAATTTGTTATTCACCAAACTAAATTATTAAATGAATATCTCGATTCTACAAGTAAACCCGATACCAAAGTTTAAGAAGATTAAAGAACTATTGAGTTTGCTTAGGACATAAGGGGTAGAACCATATTCATAAGATTTAATAATAATTTTAACAATTTACTTAGTTAAAAATGAAATAAAATAATATCAGAAAATGAAGATTCGTAAAATTAGTATTATAAGTATTTTAATAATTACTGTTCTTATTATTAGTGTGTTGAAATTTATATCAAAAAATCAAAATCTTGAACAAGTAAGTGATCAATCTGAAAAGTCTGAACTCAAGCTTACAAATCCATTAATAGCCGAACCAGGAATGTCAGACCCACATATGTTAGTGGTTGATAATGTCTGTTATGTTTTTACAGGACACGACATTGGGTTTGGTATTAACGATTGGGTAATGCCAGACTGGAGGATTTATAAATCAACAGATTTACAAACTTGGGAGCATGTTGGTACAATTAGTCCTGAAGACAATTACATGGGCAAAGGTAATACATCTTGTTGGGCCGGAGATATTGTAGAGCGAAACGGTAAGTATTACTGGTATTTTTCAAACCACCATGATAATGCTGGAGTTATGGTTGCCGACAAACCAGAAGGACCATATAAAGATGCATTGGGGAAGCCTTTAGTAGATTCTTTTGATCCAACTATTTTTGTTGATGATGACAATACACCTTACATCATTTACGGTAGAACTAATTACAAAATCGCTCGCCTAAAAGAATCAATGATTGAGCTGGATGAAGAGCCAAAAACAATTGTCATCAACAAAACAACTTATTTTCCAGATATGGATAAAAATTCATTACATAAACGTAATGGGATTTACTATCTAAGTTGTTCTGGTTATTATGCTACTTCTAAAAATCTATACGGGCCTTACGAAACTCAAGGACTTGTAGGCGAAGGTTGGGGTCTAGAAACACCTTACGCTCATGGTGATTTTTTTGTTTGGAAAGACAACTGGTATCACGTTTGGTGTCACTATAAAGATCGTAAAATAGATCGTATTAGGGATTGCTTTATTGCACCAGTTATATATGGGCCTAATGGAGAAATGAAAGATGATTTAAGTGAATTAAATGCTACGCTTTCAAAAGAACCAAATTCAGAGTCAGAAAAAGTCGTTTCAGTAACTAAATAGAGTTTAGTCAAAATTAAAAAAAGACTGTAATGAAAAATAATTTATCTAGTGCAGTAACCGCAGTTTTTTTAACAGTATTCAGTTTTTCAATAAATTTAACTGCTGTTTCTGCGCAAACAAAAACAACTTCAGATTTATGGGGTGATAATGGTGAGTTGTGGGATACACGCGGACGCCTTTCAGACTTTTCATATGCTGGCTACGGTGGAGGTAATGCCGTAAAGCCAGATTTTACGAACATAATTAATGTGTTGGATCAAGGTGTTATAGCCAATGATGGTCTAAGTGATGCCGATGCAATTAATGCAATTATTAATACAGCACCTGATAATAGTGTTGTTTTTTTTCCAGTAGGACGCTATGTCATCGACAAAATAATAGAAGTAGATAGAAGTAATATTTTACTTAGAGGAGAAGGAGATGGTCCTAGCGGTACCATATTTTACCTCCCGAAATCGGCAACGGAGGTGACTCCTCCTTATGATCGTGATTATTCAACTGGAAGAAGTGGTCATTTTGTAAGTTTCTTGGGAAATAGTTCGCTTTCTACTATTACAAAAGTTTCAGAAGAGGCTCTGAGAAGTGATAGGGTAATTGTCGTGGAAGATGCTAGTCAATTAAATCAATGGGATATTATTGTAATAAATGCTAGAGGCGATAATCCAATAAATGGGGAATTGTGGCACGAATATTTTAACAATCAATCTCAAGACTGGCCGGAACCTCATGTCACTTGGGCAACCGGAGATAATGTTCTTATGACTCATACTATAGAAAAAATCGAAGGAAATTTGGTTACTCTAAGAGAGCCTTTAAGACTCAAATTAAAGCCCTCTTGGAACATGCTTGTAAGGAAACTAAATGGTGCATTGAAAAATGTAGGAATAGAAGATATAAGAATGGATTTTATTGAAGTACCTAAAGAATCTCATTTAAATGAACCTGGCTACAATGGTATTAGATTTGAAAACTGTCAAAACTTTTGGTCAAAAAATATTACAATCGTTAATTGTGATAACGGTATTGGTATTAGAAACTCATCTTATGGAGAGCTAGAAGGTATAGCGCTTGAGGGTAGAGAGGGGCATCATGGATTTAAAATAGGTCATAGTTCCAATATACTTTCCAGTAATTTAAAATTTAATAATAATGAAGAGTATGTCCATTCTTTTACCATTATACATAAGGCGAATGGAAATGTGGTTAGAAATATGAGTGGTGATAATTCGGTAAATGTTAATACCATCCGCTTAGATTTTCATAGAAACGCTCCTTTTTCAAACTTATGGACAGATGTTCGTACGCCTTGGACGTATCAGAGTTCAGGAGACCAAAAAGCGGGGCCACACGGTGCTGGCTATAATGTGTATTGGGGTTTAGAAGGAGATAGTGCTAATGGCATGTATTGGAGAGATCCTAATGATTGGAAAAACCGATGGGGTCAGTACCAAGGTACTTTAGTTAGTGGTATAGATACCTCAGCTCCATACTCGCAAGAACTATTTACAGAAGAACGTGAGTGGTATGAGGATGTGCCAAATTTAGCAGAAAAGGACCTATATGAAATTCAAAAACGCTACCATTCTGAGTTTATTCATGAGACAGTTTTTAATAGTAATGAATATGGAAACCGAGGCGATTGGAAAGAAAGAGATCCTTCCCGATGGAAAGTAATGGATATAGTTGGTAATAATAGATATGCACTTATTGCTAGAAACCTTCCTCCTGTTACCAGCGGAAAACTTTCAGAATATTCAGTGATTGATGTACCAGAAGAAAATAGCTATGAAGTTGAAGCTAGAGTAAAACGTTATACAACTAGTGAAATTGAAAACGAATCTGATGTTGCTATAATTACTGCGTTTAGCAATGATGATAATTATATTTTTGGAAGACTAAGTGCTGATTCAAACAAGTCAGGAATATATAGGGTGCTTAATGGTAACGTTACAAAATTAGTAGGTACAAGTTCTACGCTTTCTACAAATGGTTATGTAAGTTTAAAATTGGTAGTTAATAATGGAGATATTGCTTTTGTCTTGGATAATAATGAAATAGCCAGAGTAAATAATGTCTCTAATATTACATTTGGTAAGGCTGGTGTTGGATCGTCTAGAAACGGAGTCGTTTTATTAAAGTTTTCAGAAAATAGCGTTCTGTCTATTGACGAAAGTACAATCAATAGTTTTAAAATTTATCCAAATCCAGTTGATGATGAGTTTGTTATATCCTTGAAAAACTTCACAAACGCTACAATTACCATTTTCAATATGAACGGGCAATTGTTATATGAAACAATTGCAAATAAAGAATCTATAAAAATAGCTGCTAAGGGCGTATTCCCACAAGGTGTTTACATCGTAAAAATATCTAATTCAGAAGGTCAAAGCTCTTTCAAAAAAATGATAATTAATTAATAAGAAAAAATGATAAAAAAAATATCCATTTTATTATTGCTACTACTCAGTAGTAATTATATACAATCACAAACAAAAACCACTTCAGATTTATGGGGTGAAAATGGTGAATTGTGGAATTCTCGTGGGCGACTACCTGATTTTTCATATGCAGGTTATGGCGGAGGATATGCTGTAAAGCCTTCTTTTGATAATATTATTAATGTTTTAGATCAAGGTGTTTTAGCCAATGATGGACTTAGTGATGTTGTCGCTATTGATGCCATAATTAGGTCAGCACCAAATAACAGTATCATCTTTTTTCCAGCAGGACGTTATGTAATAGATGATTGGCTAAAAATTGAAAGAAGTAATATTATTATTAGGGGAGAAGGCGAAGGGACTGATGGTACTGTATTTTACATGCCAAAATCAGCTACTGATATTAATGGTAGCTATCAAGGTTTGTATTCAACAGGAGATAAGGGGCATATTATTGAGTTTTTCGGACGGTTTCCATCAACGGTCACAACCGTTAGCGAAGAAGCACTAATAGGTGATAAAGTAATAGTTGTAGCCTCTGTTAGTAATTTGAGTGTTGGAGATATTATTGAGATTAATGCTACAGGTAATAATCCTGTAAATGGCCCATTATGGCATGAATATTTTAATAATCAGTCACAAGATTATCCCTTACCACATGCAAGTTGGCTTTCTGCTGATGGAGGAAGTATGTTCCATACCATAGAAAAGATTGAAGGGAATTTAGTTACACTACGTGAACCTCTAAGGCTTAATATTAAGCCCTCATGGAATATGGAAGTGCAAAAAAGAAATAGCGCCCTAACCAATGTTGGCATAGAAAATTTACGTGTTGAATTTATTGAGGTACCAAAAGTAGATCATTTAGACGAACCAGGTTATAATGCTATTCAGTTTAATAGCTGTTATAATTTTTGGAGTAATAATATTTCAATTGTAAATTCAGACAACGGTATTCTTATAACGCGTTCTGCCCATGGAGAAGTTGAAAACACCACCATGCTCGGTAGAGAAGGGCATCATGGATTTAAAATAGCCTATAGTGCGAATAATGTTTTAAATGGCATTTATTTTAATAACGCAGTGGCTAATATACACTCTGTAACTATAATTCATAAGGCTAATGGAAATGTAGTTCGTAATATAAGTGCAGATAATTCTGTTAACGATAATACCATAAGTTTAGATTTTCATAGAAATGCCCCTTTTTCAAATTTGTGGACAGATGTAAGATCTGTTTGGACACACAAAAGCTCTGGGAATACTAATGCTGGTCCGCATGCGGGTGCACGCAACGTGTATTGGGGATTAACCGGAGAATCTACAGCGCTTTTTTGGGGTAATGGTTGGACCAATGAATGGGGTTATTACCAAAATACTATTGTATCAGGATTAAAAACCGCTGAAATATTTACAGAGGAGAGAGAATGGTATGAGTATGTGCCAGATTTGGCTGAGAAAGATTTGTACGAAGTTCAAAAAAGATACCATGCTGAGTTTATTCATGAGACAGTTTTTAATAGTAATACTTATGGAAATAGAGGAGATTGGAAAGAAAGAGATGCCTCTCGTTGGAAAGTTCAGGATATTGAAGGAGAAAAATACTATTCACTTTTTGAAGAGGAGCTTCCTCCTGTTACAACGGGAAAACTATCTGAATATACGGTTACTGAATTTCCTTCAGGTACTATTTATGAAATTGAAACTAATATAAAAAGTATTGATAAACTTGAGAATAGATCGGAATCTGATATTGTTTTAGTTACCTCGTTTATAGATGATAACAATTACCTATTTGCACGTATCAGTACAGATCAAGAAAAATCAGGAATTTTTTCGGTAGCTAATGGTGCATTATCAAAATTAGTAGGAACATCTTCAACGTTACAGAATGATGATGAAGTACTGTTAAAGTTAGGTGTTCTGAATAACCAAATCATTTTTACAATGAATAATGGATTAGTCGCAAAGGCAGATTATAATAGCACTATTCCATTTGGAAAAATAGGTGTAGGTTCATCAAAAAATGGTCTTTTATTTAATGATTTTATAGTTAATGATTCGTTAACCAGTACAACTCTAGATACTGATAATGATGGCGTATTGAATTCGGAAGATTTATGTCCTGATACTATAGCAGGAGCTGTTGTAGACGAATTAGGTTGTGCGAGCATACCATCAAATAACTTTACCATAGTAACCACAGGAGAGACTTGTATCGATAAAGGTAATGGACAAATAGTTATAAATGCTGTTGAAAGTTTGAATTATGTGGCAACTATAGATGGCACAGATTATAACTTTACATCTAGCACAACAATTGAAAACTTAATGCCTGGTACTTACGATTTATGTATAAAAATAGAAGGCAGGCCATTTGAGCAATGTTATACAGTTAACATTGATGGCGGTGTAGAATTGTCAGGTAAAATACAAATAACGAAGCAGAGTGCGAGCGTTTCTGTAGATTTAGGAACAGCACCCTATACGGTTTTTAAAAATGGAGAGGCTATTTTCGAAACCTATCAGTCTACATTCTCTGTACCTGTAACCCATGGGGATGAAATACAGGTTAGTAGTAAAGCTTCTTGTGAAGGACTAATATCTAAAAGCATTAATTTATTTGAAGATATAAAAGCGTATCCAAACCCATCAGCTGGATTATTTGAGCTGTATATCCCAAATAGTTTAAAGACTATTGATTTAGAGATTTATAGCATTCATTCTCAGCTCATATCAAATAAAATTTATCCAGTAAATGGTGGGAAAGTAGAATTGAATATAGAAGATAATCCAAGTGGTATCTACTTTGTGAAAGTTAATGTAGAAAAGCCCGTATTTATAAAATTAATAAAAAAATAAGATGAAAAAGACATATTTATATTTAGCAGTTTGTTTAGGGTTTGTGGTGTCATGTAGTAGTGGCGGAGGAGATGATGATCCAACACCTGCTGAAAATAAGGCACCTTCAACACCAAGTCAGGTTTATCCGTTAAATAATACCCTTTGTATAGATAATGCGGTAATTTTTGAATGGAATGCATCGACAGACCCAGAAGGAAATTCTATATCCTATAAAATAGAGATATCAGAAAACAGTTCATTTACAGCATTAGCCTTTAATGAAACGAGTACTACTAATTCAAGATTGATTTCTATACAAAAAGGAAAAGCTTTTTATTGGCGTGTTAAGGCTGTAGATAGCGAGCAGGCAGAAAGCGGGTATTCCTCGGTAAGTCAGTTTTTAACTGAAGGCGAAGGTATTTCTAATCATTTGCCATTTTCACCAGACTTGGTATCTCCAACACTAAATGCTGAGATAGATGGAACCAGTACCACATTAAGTTGGACTGCAAGCGACGTAGATAATGATGCTTTAACTTATGATGTGTATTTAGATACCACAAGCAACCCAACTACGAAAGTTTCAGAAAACCAGACGGAAACTAATTTTACAGCAAGTAGTTTAACTGCAGCAAGCAATTATTATTTTAAAGTGGTAGTTAAAGATGAAAATGGAGGAACCACCATTGGGCAGATATGGAGTTTTAAAACAAAATAGTAATACGTGAAACTTCCTTAGCGAATTTTCGATACTTATATAAGTAATTATCTTGAAACTACATGTGATATTAAACAATTAAACCAAGCAAATGAATACCACAACTTATTCTATAATAACATTATTTTTATGTATCACTTTAAGTGGAATAGGGCAAGATTTAGAATATGGTTTGAAAAACTCAACACAATCCGCGAAACCCAAAACTTGGATGCATACCATGAGTGGTAATATGGGTAAGGTGTTTATGGTTAGTTGTTTAGAAGCAATAGCTGCGACAGGTCAAGAGGAGAATTTATAATTCAATATTGCAAATGATGAAAAAAGTAATTTATATCATACTAGTTTTAATACTATGTAATATATCATATGGACAAAATGATACTACCAAAGTATTAGATGAAACATTTGTTAATCCTGCGCCAGAAAACAGACCGCGAACATGGATGCATGCCATGAGTAGTAACATGAGCAAAGTAGGCTTAACAAAAGATTTAGAAGCCATGGCCGATGCTGGTATAGGCGGTATTATCTTGTTTAACGTTTCTGCTTTTATAAAAAATGGAGATGTGAAATTTAATTCTCCTGAACACATTGATAAAATAGGACATGCGGCAGCAGAATGTGAACGATTAGGCTTAAGCTTTGGTGTACACAACTGTGATGGATGGACGTCAAGCGGAGGACCTTGGGTAACCGCTGAGCATTCGATGAAACAAATCGTACATAGAGAATTGGTTATACAAGGAGGTGATATAAATACCAAATTACCTGAACCAACCAAACGTGGTGGTTTTTATAAAGATTTGGCCGTTATTGCTTATCCTTCTTTAGATTCTGAAGTTCTAGAATCTCAGATAATACCGGAAGTAACAAGCTCGAGTTCTGATTTTAATACGGACATGATTATTGACGGTAAAATTGACGAACGCAACTGGCTTAAAGTTCCAGAGAAAGGCTTGTCTTGGATTCAATGGGATTTTAAAAAACCACATGCAGTTAGATCTTTCTATCTAAATTGTGAAAAGAAAAGAGAAGATGGTATTACAAAGCTTCAAATTTCAGATGATGGCGTTAATTTTAAAGATGTAGTGGATTTTAAAGTATTGCGTCAAGGAAAAAAAGAATACGCCATTGATAAACATTTTGAGGCTATAACTGCAAGATACTTTCGTTTTGTAACTGATATGGATTTCGAAATTTCAGAAATTAATCTAAGTGGTGTGTATCGATTTAATGACATGCTAGCACGCACCAGTTTATATATGCAAGAGAATCATAGGCTACCTGCTTTAGATGATGCGCCAGAAAGCATGATTGTAAAGCGAGATGATATTATAAATGTAACCAAATTTGTAGATGAAAATGGTGTGATAAAAACAAAGTTACCAAAAGGAGATTGGACCATTATGCGTTTTGGATACAGCATTACGGGAGCCGTAAATAGTCCCGCATCAGATGCTGGCCGCGGATGGGAAGTTGATAAGATGAGCAGAGCATCATTTAAAACATTTTTTGATGGCTATGTTAAAAATGTGATTGATGTTTCTAAACCTGTTGCTCCTAATGCTTTGCAATATATTGAGATTGATAGTTATGAAGTTGGTGGTCAAAACTGGACACAAGGTTACGAAACAGCATTCAAAAAACATTTCGGATACGATATTATGGATTATCTACCGTTATATGCTGGACGGTATATAGATAATACAGATACTACAGAACGTATTTTGTGGGATATGAGGAATTTTACAAGTAAAATGATGACCGATAATTACTTCGATTATTTTACAGAGTTATGTCATGATGAAGGGTTAATTAGTTATGTGGAACCATACAGTTTTAATGCAGCGTTCAATGAGCTAGATGCCACCAAAAAAGTAGATATTCCTATGGGAGAATTCTGGATGCGTGGGCACTTTAAAACAGAAACCGCGGTGTCTGGGGCCCGTATTTATGGTAAAAATATTGTATCTGCAGAGGCATTTACAGCATTGCCAACTGTAAACTGGAGAAGCCATCCAGATTTAATGAAACTTTCAGGAGATATAGCTTGGACCTTGGGGATTAATGAATTTATGTTTCATCGTTACGCTCACCAAGCCAATACAAATGTATCACCAGGCATGACCATGGGAATATGGGGTTCACATATTGATAGAACACAAACGTGGTGGGATAATGCTGGAAAATCTTGGTTTAAATATTTGGCACGTGGTCAATATATGTTACGAAAAGGAAATCCAGTTTCAGACTTACTTGTATTTGTTGGGGACGGAACACCTAATTCATCTTATAAAGCAAAATCAATTAGTCCAATATTACCAGATTATGTAAATTTTGATTGTATTAATTCTGATGCTTTGATTAATAGAATTACGGTAAAAGATAATAAAATGGTATTGCCAAATGGTATTTCTTATTATATGCTCAACTTAAAAAACATGAAAGAAGTTAAACTCCATACTTTAAGAAAAATAGCGGAGTTAGCTGAAAAAGGCATCATTATAACTGGCGATAAACCTGAAACACTTGGTGGATACAATAATGCTTCAGCCGATATACAGGAATTTGAAAGATTGGTTAAACTGATTTGGAGTGCACCTAATACTTTAAATAAAGTACCATGGGAAGACATTTATAGTACTTATAATATTCCAAAAGATTTAGTTATTGAAGATGGAAAAGAGATTGGATACACACATCGTAAAACAGAAAAAGAAGATATCTATTTCTTTTACAATCCTAATGAAAGCGAAAAAGCTTTTAAATGTACTTTTAATGTGGCAAACAAAATTCCTGAATTATGGAATCAAACTACAGGAGAAATTTCAAAACTAGCTGCTTTTGATTCCAACAATGATGGCACCACAACAACTAATATTAAATTACCTGCAAGAGGTTCAATTTTTGTGGTTTTTAGAGAGTCCTCTAAAAATGTAACTCATATTCAATCAGCTCATGCCTTAGAAAATCCATCTGTTATTGGAACTTTATCAAAAGACAACGTATTAGAATTTGAAGTTTCTAAAGCAGGAACTTACAATGTGAAATTAAATAATGGAAACTCGGAAAGCATTAAGGTAAAACGTATTCCTCAGGCAATTGATATTTCTACAAATTGGGAAGTGTCATTTCCAACCATAAAATCTGAACCAAAAACATTTAATTTCTCTGATCTACTAGATTGGACCACTCATAGTAATGAAGAAGTAAAATACTTTTCAGGTACTGCTATTTATGAGAAATCATTCATATTAAATAAAAAGATGCTAGCTGAAGATATTAATTTAATGCTTGATTTAGGTAAAGTAGATATTGCCGCAAGAGTTATTTTAAACGGAATAGATTTAGGAGTAATTTGGAAAAATCCGTATCAAATAGACATAACTAAAGCTATTAAAAAAGGTGAAAATTCTTTAAGAATTGAAGTAACCAATCAATGGACAAACAGATTAATTGGTGATCAAAATTACCCGGACCTTTCTGGGTATTATGATTCAGAAAAAATGCCAGAATGGTATAAAAATAATGAGCCAGCACCAATGGATAAACGGACTACATTTACAACGTATAATTTCTTTAAAAAAGGAGATGATTTGATTCCAGCAGGATTAGTAGGACCAGTTAAAATTACTTTTAGTAATACAAAGCTTTTTAAATAAAAAAATGAAATATATCAATATAACTTCTAAAGTACTAGTTATTTTAAGTTTCTATATAGTAATAACTTCTTGTGAAAACAAAAAGGAGAAAGGCACTATAAAAAAATCAGAAAAATTTCTTTTTTCAAAATTAGAAAAACAAACACTTACCATACTTAATTATGAGAAGCTAAGAACGGTAAAAAAAGAAATTGAAAATAAGTCTGAGATTTATTTAGTTCCTTATAAATCATTAATTGAAGTAGCCAATGAAGCATTAAATGAAGGCCCTTTTAGTGTAACCAATAAAACCCAATTACCGCCTAGTGGCGATAAAAGAGATTATATGAGTATAGGTCCTTATTGGTGGCCAGATACTAAAAAGCCAGACGGCTTACCATGGATTCGTAGAGACGGTCAAGTAAACCCATTGACAGAAGGTAATAATTTAGATTTGACGCGTAAAAATAAAATGTTTCGTAATGTTTATCGTTTGGCAATGGCACATTACTTTACGGGAAATAAAACATATGCAAACAAAGCTATTGAATTATTAAAAGTTTGGTTTTTAGATGAAAAAACTAAAATGAATCCTAATCTTGATTACGCTCAGGCTATTCCGGGAAAGACTATTGGAAGAGGTATCGGTATTATAGAATTTATAGGCGTTAAAGAATTAATAAGCACTATTGATTTATTGGAATTAAATAATGCTATGAATACGAGTATAAGTGAAGGATTAAGACTTTGGTTGAAAGATTATCTCTATTGGCTACAACATAGTAAAAATGGATTAGATGAAAAAAAATGGCCTAATAATCATGGAACTTGGTATGATGTTCAAGAAGTGTCCATACTAATGTTTTTACATAGATTTAAAGAAGCGAAACAAGTTTTAGAAATTTCCGCAAAAGATAGAATTAAAAGTCAAATAGGAGCCGATGGAACTTTGCCTCTTGAACTTGAAAGAACAAGATCGCTTCATTATACTGCATACAATTTAGAAGCCTTTACCTATCTAGCGTATTTCGGGAAGCAATTAAATGTGGATTTATGGAATTATCATCCGCATAAAGCGGGAAGTATACAAGATGCATACCATTTTTTAGACCCATATATCATTAAGGAAAAGGAATGGATGTATACAGAAATTTCAGGCGTTGATAATGGTATTGAAAACTTAAAAGAATTATTTCTTATGGCAGGCAATATGTTTAATATTCGAGAATACTCGGTGATTGGTTTGAGCATGAATGAAAGTGATAATTTTAAAATTTTGAGTTATTCATTTTAGCAAAAAAAATGTTTAATCATAATAAGTAACATATTTATTCGAAATAAACTAAACAGTAGATTGGTAGTTTGAGTGTTGCCTATTTTATATGTATTTGGCGAAATTAAAGATTGCCTTAAATTTTATTTAGTTTGTCGCTTTATCAAAACAGAGACCTTGTCAATTCCTAATGCTCTTTTTTTTATAAGTTGACATTTAAAGTATAATCCATCCATAACGATTTCATTTTATAGTTTGCTAGGAGAATTCAATTAGTCAGTGTTTTTTCACTATTGTTTCAATCGCGACACGAGAGTGTAAAAATGTAAAAATTTTGAAAGTAATGGTACAATAGTGCAAGGAAACAATAGCAATACGTTCATAAATTTGAGAATAACTAATATAAAATAAGACAATTATGAAAAAATTTTTACTTTTTATTACTTCGATTGCAACTTTCGTAGGTTATAGTCAAACATTCGATAATATTCCTGTTATTGGAGAAACTAGCTCGTCAAGAGTTTTAATTAACAAACTTATTGCATCTCCGGGAGGACCCGACTTAACAAATGAGTATTATGAGGTTAGGGGAACGCCTAATGCTGTTGTGCCATCAGATTTGTACCTTATAGCTATAGAAGGAGATGGTGATGCAGGTAAAACAGACATGGGGAGAATTAGAGATGCTGTTCAACTTGGAAATGGATCTACAACTTTTGGGTCAAACGGAATCTTAGCACTTGTTGCAAACTACACACAAGATGGTGGTGGAGTTACCACAAATCCATATTCAAGTGTTATTTCTGCCAGCGCAAATGTCATCGTTATTGAGTTAGCAGGTCCGGATGTAACCAGTGGGAGCTCTAGTGCAGTAACTAGTAAAAATCCAGATATTGGGTATGATGGTAATTTTTCAGATCAAGGCGCAACGTATATGTTAATTCAGGTAGCTGGAACATCTGTTGAAGATTTGAAATTAATTGATATTGATTCAGATAATGATGGTATAATAGATAATACCGGAAGTCATACCACAGACTGGACATTGCATGACTCCGTATCTTGTTTAGATTATGATGATTCAATTGCGTCTGGAGATACTGGAGAGTATGGATATGGGCAAATTGTGTTTGCAAGAAATTACACGGGTAACGAATCTGATTATAAAACGACTACTAGTGCGAACGTTATTCATCTTTTTGATGGTAACCCTGTCTATGTATTAAGACAAGGCACGAACACCGGCTTTTCGGTAAATGATTGGATTGGAGCTGGAAGTGGGGCTGCTTCATCTGCACCTAATTGGAAATTTTCTAGTGCTAAAGTTTCTCCAATTGAATTTGCGAGTTACGAAATGCCTAATAGTATTTTTGGAGAGCTAAATCCTACTGCAGGCACACTATCGGTAAATAGTAATGCATTTGCTTCTAAAATTGCAATTTATCCAAACCCAGCTGATGAATTTATAACAATCACTTCGAGTGTAGAAATTGAATCTGTTGAGATTTTCGATATGTTAGGCAAAAATGTTTTAAAGAGTGAATTAGTTAAAGATAGAATTAATGTTTCTAATTTAACTTCAGGAATTTACATGTTAAAATTTAATAGTGTAAATTCTAGTTCAATAAAAAAGATTATTATAAAATAGTTTGTTTTAGTTTAGTTTTAATTAATAGCGTGTAGTTAATTAAACTGCGCGCTATTATAATTCAAATATAAATTAGCGTAAAACAATAATTTCTCGTTTGACGTAGCTATATGAATGGGTAACGATGGGACGCAACATGATTATGCAATCCAAAAATTAGAGCGAGTAGATTAGATTCAACATAAGGATACTTAATGAAACGATTAATAAAATTTTAAACGAATATGACTATTTTTAAATTAAGCAAACAAGTTATTCTGTTATTACTGTTGTCGCTGACATTCTCATGCCAAACTAAGAAAGAACAAAAACCTTATAATGTATTATTTATTGCTGTAGATGATTTAAGAACCGAGCTTAATTGCTATGGCGCATCGCATATTAAATCGCCCAACATTGATAAATTGGCAGACAATGGTATCCGTTTTACAAATGCACATGTGCAGCAAGCCATTTGTATGGCTTCAAGAGCATCTATTATGTCTGGGATAAGACCAGAAAAACTAGGTGTTTATACAGGTGAGTCTGTTAAAGATATAATGCCAGAAGTATTAACCATGAATAAATTTTTCGAGCAAAATGGTTATGAAATAGCTTCTGCCGGAAAAATTTATCATTATACTGAAGATACAAAAGCTCAATTTGGTGATACTTACATCGAACCAGTCTCTAGCTGGAAAGCCAAAGGTTATGTTACAAAAGAAGGTTTTAAGTCTCTTGAATTAACTACAAAACCAGGAAATGGATTAGCTTTTGAGACGGCAGAGGTTCATGACACCATATATCCAGATGGACTTAATACATTAAATGCTATGAGAAAACTAGAAGACCTTAAAAAAAATGATAAACCTTTTTTTATGGCTTTTGGTTTAATAAAACCTCATTTACCTTTCAATGCACCTCAAAAATATTGGGATATGTATCCAGAAGCCTCCGTTAAGTTATCAGAGTTATCAGAAAGACCAGAGAATTCTAGTAAATATACAATGCGTTATGGCGGAGAATTAGGAAATTATTATGGTATGCCAAAACTGTTTGAAGATGTTCAAGATTCAACGGCTATAACCTTGCGTCGCGGATATTATGCTTGTGTGTCTTATATAGATGCACAAATAGGGAAATTGGTGAATAAATTGGATGAACTAGGGTTAAAAGAAAATACGATAATTGTGCTTTGGGGAGATCATGGGTATAAACTTGGGGACTATAACAGCTGGTGTAAATGGTCTAATATGAATATTGATACCAACATACCTTTAATAATTAACGTACCCAATGGAGTAAAAAGCGAAGTATATACGCATCCTGTTGAAGCATTGGATATGTATCCAACATTAGCAGAATTGTGTCAACTAAAGCAACCTGCTCATTTGGAAGGAAAAAGTTTAGTTTCGATTTTAAATAATCCAAAGCAAGAGCCTAAGTCTAAATCTTACGCCTATTCCGTTTGGCCAGATAATCGTTGGAACTACGATAAAACAATAATGGGGTATTCAGTAACAGATAATCGGTTTAATTATGTTGAATGGGTAAAACTGGATACAGGAGAAGTGCTTGAACGTGAATTATATGACCATTTAAACGACCCAAAGGAAACCATAAATGTAATAGCTGATAACCAGTATAAAAATATAATCTTAGAGCTTGGAGAAAAAGTGAAGTTTAAAAAAGAAACCACAGATCACAATCATAATTTTAAAAACCTTAAATAATCAATCAATACCCTAAACTTAAGTTTTAAAGAATATAAATCATGAAAAAAATAGCATTAATCTTATTCGTGTTAATTTCAAATATCGTGCTATTTGCACAAGATAATTTATTGCAAAACAATTATTTGAGAGAAGGTGTAACCCTAAATGGACGATGGAATTATATTGTAGATGTATACGAGTCTGGATATTACAACTACAGAAGAGAGCCTCACGACGAATCTGAAAATCCAGGTGCTGGTGCTTACTTCATGAATGCAAAGCCTAAAGATAAAACAGATAGGGTTGAATACGATTTTGATGCGGCACCAACATTGTTAGTTCCAGGAGATTGGAATTCACAAAAGGAAAATTTATACTATTATGAGGGTACCTTATGGTACAAAAAATCTTTTGATGTTCCCAACTACGATAGTTCTAAAAGGTATTATCTGCATTTTGGAGCAGTTAACTATTTTGCCGATGTCTATGTAAATGGAAAAAAGCTCGGTGCTCATAGAGGTGGATTTACACCCTTTAATTTTGAAATGTCTAAAGTATTAAAAGCCAAAGATAATTTTGTAGTTGTAAGGGTAGATAATAAGCGTTTTCCAGATGAAGTGCCAACAGTAAGTACCGATTGGTGGAACTATGGCGGTATAACTAGAGATGTTACGATTTATGAATTGAGCCAAACCTTTATTGAAGATTATAGTATTCAATTAGATAAAGCCAACAGTAAGCAACTAAAAGGCTTCACTCAATTAAATGGAGAGAGCAAAGCAAATACTCAAGTAGTAGTGAAAATTCCAGAATTGAATATTAGTAAAACCTATACTACAGATAGCAAAGGCTTTGTAGAATTTGCCATACCAGTTAAAAAGATTAATAAATGGAGTGATAACAATCCAAAACTTTATACGGTTTCAATTTCGACAGATACTGATAAAATTTCTGATAAAATTGGATTTAGACGTATTGAAACTAAAGGTTCAGATATTTTACTTAATGGAGAAAAAGTATTCTTAAAAGGAATTTCTATTCATGAAGAAAATGTAATGCGTGGTGGTAGAGCACATTCTATTGAGGATGCGCGCGTTCTTTTAGGTTGGGCTAAAGAATTGGGATGCAATTTCGTAAGGTTAGCACATTATCCTCATAACGAGAACATGGTGCGTTTAGCCGATAAAATGGGGCTTTTAGTTTGGGAAGAAATTCCTGTGTATTGGACCATAGATTGGAAAAACATGGAAACCTATAAAAAAGCAGAAACGCAATTAAAAGAAGCAGTTACTAGAGATAAAAACAGGGCGTCGGTAATAATTTGGTCTATGGCCAATGAAACACCACAATCAGAAGAGCGACTTAGTTTTTTAACCAATCTTGCAAAAGCAACAAGGGCATTGGATAATACACGTTTAATTACTGCAGCTTTAGAAGATCACCCGAGTGCAGACGATAAAAACATTATGGTTATTGAAGATAAATTTTCAGATGTTGTGGACATTGTGAGCTTCAATCAATATTACGGTTGGTACGGAGGTAAAATTGAAGATCTAAAAAACATCCGATGGGAAATTGATATTGACAAACCAGTAATTATATCCGAATTTGGAGCAGCTGCACTACAAGGTTTTCATGGCGATAAATCTACCATGTGGACAGAAGATAACCAAGCATATCTTTATGAGGAAACCTTACCAGCACTAGCAAGAATACCCCAATTTAGTGGTGTAACACCTTGGATTTTAACAGATTTTAGATCGCCGCGTCGCATGCACGATGTCTATCAAAACGGTTATAACAGAAAAGGATTAATTTCTGAAACAGGGAATAAGAAAAAAGCATTTTACACGCTACAAAAATTTTATAAAAATTTGAAAACACAGAATTAAAAAGTGTTTATCTGATTAGCACAAGCTATTTTTTTGATACTAAGTTTATATTTTATTACATGATAATGACATTAAAAATCTCATCGTTAAAGTTTTTAATTACTTTAATAACTTATTCCATTACGGTTTCATGCTATGCAGAAACGAAAAATGATACTCCAAGAAGTAGAGTTAATAAAAATGCAAATTGGTTGTATTTAGAAAATTCTGCAAAAAATATTAGTGATGCATTACAAATAAATAATTGGCAAAAAATTAATTTACCGCATAGTTGGAATGCCTTAGATGCTACCGATGCAATACCAGGTTACAGAAGAAGCGCTAGTTGGTATAAAAAAGATTTAGAAATATCTGATATTGACTCTAATCAAATCTATCAATTGTATTTTGAAGGTGTCAATATAGAAAGTGAAGTTTACGTCAATGGGGAAAAGGTAGGTGAGCATACAGGTGGCTATATTGGTTTTACTATTGATATTTCAAAAGTCATAAAAAAAGGGAATAATGAAGTTTTAGTTCGGGTAGATAATAGTTATAACCCAGAAGTCATTCCATCTCAAAAAAGTGATTTCTTCATATTCGGAGGTATTACGAGAGATGTTTGGCTAGAAACTTTACCGATAAACCATTTATCTAATTTAAAAATTACCACACCAAAAGTATCTAATAAAAACGCATCATTGGTGGCCACAGTTACCATTAATCAAACGGGTAATTCAAACTTAAAAATTAAAGCCTCTTTAATAGATAGTAATGGTAAATCTGTTATGTCTTCCAAATTTGATATTGTTGATAATAATTCTAAAATAATATTCAATAATATAAAGAACCCAAAACTTTGGCATACAGACTCGCCTAACCTTTATACACTAAAGGTAGAACTTGTTGATGGAAAACCAGTTAAAGATGAAATTTCTGAAAAAGTGGGGTTCAGATGGTTTGAATTTAAAGATCATGGTGCTTTCTATTTAAACGGAAAAAGATTGTTATTACGAGGAACTCACAGACATGAAGAGCATGCAGGTGTTGGTGCTGCTATGAGTAATGCCCAACATCGAGCTGATATGGAACTGATGAAAGACATGGGAACTAATTTTGTCCGTTTAGCACATTATCCGCAAGATCCAGAAGTATATAAAGCTTGTGATGAACTTGGTTTATTGGTTTGGGATGAATTGCCTTGGTGCAGAGGAGGCGTTGGAAATGCTGTTTGGAAAACGAACACAAAAAAAATGTTGAAAGAGATTATTAATCAAAATTATAATCATCCGAGTATTATTTTATGGTCCTTAGGAAATGAAATTTATTGGTTGCCAGATTTCGAAAATGGAGATGATAAAACAGAGATAAACACGTTTTTAAATGAGTTGAATGATTATGCCCATAAATTAGACCCATCAAGAAAAACGGCTATTAGAAAATACTATGAAGGTGCTGATATTGTGGATGTGTTTTCGCCTTCCATTTGGTCTGGCTGGTATTCAGGAAGCTATAAAAGTTATCAAAAAGCCATTGATAAGTATAAAAAAGAGTACCCTCATTTTTTGCATGCTGAATACGGTGGTTCTAGTCATGTTGGCAGACATACAGAAAATCCTATTACAGGAGAAGGGAAAATTCAATCTGATGGTTGGGAAGAAGCTATCGTTCAAACTGATGTTGCAAATATTGCCCAAATAGGCGATTGGAGTGAGAATTATATTGTCGATTTATTCGATTGGCATCTACGGATTTCTGAAAATGACCCAACGTTTGTTGGAAACGTGCAATGGGCATTTAAAGATTTTGGAACGCCTTTACGTCCGGAAAATGCCATTCCGTATATGAATCAAAAAGGATTAGTTGATAGAGAGGGAAAACCCAAAGATGCATTTTATGTTTTTAAAAGTTATTGGAGCAATGACCCATTTACATACATTGAATCTCACACTTGGACAGAGCGACAAGGACCGGAGGGGAAATCAAGAGATATTAGCGTTTATAGTAACTGTCCTGAGGTAGAGTTGTTTCTTAACGGTAAAAGTTTGGGAATCAAAAAGCGAAATACGTTAGATTTTCCAGCAGCTGGTTTAAATTGGACTGTAGATTTTGTTAATGGCGAAAATAATTTAACGTCTTTAGGTAAAACTAAAGATGGCACACAAGTCGCGGATGAATTAAAAATAAATTACAGATTCGTTAAAAATCAACAAGCTCAAAGTTTAAAGTTAGAATACACAGCATTAGAAGATGATAATTATCTGGTAACTGCAACCGCAATAGATAAAAATGGATTGCGTTGTTTGGATTATGAAGAGCGCGTATATTTTCAGTGTTTAAATGGTGGAGAAGCTTCAGTAAGTCACGGTACGCCTACCGGAAGTGAAGTTATTGAAATGGCAAACGGACAAGCGTCAATTAAAGTAAAAAGAAAATCTAATACACAACCTATACAAATGATGGTATTAAATCAAAGTTTTAAAGGCACGTATTTAATTATAGATTAATTTATAAATGAATAAAGAGATGAAAAATTCAATTGTTTTATGCTTAGCAGTATTAACACTTTTTAATTGTACAGTAGCCCAAAAGGCCACTACACAAAATTCTATAAATAAATCTGAAGTTAAAGCATCAATGATTAAGGCTTTAAAATGGCAAGAAGCACATCCAATTATGGCCGAGTCGCCTACTGATTGGACTAATGGAGCTTACTATACAGGGGTTGCTAGAGCGCATCATGCAACAAAAGATATGGTGTATATGGCCGCTTTAAAAAATCAAGGCTATTGGAATGATTGGAAAACGTATGATAGAGTTTATCATGCTGATGATATAGCTATTTCCTATAGTTATTTATACGTTGACATAAATGGAGGACGTAAAAATTATGTGGATTTGGAACCTACAAAAAACTTTTTAGATGAGCACTTGCGCAAACCCAATGAATGGAGTTTAGGAACAGATAAAAATAAAATGAAGAATATTTTGTGGTGGTGGTGTGATGCCTTGTTTATGGCGCCTCCAGTTATTACTCTTTATGCTAAGCACAAAAATCAGCCTGAGTATTTGGATGAAATGCACAAATATTATTTGGAAACTTATAATCAACTTTACGATAAAGACGAACACTTATTTGCTAGAGATTTAAGATTTGTATGGAACGGATCAGTAGATGATAAGAAAGAGGAAAACGGAAAGAAAATATTTTGGTCAAGAGGAAATGGATGGGTAATAGGTGGTTTAGCTTTAATGTTAGATGATATGCCCGAAGATTATAAACACCGATCATTTTATCTGAATTTATATAAAGAAATGGCATCTAAAATCCTATCCATTCAATCAGAAGATGGATTGTGGAGTACGAGTTTATTGAGTCCTGAATCGTATAATCACGGAGAGGTTAGTGGTAGTGGTTTTCATACTTTCGCTCTGGCTTGGGGTATTAACAACGGACTTTTAGAAAAAAAACACATACCAGCAGTGACCAAAGCTTGGAATGCCCTTAAAAAATGCCAGCACGAAGACGGGAGAGTTGGTTGGGTACAGAATATTGGTTATGATCCGAGACATGCCGATGCAGATAGCTGGCAAAACTATGGCACAGGCGCTTTTTTATTAGCAGGTAGTGTGATTTTAAAAATGGAAGACAAATAGTTAGAAGACTTTGTTTTTCGTTTTAATAGTCTTACTTAAAATCTAAGAAAATGAATTCATTAGAGAATAAAATATTAATAACGGATTAGACCTAGCAACAATAATAATAGATTTATTAGAAAAGATTTAGACGAAGAGTTATTTGAACTATTAGTTTTAATATCTGTAAACAATCTTACTATTGGAAAAGACGTGGGAATAATATCTTATAATGAGACTCTGTTTAAGCGCTTGTTGGGTTTAGATGTTTTCACAACAGATTTCATAAAAATGGGCGAAACCGCTGCCTCCATGATTATAAATGAAGAAAAGGGGGAAATTAAAAACAAGTTTAGGTTTGTTCATATTACATTCATTGCAGTAGTTTCGTTAAGAGAGCAGTTGCCTCTTAAGTAAATTTTTAAACTTTTTAAAAAACCGTTCATCAATTTCTTGAAAAGCGAGATGTCTTACTTTACAATATTTTTCTATATAACTAACCCAAGCTGAGTTAGTAGAAAGACGATTCATTTTCCCCTCAACTTGTAGAGCTTCAAGGTGTTCATCAACAAAATCAAAAAATGTAAGGTTTGATCTGGGTTTGTAAATCTCTTTTTTAATTTGATTTGCAGAAGCATCTTTATTGTTGGTTTGTAGAGCAATAAGACCTTTCCGAGCTTCAGATAATTTTAACGTTATAAGGTTATTTAAACTTTCAGAATTTGGGTGGGATTTTTTGATTTCATTATTTTTTGAATCCCAATCCTCTAAATCTATATAATGACCAATAAGTTTATAAGTAGAGCGTCGATTTTTAGTTATTCGAATTGCAAGTGGATAAAGCCCTTTGGTGTTGGGCTTTTTACGTAGAACTATTTTTGCACTTGCTGACATCGTTGACATGTTTTGCGAAAGTCAAATCAGGATATCATTTGATTAAGTACTTATGTAAAGATACAAATTATTATCTGCGTTTGGGTACAACATAGGTACAACAAATATTGATATCATATGATATTATATGACTTTAAAGAAAATTGACGAACACTTAAATCATTGAAAATGAGTGTATTTGTATTTCTTTGGTGCAATATACGCTAGACTTAGGATCTAGTGCCGCGAGGTGTGGGAGTTCGAGTCTCCCCGCCCGCACCAAATTAAGGTAAAACGTTTCTCTTTTTTAGAGGAGCGTTTTTTTATTTATATGAATTTCTACTAATTCGTTTTATAAATAAATTTACATTACTTAATGTATTATATAAATTCAAATGAATAAATTTGAGAAACTAATATACTCAAGATGAAAATACATACATTCCTCATTATACTTTTATTAATTACATTATCTAGCTGTAAATTAGTTGATTATGATTCCGTAAAGGTTGAAAATGAAACCATCGTTGAAAAGCAAATAGATTCATTATTAGAGATAATGACAATTGAAGAAAAGGTTGGCCAGATGAACCAATATAATGGCTTTTGGGATGTTACAGGCCCAACACCAAAAGTAGGTAATGCTGTTAAAAAGTATGAGCATTTACGTAAAGGATGGGTAGGGTCAATGTTAAATGTAAGAGGAGTAAAGGAAGTTCGTGCAGTACAAAAAATAGCAGTTGAAGAATCTCGATTAGGAATACCTCTTTTAATAGGATTTGATGTTATACACGGTTATAAAACATTAAGCCCTATCCCTCTTGCAGAATCAGCTAGTTGGGATTTGGAGGCTATTAAAAACTCAGCTAGAATTGCTGCAATTGAAGCGAGTGCTTCTGGCATTAATTGGACTTTTGCACCTATGGTAGATATATCTAGAGATGCTCGTTGGGGGCGTGTTATGGAAGGTGCTGGTGAAGATCCTTATTTAGGAAGTAAAATTGCTCAAGCTCGTATTAAAGGTTTTCAAGGCGATAATTTATCTGATGTTAATACAATTGCAGCAACTGCTAAACATTTTGCAGCCTATGGTTTTTCTGAATCAGGAAAAGAATATAATACTGTAGAAGTTAGTGCATCAACTCTTAACAATGTAGTGTTTCCTCCATTTGAAGCCGCTGTAAAATCTGGTGTTAAATCATTTATGAATGCTTTTAATGAGCTAAATGGTGTTCCTGCAACTGGAAATAATTTTTTGCTAAGAGATGTTTTAAAAGAAAAATGGCGTTTTGATGGATTTGTAATTTCAGACTGGGGCTCTATTTCAGAAATGAAAGATTGGGGTTATGCCGAAAACGATAAAGAAGCAGCAAAAATGGCTGTAACAGCTGGTTCGGATATGGATATGGAATCTTATATTTATATTAAATATTTGGTTCATTTAGTTAAAAATAAAGAGATTGATGAAGCCATAATTGACGATGCGGTTAGGAGAATTTTAAGAGTAAAGTTCGAATTGGGATTGTTTGATGATCCATATAAGTATTGCGATGATAAAAGAGAGGCTGAAATGATTGGTAATTCAAAACACCATGAGGCAGTTTTGGATGTGGCAAAAAAATCTATTGTGCTTTTAAAAAATGAAAATAATTTACTACCATTAAAAAAGAATGGTCAAAAAATAGTATTGATTGGCGCATTGGCTAGTGATAATAATAGTCCCTTAGGTAGTTGGCGTTTAGCTGCAGATGATAATACTGCAGTTTCGGTTTTACAGGGTATGCAAAATTATAAAGGCAATGATTTGATTTTTAAAAAAGGTGCAGATGTGTCTATTGGAAAAACAGCTTTCACAAAGGAAGTTGTAATAAACAATTCAGATAAGAGTGAGTTTAATGAAGCTAAAGAAGCTGCCAAATCTGCTGATGTTGTTGTTATGGTTTTAGGTGAGGTTGGATTTCAATCTGGAGAATCAAGAAGTCGAACTAATTTGCAATTACCAGGTGTGCAGCAAGAATTATTAGAAGAAATTTATAAAGTGAATAAAAACATTGTATTGGTCTTGAATAATGGGAGGCCATTAGCTTTAACTTGGGCAGACAAACATATACCCGCAATTATTGAAGCATGGCAATTAGGAACTCAAACAGGAAATGCTGTAGCTCAAGTTTTGTATGGCGATTATAATCCTAGTGGAAAACTACCAATGACTTTTCCTAGAAATGTTGGTCAAGTTCCTATTTATTACAATTACAAAAATACAGGTAGGCCTGTAAATTCTAACAATAATGTATTTTATTCACATTATATTGATGTTGAAAGTTCTCCATTGTACCCTTTTGGATATGGATTAAGTTATTCAACTTTTCAATATTCTAATTTATATTTAAAACCGGTTTCTCTTATGGCAGATAACCCTAAGATTGAAGTAACTTTAAATATTAAAAACACAAGTAATACTGATGGTAAAGAAGTGGTTCAACTTTATATAAGAGATTTGTTTGCTAGTGTAGTACGACCTGTAAAAGAGTTAAAAGGTTTTGAATTAATTGAATTAAAAGCAGGAGAAACTAAAGCGGTCTCTTTTATTTTAGATAAAAGCACATTAGGTTTTTATAATAATAATGGTGACTATATCGTAGAGCCAGGAAAATTTAAGGTTTTTGTTGGAGGAAGTTCAAACACAAGTTTAGAAAAAGAATTTGAACTAAATTAGTTTAATAATCTTTAATTAAAATGCCTGTTTTTTGAAAAAAAGAAAATGTGAACACTGTTATTAAATTATTTCAGCATTTAGTAATACCCATCTACTTAAAGATTATATATTTGCAATTAGAGTGTTTTTTGAAAGTGTTTCTGCCTTTCAATAGGCACATTTTTAAGCAACTAAATATAAATCATAATTAAAAAAAATGAACAAAGAGATTAATTTAAAGGCAGCAGATAATATTAGAGCATTGGCGGTTGCTATGGTAGAAAAAGCGAATTCAGGACACCCAGGAGGTCCCATGGGAGGCGCAGATTTTATGCACATATTATATTCAGAATTTTTTAATTATGATCCTTCAGATATGACATG
>NZ_CANLZX010000002.1 GCF_947495675.1 uncultured Algibacter sp. | reverse complement strand
ACTGAAACTGAATTATTAACGTTTAAGCTTGAAGGAGAATCTGTTATACCTACACCAATTTGAGCCTGAAGGTTAAAACAAAATAATAGTAGAATTTGAAAAAATAATCTTTTCAATTTAATTTTATAATTTAAAGCTAAAAATATCATAAACTTAATATTAAAATTAATTTTTTAAACATTTTATATTTATAAAGTAGAGATCAATTTCAACTATAATAAAAAACCAATTCAAACAGTCTAATTAACCATAACACACTAACAATCATGTATTTAAATTAAAAACATGAGTTATTATAATAGGGAATAATTCTCGAATTTAGTTTTCATTTTTTATTTCCTCATTTTTAAAATAATGCGTTTTAGAATCTGATTTATTATATATCAAAAAATATAAAACAACAAAGGCAAATAAAAGTGATAAAGTAAAAAACATATTTAAATAATTTAAAGTCTACATATTTAAGACCCTAATAATCAAATAAGTCACTTTATTTAAAGATAATTTGTAAGAAAGAACCATAATTATCATCAAAAAAATCTTAAAATTGATAAATTAAAAAAATTTAATGTTATTCAATTATCAAAAACTATTTAAAATATATATTTGTAAGAATATAAATCTATTTCATACTTACATATAAAAAATATCTATGATTTATTCCGTTACTCGAAAATAAAGAAGGTTTAGCATAACTTTTATGAGTTTAAAAATTAATATTCCTAAAATTGCAATCTGTAGCTAAAATTTCAAAAAACAAGTAATTATAAGCTTAACAAACTATTAATAGCAAGATTTTAATGAATACAAATACTCTATATGCAAATACAATAAAACCTATTGGTGATTTTATTGGTGCATTATGTCTTGCCACTTTATTAATTATTCCCTTTTTAATAATATGGTTAGTTTTATTCATTAGTGGTACTAAATCACCCATTTTCAAACAAGATAGACCTGGTAAAAACGAAAAGATATTTTATATACTGAAGTTTAAAACCATGACAGATGAAAAAGACTCAAATGGTGTACTTCTATCAGATGAAAAAAGAACCACAAAATTGGGAAATTTTCTTAGAAAAACCTCTTTAGATGAAATTCCTCAAATAATAAATATTCTAAATGGCGATATGAGTTTTGTTGGCCCACGCCCACTTAGAACTCGCTACCTACCATATTACACTAAAGAAGAATTAGCTAGACATATCGTTAAACCAGGTATTACAGGACTTGCTCAAGTATCTGGTAGAAATGCTATAAACTGGGATGAAAAACTTAAATATGACATTGATTATTTAAAGAATATGACATTACTAACAGATATTAAAATTCTGTTTAAAACCTTTATTAAAATTTTCAATTCATCAGAAATTAATCTTAATTTGGAAAATTCATCTTTTGATGAATATCGACAAAACAAACTTAACACTAGTTACAAAAAATGACTATCATCTTTACATGTTCTGGAAGAAGAAATTATCTTATCAGATATTTTAAATCAATCATTGGTAGTAATGTAACTACTATTGCAATAGACTCGCAAAAATCGGCAACTGCACTTCAAGATGCAGATATTGCTATTATAGTTCCAGAAATTTCATCAGATGAATATATTATAGAATTAAAAAAAATAGTTGTTGAATATAAAGCAGATGCAATAATTCCTTTAAACGACCTTGAATTCCCCTTATTACTTGAACACAAAAAAAGTTTAGAAGCACTTGGAGCAACCGTATTTATTTCAAATGAAAAAATTACAAATATTGCTTTAGATAAATGGAAAAGTTATAATTTCTTTAAATCTCAAGGTTTTAATACACCAAAAACATTTTTAAAAATTGAAAATGCCATCTCTGCCATTGAAACTAATGAAATAAGTTTCCCCTTAATAATTAAACCTAGATGGGGAAGTGCTTCAATAGAAATTCATTTGGTTAACTCAATTGAAGAATTAAATTTAGCATTTAAGCTTCAAAAATTTAAACAAAATTCTTTAGTTTTTGAAATGCTTAACAAAGAAAATTCTGAAGACTTTATCATAATTCAAGAATTTATTAAGGGTGATGAATACGGTATGGACATTTTAAACGATTTAAATGGAAATTTCGTTGATGTATTTGTTAGAAAAAAATTGGCAATGCGATCTGGTGAAACAGATAAAGCATTAACAATAATTGATGAAAATCTTAAAAATGTTGGTAAAAAATTAGCTGAAGCAACAAATCATTTAGGTGTTATTGATTGTGATTTTTTTGTAGCAAAAGATAAAGTATACCTTTTAGAAATAAACCCAAGATTTGGCGGTGGCTATCCGTTTACACATGAAGCTGGAGCAAATATCCCCGCTATATATATTTCTTGGCTTACAGGAAATAACAATATTAAAGAGTACTTAAACTACAACTCAGGATTATCATTTGCAAAATACAGTAGAATTATGATGTTAAAATAATTCTTAAAACACGTTTTCAACTTTCAAAAACAGACTCTATTTGCATACTTAATGTTAAAATCGTAACATTACGAGACTAAAACTCCCCATATGCAAGACGAAAATAATATTTCTGAATTTAAAGCCAAAGATCAAAACATTATTGAAAACAAAGAGCTTAATCTTTTAGAGGCTCTTATCCCTGTTGTTTTATTAATGGCCTTACTTTTTTACAATATCATTTTTGCAGATGGTGAGCTTTTAGGTGAATATTCCAATCAATTTATTTTACTTATTGGAGGTGCTATAGCAGCAATTGTTGGTTTTTATAATAAGGTTTCAATAAATCGATTAGGCTCTGAAATATTGGAGAATCTAAAAAGCGTATTGGTACCAATCTTAATATTGTTTTTAGTTGGTGCATTAGCTGGTACATGGTTAGTTAGTGGCGTAATCCCTGCAATGGTTTATTATGGATTAAAAGTATTGAGTCCAGAAATATTTTTACCAGCATCTGTTATCATTGCAGCTGTCATTTCTATTGCAACAGGTAGCTCTTGGACAACTTCTGCTACTGTAGGTATAGCACTTGTTGGTATAGGAACCGCACTAGGTATAAACTCGGGTATGATTGCTGGTGCTGTTATTTCTGGAGCTTATTTCGGAGATAAAATGTCACCACTTAGTGACACCACAAACCTTGCCCCTGCTATGGCTGGTACAGATTTATTTACACATATAAAATATATGTCAATTACTACTGTACCTACAATAATTGTTACACTTATAGTTTTTGGTATATTAAGTTTTACTATTTCAACATCTGGTAGTGCAGATGTAAGTAACTTATTAAAAACCATTAATACTACTTTTAATATTACACCTTGGTTATTTTTAGTACCATTAGCAGTAATTGGATTAATACTAATTAAAACAAAACCATTATTAGCATTAAGTGCAGGTGTTTTATTAGCTGCTGTATTTGCTTTTATTTTTCAACCAGATATTCTAAATAGCTTGGGAGACTCTAAATTATCATCAATTACAACCTCTATTTTTACAGAAACACAAATAACAACCGAAAACGAGAAATTAAATGACCTTTTTTCTGCAGGTGGCATGAAAGGCATGTTGTGGACAATTTATTTAATTCTTTGCGCCATGGTATTTGGTGGTGTTATGGATGGCATTGGTGCTCTTTCTAGAATTACTAGTGCGCTTTTATCAATAGCAACATCGGTTTTTGGATTGTTTGCAAGTACCGTTATTAGTTGTTTAGGATTAAATACTATAGCATCAGATCAATATTTAGCCATAGTCATTCCTGGAAAAATGTTTAAACAAGCATTTGAAGATAAAGGCTTAGCTCCAGAAAACTTAAGTCGAACACTAGAAGACTCTGGTACAGTAACATCTGTTTTAATTCCTTGGAATACTTGTGGTGCATACCAATCTGGAGTTTTAGGTGTAGGTGTAAGTGAGTATTTTATTTATGCTATTTTTAATTGGTTAAGTCCATTTACAACTTTACTATTTGCGGCTTTTTCAATTAAAATAAAACAATTAAAAACTTCAAAATAAACCGCTAACACTCTCATTTTCAATAAGCATAAATAAATACTATTAATCAATAAGTATTTAAAATTTTATGATGATTCATTTTCTTTATTTGTAATCTATTTTTGCGCAAAGAAAACGAATCTTAATTATAAAAATTTTAAAATAATATGGCATTAGTAGGAAAAAAATTCCCAGATTTAAACGTTGACGCAATGAATGAAATGGGCGATACTTTTAAAGTAAACGTTCTTGAAGAAGCAGTTAACAAAAAGAAAAAAGTAGTTTTATTTTGGTACCCAAAAGATTTCACTTTTGTATGTCCAACAGAGTTACACGCTTTTCAAGCTGCTTTAGGTGAATTTGAAAAAAGAAATACCATTGTAATTGGTGCTTCTTGTGATACACCAGAAGTACATTTTGCTTGGTTAAGCACAGCAAAAGATAATGGTGGTATTGAAGGAGTAACTTACCCAATTCTTGCTGATAGTAATAGAAACTTATCTAGTATTTTAGGTATTTTAGATATCACTAACGAAACTTTTGATGAAGAAACAGGAACTGTTCAAGTTGAAGGTGACAACGTTACATATAGAGCAACTTACATTATTGATGAAGATGGTGTTGTACAACACGAAAGCATAAATAACATGCCTTTAGGAAGAAACGTTGGCGAATATATTCGTTTAGTTGATGCTTTAACTCACGTTCAAGAAAAAGGAGAAGTTTGTCCTGCAAACTGGGAAGAAGGTAAAGATGCAATGAGTGCTAATGCAAAAGCAACAGCTGAATATTTAGCAGCTCACTCAAACTAAACACATTATGATAAAAGAGTTAAACGAAGACAATCTTCAAAGCATAGTTGCAGATAACGAAACTGTTGTAGTACAATATTCTGCAACATGGTGTGGTAACTGCCGTATAATGAAGCCGAAAGTAAAAAAACTAGCTTCAGAGTTAGAAAATATCACTTTTGTTATTGCTGATGCGGAAAAGTTTCCTGAAAGTAGAAAGTTAGCAACCGTTGATAATTTACCAACTTTTGCAACCTTTAAAAATGGTGCATTTGTAAACCAAGTGCAAACTAATAAGTTTGATGTTTTAAAAGATTTAGTAAATGAAGTTACCAGTAATTAAACACTTAACACAATTTATTGAAGACAACGACGAAGATTTTGTTGTTGAAACCATTGAAACATTAGAAGCTTTAACTGAAGTTCCTTCACTTAAAGACGAAGAACTTGATGTGATAGGAGAATTAATTTCAAACATGTATGGTGCTCTAGAAGTTAATAAAATGACAAAAGATGGTACTCCAAAAAAGGAAGCTCTAAATAGTTTTATGAGCAGAGTTTTGGGGTCTATTGATAAATAATTGAAAAAGAAAAAATAGTACTTTTTTAAAACCACTTTGCAAATGCAAGGTGGTTTTTGTTTTTATTGAGACTTGACTTTGTCAGAAAAAAACGATAAATTCGTTTAACAATTGATAAAGTTCATTAAAACGGAACTTTATCTTTGCATTGGCATTCATTAAAACCAATAACTCCAAAATTCAATGAGTTTAATAAGTAATTATCCCGAAATCAAAATGTTTTTTGAAAAAGAAAATTTTGATAGTGACGAATTGGAAGACTTTATTTCTCATATTGAAAAAAAATATATCGATAGAACTTTAAGAAAATCCGCATTAACTTTAATAAAGTTAGAAATTTTAAAGTATAAAATTGAAGAGAATGGAAGCCCCAAAGAGTCAAATCCAAACATCGATAAAGAATTTATTGAATCAAATATCACGATTGATTACAAAGAAAACAATATCAAATCGATTTCTGAAAAAATTCAAGTAAGTGCTCGCTTAATAACAGAATTATTTAAACAAAAAAGTATTCTAAAAAAAGAATCCGATTACATAAACGAAAAAGAATACTTACTGTTAAAGGATTTTTTTATGTCAAAAATTGAAGCTCTTGAAAGAGGTACAAAACAAGAACAAAGAATATTAAAATCTCGTCGAAAAAAAGTAGTTAAATCAATTTATAAAGGAATTCCTGTCTATAATAATATTTCACAAAACAAAGGAGTTGGTAAATTAATTTATATTAGAAAAAAATAACGAAATGCCAACACAGTATATAAAAAATTGCTAGTTTTAGATAAACCAAAGTTTGTTGCTCATTTTTTAGCTTCCGATTTTCCTTCGGAAAATCCTCGCTCACAAAACCGCACTATTTTTATACAAAACCGTTAAACGAACCTTTCCAAAAAAACTAAAAACTATTCCAAAAGTGCAACTATAGATTCAAACTTCTTTTCTTTAGCGTAATCTAAAGCCGTTTTGCCTTCATTATCTTTTATCGTTATATCTGCTTTATGATCTAATAGTAATTTTACAATGTCTTTTTTATTGTATTGTGCGGCAAAGATTAAAGCTGTTGTTCCGTTTGTATTAACTTCATTTAAAGCTGCTCCTTTTTCAATTAAATATTTAGCAAATACTGTATTTCCTTTAAAACTAACTCCTATTAAGGCTGTATTACCAGAAGCATCCTTATCATTTAATGGTGCATTATGCTCTATTAATATTTTGGTAGCAGCTTCATTATCAAAATAAGTCGCTAAAATTAATGGAGTAAAGCCTCGTTGATCTTTAGCTTCTGCTAATTCTGGATTAGCACTTAATAAGGCCTTTAAAGAATCATTATCTTGGTTTCTTATACTTTCAAAAAGGGTGTTTATGTCTTTCATATTGGTTTTATTTTATAAAAAAAAGGAATGCGCTTAAAAACCCATTCCTTTTATAGTTATTGTAAACATTACTATTTTAAATCGAAACGATCTAAATTCATCACTTTAGTCCATGCAGCAATAAAGTCTTTAACAAAACGGTCTTGCCCATCGTTTGCACCATATACTTCTGCAATAGCTCTTAGCTCTGTATTAGATCCAAAAATTAAATCTGCACGAGTTCCTTTAAACTTTACTTCTCCTGTATTTCGATTACTACCTTCAAAGTATCTATCATCATCAGAAGTTGCTTTCCAGGTGTAAGTGAAGTCTAAAATATTTTTAAAGAAATCGTTAGTTAAACTTCCTACGTTATCTGTAAACACACCATAATCTGAACCATCGTAATTAGCACCTAACACTCGCAAACCACCAACTAAAACAGTTAATTCTGGCACCGATAAGGTTAAGAGGTTCGCTTTATCCACTAATAAATCTTCTGCAGCAATTTTTAAGTTACCTTTAATATAATTTCTAAATCCATCTGCTAATGGCTCTAAATACCCAAATTGCTCGATATCTGTTTGCTCTTGTGTAGCGTCTCCTCTACCTTGTGTAAAGTCTATGGTGTGATTATATCCAGCGTTTTTTAATCCTTTTTCTACACCAACATTTCCTGCCAATACAATTAAATCTGCCATAGAAACGTCTCCTGTAAATTGACTTTGAATGCCTTCTAAAACCTTTAATACTTTATTTAATTCAGAAGGATTATTTACTTCCCAACTACGTTGTGGCTCTAAACAAATACGTGCGCCATTAGCCCCGCCTCTATTATCTGACCCTCTAAAGGTTGATGCTGAAGCCCAAGCTGTAGTTACTAATTGAGAAATTGATAAACCCGAATCTGTAATTAACCCTTTTAAAGTTGTAATATCTGCGTCACTCAAAGTATAATTTACTTTAGGAATTGGATCTTGCCATAACAATTCTTCTTTTGGAACTTCTGGTCCTAAATAGCGAGATGTAGGACCTAAATCACGATGTGTTAATTTGTACCAAGCACGCGCAAAAGCCTCTTCAAACGCTTTATGATCTGCATGAAAACGCTTAGAAATCTCTAAATATTTAGGGTCTGTTTTTAATGCAATATCTGCAGTAGTCATCATTAACTCTTGTTTTCCATTAGGATCTCCTGCTTTAGGAGCCATTCTTGCATTAGATGCTGCTGTTGGTTTCCATTGGTATGCGCCTGCTGGACTTTTTGTTAATTCCCAATCGTAGTTTAATAATACATCAAAATAGTCTGCATCCCAACGTGTTGGGTTTGGTGTCCATGCACCTTCAATTCCACTAGTAATCGTATCATCTAAAACACCTGTACCAAAGCTATTTTTCCAGCCAGTACTCATTTCTTCAATAGGTGCTCCATGGGGTTCTGCTCCAACATATTTGTTTGGATCTGCAGCACCATGAGCTTTACCAAAAGTGTGTCCGCCAGCAACTAAAGCTACAGTCTCTTCATCATTCATTGCCATTCTACCAAAAGTTTCGCGTACATCATGTGCAGAACCCATTGGGTCTGGGTTACCGTTAGGTCCTTCTGGATTTACATAAATCCATCCCATCATTACTGCTGCTAAAGGATCTTCTAAATCCCCTTCCTTATACCTGTCTTCATTAGCGCCCCATTCTGTTTCGCTTCCCCAATATATATCTTGTTCTGGCTCCCAAACATCTGCTCGTCCTCCTGCAAAACCAAAAGTTGGGAATCCCATAGACTCTAATGCACAGTTTCCTGCTAATATCATTAAATCCGCCCAAGAAATTTTATTACCATATTTTTGTTTAATTGGCCATAATAATAATCTAGCCTTATCTAAGTTTCCATTGTCTGGCCAGCTATTAATAGGTGCAAAACGTTGGTTTCCAGTTCCTGCTCCACCACGACCATCACCAACTCTATAGGTTCCTGCACTATGCCATGCCATTCTTATCATTAACCCTCCGTAATGTCCATAATCTGCAGGCCACCAATCTTGAGAGTCTGTCATAAAATCTGTTAATTCCTTTTTTAAGGCATCGTAATCTAAACTTTTAAAAGCTTCTGCATAATCAAAATCTTCACCCATTGGATTAGATTTCGAAGCATTTTGTCGTAAAATGTTTAGTTTTAATTCGTTTGGCCACCAGTCGCGGTTTTTAACTCCACCACCAGAAGTATGCTTTACTGTACCACTTAAAAAAGGACATTTTTCTGCACTTTCATTTATATCAAAGTTTTTGCCTTGAGGAGCGCTTGAATGAGGGTTATTTTCCATAATAAACTTATTTAGATTGTATATTCTATAAATTTAAACATTTATCTCTTTCAATTAATAACTAAAAATTGATAATTTTTATTTTTAAATAAGCTTTAATTATGGTGTTTGTGTTTTTGATAGATAAATATTATTTTTTAGATTAAAAATTAATGAAGGTATCATGCTTTCAATTCTCGGTTTAATGTTTATTTTTAACATTCAATTTAAAAACAATAAAAAATGGCGTCAGTTACATTAAAAGGAAATACGATTAATACATCTGGAAATTTACCAAAAATTGGTACTAAAGCTCCAGACTTCTTACTTACAACTACAGATTTAGCAACACATAGCTTAACAAATTATGCAGGAAGTAAATTAGTTTTAAATATATTTCCAAGTATAGATACAGGAACCTGTGCACAATCTGTAAGAACTTTTAATACTGAAGCTAGCGAATTAGAAAACACAAAAGTTCTTTGCATTTCTCGCGATTTACCTTTTGCTCAAGGACGTTTTTGTGGCGCTGAAGGCTTAGAAAATGTTGTAAATTTATCAGATTTTAAAGATGGTAGCTTTGGAAAAGCTTATGGTTTAGATTTTATTGATGGTCCTTTAGAAGGATTGCACTCGCGTTGCGTAATTGTGTTAGATGAAAACGGAACTGTTAAATACACAGAACAAGTAAGTGAAATTGTGGACGAACCAAATTACAAGGCCGCTTTAGAAGCGTTGCAAGATGCCTAAAAAAGAATCTTTTTTAATAAATCGTTTAAAAAGTGTTGGTTACGCATTTAAAGGAGCTGTTTTACTTTTAAAAACTGAAGCTAGCATAAAAATTCAATTTTTTATAGCTTTAATAGTAACTGCTGCTGGTTTTTATTTTAACATTTCTACTATTGAGTGGATTGTGCAAATTTTAGCCATTGGATTAGTTATGAGTGTTGAAGGTATTAATACAGCTATTGAAGAAATTGCTAACTTTATTCACCCAGAACGTCATTATAAAATAGGTTTAATAAAAGATATTGCTGCAGGGGCTGTTTTTATAGCCTCTGTATTTGCAAGTATTATTGGCCTGATTATATATCTTCCAAAAATTTTTTAAATACTATTACCTATAAAATAAACGTTTGTAATTTGTATTTTTGTCCCGTTGTATAAACAACCGAATTTCAAACAACAAACCATTAATGGCTAAAAGCAAAACTAAAGCTAAAAAAGCACCTAGAAAAACACTAAAAGGACCTGATTTTAAACTGTCTAGCCAACAAAAGTTGGTGCTAGGTAGTTTTTTGGTAATTGTAGGTCTTTTATTATTTATTGCTTTTGTATCTTTTTTATTTACTGGCGAAGCAGATCAAAGCACCTTATCTAATTTTACATCTAGAGATGTAAAAACACAAAATTGGTTAAGTAAGTCTGGTGCATGGCTAAGCGATTTTTTTATTCAGCGTGGTTTTGGTGTAGCCTCTTTTATATTTTCTGGCTTAATGTTTTTATCTGGTGTTTATGTATTAATGAATATTAATAAAACAAAGCTTAGAAAACATTGGTTTTGGGGAATTATTATCATTATCTGGTTATCTATTTTGCTTGGCTTCTTTGGTAATAGGAATGATATTTTAGGAGGTACTATTGGGTTTGAAATTAATAGTTTCCTTCAAGATTACATAGGAAAAGCAGGAACGATACTTTTACTTATTTTTGGGTTAATCACCTATTTAGCCATTCGATTTAAAGTTACTTTTGAAAGTATAACAAAACTCTTTAAGTCTGCTAAAAAAGATATTAAAGATGAGATTTCAGGCATGAAAGAAGATATTATTGTGCCTTTTGATAATAATTTATCTGATGAAGCTGAAGCTATTAAAACAGCTCATGAATTAACATTAGAAAATAAAAAACCAACGCCTAAGCCAGTTGAAAAAACAAAAATAGAACCTGCTCCTTTAGAAGTAAAAATACCAGAACCAGAAATTGAAGAAGAACCAGAGCTGGAAATTAAAGTTGAAGATGTTAAAGAAGAAATTTCTGAAACAGATAATCTTGCCAATAAATTAGTTGAAGATTTCGGACAATTTGACCCCACCTTAGAATTAGCAAAGTATCAATTCCCGACACTTGATTTGCTAAAAAAATATGATACCGAAGGCATAACTATAAATCAAGAAGAACTAGAAGAAAACAAAAACAGAATTGTTGATACACTTAGCAATTATAAAATTGGAATTTCAAGTATTAAGGCAACTATTGGGCCAACAGTTACATTATATGAAATTGTGCCAGAAGCGGGTATTCGTATTTCTAAAATTAAAAATTTAGAAGATGACATTGCCTTATCACTTTCTGCATTAGGTATTCGAATTATTGCACCAATTCCTGGAAAAGGTACCATAGGTATTGAGGTACCAAATAAAAATTCGACCATAGTGTCTATGCGTTCTGTAATTGCTTCAAAGAAATTTCAAGCTTCAGAAATGCAATTACCTATTGCTTTAGGCAAAACTATTAGTAACGAAACCTTTGTCGTAGACTTAGCAAAAATGCCTCACTTACTAATGGCGGGTGCTACTGGTCAAGGTAAATCGGTTGGATTAAATGCCGTTTTAACATCGCTACTTTACAAAAAGCATCCTGCAGAAGTTAAATTTGTTTTGGTTGACCCTAAAAAAGTAGAATTAACACTTTTTAATAAAATTGAACGCCATTATTTAGCAAAACTTCCAGATGAAGCTGAAGCCATAATTACAGATAATACTAAAGTAATAAACACTTTAAATTCTCTATGTATTGAAATGGATAATCGATACGAAATGCTAAAAAATGCACTTTGTAGAAATATTGCAGAATACAATGTAAAATTTAAAGCTAGAAAATTAAATCCTAACGATGGGCATCAATTTTTACCATACATTGTTTTAGTAGTTGATGAGTTTGCAGATTTAATTATGACTGCCGGTAAAGAAGTTGAAACACCAGTAGCAAGACTAGCACAGTTAGCTCGTGCCATTGGTATTCACTTAATTATTGCTACTCAACGTCCTTCAGTAAATGTTATAACAGGTATAATTAAAGCTAATTTCCCTGCTCGAATTGCTTTTAGGGTGTCTAGTAAGATTGATTCTCGTACTATTTTAGATGCTGGTGGAGCAGATCAACTTATTGGTCGTGGAGATATGCTTTACACGCAAGGAAACGACATGATTAGAATACAATGTGCTTTTGTTGATACACCAGAGGTTGAAAAAATAGTAGATTTTATTGGTGCTCAAAAAGCTTATCCGGATGCATACATGCTTCCAGAATATGTTGGTGAAGAAAGTGGCACAAGTCTTGATATAGACATATCAGATAGAGACAAACTATTTAAAGATGCAGCTATAGTTATTGTAACGGCTCAACAAGGCTCGGCCTCGTTATTACAACGTAAGCTAAAATTAGGTTACAATAGAGCTGGAAGAATTATTGACCAGTTGGAAGCTGCTGGAATAGTAGGTCCTTTTGAAGGCAGTAAAGCAAGACAAGTTTTAGTCCCAGATTTAATTGCCTTAGACAAACATTTAGAAAACGAAATATAATTAAATTTTCAATGAAAAGATTTTTAACCATATTACTCATTACTATTACAGCATCTGCTTTTTCTCAAAACAAAGCAAAAGCATTATTAAACGAAGTTTCAGCAAAAGTTAAAAGCTATGATAATATTTCATTAGATTTTAAATACACTTTAGAAAACCTTTCAGAAAACATAAAACAAGAAACCAAAGGAGATGTTGTGATGCAAGGTGAAAAATACCGATTAAACATTTTAGGGGTTACTAGACTTTTTGATGGAACAACAATGTATAGCATTAGTAATGAAGATGAAGAAGTAACTATTACATCTATTATTGATGATGAAAATGATGCTATAACACCAAGTAAAATGTTATCTTTTTACGAAGATGGTTATTTATATGAAATTGATATTGAGCAAAACATAAACGGAAGAAAAATACAGTATGTAAAACTAACTCCTATCGATTCAAATTCTGAAATAAAAAATATTCTTTTAGGAATAGATTCACAAACAAAACATATTTATAACTTAATTCAAGTAGGTAAAAACAGTACAAAAACAACACTTACTGTAAATTCTTTTAAAACTAACGAGCCTTTATCAAAAACCTTATTTACCTTTGATGCCAATAAATATGAAGATTATTACATCAATAAACTAGATTAGGTTTTTTTGTGAAAATACTAGACCGATACATATTAACCACATACCTTAAAACTTTTCTCAGCGTGTTTATTATTCTCATGCTGATTTTTGTTTTACAAACCATTTGGCTTTACATAAAAGAATTAGCCGGAAAAGATTTGGATATTATTGTGATTGTTAAGTTTTTAGCTTACTTCATGCCAAAACTTATTCCATTAGTATTACCATTAACCATACTTTTAGCTTCCATTATGGTATTTGGTAGTTTTGCAGAAAACTATGAGTTTGCCGCCATGAAATCTACTGGTATTTCATTGCAACGTGCTATGTCAGGTTTAAGTCTTTTTATTGTTGGTTTAGGTATTGTAACCTTTTTCTTTTCTAATAATGTTATTCCTTGGGCAGAGCTTAATTCTTTTAACTTAAGACGAAACATAGCAAAACTTAAACCTGCTATGTTATTAGCAGAAGGGCAGTTTAACACAGTAGGCACTTACAATATTAAATTTGTAGATAAATATGGTGATAACGATCAATTTCTTAAAGATGTAACCATACACATTAAAGGAAATGATGGTAGAACTAACGCTACAGTAATAAAATCTGAAACTGGAGAACTTGCAAGTGAAGAAAATTCTAATGTTTTAAAGCTTATTTTAACAGATGGTCATTTATATAATGATGTAACCCCAAAAGACAGAAAAGCTAAAAATAGAAAACCATTTGCAAAAAGTAAGTTTGAAACTAAAGTTATAAATATTGATTTATCTGAACTTAATAATGTTGATTTTGATGAACAATCACAAACCGACAAATACAATATGTTAAATGTAAGTGGTTTAAATAAAACCATTGACTCACTTGTTGATAAATATAATAATGAACATACAACTTTTGCAAAAAATTTACAGCTAAGGTCTGGTTTAAACCGGCAACTTCCAACTGCAAGAAAAGTAAAAGATTCGGCATATACAGGACCTATTCTAGACCTATTTAACACAAAAAAGAAACTAGAATTGGTAGATGTGGCATCAAAATCAATGATAAGTTCAAAACAACTTATATCATCAAAAGATGCTACCATGAAACACTCTAAGATATGGCTTAACAAACACGTTATATCACTTCACGAAAAATTCGCATTAGGTTTCGCTTGTGTAATATTATTTTTTGTAGGTGCACCATTAGGAGCTTTAATTAGAAAAGGAGGTATTGGTTTACCTATGGTTATTGCTATTTTGCTATTTCTAACGTATCATTTTATTGGAATTTTTGCAACAAATAGTGCCAAAACAGGAGAATTTAATCCTATACTAGCACCTTGGGTATCTACATTAGTTATGCTTCCTTTAGGAATCTTTTTAACTAGAAGAGCTACTGCAGATAGAGGTTTATTTGAATTTGATTATGTTCTAGAGCCAATTAAAAAATTATTTAATATTAAAGAAAAAGATAGTAATGATTATACGTTTTTATCAGATTATAAAGATGAAGAACTTATAGATACAATCAATAATCATGAAACTCTTGGGCATGATGAAGCAGTAAGACTTAAAGCTTTTGATATTTTAAAATCTAGAGATTATTCTACAGCAGACTTAAGAGCCAAAAACTTAAGAATAAATGAATGTTACGACACTACTGAAACTATAAGCCAACATTATAAAGATCATTCTAAATTCGCACTTGTTCTATATATAATTGGGGTTGTTTTATTAATTTTATACTTTGTTTTTAGTAATAATAAATTACTGCCTTTAGCCACAGCTTCAATACAACTAAGTATAATATCATTGGTTTTATTCTGTATTTATTATATCAAATCAATTATTAATTCATTTCAGTTTTATAATGATATTAATAAAGCACAAAACAAACCTCATATTTTTCTTTTGGTATTAGGTTTACCTTTTTACTTTGTAACTTATCTTTTTTTAAATGAGAAAATGAAAAGTGACTTAAAAGTAAATTGTATAGAATCTTTAAAATAAGCTTTATCTTTACATTATGACGGCTACTACTATGACACAAAAAGTAAAACAAACGTTTAAACTTAATACAATACACGAGGCTATTGACGACATAAGAAACGGAAAGGTTATTATAGTTGTTGATGATGAAAATCGTGAAAATGAGGGTGATTTTTTAGCTGCTGCCGATAAGGTTACACCAGAAATGATAAATTTTATGGCTACCCATGGTAGAGGGCTTATTTGTGCACCATTAACAGAAACCAGATGTAAAGAGCTTGAACTAAACATGATGGTTCGAAACAATACAGACCCCATGGAAACAGCTTTTACAGTTTCTGTAGATTTAAGAGGAAACGGTGTTACTACAGGTATTTCTGCAAGTGATAGAGCAAAAACAGTACAAGCATTAATTAAAGACGATACCAAACCATTTGAGTTAGCAAGACCAGGACATATTTTTCCATTAGTAGCTAAAGAAGGTGGTGTTTTAAGAAGAACTGGACATACAGAGGCTGCTATTGATTTTGCAAGATTAGCGGGATTAAACCCTGCTGGAGTAATTGTAGAAATCATGAACGAAGATGGTTCTATGGCTCGTTTACCAGAACTTTTTGAAGTTGCAAAAAAGCTTGATTTAAAAATTGTTTCTATAGAAGATTTAGTAGCTTATAGAATGCAACATGACTCATTAATTGAGAAAAAAGAAGATTTTCAAATTGAAACCCGTTTTGGAAATTTTAGATTAAGAGCTTACAAACAAACAACTAATAACCAAGTGCACATTGCTTTAACTAAAGGACAATGGAAAGATAAAGAAGAGGTTCTTACTAGAATAAACTCTACATTGTTTAATAATGATATTTTAGGAACACTTACCAACAATGCCGATCAACAATTAGACAATATGTTTAAAGTAATAAATGATGCGGGTAAGGGAGCAATAATATTTATTAACCAAGAATCTCAATCTATGAATATATTGAATAGACTGGCATTTTTAAAAGAACATCAATCACCAAATAAAATTGCTAGGGCTCCTAGAATTCATATGGATAATAGAGATTTTGGTATTGGTGCGCAAATACTCCATGATTTAAACATACATAAGTTACGCTTAATTTCTAACACAGAACAAACCAAACGTGTTGGTTTAATTGGCTATGGTTTAGAGATTACAGATTATGTAAAATACTAAAAAAAACAGTTATTAAACAATCTGTTTTTTAAATATACAGCATAAAAAAACCCATTTAAATAATTTTTAAATGGTTTTTTTGTTTTTAAGTATTTAATTTAAATACATGACTTAATTACTTCTACCATTTTTAAAGCCCTTGCCTTAACCTCGGTTTCTGTCCATGATAATTTTATTAAACAAGATATATTTCTTCCAATAAAATGATCAGATTTAGAAAAATCTTTATCTTTTAAATAAGCTAAACCATTTTTAACTTCGGCAGAAATTGGGTAAAGAGATTTTAGGTCTTTTAAGTGATTCCAATTTCTAATGTAATGCCAACCGTTGTTATAATAATTCCAACAAACATCTACCCCATTTTCTTTAAATGCTTTTGACACTTTAGTAGATGTTTCTATATCTGGTAAAAAGAAATTTAAAAAAGCACAGCTTTCCTCACCGCCTTCAGGTACGGCTCTAAATGTTACTTCTGGAATTTCGGATAAGGCATCTCTTAATATATTAAAGTTTCTCTTTTGAATTTCTAAAAACTCTGGTAAGCGTTTTACTTGTGCTAAACCTACGGCTGCATGCAACTCTGAAATACGAAAATTATACCCTAAAAATGGATGTGTCTCTGCTCCCCTATCATTCCCAACATGATCGTGACCATGATCGCTATAATGATCGGCATTAATATAATATTCTTTGTTATTTGTTATTACAGCGCCGCCTTCACCACAGGTAATAGTTTTTACAAAATCGAATGAGAAACAACCCAAATCACCAATACTGCCAAGTGGTTTACCTTTATAGTTTCCTCCAATAGCTTGACATGCATCTTCAATTAATAACAAGTTATGCTTTTTTGATATGGCTAGTAATGCATCCATATTTGCCATACTCCCACACATTTGTACTACCATAATGGCTTTTGTTTTTGGTGTTATGGCTTTTTGGACTGCTTCTGGACTTAAGCCTAGTGTATCATCAATATCTACTAAAATTGGTATAGCTCCAAGCATCATGATTGCTTCAAAACTTGCAACAAAGGTAAATGTTGGCATTATTACCTCATCTCCTGCTCCCACGCCGGCAGATGCTAATGCTACTGATACTGCTGCTGTTCCGCTAGAAACAAGTTGCACGTGCTTAGACTGGAATGTACTTTGAAGTTCTGTTTCTAAGGCTTTGGCTTTCCAATGTCCGTTACGCATACCATCAAAACCATAGCGCATAAGTACACCATTATCTAATACATCGTTTACTTCTTTTCTTTCTAAATCTCCAAATAATTCAAATCCTGGCATAATTTTGATTTTTTCTTTTATGTTGAATATAGTCGTTGGTATTGCGCGTTAGGGATTGAGGTATTGTTGAAGCTCTTTTTATGTTGTTGCACCTATGCAACATAAAAAAGCGACTACCGAAAGCCCGACCCTTGTGGTAATGCCCAAATATTCTATATTTTTATTACAGCTTCATTTATGGGTTTTCTAACTTTTTTTAAGATTGAAAACATATCGTCTTCTGCACGATACCCTACTGGTAAAAGTAGTACTGATTTTAATCCTTTTTCGTCTAATTTGAGAATTTCATCATACTTAGTTGGTAAAAATCCTTCCATAGGACATGAGTCTACACCTTCTATGGCACATACGGTCATTAAATTACCAAGTGCAATATATGCTTGATTGGTAGACCATTGTTGTCGCTCCGCTATCGATTTACTCTGCATCATATTTATTAAATCTTCTTGATAAGGTTTTAATATGGTGTCTGGAGTATTTCGAATGGTTTTTATATTGTTGTAATAGGTAATTACATCGGTATCCTCTATATCTCTTTGAATACAAATTACAAGTAAGTGCGATGCATCTAATACTTGTTTTTGGTTATAAGATGCTTCTACTAATGGTTCTCGAAGCTTTTTATCTTCTATGACTATTAATTTTATAGTTTGTAAACCAAATGAGGTTGCTGTAAGGTTAAAAGCTTCTGTTATAATATTTAATTTTGCTTTTGACAACTTTTTATTTGCATCAAATTTTTTTGTTGCATACCGCCACTCAAGCTGCTTAATTATATCCATTTTAGTGTTATATGTTTGTGCAAAAATAAGGTTTGCAGTTTTGTTTTTTGCCTAAATGATATATAAAATATCTATAATTGAAAATAGATGAAATTTATTTTGAAAAAGTTGAGTTTTTATTTGAATAGAATGAAAAAGGACATTATATTTGCACCCGCATTCAGGCAAATAGCTTGATGAGGCACTCAAGGAGAATTGGCAGAGTGGTCGAATGCGGCAGTCTTGAAAACTGTTGAGGGTCACACCTCCGGGGGTTCGAATCCCTCATTCTCCGCAAGGAATGTAACAAATTCCATGAAAACCCTATAAACATTATGTTTGTGGGGTTTTTTAATTTTATTCTATATCAAACAAAATTATTTAATATTAAACAAAAAGTGCGGGATTCGCATAATTAAAAAATTTAAAGATTAATATTGACCTATCTGAACCATTCAGAAAAGCTTTGTTATTGATTTACTTAATTATATCCAGAGCGTTTTCCTTTTTTTGTTTTTTTAACTTTTGTTCCGCTTCCTTTTTATTGATTTTGTAAGATTTCATAAGATTCATTTTAGATTTACTTCCCATAGAGACGACGCTGTTACCTTCTTTTTATTGCTTAGTACTCTCAATATTCAGCTTTGTTTAGACATATAAAAAATGCTAGACACGAGCCTGGTTATGCTGTCTGAATGTTGTTATTTTGCTGTCAAAAAAAGGTATGACGGTGTTGGATTAAAGAAGTGATTCTAAATTATTTGTGAAATACAAAATCATAGGAAGCGGAACAAAATGCAAATACATTTATCCTTATTTGGCAGACTTGATTCACGTTTTTTACTTGGAAATGAAGTGTTTTTTTCCAGAGCAACGTAAAGGATTAACGGAATGAAAAGTCAAAAGTTTGGATTAGGTTCAAGACTTTGATAATGAAGCTCTTTTTATGGAATGAAGTTTTCCTACCCGCCCGGCAGGCGGGTAAGGAATGCAAAGAATTGTGCTGAATGGCATGAAAAGATTATCCTCCTTGTAAGCTGAATATTATTTTAAAACAATTTCTCTTGAATACCCAAAATACCATCATTTTTAGACACTTTATTCTTTTTCAAAATATCCTTAAGCGCTTTTCTTCGTTTATAATAAATCCATACTCGTAGGTTTATCAAGAGTCCTTTTTCATAATCCAATAGTCTTTTTGGTGCTATTTCAATCATAGCTTCTAATTGGTCTTTATTATGGATTAGATCGCATATAGAAGCCCTACCTATGTGTAAATGTTTACCCATTAAGCTTGCACGGGTGCATCATAAGTTCCTGGTATCATGGAAGGTATGAGTAACTCTCTTTTCTAGGATACAATTCCAATATTTTATATTAGGAATGTAGCGTTCCTGCTCCCGTAGTTTTGGGACTAGGCAGGTTGAAGTGGGAATCTAAAACTTCGGGATTGTGTACAAGACCTCATTTATTATAGCTCTTTTATCGAAACGTTAATGTATGTGATGAAGCAAATCTAAAAAAACACAATTTAAAAATAGCCACTAACCATCCTTTTATATAGATGTTAGTAGCTATTTTTTTCTAATAAGATTTTAAGTTATCAAATCCGTTTTCATTGGACTTACAATCTTATCAGCCTTATCTAATAAAATTAGTCATTTTCCTATCTAAAAACGACTTCTTTAACTTTTTTTATATAATCTTTACCTCTTAAAGTTTCAAACTTCTTAATCAACTCTTCAAGTTTTTCGGGATTAGATTTTGCCAAATTATTTTGTTGACCAACATCTGCTTTCAAATTATAGAGTTGATATTCAGGAAAATTACCTACCTCAATTCCAACTTTTTCTCTAAAATTCTTCCCTTTATAAGGTGGAATCATCAACCAATCTCCATGACGTAATGCGGTTTTACCAGTAGCCTCAATAATCAAACTCTCTCTACCTATATTAGATTTACCAAGTAAAGTGTTAAGCAATTCTTTACTATCTGTTGTTGAATCTTCAGTACCTACTAAATTCGCCAAGGATGCTAATAAATCCATTTGACACACAATAGCATCGGATGTACCAGATTGAATTTTACCTTTCCAATACGTAATAAAAGGCACTCTAGTCCCAGCCTCAAATATGCTGTACTTTCCTCCTCTAAGCCCTCCTTTAGGATCATGTTTTCCTAATTTTTCGACCGCATCATCATAGTAACCATCATTTAGAACGGGGCCATTATCACTTGAAAAAACAATTAATGTATTTTCTAGTATGCCTTCATCCTCTAAAGTTTTTATAAACTCGCCTATACACCAATCAGCTTCTAAAATAACATCACCTCTTGGTCCCATTCCAGATTTTCCAACAAATCTTGGGTGTGGTGTACGTGGTACATGTGGTTGTTGCATTGCATAGTATAAGAAAAAAGGATTTTCTTTATGAGTTTTTACATAATTTTGGGCCTTAACCAAAAAATGATCAGCCATATCTACATCGCTCCATTTGGCTGCATCTCCTCCTTTCATATATCCAATTCTGGGAATACCATTGACTATACTATTGTTATGACCGTGATGCCATTTCATAGTTGTCAATTCAGGATTACTAATAGCGGTTGGTTCTCCTTCGAAATTATTTTTATAATCTACTTCAATTGGATCATTAGGATCCAAACCTACTACATTTCCGTTATCAATATATACTGTAGGAACACGATCTTGAGTAGCTGCTAAAATATAAGACTCATCAAAACCTACTTCATTTGGACCTGGAGTTACTTTTTCGTTCCAATTTACAATACCAGTTCCAAGTCCTAAATGCCACTTACCAACTATTGCTGTTTGATAACCTTGTTTTTTTAGTAATTTAGGTAAAGTTTGCTGTTCTGTACTTATTAATAAAGGTGCAGTTCCTGGCAAAATTTTAGCATCCTTATTACGCCATGGATACATCCCCGTTAGTAAGGCATATCTGCTAGGTGTACATGTAGCAGAGGAAGCATACCCATTTGTGAATTTTATACCACCTTTTGCTAAAGAATCAATATTAGGTGTTTGCAATTCTGTTGCACCATATGAGCTTAAATCTCCGTAACCTAAATCGTCTAAATAAATAACTATTATGTTTGGTTTTTTTGATATACTTTCAGCTTCTTCAACTTTTTGTTTATCCTTACAACTTACACCTATAAAAAAAATTAATACTAATAGTAAAATGGAATATTTTAAGTTTTTCATGGTTCTAATTTAATATTGTAATCATAATTTTGAATATTCATTATTTTCCATAATGGTCTCTTAATAAAAAATATTCCCACCTCAAAAATGAGATGGAAATATAAATTTTTATTAATTAAATACTTGTATTATTATCGGTCTCACTTAGCGGAATTGGTAAATAATCACGGGTTTCATTATAGTTTTGGGCGGCATCTTCAAACTCATTTTTTCCAGTAGAATAAAGTTCTTTTGAGGTTACTGTTCTTGTTAACAAACTATTATTTCTTTTTTTAGTACCTCCTGATGTATTGCTAGTATAGGTATAGTTGTCAAGATAGTATTTAATTTCGGCCAATTCAGCAAATCTTGCTTGAGCGTTACCCCATCTTCTTAAATCTATATTTCTTACAGAAATTCCTTGTACATTTAATTCTAGCGGTCTTTCTACATGTCTTAATTGGTATCTTAAGGTGTTTTCATCCGTATATGGCGAATTAGTTACTGGGTCATTTACTATATACGTTTTACTAGCATCAACTACAGGACCCAACAAAGCTAGCCCCCAACGTGCACGAATGGTGTTAATATCACTTAAAGCATCAGTAATATTACCTGTCTCTAAATTACATTCTGCTCTCATTAAATATACATCTGCTAAACGATTAATAATTACATTTTTGCCAGATTTCCATGGTGTACCACCTACATTATGTTCACGATCTGTAATATCATGATTTGTATGCTGCTTAAAAAATGAAATTTTCTGTCTGTTAAAGCTTTCTCTAATTGCTGCTGTTGGGGATTGGTAATACTCTGTGTGCTCATCATTTACAAGCGCAACCATTGAAGACGCTCTTAAGGATATATTATCTGCAACTCGGTCTCTTCCATTATATCCAATTACAGTATTTCTTGCATCTAGTGGGTCTAATGATTCCGTAGAATATGCTTCAGTTAACCAAGCCGATACGACTGTGTGTTCTGGTCCTCCTCCTCCTCTTCCGTTTGGAGCAGAATACCTTGCGTTTCTGTGATTAAAACTTTCTTCATACCACTGAGATTCCTCTACTTTTAAAGCAACTGAATAATTAATCTCAAATATTGATTCTGAGCTAAATTCTCCAGCTGAAGTGTACATAAGTTTTACATCTTCTCCTGTTAAAAGAGCATATCCGTAAGCCCCGTTATTAATGACGTCATTAAAATAATCTATAGCTTGGTCATATTCTTCTTCATATAAATGACTTGTACCTAAAATTGTAGCCGCAACACCTTTATCAACCCTTGATTTTTCTTCAAAAGCATGAGGAAGGTTATCATAGGCATATTTTAAGTCACTTCTAAAAAATGTAATAACCTCTGCGGAAGTTGATGTAGGCTTAGAGATTTCTTCAGTAGTTGCTGGAACTTTATCACGTATGATGATTTCGCCATTATTATATAAGGCATGCAAATAAAAATGGCACATCCCTCTTAAAAGTCTTGCTTGTCCCATTTGTTCAGTCCAACGCCCATCACTTTTTAAAGTATCATCCATATCTTCTAAGCCAGTAATTAGTTGATTTGCTCTAAAAATAACTTGATAAAAAGCATTCCACTGTCTGTCAAAATTAAAACTTCCAGAATTGTAGGTATGCGAATAATATGGTACGACCCTCGCATTTGGGTTGTTTGTTCTAAGAGCTGAAACAATTCCTAAATCAGAGCGAATAGCCTCAGACCAAGTGTTTGTTATAAATGTATCTAACATTGCACCATAAACTCCTGTTAAACTCGCATCAGACTGTTCAAAATTTGACCAATAAGTATCTGTAGAGGCTTCATTTGGATTAGTTTGATCCAGATAATCACTACATGATTGTAAAACACTTGTAATTACAATCAAAACAATTAATTTCTTTTTAAAAATTTTCATTTTGAATTTTTTTATTTATTAAAACTTAATATTAACACCAAGGCTATAAAGAGCCGATATTGGATACCTTGAGGTATCAAGTCCTCTTCTTGTTACATTTCCACCAATTTCTGGATCGTATCCTTCATAACTTGTTATTGTTAATGGATTTTGAGCAGAAACAAAAAGTCTAAGATTCGTAATATCTAATTTCCCTAAAACATCTTTAGGTAATGAGTAACCTAAGGTTATTAATTTTAATCTTAAATAATCACCATTCTCCAACCAATAATCTGTGTTACCGTTATGATTAAAATCTCCTTTTGCACCACTCCAATTTGGAATATTAGAAGTTGGGTTGTCTTCAGTCCAAATATTATTTAAATCTGGGTGACGTCCAGCAATATAACTTACTGCTTTGTTTCCATTCATAATTTCTGCACCTACGCTAGCAAACCAATTCATTGCTAGGTCGAAATTTTTATAGCGCCAATTCAAATTAAAGCCTATTTCAAAATCTGGTAATCCACTTCCTTTATAAACTTTGTCGGAAGCATCTATATCACCGTCATTATCTGTATCTACATACCTTAAATCTCCTTTTTTCGCACTCTCTCTACCTCCTAGCATTTGGTATTCAGCTAACTCTTCATCCGTCTGAATCACACCATCAGTCTCATAAATAAAAAATGCACCTGCCTCATATCCAGTAGCAAAATAGGTAATTAAAGAATTCTGAGTATCTCCTTGAACCAATTGTGAATTACCATTAAGAATAAATGGAATATTATTAAAAACACTCGTAATTTCGTTTGTGTTTTTAGTAAAAGTAGCATTTAATCTCAAATTACTCTTCCCAATTTTCTGATTGTATCTTGCTCCTATTTCAAAACCTTGATTAGTCATATTTCCAACATTTAATATTACGTTTCTATGGTCAAAAATATCAAAAGGGGCATTACCTGTTTGGTTAAATGCTCCAGAAGAAGCTGGTAATGTTATTGGAAATAACATATCTTCTTTTTTAGTATTGTAATATTCTGCTGTTAAAACAAACTTGTTTTTTAAAAAAGCTAAATCAACACCAACATTAATTGACTTTGAAGTTTCCCATTTTGCAACCTCATTAGCATAATCTCTAACAGCTGTCCCGTTATTAAAAGTACCATCAAGATCTGAAAAAATATAATCAGCCGCTTGTCCTATAGTACTGCTAAATACATAATCGGCTATAGCATCATTTCCTACCTCACCATAACTTGCTCTTATTTTAAAGTTATTAACAACATTTTTTAAAGGTTTCCAAAAGCCTTCATCAGACACATTCCATGCAGCAGATGCTGATGGGAAAAATCCCCAACGATTGTTTAGTCCAAATTTTGAAGAACCATCATAACGTCCTAATACAGAAAACAAATATTTACCTTTGTAATTATATTGTAATCTACCCAAGGTACCTACACGGGTTGTTTTGTAACCTGCTAAACTATTTGTAGTAGGGTTGATAGTTGCGGTATTTAAAACTGTAATATCATTATTAGAAACTCCTTGTTTCTGTCCAAAGAAACCTTCAAAAGTATCTTCTTCAAGAGTTACCGCTCCTAAAACTCCAATTGTATGATCTCCTATTTTCTTATTGTAATTCAATCCAGCATCCCAGCTGAATTTAGATAACCTTTGCGATTCACTATTCACAAAACTTTTAGTCGGGTCTGACTCTGTATCTTCTAAGTCATCCGGATTTACAAGCGTATAAAACGGAGTAAATTGTTTTCTTGTTTGACTTCTTACCGAAACTCCAACTCGAGTATTAAAACTAAAATTTTCTCCTAAACGGCGCGAAATATCTAAACTACCATTTAATATATCTCTACGGAATAAATCATCCCTTTTAATAGCTTGTGCTAAGTTATTTAAAGGTGTTGTAACAGGCCCATCATCTGAAGTAAAGATTGCATCTGCATTTGGGTCTATTAATGGGAAGTAAGGTGCATAACGGCTAGCTGTTGCTAATAATCCATTATTAGCACGAGCATTTTTGTCAATGGTTAAAGCTATACTTGTGTTTATCTTCCAATTATCGGAGACAAAAGTGGTTGATGTCCTTGCATTATACCTTTTTAGATATGAGTTTACCAATGTTCCCCCTGTATTTAAATGCCCACCTGCAAAATTATAAGTAAAACCTTTTGACCCACCAGAAACATTCAGATTATAGTTAGTTGTTGTAGGATTATCACTTAATACATATTGGCTAAAATCATTATCATTGTTATACCATTCAGGATTATTATCCAGAATTTCAATATGGTTTGTAATACCTAATGATTCTTTAAGTCTTTCAAAAGTTATTTGCTCGCTAGCGTTCATTAATGGTGCTGTTTCGCTAAGACTCTGAATACCATAGGTATGCGTAAAATCAACCTTCATAACACCTTCTTTACCTTTTTTAGTGGTAACTAAAATAACACCTGCTGCTCCTCTAGAACCATAAACGGCTGTTGATGCTGCATCTTTTAAAATGTCGAATGTATCAATTTCGTTCATATTTAAACCTGGATTTCCTACCTGAGGTATACCATCTACAACCCAAAGTGGTGAATTTGCTCCTGAAGTTAAAGAGGTAATACCTCTAATTTGAATACTGGATTGCTCTCCTGGTTCTCCAGAATTTGAAACGACAGAAACACCAGCAACTTGACCTTGTAAAGCGGAAGCTACATCTGATGTTACAAATTGTTCTAAATCTTCAGATTTCACTTGAGCAACTGCACCAGTAAGTTCTTTTTTCTTCACAGTACCGTAACCGACAACAACAACTTCATCAAGGTCTTCAAGATCTGAATCCATGGTTACATTTAAAATACGTCCTACTACTTTTACTTTTTCATCAACCATACCTAAGTAACTAAATATAAGCACATCGCCAATTTTAGCATTAATGGAATAATTCCCATCAAAATCTGTTACAGCCCCATTAGATGTGCCTTGAATTATTATTGCTACACCTGGAATAGGAAAGTTATCTTCGGAACTTTTTACAGTTCCATTTACAGTTATTTGTTGTGCGTTTGCATTAAAACAAAAACTCACCGAAATGATTAAAGAATAGAGAAAAACCTTGCTCCACCTTTTCTTAATTTTTAATTTCTTTTTTAGTTTCATAAAATTTAGTTTAGTTAATTGAACCCATTTAAAAAATCAAATTGATTTAAGTTCGCATTTTAGTTATGTGTTAATTGTTGATTATTTAAAATTTAAATTAGGCAATGAATTATCGGCATGAATTATATTTTCTGATGATACATCTCCTTTGTAATTATTGTCTTTAAAAATGATATTTTTAGAAGACGCAATTTCAATAGCAGGATTATTAGGATGAATTTTCGGGAATGTACCAGAACAAGTAATGGTGTTTCCCACAAACTTCAATCCATCGGTATTTGAAACTTCTAATATTAAATTATCAAATTGATTGAATGTATTATTTGAAATTTCAATGTTTTTAAATGCTATATTTTCGTTATCATCATCTGTTACAAAACGAATAACTCCCCTATTGTGACCACCATGTTGTGAATCCTGAAAAACGTTGTTTCTAATAATAACATTTGCAGCATTCCCAGACTCGAACCAATGTCCGCTTTCAACAGGTATTAAAATGGCCTCCATTTCTGTACTAAAAAAATTATCTTCAATTACAGTATTTACGGGGTTTGATATAAGTAAACCTCTAGCACGGTTATTACTTATTTTACAGTTTTTTACCAATAAATCTGGATAACCATCTAGGTTTTCAATCAAATCTCCTTCTTTTAAATTTTCTGGAAGTTTATTATTAAGAGTAATTATTTGATATCTGCTATTAATATACTTTACTTCTTTAATTGTTGTTTTCTTGAAGGGAAAGAAAGAGTTTTCCAACCTTACAAACCCTAAAGTTTCATTTGGTTGACCAATCACAAATCCTTTTTGTTGATGATGCATCATTCTTACACCTATCTTATCATCTCCTAGAATGTCAACTATTTTTTGGTAAGTGCCATGTACATTAGTTGCATCATCTAATTGATTATTAAACGTACAATTTTTCAAAACCACCTTACCACTACAACCAACAAAATGTGTTGCATCGGCTGTTGTAGAAACCATTCGCCCATTTGAAGGTGTAATATTAAAACTATCTAAAATTAAATCAGATGAGTTTTCAGCTATAATCCCCATTCCGCCGGCATGATGAATATTAACATTAGTGCCATTAAATCCTTTAGTATGAGTTACTCTGAAGGCTGGGGCAACTCTATTAAAACCTTGCTCGCCCTTCATTGTTAAAATCATACCAATTGGCGGCATTTGCTTTTTATGATTATAAACCCGCAATAACCCAGGTTTTAATTCCTCTACTCTAAGTCTGTTTTCAGTTCCTATATCTTTATATTCTGGTGCTCGCTTATCATAACTGTACTTATATTCGATCTTATCAATATTATTTTGAGTTTTATTTTTTGTTTTTGTAGAAATTCCAGTATAAGCTTCAGTATGGTAAGCGATTGCCTTCCTTTGAGGGTCATATAAAATGGATTGCCCAATTCCATGTTCATAGTATGGTTTTATAAAATATAATTGCTCATTACGTATTTCATAAGGGTACTCGTTTGAAATTTGCATATCAAACGTTTTATTATTCTCATCTCTTGCAACAATTAAGCCTTCACTATGAAAAGACTCGGCCCAATCTATCGATAGATTCTTTACTGTTATACTTTCACTTTCATTAATTAAAAAAGGTATCATCACTCCATGAAAAATAAAAGTAGAACCTTGCCCATCTATAGTTAAATTATTTAAGTTTTCGATAGGAAATGCCGAATTAACCATCAAGTCGCAATGGTTAGAAATGTAAACAAACTTTTCAAATCCCTTATCTGGGTAAAAATGATAAGTACCTTTTTCAAATTTTATTTCTGAAATTGGGTTGTTTTCAGCTTGAAGAATTCTTGCCACCACAGCAGAAGTTGCATCTTCGGCAATTTCAATTGTAAACAAAACTTTCTCCCCTTCTTTACTTGTATTATTGCAACTTGAGACAGACAATGTTGTAATTGTTAGTAAAGCAGTAAAAAGTCCTATTAACTTGTTATTGTAATTTTGAAATATAACCATTGAAATTTATTTGTTATTTACATTATAAAATTCTTGTTATTTTAGGTTTTATTTGTACATATAAGTAAATTATATGTACTCATCAGTAAATTAATGCCTCAAGATAATATCAAAACCACAAAAACGATAAAAGCCTACAAACAAAGTATTTATACTAAATTTACAGGCTTATTTTTTTGTCTTTTCTTATCTTAAATCGTTATTTTAATTTAAAAAAAATTGCATTAAATAAAACTACTTTATTTGAAACTCAAATTCTCCGTTTAATTCTCCTGATTTCGCATTTACATTAACAGTCTCTTTGGTAGAATTGATTCTAATTAATGCTGTGGCAATTCCTGCTTCTGCTTCAATTTTATCTGGATTCATTATTTCAACATCACCTTCGATATCCAACTTTACTTCATCGGAAAAATCAGGAATTACAGTTCCATTTTCATCAATAGCTGAAACGTATAAGAATAACACATCATTTTGACCAGCTTCAGGCGCTTTTCCGCTTTCATCTAACCAAATTTTTAACTCTACAGGTTCAAGTGGTGTTTTAACAACATCTTCTGCTACTTCTTTGCCGTTAACATAACCAACCGCTTTTAAAGTTCCTGCCTTAAATTCATTCATTTTAAAAGTAAAAGGTGGATGGTTTAATTTATTTGTATTCTCACCTGTATCTGGCTTTTGAGACGCAATCAGCTCATCATTCAAATATAATTTAACCTCATCTGCATTCGAAAATACTTTTACATCTGTTGGAGATTTTTCGTTCCAATACGTTGCTAACTCAACAACAGGACCATCACTAATATCTCTTTGACTTTGATAAAAATAGTAACCAAATTTTGGAAGTCTAAAAATATCCATAATTCCAGAATACTCAATATCGTCATGGTAACCACGGTTATAATCATACATAACCCAATAGCTGTCTGAATAAGCAACTATATTCAAGTTGTCGTTATGAGATTCTTGTAAATTAGAAGCTTGATTTAATAATCGTTCCTCACCAAAACCTCTTGCTTGACGACTGCTTAATTCTGCACGTAAATCGTTTGGTAATTTATCTTGATTTAGTCCAGCATTTTTAGAATGATACTCCCAATCTCCATACTCAGATACCGAATATGGTTTTGTTCCATCATTATCGTCTGGATGTAAAATTCTGTGTTGACGTGCTTGTAAATAAATATCATAAACATCGTTCATCCAACCACACGAATAGACATTATCTCCAGGATATTCTGCGTGCACAATTCTATCTAGTTCTTCCATGAAAAAGATCGGCATTTTAGTTTCATTTAACGACACTTCCCATGCCAATACGCTTGGACGATTTCTATCGCGTCGGATTAACTCGGTTGCCGAACGATAACAATATTCCCTAAACGAATCCGTATCATTATAAAATTGCCATCCCATTATGGCATCAATTACAACTAAACCTAATTCATCACAAGCATCCATAAATGCCGGCGATTGCGGATAATGTGATAATCGGATATAATTAAAACCGGCATCTTTTATTTTTTTAGCATCTCTATACTGTGCGTTATCAGATAACGCGTAACCAATAAATGGATATTCTTGATGACGGTTTACACCTCTCAAAAATGTTTTTTTACCATTAATGTAGAGTTGATGATTTTCATCAAAAGTAAATTCCCTTATTCCAAATCGGGTTGTTTCCTTATCTATAACTTCACCATTATGAACCACTTTAGTCTCTAAACTATATAAATTTGGATACTTTGGAGACCATAATTTTGCATCTAAAATTGAAAATTGTTTTGTAACCTCTATATCTTTTTCAGCTTCAATAAGTACCTTTGAAGTGACATGTTCTTCAACCAATTTACCTTCGTAAAAAATAGATTGAACAACATCAACATTTTTTGATTCCTTATTTTCGTTTATTAAATGTATCTTAGTTTTCACGAAAGATTCTTCTTCTGAAACTTTTGGATAGGTGATAAAAACTCCTCCTCCAGCAACTTTATTAGCCAAAACAGGATGTGAAATATAAATTTTCTCTTTTACTTTTAACCAAGCATTTCTGTACAGACCTCCATACATATTAAAATCTAATCGTTTTAATGGTTTCGGGCCTGTAACCATATTGTCTTTATTATCTAATCGGATTGCAATTACATTATCGATACCTGTTTTTACATACTTTGTTACATCCACAACCACAGGAAGAAAACCTCCATGACGTTCTGAAACTTCAATACCATTTATCCAAATTTTTGAATAATTCATGGCGGCTTCCAATTCTAAAAACAGTTTTTTCTCGGAATTGGCTTTTGGTACATTAAACACTTTACGATACCAACAGATACCTTGCCATTGATTGTTTACTACTAAAGGCTCGATATTTGCAGTGTGTGGTAAACTCACAACTTTCCAATTGGAATCATCAAAATTCAGACTATGGAAATCTGCTTCAGAATCTTTTGACTCGTCTATCTTTTTAAATTTCCAATCTGAATTTATTTTTAGTGTACTTAATGTTCCTTCTTTACAGGATTGGAATGCAAATATTATAACAATTAATAACCCAAATAGTTTTATGTTTTTCATTTTCTATAACGTTTAGTTTTTAGTTTTTTTCAGTTGCTCGCTTTTATACTTTTTAAAATTATCTCCCCAAGATTTAAATCCAACCTCAATGCCGTTTTCCATTTGTTTTCGAATCTCGGGATGTTTATCTTTTATCCACTGAACTAAATCCACTGTGGATTGTACAGATTTAGGTTCATAAATATTACTTACTGGCACGTATGCTTTATCAAAATCTTTAGTTGTGTTTCTAAGTTTATCTAAAGTTGATGCATAGACAGGATTGTTTGCTAGATTAATCAATTCATGAGGGTCGTTTTTTAAGTTGTAAAGCTCTTCTATAGGTTTAGATTCTTCAAAAAAGAAACTTTGAGCCTCATTCAGTTTTCCTTCTTTCTTCAGTCCTCTCATAATATGAACTGCAGGACGATAAAATTCTAAATAAGCTTGATGCGCGTCAAAGGGAATTTCTGGTTTATCATTTCTAATATATTTCCATTCATCAGATGAAATTGCTCTTGACTTTTCATCAATTTCATCCCATAAATCTCTTGCAGCATAAACATACTCACGCTTAAAATCATTTGCAAACATTGGTTTTCCCGTCATGTAATCTGGAGTATCAATTCCTGCAAAATCTAAAATAGTTGCTGTAATATCTGTAGCACTAACCACATCTTTTCTAACTTCTCCTCCTTTAAATTTTTTTGGATAATAGATTATATAAGGAATTTTTAAACCAGGGTCGTGTAAGTAACCTTTACCTTTAATATTACATCTACCATTATCACCAATAAATATGACAATAGTATTATCTGCCACTCCTTTTTCTTCCAATTCTTTAAAAATTAGTCCAACTTCATAATCCATGTATTCTACTTGATCTAAATATTTAGCCCAATCCAAACGAATTGCTGGATGGTCTGCAAAATATTCAGGGAACACAACATGTTCTGGATTTACTGGATGTTTAGATTTCTCCCTGATTTCGTCCCACCAATCTCCTCTATGAGTTACAGCTAACTGAATTTGAGCAAAAAATGGTTGGTCTTCTTTTTCAAAAGTATCGTGCTTATCAAATAATCCGAATTGTGTTTCTCCATCCCAAGGCCCAATAGGTTCATGTTTAAAATTAACATCAATTTTTCGTCCCTTTTTCATTACAGCATGATTTCCAAGAATTGTAGTATATCCAACTTCTCTTAATTTTTGCGTGAAAGGAGTAAATTTTTTATCTAAAGGAACATCTCGATTACTTCTGTGGTTATGTGTATTAGTTATAACTTGATGTGTACCAATCATCATTGCTGAACGACTTGGAGAACAAATGGAATTAGTTACAAAGGCATTATCAAATCGAATACCTTTACTAGCCATTTTATCAAGATTTGGTGTTTTTACTGCAGGCATACCATAACAAGCTAAATCGAGACTCATGTCTTCTGCCATTAACCAAATGATGTTTGGTTTCTCAACTAGTTTTTGCTTTTCTTGGGACTTACAACTAGTTAAACCAACAACTAGAATTAAAAATGATCTTATTAATAATTTATTCATGATTTTATTCTTTAAATACACCTCCTGAAAAGGGATAATGTTCATTTTTTACACTTTCATTTTTTAAAATACCATTCATCTTCTCTACTATACCCGGATATTGAGATGATAAATCTGAAGTTTCATATAAATCTTTCTCCAAATCGTATAATTCCGTTTTATATGAATCAGCAATTCTTACAGCTTTCCATTTCCCCATTCGAGCACCTTGTTTAAATCCATTTACAGATTTCCCTTCTTGGATTTCCCAATATAAATGTTTGTGCTTTTTCTGTTCTTTTTTAAGTAATTCTGGTAAGAATGAAATCCCATCCGTTTGTTTAGGAGCTTCAATACCTGCAATTTCAGCAAGTGTTGGCATTACATCGTAAAAAGTACTTGGGTGATTACTTGTAGAGCCCCCTTCTATTTTACCCTTCCAATACACTATCATTGGTTCACGAATGCCACCTTCATATAAATCGCGTTTATAACCCTTTAGTCCGCCAGAAGATTTAAAGAATTCATGGCTATGTTTTAAGTGTTTTTTAAAACGGTGAGAACCGCTCCATGGACCATTATCGCTTGTGAAAATTACAATTGTATTATCTAATTCCCCACGTTTGTCGAGGGTTTTAAATAAACGTTCTATTTGTTCATCAAGCATAGTAACTCGTGATGCATATAGCCTATCATATTCGGGAAATCCTTCATTTTTGTATAAATCATTTTTCCGAACTTCATATTCATTCGCATGAGGCGTTCTATAAGACATATATAGAAAGAATGGCTTTTCTTTATCCTTATTTTCTAAGAATTCTAAAGCAAAATTGGTTCTAAATTCATCTAAACATTTGTATTTATCATACTCATAAAGAATAGAATCTTGGTCATTATTCACCCAATGGATACGTTCATCTATTTCATTCCCATGAATATCTTCCCCCCATTGTTCTTGAACAGCATAGTCAAAACCTCTTCCTTTTGCCCAAGTTGATTTATCTTCTGGAACTCCCAAATGCCATTTACCAATCATTGCCGATTGGTAACCTGCCTTTTTAAGCATTTCAGGAATTATAATTTCAGATTTTTTTAATGGTACTCTATCCCATTTTCCATTTATACTTCCTTTGTTTCCTCTAATAGTTACATGTCCTGTGTGTAATCCAGTCATCAATACAGCTCTTGAAGGTGAACAAACTGCAGTTCCTGCGTAGAAGTCGGTAAAACGCATTCCTTTGGATGCTAAATCATCTAAAAAAGGTGTTTTCATTACTTCTTGGCCATAAACACCTAATTCTCCATAACCCATATCATCTGCTAATAACAATACAATGTTTGTTTTTTTTGCTTGGTTAGAAGAGTTTGATAAATTTTCTGTTCTTGATTCTTTTTTTGCATCTCCACATGCTACAACTAGCATCATAGAAAGTAAAAACAACATAGATTTTCTAATATTCATATTTTTTAGAGCTATATATTAAGCATTAATACAATATTATCTTTTGCTTAAAATTATTATCTATATACAGTAAGTAAACACCTTTAGAAAGAATACTTAAATCAATTGTCTTTTTGTTTTCAATTGTATCGTTAGCAATCTCCTTTCCTAACATATCTCTAATTTGAACCGTTTTTGCAATTCCATTGTGAGGAATACTAAAATTTAATAATCCAGATGTTGGGTTAGGATATATTGTCAATTCTGAATCAGAATAATCATTTATACCTAAAGCCCCGTTCTCTAAAGGGTTTCTTGGATTAGGGGTATCTCTTTCTTCTACTGGAATCCAGAAGCTAACACCATCAACCGATTCATTACATATTTCATAATCATCATAACTATCAGTAAAAAAAGCTCTTGGTGGCAAATAATAGGCTTCAATATTATAACCATTTGCGGTTACTTCGGTTTCGGGAAAATCTAAGTTGTAATCTCCAAGTTTATCTGCCTGCCTTATAACAGCTCCAATTGCAGGGCCCAATCTACTTTCACCGTCAACATTTAAAGTGGTCGCAATTCCAATTCCACCAGAACGCTCAACTCTCAATGCACACGGTATATATCTTAATCGTTTCGATTTGTGCAGTTGAGCGTTTTGCCCAAAAGTTGAAGTTACATCTCTAATCTTTGATGTACTGTCATATGAACCAGGAGTTAAACCATTAGCTTCCTCTTCATCAGTTGTAAAACCAGACGACCAAACAACCGTTGCTTCACAACTATTTCCGACCACACCACTAACATTAAAATAGCCTTGATCTAAGGTATGTGGAGATAATTGTAATGCACTTTGTCCATTAGTACACTCAATATTTCTTCCCCAAATATTATCTAATTTTAAATCTTCAAAATCAATAAGCTCTACATATTGTATTAAGGAATAACCTGTTTCCAATCTTAAAGTAGCACCTCCCACACCGCTTAAATCCCGGAACAATAAATTCTTTCCGGATTGAGTTTGTATTAGCCCATATCCATAATGTGCATTAGTTATGCTTATATTTTCTATAATACCACCATTAGGAACACCTCTAATTGAATCAATTCTATTGCCATTTGGAGTGCTGATTGTAGTATGATTGCTTCCAAATATTAATCCTGCAAATACAGTATTATTATCGTCAATATTAAAATTTGCAACTCTAAAATTACTACAGAAATTGAAATTGATTACTCTAATTCTTGCATCTGGCTGTAAACTTGTAAAATCTACATTAAAATTTCCGCCAACACCTACAATACTGAAATTGCTAATGCCTGAATTAGAATCTGCATCAAACAAAGATTTATTGTTGGCAGTATAGTTATAAGGTAAAAAGGTTACATTTGAATCGACTTCAATATGTACATTCGACTTTAAAGGGACCTCCAAAATTCTGTATGTACCTGCATTTACAATTACTTTTCCACCACCTAATGAATTTACCGCATTAATAGCATTTATTAATGTCGGTGAATCGTCTCCTGTTCCAGTCGAAGGATTAATTGTTTGTGAAGCAGACCCAAAAGTTGGGTTAAAAAAAGTGGTGTCTGCAGGAGGATCTTGTGCAAACACCCTCAAAAATCCAACTATAACAATTAATATGGTTAAAAATTGACTATTTATTCTCATAACTATTTTTAAATTTAATATGTTGGGACTGCCTCTTTTTCCCAATTTGCAATATCATTTTTTAATTGGGCTTCGATTTCTAAATCGGTCCCAATTAAATCATTTTGCTCGCTAACATCTTCAACTACATTAAACAATTGAAACTTTCCGCTATGGTATTTAACTAATTTCCAATCGCCTGAAATAACCGCAGCATATTGGTCTTCATAACTTCTGAAGAAATACAAATTACGTTTGGCTATCTCTTTTCCTTTTAACAATGGCATTAAACTTACTCCATTAATTTGTTTGTCTTCACATTTTTTTCCTGAAGCAATTTCTACTAATGTTGGATAGAGGTCAATTGATTGTACTGGAACATCAGAAACTGTATTTGGAGATGTCACATTAGGATAATAAATCATGAATGGCACTCTTGCTCCACCTTCTCCTAAAGTATTACCACCTTTTTTACCACCACTTAATGGCGCATTTGTATACGCTCCTCCTTGGTCTGATAACACAATAATTACGGTATTATCTGCAATGCCTTTTTCTTCTATTGCGTTTCTAACACGACCAACAGATTCGTCCATTGCTTCAACCATTGCTGCATGATGTGCATATTTGCCTTGTAATCCAGCATCTTGGTATTTCTTTAATAAATCTTTTCTACCAATTGAAGGTCCATGAACGGAATAATACCAGAATGATAACATAAAAGGTTGTTCTTTATCATACTCTTTTATAAAATTGACAGCATTATCGGTTAATACATCTGTTAGATAATCGCCTTCCTTATTGTTTTTAAAATATTCTTTTGGGTCACCATTTTTAAAGAATGGAAAATAATAACTTTTAGGATGTCCATGGTCGGTTGTTCCGAATTCTCCATCAAATCCCTGATTGATTGGATAATGTTTTGAATGTCCTAAATGCCATTTTCCAATGAAATAGTTGTAATACCCAAATTCTTTAAGTTTTTCAGCATAAGTAACTTCTTCTAAAGGCAAATAGTTTCTCGAAGGTCTTTGTACTGGGTCTTTTGGCCAAACATTATATTCTGGACTGATAAAATCTTTTTCTTGTGGAATATGCCTCGACATTTCTAATCTAACTGACTCTTTTCCAGTTAAAAGAGACAACCTACTTGGGCTACAAGTAGGTGTTGGAATATAAGCTCTATTAAAATCTAAACCTTCTTTTTTAAGTTGATCGATATTAGGCGTGTTGAATGTGTTATTTCTATAACCAACATCAGACCATCCATAATCATCTACAAACAATAAAACGATGTTTGGCTTTGCTGATTTCGATTCTTTTTTTGACTCTTGGCCTTTACATGAGGTAAAGCTCATTGCAGCACACATGGCTATTAATCCTATTTTATTTAATTTCATTTTATAAAAAATTGTATATCTAAATTCTATTTTTAACAAGTAAGCTAAGCATTAAAACTAAGAAATTGTTGTATAACTTAATATTCATCCAATCTGGAATTTACTGAATGTAAATATCGAATGACACTATTAAGAATTTGTGCTTATAGGTTTAGAATATGTATGTAAGCGTAAAAACTTAAGTTAGATTGAATGTAATTTACATTTTTAGCTAATTTTTTAATGCTATAATTGAAACTTCTCATTTGTATGAATTTTATAAGTAGTCCTTCTTTCATTTTATTAAAACTTACATCCCTTTCTTTTTTCTTTTTATTTCTGTTTTATTAGAATTGTAATTATGATTCTCATTCATCATTTGAGCTCCAACATTGGCTCTCCAATTCTTCAACTTTGAAAGTAATTCTTCACCTAAAATAGGATTGGTTTTAATTATATTTTGTGTTTCATTTGGATCTATAGACAAATCGTATAATTCTAATGCACCATCTTCAAAAAATTCAATCAGTTTAAAATCACCTTTTCGAATAGCTCCATAAGGTTTTGTTCTATGATAATGTGGGTAATGCCAGTAGATCTCATTGCGATCTAAATTTTCAGAATTTCCATTCAGTAATGGTACTATACTAACCCCATCTAAATGTTCATCTGGTTTTAAAGGCAAGTTTGCCATTTCTAGAATTGTTGGATAGAAATCCGTCCCAATAACAACTGCATCATTTTTACTTCCCGGTTTAGTTTTTCCTGGCCAGTTTATAATAAAAGGTTCTTTTACGCCACCTTCATGAGAAAAACCTTTATACCCTTTTAGACCACCTGTTGTTTCATCAAAATTCCCTCCATTATCGCCTGTTAATATAATTATAGTATTATCAGAAATTCCTAGACCATCTAACTTATTGATAATCCGTCCGACACTATTATCTAAAGCTTCAACCATACCGGCTCTTTTTGGGTTAATATACTCGTGCTTTAAGTTTTTAAAATCCTTGGCTTTTGTTTTATACTTTTCTTCCAATTCTTTTGGACACATAATAGGCCCATGCAGCGTGTAATAAGAAAAGTATAATAAAAATGGTGCTTTTTTATTGATAGTATCTAAGTATTTTATGGCAGCATCTGTAAGTTTATCTGTAAGATAATCTCCGGGATTGCCATCATCAAGATTAGGCATTTCAAATGGAGAAAAATACTTACCCTTTCCTTTCGGCATTCCCCATTCATTCCCTCCGATGTTAATATCGAAACCATGATTAGTAGGATAATGTTGATTAAAATCAGGTTGATTTATGGGCATTAAGTGCCACTTTCCAAAGAAGGATGTGTTATAACCACCTTGCTTTAATGATTCAGGAAGTGTCACTCTTTTATGGTTAATTCTCATATTCCATTTTGGAACAGAAAGCTTCGCATTTGGAAAATCGTGTCCATCTATCCAATCTGTTAGGTGGGTTCTAGCCGGATATCTTCCTGTTAAAATAGCTGCCCTTGAAGGCGAGCAAACGGTACATGCAGCATAGGCATTATTAAATAACATACCTTGACTAGCCAATTTATCTATATTGGGTGTCTCATTAAATTTAGCGCCATAACAACCGAAATCTCCCCAACCCAAATCATCTACAAGTAAAAATACAATATTTGGTTTATTACTTTGTTCTTGATTTTGAATAGTATTTTTAGTCTGTGCAATGTCCTTGTTTTTACATGAAAAAGAAATAATACAAATAAAAAAGATTGATACTATGTTGATTAGTTTAAAATTCATTTAATGAATTAATAATAGTTAAAACCTTAAATATCTTTATTTAGTTGCAACTTCCATCAGTAGGTTTTGTTACATTCGGACAACCGTCAATTGCATTTGTAGGGTATATAAAAAAATCTTCTTGTTCAAAATCTGTATTTGTCTTTGTTATATTTCCAACAATTACTTCATAACAACCATTATCTGGACCTGTACAACCTCCTTCAGCTGCTGCATTATCTCTAACCGTACCAATTGAATGACCTGGGGTGCTTTCATTATCTGGATTCTGACATTTTAAAATAAGCTCTCGCCTATCATCACAATCAAAATATTTAAAATCCTTTCCTTTAATTTGCGCTCCTGCTCCACCTGTTACAGTTATGTCTCCAATATAAGATCTACTATCAAACGTCCCTTTTCTTTCAATAAGTCCTGGTTTAGTACCTATAAAACCAGCTGCTATTTGCACAGCATGAGTAGAATTAATTGCAACTACCCCTTCTATATCTACACGCCCTTGATCTACTCGATGAGGCGACATATTAAACGCTGCATCTCCACTTCTAGAAGTAATATTTCTTCCTACAACATCATCAACAGTAACTTTATTTACTTGATTTGTAGCTGCCGCACCAGTTTCAACTCTTAAAGTGACGCCTCCTTGTCCGTCAAGATTTTTATACAACACACTTTTACCAGTTTGCATTTGTACCACACCATAACCTACGTGCATACCAGTCATAACAATATCTTTTATTACACCATTAGAAGATGCTTCATCAACATTTTGAGTAGCAGGCAAATTAAGAACGATATTTGAAAATCTTGAGTAATTATCCATTAAACTTAAACCAGAAAACTTAAAATTTTTTACATTGCCAAATTCAACAAATCTCACTCCAATATCATCACCAATCGGAATAACACCTTTAAACCATGTTGAAGCATCTGTATTATTTTCATCTGAATTGGTAATAGCAACATTTTCAACATAGAAATTCTCTCCAACTAAAAACATATTTATATTTCTACCAGCAATACTGCCACTCAAGTCAGGTTGAATGACCACATCTGAATCTATTTTTATATGAATATTAGATCTTAGTTCAACTTCCTTTAAACAATAAGTCCCTTTTGTAATTCTAATAACACCACCGCCAGTATTCGAGAGGGTTGTTATTTGTTGATTTAAAAGCTGACTATCTAGTGAACTACAATCTCCATTAAGGTTTGCAACTACTTCGGTAGAAGGTATTTTGTCTATGTAAAATCTATCTTCGTTGTCTCGTAATCTATCTGTTGAAGATTCGCCTTCAAAAAACAAATTATTTATCTCCTCTTCTTCTTTTGGATCTACTTCTTTAATATCATCATTATTTGATTCTGAAGAACATGCAACTACAAACAGTAAGACAGTTAAAACTAAAAAAGTATTCTTAAATTTATTTATCATAAGATATTTAATTTAATCAATGTAAATATCGATTGATACTATGAATTATTTGTTCTTATTAGTTTAGAAAATGTATTCAAGCGTAAATATTAGCATTTTATTACTACTCTACTTCAATTTATTTAAAATTCGTGTGGGTTTAATTGAAGGATCTGCATCCGCATCTACGTAGTTTTTCTGCTTTTTAAAACGTGTTTTGCTACTTTTTGCACGCTCTTGTGGAACCCATTTTTTAAGTGCTTTAACAATGTCTTTATATTTCGAATCTGAAATTAAGTTATTCCATTCCATCGGGTCTTTTTCAACATTATACAATTCTTCTGTTCCTTTTAAACTTAGTATATAATGCCATTCATCTTTCAATACAGATGTTCCTGAATTTGAAACTGTTATTCCTGGAAACTCCCATTCTGCATTAGGATTCATTAATAGTTGAGAAAAATCATGGCCGTCGATATTTGCTTTTTCTGGAAGTCCACATAACGACACTAATGTTGGATACACATCAATTAAACTAACGTTCTTATTAGAGCGAAGCGGCTTATCCATTCCTGGTATTTTAACCAATAATGGTGTTTTTACAGCTTCTAACCAAGTGGTGTTTTTAAGGTAGCGTTGTTTTTCCCCTAAATGCCATCCATGATCGCCTAAAATAACAACTATCGTATTATCGGCATGACCACTTTTTTCAAGAGCATCCATAACAATTCCTAAACATGCATCTACATAAGAAATGTTTGCTAAATAGGCTCTTGTCGCTTCTTTTTCTAATCCGTGTTTTTTTATCCATTTGTATTCCCCTGATGGCACATGCTCTGGTTTGCCATTAGGCATCAAAATATCATCCAAATCATCTTCTTTTACAACTGGAGGAACTATTTTATCGACATCATACATATCGAAAAACTCCTTTGGAACAATCCATGGTAAGTGTGGTTTTATAAAACCAACTGCCATAAAGAATGGTTTATCGAAATTTTTTTGTAACTGGTTTCTAGCCCAATCTGCTACTTTATAATCAACCGTTTCTTCAAAATCATCTTTGGTCGGACCCCAACTTAACTTGCTCTTCTTATCTAAAAAATCTGGATTTTTAACTCCTTTAATTATTCCAGCTTTAGACGATGTGTAATATTTTCTATCCACTGGATCTTTTTCATATCTACGTGCACGAGCGTGTTCGTCAAAAGCCCAATGACCAAAATCGGTTCCGAATTCGGCTCCATGTTTATGAAATATTTTTCCATTGGAAAGCGAGTAATATCCGTTTTTAGAAAAGTATTCAGGTAACGTTGCATTTTTCTTTACTATTTCTGAATAAATCATGTTATGTGCATTACCATAAACTCCGGATGTACTTGGTAGAAATCCAGATAATAGTGCCGAACGTGATGGTCCACAAATTGGTGCTGCACAAACTGCGTTATTAAAAACCATAGCTTGGTTGCTAAACTTATCCATGGTTGGAGTAATGGCTTGTGGATTACCACCTAATGGTTCTATCCAATCATTAATGTCATCAATTGCAATGAAAAGTACATTTGGTTTCTCTAATTGCTTGTCAATTTGCTTTATAACTTGTTTTTGTTGAGCACAAGCTGAAGAGCATATAATTATAAAAAACAATATTGAAGTTGACAACCTTCTCATAATATTAGTTCTTAAGCATACTTTTTAATTGATTTCTAAATTTCTGTAGAATCTTGGTGTTAGGTTTTTTTGCTGCTATATTATACCATTCATTTGGATCAGAATTATGATCATACAATTCCTCAAATCCATCGGTATAAACAATATATCTATACTGTTCATTTCTTAATGAATGCATACCTTTTGCTTTAGAAGTTAAAGCAACTTCATTCCATTCAGCTATAGGGTTTTCAACCAATGTTTTGATGCTAACACCGTCTAAATCTTCTTTTTTAGGTAGATTACACAAATCTACTAAAGTTGGATAAACGTCTAATAAAGACACAATTCTTGTACTTGCACCTGCCTCTTTATTTCGTGGATCAAAAATTAGCAAAGGTGTTTTAGCAGCACGTTCCCAAAGTACATTTTTAGACCAATGTTGTTTTTCTCCTAGGTGCCATCCATGATCTCCCATTAAAACAACTATGGTATTATCAGCATAAGTACTGTTTTCAAGTGTATTTAATAAGTTACCAATACAAGCGTCAGCAAACGTAATGTTTGCTAAATAGGCTCTTACAGACTCTTTCCATTGATTTGTATCAATTAATGATTCGTGAACTTTTTTCTTAACCATATTGTTTCCCATTCTTCCAACATCTTCCAAATCATTTTCTTTTACTACGGGTAAATTAATATCTTTTAAATCATACATATCGAAGTATTTTTGTGGCACATACCAAGGTAAATGTGGTTTAAAAATTCCACATGCTGCAAAAAAAGGTTTATCATGCTCTTGATTGATAAAATCTGCAATGTACTGCGAAGATTTCCAGTCATTGTTTTGATGATCTTCAGTATCTGTTCCATACCAATCAAACGATCTTAAAAAAGACCCTTTAATTCCTCGACCTTTTAAATCTAAACCATGCTGATGTCTATCTTTATCATCAGGAAAAACGGTTCCAGCGTTTCCAATTCGTTCTTGTTGAAAAGAACCGGGATCACTTCCATGTTTAGGTTCTTCACTTCCACCTCTTGCATTATGAAATATTTTACCAGCGGCCACTGTACTATAACCATTCTTTTCAAAATATTGAGGTAAGGTAATGGTGTTTTCATACCCTTTCATCTCCCTAAAAATCTCTTTATTTCCGTACACGCCTGTTTTTGAAGGGTTATAACCTGTTAACATACTTGTTCGTGAAGGATTGCATAATGCAGCTGAACAATAGGCATTTTTAAAAATGACACTTTTTTCCGCTATTTTATCAATATTTGGTGTAATAGCTTGTTGGTTGCCTCCAAAGGCACCAACCCAATCGTTCAAATCATCAACCATGATTAATAATACATTTGGCTGTTCTTGCGTAAAGCCTATTAACACATTTAATGATAGTACAATGGAAAGAAAAAGCTTTTTCATGTATATTTTAATTTATTATTAAATCAAAGAAAGTTAATTCCAATTCAAAGTTTGTATTTGATAGTTTTATAAATGTAGTTGTAAATAAAAATGAAAGTTTAATATGCTACATCTATAACTCGAATGGAGCCTGCAGGAACTGTTAACTCTAAGATTTCATCTTTAAGTATCAAATTTTCTTTACTTAAAATATCTATAACCGATTTTGGTTGTATATTTTGAAATATCACTTTTGCTTCTCTTTCTTGTGGATCGATGTAACCTGAATCTACCAAAATTAATCTTGAATGGTTATCATCAATTTTAATTAAACTCCACGATGCACCTTTTACTACTATTGGCAATGCTTTTTCTCCTTTCTTGACAGTTGATTTAATTGTTTCTCCAAATTCAATTGCAGAAACACTTTTTTCTCCATCAAATCCAACTTTTGCATTCGATACACTAAACGGAATATTTTGATTTTTCAATTCAGATTGGGATTCAAAAGGTGCAATAGGAACCATTCCATGTGGCATTTCTGGCATATAGTTTAACCAACGGTATTTTACACCAAGAGCTGCTTTTGAGAAATCATACTCTGGGATGTTAGTTCCTGCCCAATGCATCTGACTATATGAAAAGACTGCATCGTCATCGTTCTCATTATACATTTTTAAATTATGGTGACTATCAACAGAATGAATCAATTCTTCACTTACATTTTTGATTAGATGCCATGAGCCAATAGACTGCATATTTTCTTTTTCTACAATAGGAAGTACTCCAGATTTCATTAAACCAAATAAAACATTAAGTCCTGGGTCTTCTGTAAAACTATTATTAGCAACAACACCATAACGAGCTCCATAAGCAGCCATTATTACGCCTTGTCTTAAATAAGGTGAAATAGAATTTTGTCCACCTGGACTTAAGGGTCTCCAACTTGTTGGGTTGTCGTCTATTAATCGCATCGCAAAATCATCTACATAACCTGCTTTTAACATTCCAACTCTACCAACCAAATTCAGATCTTGGGTTCTATTACTTGTGTCTTCTGATGCCGGAACCAAAATGTCAGTATATTTTCCTGAGAAAAACAGTTCTTTCCAAACTGGTAAATGAGAGGTTGCAGCCCAAAACATATTTTTGTATCTGAAATACAATTTAGCTTTTCCGTTTACCCGCATCGCCTTAGCTAATCGTGGCATGTATTCTCTAATAAAATGAATAACTCTTGGATCTTTGTCGTTTGCCATTTCTGCATACACAAAACCATAGCATGTGTTTGGAGCGACTTCGAGAATTTGTTCCAAAGTTTCAATTTGAATGTAAAAAGGATCATTTCCATGTCCAGCCCAAAATGTAAATGGTTGACCTTCAGCTTCAAATTTTCGAGCCATATTAACAATATCTTCTCTTGTATCTTTATACTTTCCTCGCTTGTCTTTTTTGAGAGCAATCTTTCCAATTTTAGCTACTAAATGTGAACGATCTGTACCTTCTTTTGGTGAGCGTTGAATGACAAATTTAACATCTTGACCTTTTAAATTTTCTACTTTAGAGTTGACAACTTTTGAAGTAATCATTATCCATTCTTTATCAGGTTTTTTCTGATAATCTGGCATTTCAAAATCTAAAATTTGATTGTAAAGTGTGTTGATGTTTTCTTGGACATCTGACATTCTACCTTGCCTTATATGTACAGTTTTAAACCAGTTTTTATCATTTAAATCATAAAAATAAATTGCATTCCCACCATCTACTTCTCCTCCAGCGATTAACTTATTTGTTTTTGGTTCGAAAGCGAAATCACAATAAACCATACTTCCGTATCGTTTACCTGATTTTTCAATTAAATTCCCTTTTGTATCTAACACAAATAAAATACCTCCATGTTGAAACATAATTTCGTTTCTACTTGGTAAAAAAGCTCCTTGTGAATGCGCATAACGTTGCAAATCTTTTCGCGATGCTTGAAACTCTGCAAGTACATTAAAATCACTATCTAAAGCTGTGAATAATGCCCCAAATTTTAAATCGGCAAAAAACAAAACATCATCTTTATTATCTTTATTGATATCTGACACTTGAATATCAGTTACCATTGCTTTACTTATATTTTTAAATCGTTTTTCCCTAAAGCCAACACTTTTAATAACCTCTTTGGTTTCTGCATCTAAAAACCCTAAAAATTCCCAACGGAATTTATCATGTGAATAAGTCATTAAAAACAATGACTGCTTGTTTGCTTCTAGAAAATTACCAGCTTCAATTTTTCTAACTACCCCATCAATTTTTGTTTCTGAAACTAACTGACCTTTACTATCTAATTCGTAAAGTATATAATCATTTCCACCAGCGAAGATTTGAATTTTATTGTTGTTTTTTACAACAGCAACTTCCGAAAATCGCACTTTATGGTTTGATGTGAATGTCCATAATAGTTTTCCTGAACTATCGTAACAATTAATTGTTCCGTTGGCATTGGCTGTTATTAAATCGTCATTACCATCATTATTTATGTCTGATGCTTCAATTTCGAATAATACTGCTGGATTTTCATTTTGATGACTCCAAAGCTTATTTCCTTTTAGGTTATAGCTCGACACGCTTCCATCAAGTTCGCCAATATAAAGAACGCTTTTACCTTTTACTGATGCTGTTACAGTATGCCTGATAGCATTACCTTCTGTTGTAAAATTTTGTGCAGAAGTAGCGAAGGTTATTAGGAATACTATTAAAAAACTAAAATATTTATTCATTGAAATGGGTTTGCTATTATTACTTTCAAAGAGTATTCCAAAAAACTAATTGGTTTTAAATTGATCGTATTCTGGGTTCTTTTTAGCATCTCTAAAAATTGGGCGTTCTATCCAAAAATCATAAGTTGCTTTTAGTTGTTTTGCATCTTCTGGATATTGCCCTTTATCATCTGTTTCTTTAATCCAATTTTCTAAATATTCTCTATGTCCTTTTAAAACATCTGCATAATTAGAATCTTGTGCCAAATTTTTCATTTGATGAGGATCTGCTTTTAAATTATATAACTCTTCAATAGGACGCACTCCAAACCAATGCTCTTCTTGATAAGGTGTTAAGTTTCCTTCTTCAAGAGCTTTTTTCATTCCTTTTACAATTGGTTTGTTATCTCTGTAACCAGCTTGAAGCATTGGTCTTTCTGGAAAATAATTTCTTATATATCTGTAATCTTCAGAAACAACGGTTCTAATTCTATCTATAGTGTAATCACAACGATCTCTGGCACCTACAACATATTTTGGTTCTTTATAGGCCCTAGAAAACAAATCTTGTCCATCTAAATACTCAGGTAATTTCACACCTCCAAATGCTAATGTTGAAGCAGATACATCTAATAATGACACTAAATCATTTCTAACTGTTCCTGATTTTAAAGCTGGATGATTTCCTTTTACCATTAAAGGCACTAACATACCGCCTTCATAACAAAATTGTTTGTGACGTAATGAGGTATTACTTCCATGGTCTGAAAAGAAAAATATAATGGTGTTTTCTAATTCTCCATCTGCTTCTAATTGTTTTAATACTTTTTCTACAGTAACATCAGAACCTCTATTTGCATTATAATGATCTGTCCAAGCCTGACGCTGAGATGGTATATTTGGAAAATAAGGTGGTAATGGTACATCATTTACAGCCAATTTTTCGCCTTCACGTACATATTTTGAATCTTTCTTTCCTCCCATTATTTGAACTTGACCAAACCAAGGTTGATTTTTATTTGGACGTGAACTCCATACATGGTCTGAGACGGTCATATAATCAATAGCAAAATTACCTTGCCAACCGTTCATCCCTGCTTTATAATTTTCTTTGGTTCCAACATCGTAAAGAGCTTTTCTATCGTAATGAAAATTGTAATCATCCTTACCACTATTGAAAGTGAAATAACCAGCTTCTTTCATTAATTCCGGAATTGTTTTAACACCTTCTGGAAATGAAATTTGTAATTCTTCTGGTACAATTTCATCATTTGTAAACCTACTAGATCTGTGATTATGAGTTCCAGTAGTTGTTTGCATGATGCCTGATATAAGTGCAGAACGGCTTGCAGAACACACTGGAGCTGTTGCATAAGCTCTAGTAAAAAGCACACCATCTGATGCTAATTTATCTATTACTGGCGTGTGTCCTTTATTTATAGAATCTCCATAACATCCCATGAATGGTGAAAGGTCTTCAGCTACTATCCAAAGGATATTTGGTTTTTTGGTTTGGGCATCAGTATCACAGGCAACTAGAATAACTCCAAACAATATTATAGCAAAACATTTATACAAATTAGATTTCATCATTGAAGATTTATTAAATTATACATATAGAGCAAAATTAATTTGAATTCTTTAAATTTTGTAGTTAATAGTAAAACACTTGTACTTGTACGTAAAGAGTCTTAAGTTTAGAGGAAGTGTAAATGCTTTATTAAAAAGAGATTGATTAAATGCAATTTTTTTAATTTATAATTATTGATTCAACAACTTATCAATCTTATAGGACATTGCTTCTGTTATATCCGATCTAAAACCAGACTTAAAAAATTTAAAATTCCCGTTTTTATCAATAATAACATTAGTTGGATATAGACTAACTCCAAACTTTGAAGCTAACCATCTTCCATCTTCAACAATGTCATATTTAAAAGGGTGTTTCCTTAAAAACTTTTCTATCTTATATTCTTGATCTAAAGCTACTGCAATAAAAACTACATCATCTTCACTATACTTACTTTTAAGTTTATTTAATTGAGGTATTTCTCTTTTACATGGCGAACATGTTGTAAACCAAAAATTAAAAACTACTATTTTACCTATAATATCTTTGCTTTTAAACTTATTCCCTTTAATGCTTCTCAGTGAATATTTTGGTGCCTCTTCATCAATTTTATCAATTGCTTCTTGCTTGTTTTCATTTCTTAATTCTTTTGATTCCTCAACATATTGTTTTTGTTCATCTGGAGTTCTTATAATAAATCCATTTTGACTATATGTAGATTCAGGAAGCTTGGTATAGTGTATATTTTTTGCCGTTACCGTATAGGTCCCTAAATATTTATCGTTAGCAGAATATTTTAAAAGAAAGCCTTCTGTATTAAAATGCTTCACAAATTTTAACCCAATCTTTTTTGTTGAGTACAATTCTCTCATTTGACCTTTAATTTTGGCTGTTGAGACCAGGCATGGAAAACCAATAATAGTTTCTACTCTTCCTTCTTGAAGAATGGTTTCTTTTTGGGGCTTTTTAAATTTAGACTTAACAGCCTCTTTTTTATTTCCATGTTGCCTGCGATCATATGCCATCTCATTTTCATAATCGAACAATAAAGATGTTTCATAATCAGTTTTATTTGTGAAGGTTTTTTGAAGCAGTTTATCTTTATTAAAAATAACAACTATTTCTCTCTTAAATCTGATAGATTGTTTTTCCTTTTCTGATAAATCTCGATCATATTTAACTTCATATGTAATAATTACATCATCATTTATGTTTTTATAGTTTGGGTATCTCCACTGTGAAAAAACATTAGGAATTATAAATCCGATGCAGAAAATTAAGAAGATAACTTTAAAAGGCTTTTTCATGTATTTTTAATTATTCTGTTATATAAGGTTGATTGAGTTTTAAACCTGGTTCATCATATTTTTCTAATTGCTTAAACAATTCTTCTTGCATCATTTTAGCAATATCTTTGTATTCTTTATTGTAGTAGAAATTAATTAATTCGTCTGGGTCTTTTTCAAGGTCGAATAAATATGGTTTCTCCTTTTTATCTATTACTAATTTATAACGATCGTTTACAGAGGAAACCCACCATCCGCCAGATTTGGCGAAATACGTAATTCTATCACTATTTACTTCTTTTTGATTGTTTGTAAAATCTGTAGACGTATCTAAACCATGAAATTCAACATTTGTTTTCACATCCATTAAACCTAAAATTGTAGGTGTAAAATCTACATTTGTATAAGCCGTATTAATCACCTTTCCTGCTGGTATGGTTCTAGGATATTTAATCACAAAAGGTATTTTTGATGAGGCTTCATAAGGCACGCCTTTGTTTCTTCTATTATGTTCAAAAAACATATCTCCATGGTCTGATGTGAAGACAACAATGGTATTATCGGTAAGATTATTTTCTTCTAAAAACGACAGGATTCTTCCAACACTATCATCTATGTGTTTTACCATTCCGAAATACTGTTTCAAGGCATTTTTTTCGTTTTCAAAAGATTTTTTACCCATTGCTTCATTCTTACCTTTATCTGTTGCCCAAGATGGTTTAATTGCCACATATTCTGGAGCCATTGTTTTTGGTGCTTGAATATCCATATCCTTATACATAGTTCTATAAGGTGGTTTTGCATAATCAGGCGTGTGAGGGTCTGGAATTGATAGCATTAAAGCAAAAGGTTTATTCTTGTCACGCTCTAAAATTTCGAGGGTTTTATCCGTAAAATAATCGGTAACATGAATGATTTCATCTTTTGGTAATTTTTCGGCAGCTTTATCTCCAAGACCAGCAATTACTTTGTCATCTTTAATATGAAAATATGGCGCATGTCCACCTTTCATCATAAAACGGTTATCATCAAAACCAGCTTTATCTTTTACGTTGAATGCATATTTTTCGTGACCAGCTAAATGCCACTTTCCAACATAGGATGTTGCATAACCATTTGCTTTTAAAATTTTTGCAAAAGTTGGAACATCTTCATCCAAGTGTAACCCATTTTTTGGCGCTCCAGTTGCTTGAGGATACAATCCTGTTACCAAAGACGCTCGCGAAGGTGTACACACTGGAGATGAATTATAATAACTTGTAGCTATTGCTCCTTGATTTGCAATGGCATCAATGTTTGGCGTATGCACATTGTTTCCTTTTCCCCAAACAAAAGCCTGCTCTTCAGGCATTAATTTTTGATAACAACTTAATGTCCTAAAGTTATGCTCATCTGTGTGAATGACGATAAGATTTGGTTTATCTCCTTTATTAACAACTTTATTTGTTTCTAAATTCGATTCTTTTTGAGCTTTACAACTTACATTAAACAGTATGCTAATTAATGCAAATGTTATTACAAATTTTACTTTCATATTTATTAATTCTTCTTTTTTATTTTTCAATTATTTCAATAAAATATACTTCGTGTGGCTTTAATGTTGGACTTGAACTTACTTCTATTCCATCTATTAAATCTTTACAAATAATGTTTGATTCTCCCTTTAATTCAATTTTTAAAGTTGCATCGGATTTACCAACATTTACCGCTGAAAGCACATTGTTTCCAGCTTCGTTTTTAACCACTTTCCATATGCAACCTTTGGTTCCTATTGCATTTGTTTCAGAAATTGATACTTCAGATAATAAATTCTTTTCTTTTAAAATAGATAATGCTTTCTCTTTAATTTTAGAAATAGCATTCAACTTTATAATGGTTCCTTTTGATTCTTTTAAACTTGAAACTGATTTTCCGTATTCATTATTCAGTAAACTTTTATCATCAACAATTACGGTTCCACCATTATCTAAATAAACTTGTAACGCATTAACTTCATCATTTGTAACAAAAGGTGTTTTGTAAACAAGCACAACATCCCAATTATTATCGTCTTGCTTTTTTATGATATTTTCTGTTACAAAACCTAAAGGTGTTCCTTCAAAAGTAAGTGCTTCGTACAACTCAAAAAGGTCATCCATATGCTCATTTTTATTGATAGCAGATGTTTTAGAATAGAACAATCTTATAGGTTTTCTTTGTCTCTGCATCGACATTATTTCTTCAGCATTGGAATTTAAATCGATTAAGGTTGTTGCCACTTCGTTAGTAACTCTTGGTTGCTGATTATTTGACCCTGCATATCCTTTATCATTTTTAGCCTTTTTCGAAATTGAACCATCTGCTTCTCTCGGCCAATACCAAATTTGACTTGCTGTCATACCAAATGAATGTGCCAACCAAAACGACGCTCTTGCATACATTGGGTCTAAATATAAATTTCTTGAACGAACGGTTGACAAATAATGCAATTCTGAATTAAAATTGATTTTATTTGGGCTTACAGATTTCATAAAATCAAAACCCATACACAATTCTCTCCACTCGAAAGCATAATGTTTTTCCCACTCATGAGGTTTCCCCCAAATTAAAGTATGGTCTGCGCCAGAATCGTTTCCAATTATGCCACTTAAATCAGTTAAAGCTTCTAAATCAATACCATGCACGCGTTTGTTTTCTGTCCAGAGATTTGGCATAATTTTTATATGCACATTAGCTGCTGGGTCGTGTTTTACTACCTCATTTTTTAAAAAGGTATACCAATCTGTAACTCTATCCATATTAAATGAAGTCCAATCGAACCAGATTGGTTTTCCTTTTAAACTAATGTCTATTGGAATTTCAATTTGCACGTTATCAAAACTTGTAAAATTAGTTTCCCAAGTACTGTTTAAACTTTCAATTGATGTATGCTTGTTTTTAAGCCAAACTTTGAATTTATCAATTGTAAATTGTGAAACGCCTCCAGAAGCCCAAGGCAATTTTTTTCTTTTAGAATCTTTGTAAGTATAAAAATGTGGTTCGTTACATAACATATATCCTAACTGCGTATACTTCTTACCAGCCATTTCTGGAATTACTCCTTCTAATAATTTTTCTTGAATGTATCTTGCCCCAGGATTGTCTATATCGTAAGCTGTATAAGTATCTTCCCTCATACTAAAGTTTGGTCCGAATTTATCTTTCGACCAATTAGGAACCCCTTTATGATTCATAAAAATGAAACCCAACGAACCGTCTGACTTAGTTCTTAATGCATTTATTCTATTAGGATTTATTGAACCATCTTCTTTTATTACATAAGTAGGTGTAATGAAAAACCCATCTTGATTTCCATGATATTCGTTAAGCTCTTTAGTATTTGGTTTCCATGTATAATCAGCTAAAAATACAGGACGATTGTTATATGTTAACTGGTCATTATCAACAGTAACTTTTGTCCAATCTACTTTTGGACTAGGTTTTCTGATTTTTTTTCCAGCTAATACTAACTCCAAATCATTAATTGATTTATCTAACATCAAATTGACATCTTTTCTTTCGAAATCTGCCAATTCCTCAGCTAGTTTTAAGGCTTCGTTCTTAAATGAAGGAACTAGTTTAAACGCTTTTGTGTTTTCTTCTACATTTTTCTCATCCCATTTAGCAAATTTCAAAAATATTTCAGCCGTACGGATTGTTGTCCTTTCTTTTAAAACATCAATACCTTCTTTTTCAGCATTTTTAATTAATTTGCTAAGCAAAGCTATTTTAGCCTTAGCCTTATCTTCTTGATTTTGAGCACTAATTAACGTCGAAAATAATACAACGCAAATAAGAATTAAGGTGTTTTTCATGAGTTAGTCTTTAAAATGTAAGTTTATTGTAAAGCATAAGGTTTTCTTAGCTAACCCCAGCCTTTTATTATTTTTAACTGCTTAAATTATTTTGTTCACATCATTTTAGTAATGTCCATATATTGTCTTTTGTAACAGAAATTAATCAATTCGTTCGGGTCTATTATTGGTCGAATAAATATGGTTTTTTAATTTTTAATTTATAACGGTTATTAACAGCCAAATTATCAATAACAACGTATTTCAAACATTTTTATATTTGGTTCTCCATAAGTGTTTTTAAATTTAACTCGAATTGCTGTTGTATTTATTTCATCAAATTTAACTTTAACTAATCGTGCAAGGTTATTATCAACTTTACCTACTTGTACCCAACTCCCTTTTAATCTAGCTTCTACAATTAAGTTTTTAACCAACTCCTTAGGAATTTCCATAGGCTGTGTTTCATGCTTTTTAGGTTGTTTATGCATGTTTATTTTACGTTGTAGATTCGTATCAAACTTCATTTCAACACTTGTTAAATTTTGAGTTTTCTCCCACTCTAACTGTAGTTCTGCATTCAAGCCATCAGATTTCCAATGGTGTATTTTGTCTACTTCATCACGAGATACACCATCCAATAGGTTTTTCACATCCCCCGATAAAGTTGATGAGGCAAATATTAAACTTGCTTTTTTGGCTTTGTCATTAGCATCGTTTGCTGGACGATTAGGAAAATAAGAATCGTCTCTTAATAATTGTTCTTGCAATTCATTAATATGATTTTGATATAAGTCTCTTGGGTTTACACCTTTTTGTGAACACATAGCGGCAGCAGTTCCTGCTGCTTGTCCCATCATTGAACAAGTTCCTATAATTCTTGTTGAAGACAATGCCATATGTGATACACTCACATTTCTTCCTGCGAATAATAAATTGGAAATATTTTTTGAATATAGACAACGAAACGGAACTTCATATATATTATCAAATCTAGAATGAAAAAAACTAGCTGGTTGGTTTAAATCTTCAATACCACCTGGGTTATGTTCATCTAAACTCCAACCACCAAAGGCTATAGCATCTTCAAAATGACGAAGTCCGAGCATATCATTTTGAGTTAATATAAAATCTCCCATAAAACGACGAGACTCTCTTCTTCCAGGAATTGATCCAATCCAATCTAAAACAACATTATCTGCTTCAGGGTGTTTTCCTGAGTTTTTAATATAATCCCATACACCATAAAAGTAAGCCATTAATTTATGTCTTATTTCATCTCGTTCACCAATTATATCAACATCACTTCCAACTTCTACCCACCAAAAGCCTTCTTTAACTTGCTTAATTTTTCTATGCCCCGTAGTCTCAGCTTTTTCTCCGTCAAACGGAATAGCGTATTCTGGTGGATAAAAAGGTACGGGTTTACCCATGTCTTTGGTTATCATCATAATGCAGTCACCCATTACCCAACCATCTGGTTCGTCTGGTGCAAATGACTCATTAAATTCTGCTTTACCCTCACGCCCCATTCTAAACTCTGCTCCTGCACTAGCTGCAATCAATCCATCACCAGAACAATCAACAAACATATCTGCATTTAAAGTAAACAAAGTTTCTGTGGTGGTTTGCCAACAAACAACATTCTTAATAGTATTACCATCCATTGCAACGTCCATTGCCGACGTATTTAATAACAGCGTTAAATTCTTTTCTCTTACCACAAAATTATATAAAACATGATCCCAAACATGATAAGATGCCTGTGGATTGTAATACCAGTTTTCTATAAGTGTTTCTTCAATAATTCCGGTTTCTCTTTCAATTTTATGTTTGTTCTTCAATCCTTGAACACCATTTACAGTAACTCGCATTTCGCTAGAGGCATTTCCTCCTAAAACAGGCCGATCTTGAACTAAAATTACTTTAGAACCATTTCTAGCTGCCGAAACAGCAGCCGAAATACCTGCCATACCTGCACCTATAACAACTACATCAACATTTAAAGTCTTTCTTCTCTTAGGGTCTGTTTTTCTATCACCATCAGGTTGGTTAAAATGAATTAACTTGCTTTCGCCTGTTTCTAAATTTTGGGCAGCAATACTTCCCGTTAAAGGCAACAAACTTGCTGCTAAAGCCCCTTTAGCTCCTGTTTTAAAAAAATTTCTACGTTTCATATTTACCTAAATTAGATGCTGATTCACTTATTTAATTTTAAATTTTTATTAAAGACCTTTATGGCTTACCATTAGCTTCCTCAAAATAAGGTATAAACTTTTCAATTAACTCAGGGTGCTGACTTGCAATATTGTTAGTTTCTCCAACATCTTTATCTAAATCATAAAGCTCGTAATATGGTTCTTCATTATTAGGAGTTATTCTGAAAGCTTTCCAATTGTCTACTCGTAAAGCTTCATAATAAGGGTTTTTACCTCTTTGCCATTCCCAGAATAAATAATCATGCCTGATTTGCTGAGATTTATTACCTAAAATTGTTGGTAATAAGCTGATGCCGTTTACATTTTTGGGAGTACTAACACCTGCTAAATCACAAACCGTTGGCAAAAAGTCCCAAAAGGCACTTGGTAAATCAGATTCGATTCCTGCTTGAACCGTTCCTTTCCACTTAACAACAAACGGAATACGAATACCGCCCTCATAAATATCTCTCTTTTTACCCCTTAAACCACCTGAACTATCAAAAAAAGGTATGTCTTGACCACCTTCGTCTGAAGGACCGTTATCACTTGAAAACATTATAATTGTATTTTCGGCTATTCCCAATTCTTCTAATAAATCTAGAATTTTTCCAATGTTTTCATCCATTTTTGAAATCATGGCAGCATAAGTGACATTTGGCTCTTTTTGAGCGCAATAGCCCCCAACATACTGGCTGCCGTAACCCGCATCATCTTTTTTTCCACCTCCACCTTCGGCTTTGGGTGTTTCTGGCCAGTTTAAACCTCTATACTGTTTTTTAGCCTCTTCTTGTATTGTCAATTCTGCATGAGGAATAGCAAAAGGTAAATACAAGAAAAATGGTTCATATTTGTTATCATTTATAAACTGTAATGCTTCTTTTGCAAATTCATCATGACTATAGGTTCCTTTTCCTTCTATATAATTTCCTTTATCATCGCGAATATTAATATTTTCAGGATACTCAACCTTTAAATGATTTCTAAATAAATATTCGGGATAGTAGAAATGAGCAAACCCTTGATTTTCAAATCCAAAATAATGATCAAATCCTTGTTGGTTGGGACTATTAGCAGCTGTAGCTCCTTCAGATAATCCCCATTTCCCAATTATTCCTGTTCTATAACCGGCTGGTTTAATCAATTCTGCTACAGTAACATCGTCTGGGTTCATTAATTGACCATTTCTTGTAACTGATGCATTACCCATATGCATTCCTGTCATTAGGGAACACCTTGATGGGGAACAAACTGTTTGTCCTGAATAGTGATTAGTGAATTTTATACCTTCACTAGCCATTTTATCAATATTGGGGGTTTTTATTTTTTTTTGTCCATAAACACCAACATCTCCATACCCCATATCATCTGCTAGAATGTAAATAATATTTGGTTTTGCCTCTATTTTCGTTTGAGTTTTAGCCTCAGATCTTTTTTGGGCGCAGCTTACCAGGCAAAAAAAGGATATTAAAAGAATCGAAATTACATGATTTATTTGCTTCATTTTTACAATTTTTATTCTTCCCAGTTATCTGTTCTAAAAGATGACGCAGGTAAACCAGCTGTGTTAAATAATGAGCCATTTACCCACGCGTTCCATCCATATCTTACTGCAATAGGATTTTGAACCTTTGTACTCCAAACAACTAATTTCCCATTTTTTAAAATATCTGCTTCTGCTTTATGAAATATTTTATCTCCACCAGATACTTCAAAATCAGTTAATTCTTTTCCCATACTAGTCAATCCATTTGGGGCGAAATCAAATTCAAGCGATATTTTATTTCCATTTACATTCATCGATTTATATATTGGACCACTATACTCAACAGCATCAAAACCATAATTTTTTGCTAATGCCCAAAGCGCTAAGCGTTCTCCAACTTTTTGTTTTTCTGCGGGGTGGATACATTCTTTTTCTCCAATATCCAAAGTTACTGCCATTCCTGTATTTGGAACCGCAAACATTGTTTTTAGTTGTTTCTCTCTTAAAAAAGCCTGATTATCTCCTCCCCAACCTAATGGTGCGATTTGAACATAATAAAAAGGGAAATCTCCTTGTCCCCAAGTTGCTCTCCAGCTTTTAATCATTGATGAAAACAATTCTGTGTAATTTTCATGATAGGTTTTATTAGCTTCTCCTTGATACCAGATTACACCTTTAAATGTAAACGGCTTTAATGGATGAATCATTCCATTATATAATACTGAAGGATTCTTTTGAGGTTTTGTATTATCTTTATTCCAACCCTTAAAGTTCTTGAATTCAGATGCTATTATTTCATTTGGAGTCCAAGCTTCTGCTGGTGTTCCACCCCAACTACTGGTAATAAGTCCAATAGGAACATTTAATTGCTCTTGAAGCATTTTTCCATAAAAATAGGCAGTTGCACTAAATTCTTTGACCGTAGCAGGTTCTGCGAGTTCCCATTGGCCTTCACAAGAATCTATAGGCTTTTGAGACATATTTCTTCCAACTTTAAATAAACGGATTTGAGAATTCTCACTATTAAGAATTGCTAAATTACTTCCGTTAATTGGCTGTCCCTTATTCCCTTTTACTGGCATCTCCATGTTCGATTGCCCTGAACAAAGCCAAACTTCTCCAACTAAAATATCGGACAAAACAATTTCATTCTTCCCTTTTATAATTAGGTTATAAGGTCCTCCAGCGTCAGATTCATCTAAAAATAATTTCCAAAAACCATTTTTAACATTTGTTGAATATGTTTTGTCCCTAAATGTTACGTCTACTGTTTTTTCAGAAGTTGCTTTTCCAAATACTGCTATTGGTTGATTCCTTTGCAATACCATATGGTCTTGAAATAGGCTATTTGGTGTAACTTGGGCAGAAACAAATTGAAGGGATAAAAATGCTATTGTAAAATATAGTTTTTTCATTTTAATCCTTTTGTAGTTTCATTAACGCCTTTGCAAATGCTATGCCTAAACGTTTTTGCCCTTCTGTGTTGTAATGCACATTGTCTGTATGTTTAGGATAATCACTCCATGAAGTATCAGTAGCCGTTTTAATAACTGCTACATTTTTATCTGAATTAGCAACATTTACCATAGATGCCCTAACCATATCAGGCCCACCATCAAAATTCCCATATCTTGAATTAATTTGTCCAACTACAAAAGGCATTTCTTCCACTTTAAATTCAGTTCTATAACTGAAGATTAGTTTTTTTAAGAGCACTTCATAGGATCTCGCACTCACTTCTCGAGCAGCATCATTTTCACCTTGCATCCAAGTCATTCCAATTATTTCGAAATTTTTCCCTTGGTTTTTTAATTGCTCTAAATTTTCTTTTATATCGGCAATATGCATGTCATAAAGCTTTATATTTTGCTTTATAGGTTTTTCAACAGCTTTAGCTTTTTCTGCTGTCCAATCTGGATTCCATGCACCATAAAGAGCAGTTCCTCCTTGTGACCTTTTAATAAGCAAATAGTGATTGGTTGGATTGGCTTCAGCTAATGTTAAACCAATAAAAACTTCTGGCCCAAAGCGTTTTAAAAAGTTGTATTTTTCTGTTGGTTTATTATCGAAGTATGAAAGTGGTTTTGCTGGTTTTCCATTAAAACTCAAGGAAACTCGTTCTGAAACTTTTTCAATTCTTTTGATTTCTGAAATTGATAATTCATCAAAATTTCCAGCTCCAGCCATATTTGATTGTCCTCCTAAAAAAACAACTTGAATAGGGTTTTGTGCTTTACCATTGCAACTAAACAGCATCAATATAGAAAAAAGAATAAGTACAGATTTTACCTTTCTCATCCTTATAAATTTTTAAACCCTTTATTGTTCTTAACTTTTAATGTTTTGTTTGAGCTATCATCTGCTTTTAATGATTTGTCACAATTTCCATCATAAGTATTATCGCTAATTTCTACGCCATTACAATTAATCAAATCGAACATAAAAGCATCAGGAAATTGAGGCTTCTCTGTTGTAGTCTGCTTTATAGTATTGCCTTTTATAATCAATCCATCTACTCTATCTGCCCAAACAATTCTGTTATCAAACGTCTCAATTGTATTGTTAATAAATTGAATGTTTCTATCGTAAGTAATTGTATTGTCAAATGTTTTAGCGAGTCTTGGTGACACCTTTAAAACAGCATGTTCTGAACCTCCATAGGCACAATGCACAAAACGATTATTACGAATAACAACATCTTCTACATTTCCAGATTCATACCAGAAAAACGTTTCTCCTCTTAACATAATTGAAGACATCATAGATGATAAATCATTGTCTTCAATAATTATCTTTTTTGGTGTTTTAATGATAATATTTCTTGCCCTGTGGTCTCGAATAGTATTTCCTCGCATTGTAAAGGTTGGATTCCAAGTCTTGTTTTCCAGTATATCTCCTTCTTTTAAATCTGATGGTAATTCATTCTCTAAAGTTAACTCTGTGAAAACATCATTTATCACATGAACTCCAGCGACTTTGTTTTCTCCAGCTCTTTGTGGATTTGGGTTTTTAATAATCCAAACTTCATCTCCTGCTTCGGCAAATTCAAATCCTAATTGCTGAAAATGTCTCAAGGCAACTCTAACGGTTTTACTGTCAATAATTTTATCAACTTGAACATAAGTTCCATGTACATTAGTTCCATCATCATACATGCCTTCTAAACGACAATTTTCAATTAAAACATCCCCTTTACAGTTGGCAAAATGGGTAGCATCTGCTATAATAGAAATCACCCTATCGGACCCTTCGCGAATGTAGATTCCGCTATTAACAATTTTAATATCTTCAGATCGTTCAAATAAGAACCCCATTCCTAAAGCATGATGAATAACCACTTTGTCAAAGATTATATTTTTTGAGTTTCTAACTAAGAATGCAGGTGCATAACGGTTATTTTTTTTATCTCCTTTAGATTGTAAGACACTTCCAACTCTTGGGAATTTCTTCATGTTATTATCATGAAAACGTAAATTTCCGTTTGGTAATTTTTCGACATAATTGGGAATTAAATTTTGATCCCAAGCGCCATAATCTACAGCCTTAGTTTCTTTGTTATGAGATAAAGAGCTTCCTAAAGATGTAAAATTAAAATGATTGATTCCAGGGAATTCAATTTGTCCTTTTCTTAATTTCCAAGAAAATCCCTTTGTATAAGGTTTTAAATCGTAATACTGCTCTACTTCGTTTACAGCCATAACATCTCCTTGAAAAGAAAATGGAATATCCCAATCTAAAGTTAGATTTCGTACATCAATTTTATTACATCCTTCAAACACAAAAGGTGCTGTTTGGCCATTAAAAATGAACTCAGAACCATTTCCTTCAATTTCTACAGAATTGAAACCTTCAAAATTGAAAATGATTTTTTTAAATCCGTTACCATGATTGGTTACATGTAAGTATTTACCTGTAGCGTAATGAGTCTCGAAATTGTAAACTCCTTTTTCGAAAACCAACTTAATGTCTTTTTCTTTTGCCGATTCTATTGCATTTCGTATTACGGAAGTCATATCGCCTTCTGTATGTTTAATTTCTATAACTTCTGTTGCTTTTGTATTGCAGGAAAAAAATATAGTTAGTATTAAAAATAGTCCGGACACTTTTCTTTTGAAATTGTTCATAATCATTATGTTATAAGTTTACTCCTGTTCCTTGTAAAGATGCATCATGACTCCACATAATCATCCAAGGATCTTTGGTTTTGGTTTGAAAATCTTTCATTTTAGATTTCATGTTTTCTAAAACATTTTTGAAATCTTCTTGAATAGCCAAATTGTTTAATTCATTTGGGTCCTTTAATAAATCATACAATTCGAATTCTGGTCTGAATAAATAATCCTGAACTTTTTTAGGTCCGAAATATTCTTCTTTCGCTCTATAAATTCCTTGCCAAGTGGATGCAGCCCAAAGGTCTGATGCAAAAGGATATTCTAATTGATAAGCGATGTTCCAAATGAGTTTATAATTATCACTTCTTACGACACGCATTGGATAATACATGGTGATTTCGTGAAAGGTATGAGATGCATAAATTTCGTTCCAGCCTTCTGGGTCTTCTCGATCGATAATACCTTCAAAGGATTTACCGTGAAATTCATCTTCTTTATAATCAACTTTTGCCATATCCAAAATGGTTGGTGTTAAATCAACCCAAGAAATCATCGCATTATTAGTTACTCCTTTCGAATTATTTGTTGGATCTTTAATAATACATGGTAATTTAATCCCTGGTTCGTGAACGGTTGTCTTTGCACCAGGAAAAGCCATTCCGTTATCAGAAATATAGAATACAATTGTGTTATCTGCTTTACCAGTTTCCTGAAGCATCTTCATCAATTTACCGAAACCTTGATCTATTCTTGAAATACTTTGATAGTATTGAGCTATTTCTTCTCGACTTTGCTTGGTATCTGGTAAAAAATCTGGAACTAAAACATCTTCTGGATTATAGGATATAGTTTCAACATCTTTGTAACCTTCTTTCTTGTTTCCAAAACTATTTGGTGTGTCCCAAGGGTCTGGCTCGAACGGATGTCCACGATGCGGATCGTCTGTACAGAAATATAAAAAGAATGGTTTATCTGATTTAAGTACATCATTACATTTCTCTGCCATTTCTACCGTATTTCTAGGATCTGCCTCTAAAACGGTATTAAAATGATATACTTTTTCTGGAGCTACATGATATTTACCGATTCTTGCTGTTTCATAACCTGCTTTTTCTAATAATACCGGTAGAGTTTTAACCTCATCGTAAGTACTAAAATGATGGTAATCGTGCACATGTCCGTAAGAACCTGTTGCATGACCAAATTGCCCTGAAAGTATTACAGACCTACTGGCTGCGCAACTTGCACTTGTACAATATGCGTTTGTAAACATGGTTCCTTCTGCAGCTAATTTATCAAGATTTGGCGTTTTAATAATAGGATTCCCATAAGCACCTAAAGCGTCTAATCCATGATCGTCAGACACAAAGAGAATGATGTTTGGTTTATCGTTTTCTATTTGTGCTTCTTCTTTTGGTTTTTCAATGCAACTAACCATTGTAAATGCTAACCCAATCAATAAGGTTTTTAGACTAATTTCTATCATTTGTCTCAGAATTAAATCACTTTTTATTACTCACTATAATTTAAATAAAGCACAAAAACCGAAACAAAATCTATTCCGGTTCTTGAGTACTAATTCAAACTAAACAATCATATAAACTTTATTTTTTAGATTTTTCATTTGCAGCTTTCCAATTAATAGGTTGTTTAAATTCTTCTAAAGTAATTTTGTCATCATCATTAGAATCTAACCCTAAAAACATTAATTCGGTTTTGATTGGTTCGCCTTTTTTTGTCTTTTTCCCTTTATGGAATTCTTTTAATTCTTCTAAAGATATTGCATCATTTTTATCAGTATCAATCCATCCAAACTTTTGAGTTTGTTTGTCTTTAGAAACGTTTTGCTTTTTTGATTTAACCTTTTCCTTGTTTGCTTTTCTTTTTTCTTTAGCAGCTTTCCAATCAATTGGTTGTGAAAATTCTTCTAATGTCAATTTTCCATCTTCATCAGAATCCAATCCTAAGAACATTAATTTGGAATCAATTGGTTTTCCTTTCTTATTGGTTTTCCCTTTTTGGAAAACAACCATTTCTTCCATAGTAATTTCACTATTGCCATCTGCATCTATTTGGCTAAATCTTTTAGCTTTGTTCTTATCTTGTCCTGTTGCATTTGATGCTATCATTAAAACAGCAATCAACATTATTCCTTTAAATATTTTCATGTTTTTATTTATTATTTGATATAAATTTAATCCAACTATTAGTTGAATCTGTCTTTTAAAATAAATTAAATGTATCTGTGAATAATTCTATTCCTATAATTCGGTATCTAACTCAATATCGAGGAATCTGAATGATCCTAATGGTATATCAATATTCACTGTAGAATCTTTTGCATTAAATTCTTCTTTATTTAAAACATCAATAATCTTTTTTGGATTAATTGTGTTGAAATGAACTTTAGCAGAACTTTCTTGAGGGTTTATATATTCGTTATCGATAATCGTTAAACGTAATGTTTTAGGTGAAATTTGAGCGACAACCCATGCAACATCTCCAGAAACAGTTAATGGTAGTTTTTTTGAACTTTTTATGATATCAGCTTCAATAGTTTTATAATACTCATCTGCCTTATTTACCTCTTTTCCATCTGCCGAATAATAATTACGTCCATCAGTGATGTATTCTTTCATTATACTTTTATACAATGGATGTAAGTTGTTAGCCAGTTTATCTCTTGAAACATTTTGCTGTGCAAATACACCTTCTTGAACTGGCGTTATTAAAACCAATCCATTTTGGTAAGGTGCTAAAAAGTTTAAACGTCTTTCTTTAACGCCTGCCGCATATTTTGAAAAGTCCCAATTGTTTACTGGAGCTCCAGGCCATGTACCATTTAATCTACTTATTACAAATGGGTTGTTTTTTTCATAGTCTTCATCAAAAAATGTAGTCCACTTAACATTTGCACCATCATCAAGGAAATGATGATCTGGTTCTTTCATGCTTATATGTACAGGAGAAATACTTAAAATCTCATTTCGCTTTGGTACGTATAAGGCCCCTTTTGCAATTAGTTCCCAATAAATACTCAAGTATTCCTGATCAACAGCAAAATTATTGATGAATTGCGCACCATTTGCTGTATGGAACACCAACATTCGTAAAAAGTGATTTGGTAAACGTTGGTATCCAATTTGTCTTGCTCTGTCAATCGAAACATTGTCTGGAACAGCTCTTGTTCCCCAACTATTTACGGAACCACTTGCCCAAATTCCCATTCTACCAGCCAAACTTAACTCCATAGATTTATCTGTAGTTTCTTCCATTGAAGGGACAAACACATCTGCAAATTCACCAGACATGAGTGGAGACCATGAACTTAAATAATTAGAACCTAACCAGAACACATTTTTGGAACGCAAAAATATATTTGTGTTTTTACCTTGAGCATATTTAGCTAATGGATATATTAAATCGTTAACTAAAAAATCAAGATTTTCAGGATTGTGATCCTCTACTTCTGGATAGATTAGAACTGTTTTCTTTCCTTGTGCATTATCTATTACTTTCTGAGTTGTAAATTTGCTAAACATATATGGGTCGTTACCGTGTCCTGCCCAATAAGCGACTCCTGGTTGATTTGTATAGCTTGCCATTATTTGATCGAACGCTTCTTGATGATTTAAGACATACTTCTTTCTTCTATCTCGAGCTTTTCTGTATTTATCGTTTGTAAGAATAGATCTGTCCCATTTTTCTACTTTATTCATATGTGTAGAATTTAAGAAGATTGGATTTTTATACTTTCTATCTATTTCACTTTTTAGAGCTTCTCGACTTGCTGGAATCTTCTCTGTCATTAAATAAACAGGTTGAGAATTGTTTTGAGTTATGGGTTTTTCATAGGCTCTCAAACTTTCTTCTATAGCTTTAGTGTTTTTTAGTATTACTTTAATCTTACCATTTGGATTAAGTTCTTTAAATGCTTTTTTCCAATTATTAGTTTCTGGATTAATAACATGTATTTGGCTTCCTCCACTTTGAGCGCTAGCAAGAATGATTTTATTTGCAATCTCGTCTTTACACATATCGTTGTAAGCAAACTTACTTATTAATCGTTCTTCTTTTTCGTTCTCATTGTTTGGATTATAAATTCGCATTTGACTACCTACTCTAGTAAGCAAAAGTGTTTCATCATCAGAATTTAAAGTAACATTATGCGCAATATCGTAACCAAATTTTACATTGGTAATTCTGTTGAAATTGAATTTTTCTGTAGCTGTATCATAAATGGAAACCAAAATATCATTGACATGTGAGGACGAGCCTAGAATTATTTCTTCATTTCCATCATTATTTAAATCTGCAGTTTTAAAATCTCCTAATGGTCTAATTCTAATTTTCTTTTTAAGTTCTTTAGGTGCATGTATTTTTACTTTATTATATGGTTGGTCTTCTAAAGGATTGAAAAAATATAACGTTCCTGGAACATTCATATGGTTATTAGAGCCCAAAACAACCAATACTTCTGAACCATCTGCTTTTTTTAAAGGTCTTATGAAGTTGGCTGTACATTCATTTGGCTTTGGCATTAATTTATCATTGTAAGACCATGGCTTTTCAATAGAAAACGTATTGGAATGTATGGCTTTAATCTCCTTACCTTCTGATGATAAATAGTAGATAAGTTTATCAAATCCTCCAGCTACAACAAAACTTTCTTTTCCATTATTTATAACTGAAACCGCGTACATTGGTGCGTCGTTCTTTTTAAAGCTCCATAATGTGTTTCCTTTTGAATCGATGCAGTAAATAGTTCCATCTGCATTGGCTATTAATATTTCGTCAATTCCATCTGCATTAATATCGTCACACCAAACATCATGATTAATAAAACCAGATAGTTCGTTTTTCCATAGCATATTCCCAGAATAAGAAATTCCTAAAACCGTTCCTTCGAAACTACTAGCCACAATGTATGTTGAGCTTTTGTTTTTGGCAATGCTAACCTTAGAAATTGTATATCCAGTTTCTATGCTAAATAATCCTTTATCTGAGTTTTTTACTTTTTGAGCAACACATGAAAACGTTAAGGTTATGATTAATAAAATAATAAGAGAGTTCTTCATTTTTAAAAGACCATTTAGTTGTAAACTATTAAAACATAAAATAACAAACTTTAAACATTTTTTTTGTAGTTATGGATTTATAAAATGTATTTTGAGGTAAAATGAATGAAGAATTAAAAAAACTGACTAAATTACTTTAGTCAGTTTCCAAATTAAATAATACTTCTCTTTTGAAATTTTAATATTATTGTCTCAGCATTTATATATGAACTGAAACTTAATAAATAGCATTTAAACAATTCCTTATAATACTTTCATGTTTATATTTACTATTTGATAAAAAATTTATTCTAACTATTAATTGATTCTGTCTTTTAAAATAAATAAATGTATCTGTGAATAATTCTATTGCTATAATTCTTTATCTAGCTCAATATCAATAAACCTAAATCCTCCCAAAGGAATTTTTATTTCTGTTGTTGCATCCTTAGATTTTTTAAATTCTTCTCCATTTAATAAATCAACAATTTTTATTGGTTTAATAGTATTGAATCTTACTATAGCTTTAGCTTCTTTTGGATTTATATAGCCATTTTCGACTAGAGTTAAGCGTAAATGTGTGGGAGAAGTTTGAGCAACTACCCAACCAACATTACCAGAAACCGTAATGGGTAATAAAACAGCGCTCTTTTTAATATCTTCTTCAATTACTTTATAATATTCACTTGGTTTATAAACCTCTTTACCATCTGCTGACATATAGTTTTTCCCATCAGTATGATATTCTTTCATAATGTTTTTGTACCAAGGGTGGATGTTATCTACTAATGGCTTTCTAACTGCATTTTTATCTGCAAAAATTCCGTTTTGAGGTGGTGTTATCAAAACCATTCCGTTGTTATATTTAGGTATAAAGTTTAAACGTCTTTCTTTTGCGCCTGCCGCATATCTTGAAAAATCCCATTCTGTTAAAGGTGCTCCTGGCCATGTTCCATTTAACCTGCTAAATGCAAGATCGTCAAAGTTGTTTCCGTCTTTCTTAAAAAAAGTTAACCATTTTACATTACTCGAAGTTTGTATATAATCCTTATCAGGGTTGTTAACACTTAAATGCACGGGTGAAAAACTTAAAATATCTGATCGTTTGGGCACATACAGTACACCTTCGGCAATCAACTCCCATAAAAGACTCATATAGTCTTGATCTACTGAGAAATTATTAATGTATTGAGCTCCACTAGAAATACTATAAACCATTGTTCTCAAGAAATGATTAGGTAGTGTTTGATTAGAATGCTGACGCAAACGATCAAAACTAGTATTATCTCTTGCACAACGTGCTCCCCAGCTATCTACAGAGCCACTTGCCCAAAGACCTAATCTTGATGTAAAACTAAGTTCCATAGATTTATCTGTAGTTTCTTCCATGGCTGGTACAAAAACACTTGCATAACGACCTGAAACTAATGGTTCCCATTTATCGGAATAAACATCGGCTTGCCAAAATAAATGCTTATTTCGCATAAATAAGTTACCATTTTTATCTTTTGAATAATTTGCTAATGGCAAAATTAAATCATTCATCACAAAATTGAATTCATCAGAATGATCCTCAACTTCTGGATATACCAGTACTGTTTTTTTTCCATTAGCAATATCTAAACCTTTCATTGTGGTTGAAACTTGATACATATATGGATCATTACCATGTCCTCCCCAATACGAAATTCCTTTTCCGTTAGACTGGTTATGTTTTTTTGTTATTTTTTCTAAAACTTCAGCTTGCGTAAGACTGTATTTCATGCGTCTGTCTCGCTTATTCTTATAGATTTCACTAGCCATTGCAGAACGATCCCAATCTTCTTTATCAAAATTACCTCCATTTAAGAAAATTGGATTTTCATATTTAGATTCAATTTTGTTTATTACAATAGCAGCAGCTTCATCTTTTCGGCTCTCAGTCATAAAATAAACTTTAGCCGATTCAAATTGATCAGATGGTTTTTTAAAATTTTTAAGATTTTCTCTAATCTCTTTTGTATTTGATATAATAGTCTGGATTTTTCCTGGTGGATCTAATTTTTCAAACTCCTTTTTCCAAGAGGTTTTATTAAAATCTATAATATGGATTGCACTACCACCACTTTGTGCACTCGCTAGAATAACCTTATTAGAATTTGGATCTTTAAACATATCATTAAAAGAAAATCGTGTAGGCGCAACATCTGCATCTGCCATATTAGAATCCACATCTGAAATAATAATGTTACTGCCCAACAATACCATATAGGCTAGTTTACCATTATTGCTAATAACTTCAGGCTGTATCACTCTATACATGCCTCTGTTAAGCGATTTATGCTTTACTTTATTTATGTCTAAATAACGTTGTTCTGAAGTTTTAGTATCTAAAACAATCACCCCATTTCCTTTGGCTCTAGCTCCAACACGACCAAGAAGCACTTCACTACTTCCATCTGCGTCTGCATCTACGACTCTAAGATCGCCATAAGGCCCCTTTCTTTTGACACTTATCGTTTCAAAAGGCATCATTTCTAGGAGATTGAAAAAATAAACAGAGCCATTTCCATTCATACTGTTTTGTACTCCATGCACAACAAGAATATCCTTTCCTTCTTTTTTAGCTGGTCTTATAAAGTTGGTGACGTGCAGCCCTTTAGGAGGCAATACTTTATGTGCTGCTTTACCAAATGGTTTTTCTATTGAGTATGTTTTCGAAGCTACCTCAGTAACCAATTCTCCCTTATTTGATACATAGTAAAAACTATTGTCGTATCCACCACAAACTACATAAGCTTTGTTGTCTTTTTGTACTACAGTTACTGAATACATAGGTGCATCATTCTGCTTAAACTGCCAAAGTAAATTACCTTTGTTATTTAAACAATATACACTACCATCTGCATTGGCAGCAAAAATTTCATCTATACCATCGAAATTAATATCTCCTGCCCAGATATCATGGTTCATAAAACCAGAAAGCTTGTTTTCCCATAAAACTTTACCTTCATAGGACACTCCCAAAACGGTTCCTTCATAACTACTTGCTGCAATGTATGTTGAATTTTTGTTTTGTGCAGTTCTTACCTTAGAAATTGTATATCCTGTTTCTATGCTATATAATCCTTTTTCTGACTTTTTTACTTTTTGAGCAACACATGAAAACGTTAAGGTTATAATTAATAAAGTAATAAGAGAGTTCTTCATTTTTAAATACCATTTAGTTGTTGATTATTAAAACATAAAAAAACAAACAATAATCATTTTTGTTGTAGTTAAGAATTTATAAAATGTATTTTTAAGTAAAATGACTGAACCATTAAAAAAAAAACTGCCTAATTTACTTTAGGCAGTTTCCAAATTAAATAATATTTCTTTTGAAATTTTCAAATTGTTGTTTCAGTATTTATACATCAACTTAAATTAATAAATAATATTAAAAAACCATTATTTTTTTAGTTAAAACAGCATTCTTTACACTTAATCTAACAATATAAGCCCCAGTACTTAGCCTATTATTCTCAACAGGTTGACCTAAAAGATTAAAGATTTTTAATAAACTCCCTTCAGGTGCATTTTTTACAACAATTTTTTTATCTTTTACACTTACTATTGTATTTGATTTAGCAAAAACATTTTCTAAACTTAGCGTTCCTTGATCGTCTATGACCAAAGAAGTAATGACAACATTGCCAGTTATTGGATCCCCTGCTTTATTTACGAATCTTGATCTAAGTTGTATTGTACCTCCAGTAGCACCACCTCCACCATCAGGATCGGTAAAATTTAAATCATCAAATGAATATTCTACTGAAGTGGCTCCTAAATCTTTTACGGTAGCATCTTGTAATGCTGTTCCACTTGCTTTAAAAAAAATACCATCAGCATTTGAAGAGTTAGTATAGTTTATAACAACTCTGTTTTGCCCATCAGTTTTTACACCATTAATTCTAAGTTCAAAAAAAGGATCAGTACCAGGATTCGCTAGAATAAAACCACTCGCATCACAGGTAAGCGTTGCTTTACTTGCCGTATATTTGTTTGAGCTACAATCTAATGCTGTGAAATCAAAATTTTCTTGGGCAGAAATTGAAAAGGACACCGCCATAGCAATAAACAAAGTTAATTTTTTAAGTAATTGTGTTTTCATAATATAAATTTTTGAATTAATTGATTATTACAAATGTAGCTGTACACTTAAAAAAAATTGTCCCTACCAGTTTACATAATGTATTTATTAGTCAATTAATTAAAAAACTATTATTATTTATTTTTTTGATTTAAAAAAAATGTACAATCTTGACGAAAACATAACTATTTTTAATTATGAGGTGTTACAAAATTTTATATACTATATTATTTTAGAATAGATACATTAATTTCTGATACTAATAAAAAAATCATTTTTCAACATACCCCTTTTTTAACTGAATAATTCTAATCTGAAGCATATTTGCTTCTAGTTTCAGCTGCATACTTACCAGGAGTAACATTATAGCGTTCTTTAAAAAGTTTACTAAAATGTGTTCTACTTTTAAATCCTGTCATAGCATAAACCTCATTTACAGATACATTTTTATGAACTAAAAAATCAGCAGCTTTTTTAAGTCGATAATCTTTTAGGACCTCAAAGGGTGTTGAGTTGGTTAATGCTTTAACCTTTTGATAAAAATGAGTACGATTTAAATAAAGTTCTTTAGTAAAACTGTTTAAATCTAAATTTTGATTATCTAAATTCTCTTCAATTAAATCATATAATTTCTCAAGAAATGCATTATCATTTCTATTATTTAAATTATTTTCTTTAGTTAGAGGAATTCCAATTTGAAAACGCTCTCTTAATTGTTGCCTGTTTCTTAATAAAGATTCGGTTCTAGTAATGAGGTGTTGAACATTAAACGGTTTTTGAATATAAGCATCTGCACCATCTCGAATACCTTGAATTTTATCTTCAATATTAGTAAGAGCTGTAAGTAAAATTACTGGAATATGACTTGTTTTAATATCTGACTTAATGGTTCTGCACAAGTCTAATCCATTAAGTTCTGGCATTTGTACGTCGCTAATCACTATATCTGGCCATTCATCTTCCATGGCGTTTAGACATTCTTGACCATTACTAAAAGTCTTCAACTTAAAAAACTTAGAGAGCGAATTAGATACAAACATTCTCATGTCTAAATTGTCTTCTGCATAAAATATTAAAGCATCAGAAAAACTCCCATCAGCTATGATTTCCTTGGGGTTATTTTTAGGAGTGAGTTGACTACTGAATTTAAATTTAGTCTCGGCAAATAAGATATCCTTTTCTATTTGTTCTTGATCCTTTTCCGTTTCTTTTTTCACTATAGGTAAACGAATATTTATTGTAGTTCCTTCTCCAAGTTCACTCTCTGCAGTAATATACCCATAATGCATTTCTACCAATAATTTTGTAAAAGACAAACCGATACCTGACCCACTTGAATGAATATCTTGATGATTGTGAGATTGATAAAAACGCTCAAAAATATGTGATAAATCTGCTTTATCAATACCTTTTCCTGTATCGGTTATAGAGACTATTAAATCTTTACCCTCACTCTCAAAATCAACTTTTATGGTATCGTTTAGCTTCGTGTATTTAAAGGAGTTACTAAGAATATTATAAAAAACTTTTTCTAGTTTATCTTTGTCTGCAGACACAATAATATTTGCAACACTTCCTTCAAACTCCAAGTTTTTTTGGTCATTCTCTGCCATAAACGAAAAATCAGTTATTAATTCTTGAATAAAAGAGTTAAAAGAAAACCTAGAGTAGTTCATTTTTAAAGCATTAGCCTCTGCCTTTTGAAAGTCATGAACCTGATTAACCAATTGAGATATCTTATTTGATTGGCGCTCAATAATTTGTAATTTTTCAGTTATTTCAGTATTGTTTTTAAACTGATTGTAAAGTGCCCTAACTGGACCACTAATTAATGTAAGTGGTGTTTTTAGTTCGTGTGATATATTAGAAAAGAACCTCAATTTTGCTTGGTTAATCTCCTTTACCTTATCTTTTTCTAATTGTTCAATTTCTAAATTATGATTTAGTTTCTGTATTCTTATTACAATATTTACTCCAACATAAATTAAGATTAAAGCTAATAAAGAATATAAAAAATAAGCTATACTAGTTTTCCAAAATGGTGGTTCTATTGCTATTTTTAAGGTCTTAGGTTCTGTCCATTTGTCTAATGAGTTAGAAGCCATTACTTCTAAATTATACTCTCCGGGCTGAAGACCATTATAATAAATTGTTTGTTGGCTTGAAGGGATTTCAATCCAGTTTTCATTTACTGGTAATAATCTATATTTTAATATGTGATTATCTGGGTTAGAAAAATGTAAAGATGTTAGTTTAATTGAAAATACATTCTCATTATATTTTAATGACAACTCATCTTGGTCCTTTAATCGTTTATCGAATAATACACGATTTCCTAATTCATCTCCGGGAAGAATAGATTTATTAAAAACTTTTAAATCATCAAACTCTAACCTTGGTAAATCCTCTGAGCTTTGTAAATCTTTTGGATTAAAATAACAAAACCCATCTAATCCTGAGAACAAAAAATAGCCATTATCTAGTTTTTCTGAGGAAAACCAAAAATCCTCAAAAGGTAAACCATCTGAAATACCAAATCTTCTGAATCTTAAATCTTTGGTATCAAATTTATTAAGCCCAACGTTTGTTGAAATCCATAGATTATATTCGTCGTCATATAAAATACTTTTTACAACATTATTGGATAACCCCTGTTTTTCTGAATATGAAATAAATTCAGGATCTGCATCACTATTAATTACTTTGCAAATACCTCCTCCTTCTGTACCTACCCAAAATTCCTCGTTTGGCAATCTAATTACAGAAGTAACAAAATTACTCGAAATAGATAGTTTATCTTTTTTATCGCTAACAAACTGAGTGACTTTATAATCATTAATTGCCCCCTTAGTACCTATATCTACCCGAAACAACCCATCAGAGTCTGCCCCTAACCAAATAAATTCATAAAGAGGGTCTTTATAAACATATCTAACTAGAGACAGGTTATTATCCCTAAAAAAAGGATTATTGTTCAAAGCCTCTATATAATTAACCTCATTATTCTCCCCTATTGAAATTTTATAGATATCATTTAAGCAGCCTATCCAAATATTCCCATTATTATCTTCTGTGAAAGACCTTGGGATAATTTTATCAAAACCTGACAAATTACTGGCAGATATTTTCTCAAGGTTTTTTGTCCCTTTCTTTACCCTAAAAAGGCCTTTATCTATTATTTTAATCCAAACATTTTTCCTCGAATCTGCATAAACAGCTCCAACATTTTCTATATCTATATTTGAAATATTAAAAGGAAGTTTCTCGAATGATTTAGTTTTTGTATTAAACAAGTCAATCCCTCCATTATTAGAACTAAAATTACGATTAGCCAAATATACCCGATTGCTATCTATAGCAGAAATATATCCGATATGATTGGTTTGAAGTCCAAAATCAAGATTCATTTCAACGCTATATTTATTAAACGGATTTTCTTTAATATCAAACTTAAACAAACCATCATTGAAAGTACCATACCAACAATTACCACTTGCAACGCTAGTAAAACAGCTAGATCTTAAGATTCCTGTTTTTGGCTTAAATCTCATAATTTCAAGAGGCAATTTAAAATCTTGAATCCCAATGTTTTCAACATGTATTAATCCATCATTATAGGTTCCTAACCATAAATTACCTAAAGCATCAATTAATGAAGAATTAAATTGATAAGCCTCTAGAGCTTTATTGATTAACTCGAATGAATAAACATCATTAATTTTACTTATACTGCAAATAGCTATTCCGTTTGAAATTGATAAAAGCAAGGTGCTTTTATCGATTTTTATAATAGATGTGCTTTGCGATATATCCGCATCCAAAACTTTTTGAAATTGCCCAGTTCGAAGATTAAAAGTTAGCACCCCAACTGAAGTAGAATAAATGTAATTGTTATTATCTAATTGTACCGATTTATAAAACAAAACGTTTTTTCCAAATACAACTTGGTTAGGTATATATTGTCCTATAAAAGATTGATCATTTTTAAATACTAAAACCCCATCACCTTCGGTACCACAAAGAATAAAATCAGAATTATCATTTATAATAATATTTCTTACAATGGGCCCACGTTCACCTTTATTATTATTTTTATTTGTATAAACATTACGCCATTCTTCTTTTGAATAGTTGTAAATAGAAATTCCTTCATCTGTACCTATCCAAATATTATTATTTTTATCCTCAACTAAATCTCTAATCCTATTACTAACTAAAAGGTCTTTATCTAGCGTGTTTTTATATACTTTAAGATCATAACCATCATATCTGTTTAACCCATCATAAGTGCCTATCCATAAAAACCCCCTAGAATCTTCTAAAATTGTGGTTACTCCATTATGAGCTAGCCCATCTGAAATAGTCAGGTTTTGTTTAGGAATAATATTTTTAGGTTGAGACAACATCTCAAGGCCACAAAAATATAGCAATATTGTAAATATGTAGATGGTCTTCTTAAGCATAAATATCACATTTAAATTCTAATATACAACTAAAATTCACTATTTCTAAAATAGTTATTTCAATTATTGAATTATAACAATAAACTCAATCTCAAAGATTAACTATGATTTTTTTTACTTTAGTAAAACTCAGAAATGGTGCATAAAAACTCATGTGCCAGTTTTCCAAAACTACAAATCTATTGAACGATAATATTTGATAGTTTATTAATTGAAATTAAATTTAATAATTATTTTTTTTTAATTAAAGTCCATTAAAAAATAGTCCATTGAGCTTTATGTTAAGTACCAGATTTAACGATGGAAGCACCTTTTTATTAATAAAACTATCTGCAATTGCGGTCATAGATTCTATAATTTTACTAATAGTAACTTTTGATTTATAAACTTGTAAACATTTTCAGCTGAAGTTGATTTCATTTTTAATAGATATTCAACTTGATTTTCTTCAAGTTTGTAACCTTTAGTAAATATTTTGTTTTTAAATTAAATTGGCATAGTTTCATTAAAGGCAACTTTGTTAGTAGGTAGATGATACTCATCAGCTTGAAATTCTATATTGCTTTTAAAATTGATATAACTTTTTTTTTCTTTTAATTCGTAATAGAGGGACCAACTTAAAGTAAATAGAAACTTTTTTTTCTCGTTGTTAAATATAACTACGACTAAGGTAACTTGTATAGAAGCAAACACTAATTGGTCTAATCTCCAGCTCTAATCTAAGTATATTTTAACACTAGTATTCCATTAGCACTTTCCAATTCCAAGTATTTAAAATTACCTTCTTGTATGTTTATTAGTTTGCATAAAATATTATAAGGATTTTCTTATAATTAAACTTGTTGGATTTTCACATTGCCCAAAATCATTGTTTAAAATCATTTGTGCTAAGTGCTTACCCATAAAATTAAAATCAGTTGATATTGTTGTAATACCATCTGCTACAATTTCTTTTAGTAAAGTATCATTATATGATATAATACCAATGTCTTTGGCTATAATTAAACCATTTTCTTTTATTTTTTTAATAACTTTGATTAAACTTTTATCATCTGGAATAATATATATCTCACCTTTTACTAATTCTCTATTCACTAAAGTATCTATAACTTCATTTTGAATATTGTTAGATGTACAAAACAATTTAAAACCATCTAAAATACCTTTTGGCTGGTGTTTTTTAGAAAATAATAATATGATTTTATTATAGTTGTTTATTAACGACAGCCCTTCTTGAAGTCCTTGGTAAATATCTTTTTTAAAATTCTGATGCACCGAAGGATATTCCTTTAATTCTGGGTGCATTTGGTCTAAGATGTAAACTTTATCTTTTGGCAATCTACTGATTACGTTGTCTGTCCCTTTAATATTTGCAGGCATAATAACATAATGGCTATAATCTCCTGCATTATCATGAATCAATTTACTAAAAACATCATAGTTAAAATGATGAAAAAATATATCAACTTGAACATTTTCACCCATACCAGTTAAAAAAGAATTGTATAAATCTTCTTTAAAGGAGTTTAACTCGTCAAAGAGCAAAAACACTTTCTTGTTCACAGCAATGTCTTCACTCATTACATAATAACCTTTGCCAACTATTGATTGAATTATTCCTCGGGCCTTCAACTCATTAAAAGCAGTAAGCACAGTATCTCTCGACAGAGAATGCTTGTCCTTTATGCGATTTAAAGAAGGAAGTTTATCTCCTTTTTTTAAAGCACCACTCATAATTGATTCTTCAATTGAAGCAACAATTTGTTTGTACTTGGGCGTGCCTGATGATTTTCTAATTTTCACAATTCCCATAGAACAAATGTATTATAAAATTATCAAATAAACAAACTGGTAGGTACTGGTTTGTTTTTTTAATATATAATTTTATATTAGCACCCTAAATACTATTATAATGAGAAGTAAAATTATAGTAACCGGTGGATGTGGATATATAGGATCGCACACAGTCATAGAATTAATTGAAAATGATTTTGAAGTTGTGATATTGGACGACTTATCCAATTCAACTGAAAAAACGTTAGAGCGCATTAATAAAATAACAGGCGTAACTCCAGAATTTATAAAATTAGATTTAAAAAACTCTTTGGAAACAAATAAGGTTTTCAATGAGCATAAGTACGCTAGTGGTGTAATACATTTTGCGGCTCACAAAGCTGTAGGGGAATCTGTAGAACAACCACTTAAGTATTATAAAAACAACTTATATTCATTATTAAATACATTAGAAGCACAAAGTGTTAATGGCATAAACAACTTTATATTTTCCTCTTCTGCAACTGTATATGGAACACCTGATATTTTACCTATAACTGAAAAAAACAAAACGCAACGTCCATTCTCTCCTTATGGGAACACGAAAAAAGTTGCTGAAGAAATTCTAGATGATTTTACAAAATCCAATAAGGCTTTCTCTGCAATTTCATTAAGATATTTTAATCCTATCGGTGCACATGAGTCAGGAAAAATTGGAGAATTGCCCAACGGTATTCCAAATAATTTAATGCCTTATATTACACAGACAGCTGCAGGTATACGTGAAAAACTAATGGTATATGGTAACGATTACCCAACAAAGGACGGAACGCCAATACGAGATTATATCCATGTTGTAGATTTAGCCAAAGCACATGTTATTGCTGTAAAACGATTGCTAAAAAAAGAGCAAGAAACAACCTTAGAGTTTTTTAACCTAGGTACTGGTGTTGGTTATTCTGTTTTAGATGTAATAAACACGTTTGAAACTGTTACTAATTCTAAACTCAACTATGAAATTACCAAAAGAAGAGATGGCGATGTTCCTCAACTCTATGCTTCAACAGATCTTGCCAAGAACAAATTAGATTGGAGTGCAAATAAAAAGCTAGATGACATGATAAGCTCCTCTTGGGCTTGGGAACAAAACCTAAGAAATAAAACTTAGTAGAATATTGTGATAAATCATTATGAAATCACACCTCAAACAAATGCTGATCAAGATAGAAAAATGGAAATAAAAGCAAGTTTTTTGAATCTCAAAACTAATGCAAAAAAAAAAAAAATAAAAACAACTATTGAACCCACAACCTCTGTTCCTGATAATTTAACAACAAAATGGGAACACAAGTTTTAGAATTAGTTTGAACCTACATCATTGATAAGGAAGTTGAATAAAAAATTAACATCTCCTATTTTGAATAGAAAACCATAAAAAAATAATATAGCAATGTTAGACAAAAGCACATTTAAAAGCGAAATAATAATCGAATCTCCAGGTAGAATTAACCTAATTGGAGAACATATTGATTATAACGGGGGCCATGTATTACCCGCAGCAATGGATAAAAAAATCACATTAAGTTTCAGGAAAAATAACACGAACTCTTGTGAGATTCTTTCTAGTAATTTTAAAAGTAGTTTTACTATAAATTTAGAAAAATTAGAGAGAAGCGATATAGAATGGCAAAATTTTATTCTAGGGGTTTTATTTCATATCAATGTACTTAAACCAAATTCCATTCAAGGGTTTGATTGCATAATCGAAAGCAATTTGCCTTTAGGATCAGGAATAAGTTCTTCAGCCGCATTAGAATGTGGTATTGCCAAAGGTGTCAATGAGCTATTCAATATTGGATTAACTGATATTGAAATTATTAAATTATCGAGAGATGCAGAACACACATTTGTCGGCACTAAATGTGGAATTATGGATCAGTTTGCTGTTGTAAAAGGCAAGAAAGACCATCTAATTCTTTTAAATTGCGAAACATTAGATTATGATTTAATTGAAGCCAAATTCAGTCCTTATAAAGTTGTTTTATTAAATTCAAATGTATCGCATAGCTTAGCAACTAGTGAATACAACGTTAGAAGAGATGAGTGTGACACAGCCTTAGAAGCTATACAGAGAAAGCACCCAAACTATCAATTTTTAACAGAAATACCTGCCAAAGTAGTAAAAGAATTTAAAAACGTTTTACCTGAGAAAATATACAACAGAGCGCTCTATGTAACTCAGGAAAACAAAAGAACATTAAAAGCCGTTAAACATTTAAAAAATACAGACTTAAAAAGTTTTGGAAAATGTTTGTATAAATCTCATCATGGTTTACAGCACTTGTATGAAGTAAGCTGCAAAGAGTTAGATTTTTTAGTTGAACAAACTAAAGACCTAGACTATGTTTTAGGGTCCAGAATGATGGGTGGAGGTTTTGGAGGCTGTACTATAAATCTGGTACATGAAGATAAAGTTGATGAATTTATTGAAAATTTATCAGCTACTTATGAAGAAAAATATAATATCAAATTATCATCAATAATAACTACCATTAGTGATGGTGTAAAAAAAATATAATATGGAATCCATTATAAATACACAACCGCATAGAAGATATAACATTTTAACAGATGAATGGGTATTGGTTTCTCCACACAGAACCAAACGGCCGTGGCAAGGTAAAACAGATAAATCTGTAGCTATTAAAAAAGAAAAATATGATAAAAACTGCTATTTATGTCCTACAAACAAAAGAGCGAGTGGAGATGTAAATCCTGATTATCAAGGCACATATAGCTTTAATAATGATTTTGCTGCATTATTACAAGATACAGAAGAGAGTTCTTTTAATAAGGGGTTATTAAAAGCTTCAACTGAATCGGGATTATGTAAAGTTATTTGTTTTTCACCAAACCATTCACTAACATTACCTTTAATGTCTGTTTCAGAGATTAACAATGTTATAAGTTTATGGAAAAAAGAATATCAAGAATTAGGAGCTAATCCCAATATTAACCATGTTCAGATATTTGAAAACAAAGGTGACATTATGGGTTGTAGTAATCCTCATCCACACGGGCAAATTTGGGCACAACGATCAATTCCGGAGGTAGTATTAAAAAAACAAACGCAACAAAAAAAATATTGGGACAAAAATAATAAAAGCCTATTATTTGATTATATTCAACAAGAAATTGAGTTAAACGAACGAATTATATTAAAAAACAATCATTTCGTGGCATTAGTTCCATATTGGGCTGTCTGGCCTTATGAAACCATGATTGTTCCTATAAAGCAATATCAACATATTGGTCAATTAAACAGTCAAGAACAACTAGCTTTCGCAGAAATCATTAAGAATCTAACAACAAAATATGACAACTTATTTGAGACTTCTTTCCCGTATTCTTCAGGAATTCATCAGAGTCCAACAGATGGGGAACACCCAGAATGGCATTTTCACATGTCTTTCTATCCCCCATTGTTGCGATCAGCAGAAGTGAAGAAATTTATGGTTGGATATGAAATGTTTGCGAATCCGCAAAGAGATATAACCGCAGAACAAGCTGCAGATAACCTAAAACAATTAAGCACAACACATTATAGTAAAACTAATAACTAACTAACTAACTAACTAACTAACTAACTAAAAACAACTATTATGAATGGTAATTTCGAATTTTTAGACTACCTAATATTTGTATGTTACGCCATACTTATTCTTGGAGTCGGCTTATGGGTTTCAAGAGATAAGGAAGGACACCAAAAAAATGCAGAAGATTATTTTCTAGCAAGCAAATCGTTGCCTTGGTGGGCCATTGGGGCATCATTAATTGCTGCTAACATTTCGGCAGAACAGTTCATTGGAATGTCAGGTTCTGGATTTGCTTTAGGTCTAGCCATCGCATCTTATGAATGGATGGCCGCAATAACTTTAATAATTGTCGGTAAATATTTCTTACCAATATTTATAGAAAAAGGCCTTTATACAATTCCAGAATTTGTAGAGAAAAGATTTTCGACCAATCTAAAAACTATATTAGCTGTATTTTGGATTGGACTATATGTATTTGTAAATCTTGCTTCTGTATTATATTTAGGTTCACTAGCATTAGAAACCATTATGGGAATACCTATGGTTTATGGTGTAATAGGATTAGCTCTATTTGCAGCAGCATACTCTCTCTATGGAGGATTGTCAGCAGTAGCATGGACAGATGTTATACAAGTTGTGTTCTTGGTTTTAGGAGGATTAGTTACAACCTATTTAGCGTTGAATACGGTTTCAAGTGGAGAAGGCGTTTTGGCAGGAATTAAAACAGTTTATGAAGCAGCACCAGACAGGTTTGCTATGATTTTAGACAAATCAAATCCTGAATTTAAAAACTTACCTGGAATTGGTGTATTAGTTGGAGGTCTTTGGGTTGCAAACTTATACTATTGGGGTTTCAATCAATATATCATACAAAGAACATTAGCTGCAAAATCGTTAAAAGAATCGCAAAAAGGTATTTTATTAGCTGCCATTTTAAAACTAGTAATTCCTGTTATTGTTGTTGTTCCCGGAATTGCTGCCTATGTAATGGTAAATGACCCTGAAATAATGGCCGGATTAGGTGATGTAGCTCTTCAAAATACACCATCATTAGGACAAGCTGATAAAGCATATCCTTGGTTGTTGCAATTTCTTCCAACAGGTATGAAAGGACTTGCGTTTGCAGCCTTAACTGCTGCAATTGTATCATCCTTAGCCTCAATGTTGAATTCAACATCAACCATTTTTACTATGGATATTTACAAACAATACATCAATAAAAATGCTAGTGATAAGGCAACAGTTAATGTTGGTAGATTATCTGCTGCGGTAGCACTTATAATAGCTGCTATTACTGCTCCTTTACTTGGAGGAATTGATCAAGCTTTTCAATTTATTCAAGAATATACAGGAATTGTAAGCCCTGGCATTTTAGCAGTATTTATGCTAGGTTTATTCTGGAAGAAAACAACTAATAAAGCAGCCATTATAGGTGCATTAGCTTCCATTCCAATTGCTCTAGCTTTTAAAGGGACTGACTCACCATGGATGGATCAAATGGGCTACACCGCTATATTGACTATGGTTGTAATTGTAGTAACTAGTTTAATACAACATAAAGGAAAAGATGATGAAAAAGGAATTCCAATTACAAAAGAATTATTTAAAACGAGTCCATTATTTAATATTGGAGCTTTTGCCGTTATGATTGTTTTAGTGGCTCTTTATGCTATTTTCTGGAAGTAAATTTATATTGTATCAATTATTAAAATTGTCAGAAATAATTATAATTATTTCTGACAATTTTTTTTCAATTAAACTTTAAGGGATTTATTTATCTGAGGTCAAAAAATCGGTCACAATTGAACAAATTCTATTTGGAGAAATGATAATGATATCTTTTTCCCAATGCTAATTTAATTTTATAGCTATATACATTGTCCATTTTTTTTTAATAGACAAATAGCTCAATTTAATCTTTTACTACTCTACTTTTTTTAAAGATTCAATCTTTTTTGTTTAATATAAAAATAATTATTTAATTTGTATGATGTCTTATAAATTAAATGATTAAATTATGTTTACTCCTTTAGGTTCAAACAAATCACTTACTCAACAAGTAGAGAATGAATTAACTGAAGCAATAAGGGCTGGCAAATATCTTCCAGGAAATAAAATACCATCTGAAAACGAACTCTGTGAAATATTCAATGTGAGTAGAACCTCCATTCGAGAGGCGGTAAAAAAAATGAGTGCTCGTGGTATCGTAGATGTTAAAAGAGGGAGTGGTGTTTATGTCTCTGAAATGAGCATAAAAAACACTTCTGAAAACTTAAATCTATTTTTTGAGCTTTCTTCTGATGAAAATATAATTTTACAGACCATAAATACAAGACTAATTATAGAACCCGCAATAGCTTCTCAAGCTGCGATTTTTAGAAATCATAATCATATAGCACTTTTAAAGGCTAACATGATTAAAATGAGGAAATGTAATTTAGATAATAAAAAAAGAGAAGCTGAATTAGATAATGATTTTCACAAAATACTTCTTTCGATTGTTAATAATAAAGTATTGGATTTACTCATAAGCCCAATATTTAATTTAATACCAAAATTTAAGACAGCCGTTTTTGCGAAGCCAATTGAAAGTAGAATGATAGATAAAAAAAATATAATGCTAGATCATCATGAAAAGATACTCGAAGCCATTATTAATAAGGATAATGAAAAGTCCCACCAAGCAATGAGAGAACACATCCTTGAAACTCAAAACAATTACATTAAATCACTACAAAAACAATGAGCTTTGAAACTTTTGGAGAAATTATATTGAGATTAACTCCCAATAATCATACTTACAAAATAAATTCCTCAAGGAATTTAAACAGTTCGGAATCAATTGTTGCTTTATAAGCACCAACTAAAGAACGTTTTAGCATGAGTAATGCTATTTTAGTTAATTGTTTACATGCCATTGAACTAAAATGGAATAATAAAAAAGTGATAGATTTTTATACTGCACAAATTGCATTAAAGTATATGTTTCAAGGAGATCAACATACAATTAGTAAAAAAAGAAATTCTCTCAATTATTGATGGTAATATTAGCGAACACGTATTAAGATGAAAAGAGAAGATATAGTAGCCATTATTAAAAAAGAGCGGGTAATCGCAATTGTTAGAACAAAAGAACAATTAAAAATACCCAAACTCATTAAGGATTTAGTAGATGGTGGTATTAAGGTTATAGAAATCACATCGAATTCGCCAGGGGTTTTAGAAGAAATAGCCATAGCCAGAAAATTGTACTCTGGTACTGATATTATTATTGGAGCAGGTTCGGTAGTCAATGTGAAAATAGCAAATGCGGCTATTAAAGCTGGCGCTCAATTTCTTGTGACTCCAAACACTAATACTGATGTGATAGCAGTTGCACATAATCACAGCATCCCTGTAGTTATGGGTGCTCTTACACCATCCGAAATTTGTCTGGCAGCAGAACATGGTGCAGATATTATTAAATTATTTCCAGCTGGCGACATAGGTATTAGCTATTTCAGATCTATACAAGCCCCGTTAGATTCAATCACTTTTTTTGGTGTTGGGGGCATTAATTTATTAAACATAGAAGAATGGATTGCTGCCGGAATTTCTGGTGTAGGATTAGGAAGCGCTCTTACCAATGAAGAAAAAAACAAATCTGGAGAAAATCACAGAGAAAATACAATACGAAAATTTATTAATATTATAAAAAAATCTCAATGGAACAATTAGAAATTACTAAAGTTGAACTGTTTAAAGTTCCACCTAGATGGCTCTTCGTAAAAATAACAACCAAAGGTGGATTATTTGGTTGGGGAGAACCTGTTGTTGAAGGTAAAGCCGACTCGGTTGCCGCCTGTGTTAAAGAACTTGAACAGTATTTAATTGGGCGAACTGCAAATAATATTGAAGATATTTGGCAGGTATTATATCGAGGCGGGTTTTATAGAGGAGGTACCATTTTAATGAGTGCCATTTCTGGAATTGATCAAGCCTTATGGGATATAAAAGGAAAACATTTAGGTGTTCCAGTCTTTGAACTTTTAGGAGGTGCGGTACGACAAAGAATGAAAATGTATTGTTGGATTGGTGGAGACGATCCTAAAGTGGTTATTGAACAAGCACGAGAAAAAATGAATCAAGGCTATCGTGCCGTAAAAATGAATGCTACGGGCCCTATGCGATGGGTGTCTTCTATTAAAGATATTAAAAAAGTAGCTGATAATATGAGGTTACTTAGAGAAGAATTTGGTTATGAATTAGATGTTGGCTTAGATTTTCATGGCAGGGTACACAAACCAATGGTTAAAAGACTTATTGACGAACTTGCTCCTTACGATCCAATGTTTATTGAGGAGCCTGTTTTAAGTGAAAATAATGATGCACTAAAGCATATTTATTCTTATACCAGTATCCCTATTGCAACTGGAGAACGTATGTTATCAAGATGGGACTTTAAAGATGTTCTACAACAAGGCGTGGTCGATATTATACAGCCAGATTTGAGTCATGCCGGTGGAATCTCTGAAGTGAAACGTATTGCATCAATGGCTGAAGCATATGATGTTGCTCTCGCACCACATTGTCCTTTAGGCCCCATTTCTCTTGCTTCTGCACTACATATAGATTTCTCATGTGCCAATGCTACAATACAAGAAAGTAGCTTAGGAATTCATTACAATAAAGGATTTGATTTATTAGATTATGTAAAAAACCCTGAAATATTTGATGTCAAAGATGGTTTTATGGACCTATTTACCCAACCTGGTCTAGGTGTTGAAATTGATGAAGACATTCTAAAAGAAGGTCAAAAAATAGGTCATAATTGGGCGAATCCTATATGGAGAAATGATGATGGTACTTTTGCGGAGTGGTAATGCAAGGCGCTTAACGTTTATTTATTATAAATGTTAACACAATGCTAATACCTACAGTATTTGGACACTAATTCCCTTTAAAATTGTGTGAAAACTAGTTTAAACTTTTTATTATTTCGTAAAAAAAAGTTTAAACTAGTTCATTCTAATCATCTATTAATAATAATTTTTTCTATTTGTTTGCCATTAGCCGTTGGAATTTCTAAAAAGTAGATACCGCTACTCAAATTACCAACTCGAATTTCTATTGTATCGGTTACACTCTCGATTGTTTTAATATGTGCACCCGTAATATTATACATATTATATTCACCGTAAAACGAGTTTTTAATTGTTAATATATCACTCACAGGATTTGGATAATACAAATACGGCTTAGTATTAGTTTCAGCAGTTTTTGATGAAAGCGTTGAACCATCCGTTATCAAAAGGACATCATATGGTTTCATAACATGTGTTGCATTCACTATTTCACCAGTTAATAAGTTTAATGCACTCTCAGCAAGCTGAATTTCTCTATCTTCTAAACTCACATTTATTAATGAAATGACGTTTTTGTTATCTGGTGTCTTTCCTTGCGATGCAAATACACCAAAGGCTTCTGTACTAGTGCCTGGTAAAGTAATATCGAAATCTATTGAAGGAGATGGGAAACTTAATTGTGCTCTTAATCGAGAAATCAAAGTAGGTATATCAGTAGTAAATGTTGTACTTTTATTTACAAACGATTCATCTCTAGCACCATCAGACACACCTTTTTCATCTTTGATAAAATTCTGCTGTGCCGCATTAAATCTATTTATTTGAAAGATGTCTACAGTTGGGTTGTTTGTCTCGTAGTTATTAAGAGCTTCCATACTACTATCTTTTATAAACATAGTAGGTGGAATAATTATAGCTTTAGGCGTATATCCTAAAACATCTATTTTATTCTCTGTAGTAAAACCAACCTTAACATTTAAAAGTTTAAGGGCTTCATAAATAATTGCTAGGTGCTGTACATAATTCCAGTCTTGTATTGCAGCTTCATTACTGTAATATAAAAGGTAATCACGTTTTTCTGGTATAAGAGTAGCTACAGTATTGCTATGAGCATTTAACTCCTTTAAAGTTCTTCCAAATTCATCAAAAGCTACAGCCTGATGCTGAGGAGAGAACATGGTATTTCCAGTTGCACCAGTTTTTCCTAACAAATCACCATTACTATCTCTATACCACCACCAATTATTTATAACGCTAAGGCCATTTGAAAAGGCCATCCATAATGCGGCTCTCGTGTAACTTTCGTCAAGAGCATGATTATTATATGCGTTACTTGAATGTCCATGCCATTCTGAATCGAAGGTTGGCTTATTGGGATATAAAGATTTGCAGAAGTCTAACATCATAGATTGTTCCCTCCAATCCATAATATAGTCATTTAGCCAAGTGGTATAAAAACGATTATTTCTACCATGCGTTTCATTAGGAACCACCTGGTTATCAAACCCTAGAATGTCTTGTAAATCGATTAATGTCTCTAGATCTATACCGCCATCTCGTCTTGGGTCTTCAAGTTCTCTTCCTAATAATTTTATAGATACTTTAGCACTAGGGTCGTTATCTCTAACGATATCTTTTAAATCTTGATGCCATCTATTGGAACGATTCATATTAAAGCGCATCCAATCGTACCATATTGGCGTACCTTGCCATGTGCTTTTATTCAAAGGGATAGTGTATGTTAATTTTAAGGCATCAAAATTGGTGAAATTTTGGTTGCTATTAAATGGGTTATAAATAGAGTTTAATGCATTTATATCATTATTATACTCTGTTTTTAAGTGCTCCACATAGGCATTATAAGTGTTTGCAGAAACACCATTTGAAGCTTGACCTTCTGAAATATCCCAATGCGGCTCGTTAGAAAGCACATAAATTAAAGGACTACCAGATGCGGCAGTAACTAATTGAGGTACAAAAGTTCCAATAATACTCTCATTTATATTTCTTATTTCTGGATGATCTATATCGTAATGTACAAACGCCTTTGGGTTACCTCCTATTCCAGGATATTTGGTTTTAATAGCACTCGAAAGATTCGTATGTGTCATTTGAATTTGGGTAGGTGTTTGATTATTTCCTACTTGATTTGATAACCTTGCTGCCATTCCATTTGCTCCATTTACAAAACTAGGAGTGGCAATAATAGCATTGGGGTCACCATTATAAGTACCTGTTGTAGTCTGTCCTGCACTATGAAACACTTCTCCTAAATAACCTAAGGTTTCTAGCACGTCCAAATTATCATCTCTTAAACCCCAAAAAGTACTTGGAAAAATAACGTTACCATCTTTCATATAATAGCTATTATTTACTGGTAGCGTTGGGTAACCCGATGTTGTAAAATCTAATGTTTCTGCCAAAACAATATTTCCCGCTAATTGGTTGTCAATCTCATTAATCGCACGGTCTAATATTTTAATACAGTCATGCAATTGTTGAAAAGGATTGTGAACTGAGAAATCTGGTGTTGGGGTATAAAAACCCAGACTTGACATATGGTTTTCCCAAAGACCATTCCAAAAGGCAAAGGGGTTGTTTTCATACTTATTTTGTAATACTATAGCATTTTGTTTATCTCTAGCGGCATATTTTAGAAACTCATCAACTGTAACAACGGTTCCTTCTGCATAACTTGTTTCTAATGGAGAAGGAAGCCCTTGCGCTTGGGTGATTTTTGATTCTAACGAGACTTTCTTTGTATTAATCTCTGCGATTAAATTATCCCATGAACCTTGAGTTAAAGCTCCGGAGTAAAAGTTTGTTTGTGATAAACTGTTCAGGCTAATTAATAATACAAAAACAAATACAATTTTTTGGATTATATTCTTAGTTGTTACGTATTTATTTATCATGTGTTTAGATGTTTAATTTTAGTTTTATAAAATTAAACTCATAGGGCATGTATTAATAAATCTATTTTACCTAGTGTTAGCGTTAATTTATCCTGAACTACAAATTATTTAACTAAAAATAACATTCCCTAATTAGCAATAGTTAATTTAAATATGGTATTTTAAAATTATCGTGTCTAAAAATTAAAAAATAATAAGAACAAATTATAGTATTAATCACTTCTAGAATATCAAAATTTATCCTTTTATAAACAAAAGGCTTAAACCCCAATGAAATATCACTTTAATAGTCTATAAAAAATTAATTAAAATAGAAGTTACTAATGATTCTATATTTGTATTCAAAAAAAACAAACAGAACCTTTACTGAAGATAATTTCAAAGTTTATAACAAGTTTTCAGGTTTATTTATCCAATAATTTATTATAATCTTCTAGTGTATCAATGTCCTTTAAAACACCTCTATTTTTTGAAGCAAGGGTAATAATATTAATTTCTTTATTATTCAAAAAATCCTTAGCGCCTTTATCCCCTTTTAATCTCATAAGCTGCTTATTAAACAGTTTTGGAAATATTGCTGGAACCCCTTTTTTATCTCCATAATCAGATGCTATAACTTTATCTTGATTCTTACTATACAAATTGATTAAAGCATCAATATAATCTGAATCTACATTTGGTTGATCCGAAAGCATTATTAAAATCGCTTTAGTTTTTTCTTTTATGGACTCTAAATATGAAACACCTGTAACTATGCTAGAACTTAATCCATCTTTCCAATTCGGGTTATTAATAAAAGTTGCTCTAGAGTTTTTTAGTTGACTTTTAATAGCTTCTGAATTTGCTCCTAGTACGCAATAAACTTTTCTCGCTTTTGATGCTAAGGCATTTTGAATGGTTATTTCTAAAAGTGTAGAATTATTATATGGCAATAGTTGTTTTATGCTACCCATTCTAGAAGCTTCCCCTGCTGCTAATATGACTATAGATATATTACTCAGATTTTAAATGTATTTTACCCGTAATTGAGTTTAAAGAAAATGGGGCTTTTTTTCTGTGAATTGTTAAAATTTCAGAAAGAATAGATAGTGCAATTTCTTCTGGAGTTATTGCTCCAATATTTAACCCTGCCGGGCTATGAATTTTTTCTAAAAAATCATTTTCCAAATCAGATGCATAATCTAACAAATCTTCATGAAGTTGCTCACGCCTTTTAGCCGATCCTAAAACGCCAATATAATTTAGTTTACTATTTTTTAATCGTAACAAATACCTTAGGTCTTGTGCATAATTATGAGTCATCAATACAACGGCACATTCGGAATCTATATCGTCAACAAGAAAAGTTTCAGGTGTATTAGCTTCTACTGTTTTAGCTCCTGGAAAAACTTGAAGATTTTTAGGATCTTTCAATGACGTCACCACATCAACATCCCAGCCTAAAAGAGCTCCCATTTTACAGAGCTTTACAGCATCGTGTTCACCTCCAATAATAATTAATCTAAAACATGGAGAAAGCGTTTGTGAAAATATTTTCACATCATCTATTAAATGGCTGATTAGATTATTGTCTATTACAAAAGTAAATTTCCTGTTTTCTGCAAAAGAAATCTCAGAATAAAACTTACCAACGCACTCATCTTCCTTTTTATAGTATGATTGAATAGTAAGCGATTTTCTTAATTCTAAATTCTGATAGAAAACTTTTATAAATTCATCCGAAACATTAAAAGGCTCTATTAAAATGTACATGACGCCTTCACAACCTAATCGGTAGCGCCCATCATAAGTCATAATTTTAGGCTTCCCTGTTTCAAAAACAAATTGGGCACGCTTTAAAACCTCTTTTTCGACACAACCACCACTAACAGCGCCAACCATCTCATTATTATCAGAAAGTAGCATGCGTACACCAGGGCGTCTGTATGATGAGCCATCCAAATCAACTACTGTAGCAAGAACATTTTTTATGCCAAGGGATTGATTATAAATGGCTGCTTCTACAATCTGTTTAAGTTCATGTATCATTCAACCAAGTTAAAAAATCTTTTTATTTATTGATATTAAAAGTCTCCTTAAACTTGGCCATTTCCTTATCTTTCCAAACTTCTCTCAAATTTTCTGGATCAAACCAACGAGGTTCTGTATGTGTTTTACTCCATGCTTCTGCTGCATTAACAAGCATTTTAAGTTTTTCCGGATTCTGGCTACTTAAATCTTTTTCTTCTCCAATATCATTTGTAATATTATAGAGTTTCCAACCAAATTTATAAGCTTTTGTAGCTTTCCAATCATCTTGTCTTACTGAAACATCGGAAAATCCATTACGGTGACGCATAGAAAAAATCATTCCCCCATTTCTTGCCGTTTTACCAGAAGAAAAATCATTCCAAATATCTTTACCATCTAGTTTATTACCCTCTGGAAGTGTAACACCCGCTAAACCTGCAAATGTTGGGTAAAAATCTAAAGCTGAAACTGGATGATTATAACGATTTCCAGCCTTTACTTGATTTGGCCAATGAAAAAACATAGGCACCCTAAATCCACCTTCCCAAGTATCTCCCTTTCTTCCTTTTAAAGGTGAGTTATCAGCGCCCTTATCTGGTCTTCCTCCATTATCACTCAAAAAAACAATTAACGTGTTTTCATATTGATTTGTTGCTTTTAAAGCATCTACTATTTCACCAACACCACGATCTACTGCGTAAACCATGCCAGCATAAGTACGTCTATCTTTATCTTTAATATTATCAAATACCTTCATGTCCTCTTCTTTTGCTTGCAAAGGGGTATGAGGGGCATTATAAGATACATATAGAAAAAAGGGTTGTTCTTTTTTCGATGCATCATTTACAAAACGAATAGCCTCACGAGACAATGCATCGGTTATATATTCAGTTTCTCTAACTTCTTTTCCATTATGTTCTAAAGGCGTTAAGTAATCCCATATATTTTTAACACCGTTCGCAACTTGTTTTTCATATTTCGCAATAAACTCACTTGGAAAATACTCATGTCCACCACCTAAAAAACCATAAAAATCATCAAAACCTCTATCATTAGGATGATAACCCGGAACTGCACCTAAATGCCACTTCCCCACAGCTCCCGTATAATAACCAGATTCTTGAAGCATTTTTGACATAAATTTTTCACTTAAAGGAATTCCCTCCCCTACCGTTACTTCACTATTTTTTGGTAAATTAAATTGAGACCCAAACGAATGTGGATATCTTCCAGTTAACAAACCAGCTCTACTTGGTCCGCAAAACGCATGTGTTACATAAGCAGAAGTTAAAACAGTTCCAGAATTTGCCAACTGATCAAGTGATGGCGTAATAATATCTTTAGAGCCATTAAACCCAACATCTGCGTATCCTAAATCATCACAAAGCACGAAGAGAATGTTAGGTCTTGATGATTTACCTTTAGTAACTGTAGTACTTTCCTGTTGAGATTTATTTTTAACCCCTGAGCATGCCACAAGAATTATCGTTATTGAAAAAACCAGTATATTCTTAATGTTCTTTTTAATCATTTTACTTAATTTATTATTTACTTTAATTGAAGAAGGAAATTATATAAACCCTTCAATTATTTAATGATAAAATTAAGTATTAATCAAAATAAAACAGATCTTAATTTTATCTTATACAAATTCAAAATTACCCTTATTAAAAGAATTTATTTTTCCATAAAATTTGACTGTAATAAGCAAATGGGAAGCTCTTTTGGAATTACATTTCTATAAACGATTAACATTCTCTTTATAAAACATATTCAGTTTTTCTTGATGCTCGGAAATTAGGTCTTTGTTCTTTAAAAACCAATAAGCGCGTCTTGCTATTAAAAAATCGCGTTGTAAAAGTGGTAGTGTGTTCGTAATTACAATTTTAGAATTAGGATTTTTGTCTTCCATTAAACCTAAAAAAAGAGACACCTCCTGGTAAGAATTAAGTGCACTAAGAATTACGCTATTTTTATTTAAGTACTCGATGCTAATATTATAATTTGTTTTTTTTAAAGACTGAATTGCTGCTATTTTTTGTGCAGATTCTCCGTTATTTAAAATATTTTCTGTTGCATAAAAATAAATTTCAGGAGTTGCAGATTCCAAAAAATTAAAGGTGGTACGAAGTACAGACTGATCTTTTATCGCTTTCTTTATAACGGCTTCAATTATAGACTTCGAATATAAACTTCTATTTTTTAATTCGCTAATGGCCAAATTGAAATACGTATTGTTATCGTCCAAAATAAAATCATGAAGTTGCTCAGTTGAAGCAGATTTTCCTGTTTGCTGTATAATTTTAGAAACAACATCACCATTTGCCCAATGCCACAAAGTAAAACAAGTTAATGCTGCACCAGGAACTGTATCTTTTTCATCTAATTCTAAAGCGGTGGCACCAGAAACGGCATCAACATCTTCATTACCATGCACATCAGGAACTGTTAAGATTTCATCTAAATACACCTCTTTAAAAGGTGAATCACTATCAGATAAAACACTTTGCAGTTTTATGTAATCCACCGGTTCAAATAAGTCTGCTTCATATTTTTCAAGTGTTTCCCCTTCTGCTAATTCGTATTTTTGGTAATTTCCTATGTTATTCCAAAATAATTTAACTGGTATTATTTTACAAACTCCCTCCAAACAAATTACCGAATAAACATCCATGGTATATTGTATGGGTAAACCATTTTTATCTTGAATTTCATTAAGAATAGTTTTAATAGAATCCTTTTCCCCGGGATGATTAACAACTATCTTATGAGAAATAGTTTTATAACCATTTTGCTTTTCTTTTAAACTATTGAGAAACAACGTGGGTATTACTATCCAAAAGAATATTTTAAAGAGATTTGTCATATATATGGTGAAAATAAAACCTTGAATCTTTCTTTATGTTAATGTAAGTTAATAAAATGTGTCTCTCAGTATCTAATTAAATTTAAGTGTAGCACCTTACTTCAAATAACTTAACATTTTTTGTGCCATAAGTTTCAGTCATTTTTATTTTAATTGCGGTTACTTTTTTAGATTCAAAATGAAACTTGATTAAACGTGTTCGGTTATCTTCAATGTTACCTAACTCAACCCAAGAGCCATTTACACGTCCATGTACGCTTAAAGACTTTAATAACTCTTTTGGTACTGAATTCGCAAAGTTTTCATTGTTTCTACTATCCTTTCGCATCATAATGTTTCTCTTCAAATTTGTATCACACTTTAACTCAACCTTAGAGAGGTTTATAGGAGTTTCCCATTCAAATTGAATTTCAACATCTAAACCATCTGATTGCCAATGATTTATATTACTATCAATATCTCTGGAAATACCATTAATTAGATTTTTTATGTCTCCAGATAATGTATTAGAAGCAAACATTGTTGATGCCTTTTTTATTAAGTTATTAGGCATTTTAGATGGTCTATTAGGAATAAACACATCATCTCTTAATAATTGCTCTTGCAATTCATCAATATAGTTTTGTCTTACTTCTCTTGGTGTAATATTTCGTTTATTACAAATAGTTGCTGCTGTACCTACCGCTTGACCTTGTAATGCACAGGTAGCCATAATTCTTGAAGATGATAATGCAATATGCGTTTGACTTACATTACGACCAGCAAACATTAAGTTTGAAACATTTTTTGAATACAAGCTAGCGAAAGGGAATTCATAAATTTTTTCAAATTTATAATGAAAATAACTAGGTGGTTCAGAGATGTCTTCAATACCTCCTGGGTTATGCTCATCTAAAGACCATCCGCCAAAAGCAACTGCATCTTTAAAGTGCTTATGTTCGGTCATATCTTTTTCTGATATAATATAATCTCCAATAAAGCGTCTAGACTCACGTCTTCCTGGGAAAGAACCTACCCAATCCAGCGCTAAGTTTTCCGCTTCGGGGAACTTTCCAGAATTTTTAATGTAATCCCAAACACCATGTAAATAGCCCATTAACTTATGTCTGTTTTTTTCAAAATCGGCAATAATATCATCATCGCTACCAACTTCTATCCACCAAATACCATCTTGAAAGGCATGAAATTTTCTATGCTTGTCGGCTCCTTCATGCGTATATTTTATTGCATAAGATGGTGGGTTGTATTTCATGGGTTTCCCCATATCTTTAGAAGACATTAATAAGGATGCTCCCATTTGCCATCCGTCTGGCTCGTCTGGAGCATATTTTTCGTTGAACTCTGCTTTACCTTCACGACCTGTTCTATATTCAGCACCAGAAGAAGCGGCTAAACCTCCATCGCCAGAACAATCAATGAATATTGGGGCATTTAAGGTAAACATAGTTTCTGTTGTACCTTGCCAACACATGGCAGACTTTATTTTCTTACCATCCATTACAGCTTGAAGCGCTTGTGTATTCATCATAAGCGTAAGGTTAGGTTCGCGCACAACAAAATCATATAAAACATGATCCCAAACTGGATACGATTCTTGTTCGTTCTCAAAACGATTGTGTAATAAGATTTCTTCTATTATTCCAGTTTCTCTTTCTGCACGTCCATCTCTTAGGTGGTTTACACCATTTAAATGCACTCGTATTTCACTAGAAGCGTTTCCGCCTAAAACGGGTCTGTCTTGAACTAAAACGGTTTTAGAACCATTTCTTGCAGCAGCTACAGCAGCAGACATACCTGCAGCACCACCACCAATTACAACCACATCATAATCTTCTGATTTCTTTCTTGAATTGTAGCCTGATTTTCCAGTTCCTAAATGATACCATTGATCTGATGATCTATCATAAACAATTTCTTTTGATCCGGCTGCACATGAGGCACTAACTATTGGAATAACACCGGCAGCAACTGCTGCTGTTGTTCCTTTTTTGAAAAACTCTCTTCTTTTCATAATCTTATTACGCGTTTGGTTGTAGTTTAAATTTTTGGTGTATTACCTTTCCATCCTTTGTTGAATTGAACCATAAGAGCATCAACTAATTTGGAATTGTTTTTGGCAATGTTTTTAGTTTCAAAAGGGTCTGTTTTATGATCGTATAATTCTACAAAAACAGGTTCGGTATTTGGCTTTGTTCTATCTTTCCATACAATAAATCTGTGTTGCTGTGTCCTCATAGCATAGCCCATTAAATTGTTTTCAAATAAGTCTCTATCCCATTTTTTTCCTTGTTGTGCTTTAATTTTTCCTTCAACTTCTTTAAGCAAAGGTCCAAAATAGGTTTCTCGCATTGATGGTCTAATAGGAAATGCTCCCCATTCTCTTAAAGCAGGAGAAGGAAACTGACTAAATGCAGCTGTTTTCCATTCCGCATTAGGGTTCTCTATTAATGTTTTAAAGCTTGTGCCTTCAACGTGTGTTGGGGTTTCTATTCCAGCCAATTCTGTTAGGGTAGGATACATGTCAATTAATTCTACTAACGCATTAGTAGTTTTTCCTTGACTTTCTTTAGGCATATCTGGTGTCCAAATCATCATCGGTACACGAGTTGCTATTTCATAGTTGGTTGCTTTACCCCAAATTCCCATATCGCCTAAATGCCAACCATGGTCGCTCCAAACTATGATAATAGTGTTGTCTCTAACACCAGCTTCTTCAAGAGCGGTAATCATTTTGCCAATTTGAGCATCTACATAACTCACACAGGCTAAATATGCATGTTTTAAGGTTAAAGCCAATTCATCATCTATTTCTCCTTTTTTAGGGATGCCGCTTCTAACTCGCAATTCAAATGATGGGTGTAATCCCATAGTTGCTCCATTTTCAGGACTTTCGGTTTGTGTAGAAAGCTTTATTTTTTCTCTATCATATAAATCCCAATATTTTTTTGGCGACACCCAATTAAGGTGCGGTTTGTTAAATCCTAATCCTAAAAAGAAAGGTTTATCTCCCTTAGCAATCATTTCTTTCATGGTGGCAATAGCTAATTCAGTATGGTAACCATCTCCATAAGTGTTGTCTGGCACATCAGCACTTTCATAAGCTTGCCCCATAGCAAGTCCATATTTGGCGACTTTACCATATTTTTTAACCATGGCTTTTTTGGTTTCTGCTCGCTCTTTAATGTTCTTCACTAATGCAAATCCAATGGGTTTTTTAATGCCTTTGGCGGTCATACTATCTAATGCCGGTAGTCTACTCCAAGATTTTTCTTCATCTAAATCTCCATGATGAAATATTTTACCTGTATATACAGTTTCATAGCCGTTGTTCTTAAAGTGTTGAGGAAGTGTTACTACATTGGGGTTTACTTCTCTAAATTTAATGTAGTTATGAAATACGCCACTGGTTTCTGGACGAATACCCGTTAATAAACTTGCTCTTGATGGTCCGCAAATGGCTTGTTGACAATAAGCATTTTCAAAAAGCAATCCATCACTTGCTAACTTGTCTAAATTAGGACTAACCGCAATGTCTGAGCCGTAGCAACCCAACTCTGGACGTAAGTCGTCAATACCTATAAAAAGGATGTTGGGCGGCTTACTCTTTTCTTGCGGTTTGTTTTGACAACCCAAAAAAACTGATATTAAAAGGGAGTAAAAAAGGATTTTCATTGAATAACTATTTTAATATTAATGGCAACCAAACACTCATTTCTGCCTCCCCTCTGTTCGACCATGCATAGTATGGCACAAACTGAGCATTATGATTTTCCCATTTCATATTTTTAAGTTCTCTGTACATACCATTTTTTTCTTGCTTACGAAGTTTTACATTTCCTGTAATAGTGGTAACACCACCTAAAACATCAGGTTTATAAGAAGCCGTTAATTTTGATTCTATTGGCAAATAGGCATCTAAAATACTAGTGTCTTTAGGTAAATCTGGAGATTCCAAACAATAAACAATAGGCCCTCTTTTAATAGCGGCTTGGTTTCTAACTTCTTCAATTAATGGGTTTCCTTCTAATAATTTAACATCCATTGGTAGGTTAAGTGATATTACATCTCCTTTTTTCCATACACGATTAACTATGGCAAAGGTTCCTGGTTTAGAATTTGTATTAACGGGTTTCCCGTTAACTTTTAGCTTATAACTGGTGGTCCAATTAGGAATTCTAAGCATAAAATCAAATGATTCTGCCTTACACTCGTCGATTGTTATTTTTATATTACCATCCCAAGGGTAATTAGTTTCTTGTTTTACTTTAATATTAGAGCCATCAACCATTTTGGTATCTAATTTATTACCTCCATATAAATTAACGGCTATTCCATTTTCAGCTAAACTATATGCCCAAGCCGAAGATTTCACTATGGTTCTTACTAAATTTGGCGGACAACAAAAGCATGGTATATAAGGTGTTCTGTCTGGGTAATCTGTAACACCCATTTTATGGTCTGCGGTTCTTCGTAACGGATTGGTGTAAAAATAAGTGTCTCCTTTTAAGCTAATACCTGATAAAGCGCTATTATACAAAACTAACTCCATAATATCGGCATGCTTAGATTCTCCCTTTACGCCTAACATTCTATAGTTAAACATGGCGTTACATAAATTGGCACAGGTTTCATTATAAGCATGTGCATTATGCATTTCATAATCTATAGTAAATGCCTCATGAACAAAATCTCTGTTAGAAGAACCTCCGTCATGCTTTTGTCCGCATGCTCCAGTAACAAACATTTTTTTGTCTACAATATTTCCCCAAATCTTATCTAAAGCATCAATTAGTGCTTTTTCTCCGGTTTCCGCATACACATCGGCAGCTCCTGCGTAATAATAAAGCGCTAAAACAGCATGCCCAACGGCTTCATCAGATTCTCGTAAAGGTGTTCTTTCTTGAGTCATATCCCCTATATGTTGATGTCTTACTGTTGCATGTGGTTCAACCTTAGACTTTCCTCTCATATTGATAAAAATCTCAGCTAATTCTAAATACTTTTTTTCTTTTGTGGTTCTATACAACTCTACCAAGCCCATTATTTGCACTTGATTAAAGCCAAAACGTGCTAATTCTTTTGGTTGAGGTTGAAATATACTATAAAGATTATCAGCATGTTTTATGGCTATATCTAAAAAGTTAGTTTTACCTGTAACTCTGTAATAAATACAGGCAGCTATATACAAATGCCCGCTATTGTACATTTCATGATACTTTCTTTCTGAAAAAGGCTCTATGTTTTTTAGTTGTGTTTGAGTTTGTAAGTACCCATTTTCTTTTTGAGATTTTCCAATTATTTCTATTAGCCCATCTAATTCTTCTAAAATCTTCTCGTCCTTATTAATGGCATAAATGTAGGTTGCCGCTTCCATCCATTTGTAAAAATCGCCATCATGCCAATTCATACCTTTATGCTCACCTTCTTTTAAACCTGCAGCAATTTTAAAATTGTTTAAAGCATGCCCAGTATCGCCTTTAAGAACTTCCCCCATATATGGCACCATAACCTCTTCAGCAACTTTAAATTTATCTGCCCAAAATCCATCTGTCCATTGACAATCTCCAATATTTAAACTCTTTAATTTTACATGCGGACTATGCGCCGTATTTATTGCACCTTTACTTGGGTTTAAATCCAAGTCTTTACTAGTTCTAATATTTAAGGCAATGTTGGTATCTGTTCCATTTTCTTGGTTTTGTTTGCATGAAACCATCAGCATAAGGCTGAATAGTACAATTAGTAAGTTTTTCATTATTGTCATTTTTGTTAAGTTGTATTTTAAATGCTAAGTAGAAAATTCATTTGTTGATGCAGATTCTCCTTTATTATTTTATATTTTTTATCTGCTGCCAAATTTTCCCACTCATAAGGATCCTTTTCATTATCATAAAGTTCTTCTTTACCATTTACATAACGGATATATCTATATTTCTTAGACCGAACAGAATAGCTTTGCTCGTTCACTTTATTGCTTTTAAAATTCCCTCTAACGACTGTTAAAGCCACATCGGGCCCTTTCCAATTATCCTGTTCGGGATTTTCTAAAAATGGTTTTAAGCTATAACCGCTTAAAGGTTTACCGTTTACCGTTTTTAAATTGCTTGACTTGATATTAGAAAAATCGGCAATTGTGGGAAACACATCTATTAAAGAAACAGGGTGATTAATTCGTTTACCAATACTAGATTGTATCTGTGGAGCTTTAACTATTAATGGAACCCTCGTGCTCTCTTCCCATAAATTATTCTTATATAAAAAATCCTTCTGACCATGATTATATCCATGATCACTCGTTAAAATTACGATAGTGTTGTCTTTAAATTTACTGTTATTTAAGGCTGTTAACACCTTTCCTACTTGAGCGTCTGCAAAACTAACACAGGCTAAATAAGCTTGTAAATATTTCTTTAAACCATCATTAAGTGTTGGATAAGAAGCCGCTAATTCTTCTAAGTGTTTCGCCCATGGCGGTGTCCATCGAAACGTTGATCTATAATATGTGTCATCTGTATCATTTTTCTTGATAACAGGTGTTTTAAGTGTCTCTAAAGGATACATGTCAAAATACTTTTGTGGGGCAACTAATGGAGTATGAGGACGCACAAAACCAATAGCCATAAAGAATGGTTTATCTGATTCTGTTTTCTCTAAGGTCTTTAACTTTTCTACAGCCCATTTTGCATGTTGCTCATCATTTAGTAAATCTCGGTTGTTTTCATCTACGTATTTGAAAGGCTTACGATTGGCTACATCAAACCAGCCATTATATCCAGGAAACTTACCCTCTTGAGGGATATTTGGAACATTGGCTAACGATGTGAAAAGACCATCATTTTTATCTGTTGAATATTCTTTTGGCATTATAGGATGCGGAACCACTTTTTTTCCGTTAAAAGCGTAAGGCCCAAAGGTGTTTGGTATTCCATACTGGTGCCATTCAGATTTTACTCTATGATGCATTAACTTTCCTGTGCCAAGAGTATAATATCCGTTATCTCCCATAAACAGTGGGAGCGATTTACAGTTTTTTAAAACCTCATTTTCTGTCCAGTCTGTAAACCAAAAATTTTGTGAAACATGTGGATAAATTCCAGTAAGGAAACTTGCCCTGGATGGTGCGCATATTGGTGCATTGGTATGAGCATTAGTAAATACAGTACCTTCTTTGGCTAAGGCGTCCATATTTGGTGTTTTTACCTGCAGATGTCCTCCTAAAAAACCGGTGTAGTCATTTAGATCATCTAATACTATAAGTAAGATATTGGGCTTCTCTGCTGTCTGAGAATTACAAATCTCAACATTCCCAACTGTCAAAATGAAGCAAAACAAACTAAGCCATTTACTAAAACTCATAACACCTAAATATTATTTGAAACATCCTAAAATTAGATTTTAATTCGCTTTTCACCTAAAAAATGCTATTACAAAAACTTAACATTGAGGAATTATTTAATTATATTAGCTTAACAATATCATTTTAAAAAAAAATCATAAAAACGCATTACACACTTATTATCAATAAATTAAAAAGAAATAAAGCAATTGTATTTTTAATATTATTGCTTAACATTATATCTCATACCGAATTACAATCACAACAATTTAAAACTCATTTTTATGAAGGTTTAATTAGTAGTAAAACCCAAAAAGATTCCATCCCTCTAAAATTAGAGATTATAAAAAAAGAGGCTACCTTAAAAAAGGACACTATTTTACTTTTAAAAACACTTATTACTTTAAGTGCTTTTGAACGTTATAGATTAAATTTTGATAAAGCTTTTAGTTACGCAGGTGAAGCATCATTACTATCTGAAGCATTTGAAAAAGACTTATACCAAGCTAAGACACAAGAAGAACTTGGAATTATAACTTATCTATTTAAACAAAATGAAGAATCGGGTACTTATTTTATGAATTCTCATGAGATTTATAAAAAATTATATTCCGAAAGAAGTATAGGTAATTTAGAATTACACCGATCTCATTATAATTTGGTTATGCATAATCAACGCATAATGGATCAAGATAATTTAAGTGCTCATATAGACACTTGCTCCATTTTATCTAAACAATTTAAAACAGATGTAATTACAAAACTATATCTAGATGAAAAACAATCCAGTTTAGAAGAATGGAACAATAATTTAGATAACGCTTTAGCACTTTTACATAGCATTGCCAATAAACTTGAAAAAGTTGAACCTGCATCTGAACTTAAAAAAAAAAACAAAAACTTTTTATTAATAGTTTACGGAAGAATAGCTTGTATATATCTTAAAACTAACGAACTTGACTTAGCTGAAAGGTATTTTGAAAAATTCACGAAAATTAACGGTGTACTTGGTGAAACAACATTTTATAGGTCTTTTTTATATTCTAGATATGCCGAGGTTCTATTCAAACTAGGTAAGTACAGTAAAGCTTATGAATATGAACAAAAATCTAATGCCATTGGCAATACGTATTTAGACCCAAGAAATGAGAAAAACAAAGGTTTTTTAACTATTGTAAATCCATTTAGAGAACAACTAAGAAAAAAGAATGAACAACTTAACCTGAAAAACTTAGAATTAGCAAAGCAAAGAGAAAACATTCTAAGTTTTAGAATTATTCTTTTTGTTATACTATTAATATTAGTGATTGCCGGATTTATGATTAGATCTAGAATGAGATCTTTAAAATTTCAAAGAAAAGAACGCGATTCAAATGAACTAATAAATGTAAAAAACAAAGAATTAACAGCCAATACACTTCAACTTATTGAAAAGGAGGAAGTTATTAAAACTTTGAGTAATTATATAAAAGAATCTAATAATGACAAACAATCTCAATCATTATTAAAATCAATTGAACGCAGTTCTGTGAGCTTATGGGATGCTTTTAATACCCGCTTTAAAGAACAAAATATTGGATTCTATGAACGACTTCAAAAAAAGGTTCCTAACCTTTCTTCTTCTGATTTAAAATTATGCGCCTTGATTAAACTAAATTTCTCTGGTAAAGAAATGGCTTACCTTTTAGGAATATCATTAGGAAGTGTGCATGTAGCAAGACATAGGTTACGAAAAAAAATGAAGCTAGAAAGGGATAAAAACCTTACTAACTTCATTAATTCTATATAATCTATCTTAGAAAAATTATTCTTTTTTAGTCCAAACTCTAATATAATCTATAGACATTGTTGTTGGCATACCAGAAAGTTGTGCTTTGGCCTCTTCATTTTCTAAAGGATTTACTGCTCTATTAGCATTGTTTGAAAACTGAACAAAAGGTCTTCTTAACCCTAAAGAAGCAGTTACATTCATTGGCCTATACCAATCTGTATTAGGTTTGCTTGCTATTTTCACACCGTCTATGTACCATATAATCTCTTCTGTATTTACTTCACAGCCATACATATGATAATTTTTACTTGGGTCATCATTTAACCGATATTTATTCAATTGTGCTTCTGCGTGCTTCTTTGGTCTAAACCAAACACCCTTTCCGTCAATTTTTTTTACTAAATGTAAATTATGATCCGAATCTTTTATATCATCTTGATGACCTTTAAACCAATCAAACTGCTGCAACTCAACAACATCAATTTCGCAATATATAGTTTCATTATCAGCCACATCTCTATCAAAATCACTATACAACCAAAATGAAGGACACACGCCCCAACCATTTTTAGAACCTAGCACATCAATTACAGCTCCTTTTATTCTGGCTTCAACATATCCTGTCGTAAAGGTTGCTTTTGATTTTAGTATGCCGGATTTAAAATAAGTTCCGTCGTCATTTAAATTATTGACATTATGCCTCATAGTTAATTCAGCAATACCATTGTTAACATTAGTATTAGCTTCATTATCCCATTTCCAACCCGTAGTATTAGGTAAATTAGCTGTCTTATACCATTTTTTCCAATCTACTCCATTACCATTAAATTCATCCGAAAGCTCATTAACCAACTCCCAAGAATCCTTCGAGTTTGTTGTTGAAAGCGGTTGAAATACTTCAGTTTGAGCAGTTTTTTGAGCTTTACAATTTGTGATTAACAATACTAGAATAATCCACATTGATTTTTTCACAGGCTATTGAATTTAGGAATTAAATTTATTTTATCTCTAATAGTAACACTTCTTCTGAAGCTAAATCAAAGTTATTATCAACCTTATTACCCGTCATCAAATTATTGATTTTCATTGAAGCACCGGACTTTAAAGCTAATTTAATCTTAGCAGCATTGTGCCCAACATTTAATAGGTTTACTAAATAAGAACCATCTTTTTGTTTTACAACACGAGAGATAGTTGTTTTAAAGTCTTTCCCATTATCAGATTCGATAATAACATCTGGCATATGGCCAGCAACTTCAGCTAGCGCTAATTTTTTAATTTCAGCAATATCAGCATTGTCTAAAACGACTAATTTTCCTTTACTGGCAGTTAACTTCTGGTTACGTTTTTTACCATATTCGTTCATTGATAAACTTTCAGACGAATCTACAATTACGCTACCTCCATTGTCTAAATACGATTGCAATGATGCAAATTCTGCATCAGTTACATATTTAGTTTTATACACTACTACAGTTTTCCAAGATTTATTATTTTGTTTTTCAATAATATTCTTTGTTACAAAACCTAAAGGAAGACCTTCAAAAAATAAGGACTTGTACAATTTTGTTGATTGCGTCATGTAAGTTGGTGTATTGATTGCAGACGTTTCAGAATAAAAGAAACGTAATGGACGCGGTTGCTCTCGCAGCGCAATAATCTCTTCTGAGTAAGTATTAAGGTCTAGCATTACTTGAGTGACTTCGTTTGCAATATGTGGTTGCATATTGTTTGAACCTGCATAAGCGCCTCCTAAACCAGGATCGAAGAAATTAAGTTCACCTTCTAATCGGTCTTCAGGCGAACCATCTGGATCACGCGCCCAAAACCAACCTGTATTAGCATCCATGCCCATTAAGGTTGCTAACCAATACACATTACGAACATAGCTTGTACGCGAATCTAAATCTCGCCACATACCAGATGATAGAAAGTGAGATTCTGAGTTTACATTAATTTTTTCTGGACTTACTGACTCTACAAAATCGTGTAAAATTGCCATTCCATCCCATTTGTATGCATAGTCTTGAAACCAATCGGAATTGATATGCGGCCTTATGCTCGGACTTCCTAAGGCTTTGGCATCATGACCTATCATAGTAGTTAACTCCGTTAAGGCTTCGAAATCCATGCCGTGTGAACGTGAATCTTCATAAAATGTACGCGGAAATAATTTTATATGCGTATCTGCTTCAGGATTAACAGCATGTAAATTATCTTGATTAAAGGTGAACCATTCTGTAGTTCTATGCATATTATAACGACACCAATCGTACCATTTTGGTGTACCTCTCAATGCTGTATCAATTGGAATTTCTATATTAATTGCATTGAAATTTCTAAATGACGTATCCCAATTTGAATTGAGTCTTTTGATATTGCCGTTGTACTTATCTTTTAACCAAGTTCTGAATTTGTTTAGTGTATAAGAAGAAATACCATTCATCTCTTTATATCTGTACGTCCAATGGTCTTTTTCTGAATACCAATGTGGTTCATTAGCAAACACATAACCTAATTCCGTCACTTTTTTACCTTTCGTTAATTCTCCTGTATGACGAATAATCTTGCCCCAAACGTCTCTTGCCAAAGGATTATCGATATCAAACCCAGTAAATAAGGAACGTCCTTTTCTTATTTCTGGTTCTCTTTTTTCAACCCACTCAGGAATACCCATTGACCAATAATATAAAAAGCCAATATTAGTATCTGGAATGCTAGTGACTTCCTTCATTAATTCTTCATTAAACGTACCATCTTCGTTAAGTAAGAACGAATTAATAGCACGATCGTGATCCACAGGATATAGGTTTTCTCCACCATGATATAAGGCTCCTAAATGATCATTATAAACAGCTTCATTAGTTAATGGTTGTCCAACTGTTTTTGAAAAATAATCATAAGGAAATGATGGCTTACCATTACTTACAAACATATTATCTGCAGCTTTTGCATTTTGCCAATCTACCTTATTGACTGGGCGACGTTTTATTTCGCCACTAAGCTCTTTATTTAAATCATCAATGCTCTTATCTAATATTTGAACTACTTTTCTTCGTTCAAAATCAGGCAGAATTTCAGCAAATGAATCTTTCTTTGCAGTATAGTAGCGTTCGTAACCAAATAACTTGGCAACGGCATCTTTGTTAGCCTCGTCCCAATCTGCAAACTTTACAAACTCTTTAGAAAACCACAAGGTTGTTTCTTCTCTTGTGACATCTATTGACTTTTTTTTGGCTTTACTCATTATAGTTTCTAGCTCTTCTATTTTACTTAAAGCTTCTTCTTTTGGCGTTTTCTTTTCAGTTTCACCACATGAGGCTAATAATGTTAAAAAGATTAGGCTAAAAAACAACTGGTTTATAAAAGTCTGTTTTAGTTTCTTCATTTTAAAAGATTTTAGTAGATAGTATTTAGTATTTTAAATATTGTTTATAATTAGCTGGAGTCTTAATTTCATTACAGATCAGTATCAAATTGTTTACAAAAAGTAATTCATTGGTTATTTGGCAAGATTACCTTTCCATCCTTTATTAAATTGAACCAATAGTTGCTTAACTAATTCAGGATTTTCATCTGCAACATTTTTAGTTTCTTTAGGATCATTTACATGATCATATAACTCAATAAAAACAGGTTCACTTTCTGGCTTTGTATAATCTTTCCATACAATCAATCTATAGTCTTTGGTGCGCATTCCATACCCCATCAAATTATTCTCAAACAAATCTCTATCCCATTTATCTTTTAATTGATCCTTTATTTTTCCTTCAACTTCTTCAATTAATGGTCCAAAATAAGTTTCTCGCATACCTTGAGATAAAGGATTTGCTGCCCATTCTCTTAAGGCTGGTGTTGGGAATTGACTAAAAGCAGCAGATTTCCATTCCTTTTCAGGATTATCTAGTAATGGCACAAAACTTTGTCCTTCTAAATGGTCAGGTAATTCTATTCCTGCCAGTTCACAAAGTGTAGGATACATATCCACAAGTTCAACCAAGGCATCGGTCGTTTTACCTCGACTACCTTTAGGCATATCTGGTGTCCAAATCATTAAAGGTACACGTGTTCCTATTTCATAGTTTGTAGCTTTTCCCCAAATACCCATATCGCCTAAATGCCATCCATGATCACTCCAAACAATTATTATAGTATTGTCCCTAACTCCAGAAGCATCTAATGCATCAATCATTTTACCAATTTGCGCATCAATATAACTTACACAAGCCAAATACGCATGCTTGAGTGTTCTTGCCATTTCATCATCAATAAGTCCCTTCTTAGGAATCCCATATCTTGCTCTTAATTCAAAAGAAGGATGTAACCCCATAGTTGCTCCACCCTCTGGCCCTTCAGTTTGTGTTGCCAATTTTATTTTTGCAGGATCATACATATCCCAATATTTCTTAGGTGCTAACCAGTTTAAATGAGGTTTTTTCATACCCATTCCCAGAAAGAAAGGTTTGTTTGGGTTTTTCTCCAACATATCTTTCATTGTGGCAATTGCTAATTCTGCATTATAGCCATCTTCATAAAAAGTATCGGGAACATCTGCTTTCTCGTATGCAGGGCCTTTACCTAAACCATTTCTAGGTGCATTTTTACCGTATTTAGCTATAACCTCTGCAGTACTTTTTTTAGAAAATTCTTGATTCTCTGGAAGCGCATATCCACCAGGTGTTTTACTCTTTTCTACAGTCATTTTATCATAAGCAGGTTTTCTACTCCATGACAATTCTCCATCGGCAAACCCTGGTTTATGATAAATTTTACCTGTATGGGTGGCCTCATATCCATTATTTTTAAAGTGCTGTGGTAAGGTAATGATATCAGGATTTGCTTCTCTAAAATAAGTAAAGTTCTCGATTACATTTATCGTTTCCGGTCTAGCCCCTGTCATTAAACTTGCTCTAGAAGGACTACAAATTGGTTCTTGACAATATGCTTTATTAAATAATAAACCATCACCAGCTAACTTGTCTAGATTTGGTGTAATTGCAATATCCGATCCATAAGCACCAATTTCTGGTCTCAAATCATCAATGGCAAGAAATAGAATATTAGGTGCTTTCTTTTCTTCAGCTTTTAAATCTACCTTTGATTTGCAGCTTACTAAAACAGCTAATAGAAAAATAATTTTAAGTACTCTCATTCCTTTATAATTTATTTTAATCCTCAAATAAAGAAATAAAAATCAATCATTCCTTTTCATTTCTTACCCCATTAATACAATATTTTAACTAGTTTAAAATTATCATGAAATTATTTGATAGAATGAAATATATTCTACTTTTTAATAAGCTTGAAAATTTTATTTAAACCCTGACCAGTCACTTCAACAAAATAAAGTCCTGATGACACAAAATTTAAATCTAGATTTAATTCCTGAATATTACTATGTTTTGAACTATGAATATTTTTACCATCCAAGCTCATGACTTTAACCGTAGTATGTTCCATAATCTTTGGAAAAATAAAATTCACTGATCCTGTTGTCGGATTAGGAAATAATCGAATTCCCTCATCATTAACTAAATCATTTACACCTAGTTCATTGGCATCTCTAAGTTCTACAAAAAGCAACTCGTATGGCTTTAAAACTTTAGTATTTGTTATTCCTACTCCTCTTAATAAGTCTTTTACTACGGTTCCATTAGTAGGGTTTTTAAGGTTTATTTCAATTTGTGCATCTACCTTACCTACATTAATAATAGACACTACTTGATTACCCGCATCATTTTCAACAACTTTCCATAAACAATGTGGGTAACTAGCACTACTTGTTTCTGTTAATTCAACTTTTGGCATATTTCCAAAACTATCAACAACAGATAATGCTGAATTTTTAATGTTTTCTGCCCCTGAAGCAAAGGTGATGCTACCCGATAAGCCGGAAATATTGCGCCCATATTCGTCTTTAACAAAACTTAGGTTATCCATTATAACTTTGCCTCCTGCATTTATATAGGTTTGTAACGCCTCTTTATCTGCTTCAGTAACAAACTGAGTTTTATGCACTAGAACAACGTCCCAATCACTATAGCTTTCATTTAATAAAATATCTTTAGTTACAAATCCAAGTGGTACACCTTCAAATGAAAGTGATTCATATAACTCCAAAACATCATCCATATGATTAGGTTTGTTTATGGACGAGGCTTTAGTGTAAAAAATCCTAATAGGTTTACGTTGCTCTTGAAATGCCGTAATATCCTCGGAATGCGCGTTTAAATCCATTAGAGTGGCATGCACTTCATTAACCACTCTTGGTTGATGATTGTTTGAACCGGCATAACCGGCGTCATTTTCATTTCTTGGACTACCGTCTTCTCGTCTCGACCAATACCAAGTTTGGCTTGCATTTAATCCCTGAGTATGCGCTAACCAATAAGTTGCTCTAGAATGCATCGGGTTCAAATATAAATTTATTGACGCTTTTGTTGATAAGAAATGAGTTTCAGTATTAAACATAATTTTATTAGGGCTTACAGATTTAAAGAAGTCATGTCCCATTGACATTTCACTCCATTCAAAAATGTATTTAGCTTCCCAGGGTTCCGTGTTCCAAGGCGCACTTCTATGAACCGCTCCTGCATCATTTCCAATAATACCGGACATTCGGGTAAGCGCTTCGACATCTAATCCTCTTGTTCTTTCGTTATCCGTCCAATGTTTTGGAATTATTTTAAGGTGTACTTTAGCATTAGGATCTGAAGCAATAATTTCATCTTTCATATATTGGTACCAATTGGTTACTCTATCCATATTAAAAGACATCCAATCGTACCATTTAGCTGTGCCTTGCAGAGTCACAGATATTGGAATTGTAATGGTTACAGCATCAAAATTCGAAAAACTTGTACCCCAAAGAGTATTAAGATTACTGATAGTTGAATGCTTATTCTGTAACCAGACTTTAAACGCTTCAATTGTATAATCTGAAACCCCGCTACTAGCCCAACTTAAATTGCCATTGGCTTCAACGGTATTTATAAAATGGGGTTCGTTGCACATCATATACCCTAAACTACTATAATTCTTTCCAGCCATTTGTGGCACCATTCCTTGAATTAAAAAACCCATCATTTCTTTTGCTCCAGGATGGTCTATATCATACTCGGTATAACGAACGCCTTTTTCGTCCTTTATGACAAAATCAGCCCCATATTTATCGATTGCCCATTGTGGAACATTTCTATTATTTATAAAAATAAATCCTGCTGTCCCAGTAGGTTTGCTATTTAATTCATTTAGTTTACTGGCTCTTATCGATCCGGAATCATTAGTTACATAACTAGGTGTTATAAAAAAATCTCCTAATTGACCATGATACTCTCGTAATAGGTTTATTTCTGGTTTCCAGGTCCAATCTGCTAAAAAAACTGGTTTACCTTCATGTAACAACTGATTGTTGTTAAGAGTAATACTAGCCCAATCAACATTAGGTGTTGGCTTTCTTATCAATTCATCGTTGATAACTTTATTCATTGTTACCAATGCAGAATCTAACATGGTAATAATATCCTGTCTCTCAAAATCTGGAAGTAGATTTGCCATTTCAGAAGCGTTATCTTTATAATGCCAAGTCTCTCCAAAATAAGCTACATTTCTTGAAATATTAGCCTCATCCCAATTGGCATAATCTAAAAAAACTTCGGCTGTTCTTACGGTAAGTTTTTCCTTTAGAGTTTCTTTTCCAGAAGTTTCGGCAATTGCAATTAATGTATTAAGTTCATTAATTTTCTGTTGTGCTGTTTCCTCAAGGGTTTGTGCATAGGCATTAAAAGAAAAAAATATTATTCCTAAACATAGCAAACAAATTATTCTGTTTGATACAAATTTAATTTTAGGCTCGTTACAATTATTATCCATTTTAAGGTTCTAATTTAATTTTATTATATCTACAAAATGTGGCCCAAAAGGCAATCTATCCATTTTTATGTAAGCATGAAAGTTGCCTTCTCCAGCAGGTAATTCAACAGTTTCAAAAACAACTTGTTTTTGTCCAACTTTTATGGCCTGAGAGAGATGTATAGTATTATACTTTAAATGTGCAATACAATCTGATTCTATTTCAGGTAAATCAAAAATTACTTTATATTTTCCGGCTTCAGTTTTAACGCCCCAAAAACCCAATTGATTATCTTCTATTACTCGGGGCCCTCCGTAATCAAATCGAGAAATTACACGTGGTCCTCCCCAATCAAATCGAGATAACGTTACATGAGGTTGTACCGCAGTACCTAAATGAATTTTTTGAACACCCTTAGCTTCTCGTTCTTCAGTTACCTCATCAAACCAATTTTCGTAACGCGATAACATTTCATCTACAATTTTTGGATGATTTTTAGCAATATTAATACGCTCACTCGGATCGTTTTCAACATCATATAGTTCTAAATTTTTTAGCACATTTTTCAACTCAAAATCGGTGGGTTGATGGACAATACCATGTGGAAAATTATGTGGACTAACTAATTTGTATTTTGGTGTTCTCAATGCAAAATGCATGTATTTAAATGGTGTTGGCCCATAATGCATTTGCACAACAAAATCACGTTCTTTTAAATTATCTGATACATTTTTTGTCCAAAGTGGTAATAATGATTCACCATCAATATGAACATCTTTCGGGGCATCAATATTCGCAGCATCTAATAAGGTTGGATATAAATCGATGATAGCTCCCATATTTGCGGTTTGTCTAACTGCTTTTATTTTTTCTGGCCATTTCACATAAAAAGGTACTCGGATCCCAGCATCATAAACACTTGTTTTAGTGCCTCTTAAATTAGCAACCCAACGACCTGGATATGAATCATTTTTGGTTCTTCTATGTCTAGGCCCATTATCAGAAAGAAAAATAACGATGGTATTATCTTCAATACCTAAGGTTTTTAATTTATCTAGCACTCTACCTACGTTGTAATCTATATTATCAATCATACCATAGGTAAGAGCATTATCTTCATGTAATCCCATTTTTCGATAAGGTTCTGCTCTAGCATCAGGTACCTGAAGTGGAAAATGAGGCAAATTCGTTGCTAAATAAGCAAAAAATGGTTTTTTTTCTTTTTGGCTTATAAAATCTAACGTTGCATTAGTAAAAATATCATCACAATAGCCTTCATACTTTTTTGGATTTCCGTTGTGTTCTAAAATAGGGTCGAAATATGAGTTTCCCTTGGGACCTGCTGCTTGCCCAATTCCACCTCCTTTATGCACCAATACTTCTTGAAATCCTTGATCTAAAGGTCGCATTGGTGTATTATCCCCAAGGTGCCATTTTCCAAATATTCCTGTTCTATAACCATTATCCTTTAAAATTTCTGCAATAGTAACTTCAGAATTATTCATGAAATGATCTACTTGTGTTACTGCAGTAACTCCCGTCCGGTATGGATATCTACCGGTTAATAAAGCTGCTCTTGAAGCCGAACAATTAGGATAGGAAAAAAAATGTGTCATTTCTATTCCTTGTTCGCCTATAGTTTCAATATGGGGTGTTTTTAAATAGGGGTTGCCATGTGCACCAATATCTCCATAACCTTGATCATCTGTCATCATAATGATGATATTTGGTCTCTTTTGAGCAACCAAATTTTTATAAGAAAATATTGAAATTATCAAAATCAATAGAAAAGTCACATTATTATTATGTTCCGATTTCAACTTATTCATCATTTTTAATTAAATTAAGTTAATTACCAGTTAGTAAAAGAACCATCTTTCCTTTTTAAACGTGGCGTTTCAACTGGTTTAAACCCTTCTTTAAGTGCTAATTCTTCATTAAACTCAATGCCTAAACCTGGAGTATCTAAAATCTTATAATGGTTTCCTTCTAATTTGGGTTGCACAGGATAATAGTTAATATCATCCAATCCAGGATTTTCAACTGGTGTATTCATTTCTTCTAACCATGTAAAATTTGGACAAGCAGCAGCTAAGTGTATTGTTGCGGCTGTACAAATTGGTCCTATAGGATTGTGTGGTAACAAATCTATATAATGTGCTTCTGCCATATTAGCAACTTTAATCGCTTCGGTAATTCCTCCAACATTACATACATCTATTCTTGCATACTGAGTAATGTTTTTTTCTATATATGGCATAAACTGCCATTTACTTGCAAATTCTTCTCCTATAGCAAATGGTACATTTACCATTTTCCTCAATTCTTGATAAACCTCTGGAGACTCATCCCTAATAGGCTCTTCAATAAAATCTAGTGTTCCTACTGGCATTTTTTGAATAAATGATACGGTTTCTGGAACTGATAATCTGTGATGATAATCTATACCAATAGTTACTTTTGTACCTACTTCTTTTCTTAATTCTGAAACCCAGTCTGCAATTGTTGCAATGGAATCTCTGGGTTCAAATGCAGAGCTGTATTTTCCTTCCTCATATTCAGCAGGAGCTAACCGCAACATGCGCCACCCTTCTTTTATCAAAACTTTTGCGCGTTCTATTAATTCTTCTTTACTACTGAATCTTAATGATGCGAAACATTCAACATAATCGCGTTGTTTTCCTCCCAGAAGCTCATAAACAGGAACACCTAAAGCTTTTCCTTTAATATCATATAAAGCAATATCTATTGCTGAAATAGCTGCCGTTAATACACGACCTCCTTCAAAATACTGTCCTCGATATAAATCTTGCCATATAGATCCTATTTGCCTTGGATCTTTACCGATTAATAGCGGTCGATAATGGTCAATAACACCAATAACGGCTAATTCTCTACCTGTTAATCCAGAAGCACCCCAACCATAAAAACCTTGATTAGTTTCAACTTTTACATTAAGCTGACTTCTGCCAGCAATGTTTACAGGAAATACTTTTATATTTGAAATTTTCATAAGCCTAAATCTATTTTTTGCTTCCTTCTTCCTTCAACTCAATACGCTTAACCTCTCCAACAACTAATAATATTGAGAGAAAACCGATTACCGTTATCGCTCCAATGAAAAATAATGCTGGATTAAAGTCTCCATCTTGCACTAGTACACCAATAACATACGGTACAATAACTGCAGATAAGCCACCTATTAAATTAAAAACACCTCCTACAAGACCAATTATTCGTTTTGGTGCTATTAGAGATACAAATACCCATATAATTGATGCAAGTCCATTTCCAAAAAAGGCTATAGTTAAAAACAAAATAATTAAAAATGTACTATCAGTAAAGTTTGCGCCTATTATAAATGTAGATAACGATAAACCTATCAATACAGGCATTTTTCTTGCAAATTCTGGAGTCTTACCTTTTTTGACTAAATAATCTGATGAAAAACCAGCTAGTAGCACACCGCAAAATGCAGCTAAAAAAGGAATGGATGCTAAAAATCCTGACTTTATAAAATCTAAACCACGGTACTCAACTAAATATGTTGGAAACCACGTTAAAAAAAATATAGACATAGAACCCATACAAAATTGCCCTAAATAAACACCCCACAACTTTCTATGTTTAAAAGCTTCAAAAAAGTCATCCCAATTAAACTTTTCTTTTTTTTCTGAAGTGGTTTTTATCTTGTTAGAAAAACCACCACCATCTTTAATCAGTTTTAATTCTGCATCACTAACTGTATTATGCTGATCTGGATCGCGATAAAGCGCATACCAAACAAAAGCCCAGATTATACCTATAATACCTGAAATTATTAATAAACCTCTCCACCCTACTTTATCTTGAATTAATGTTAATACTGGGAATAAAAAGGCTAAACCAATAAATTGACCTGATGTATATACAGCAATTGCCGAAGCTCGCTCAGTTTCAGGAAACCACTTTGTAACAATTGCATTATTTGCAGGGTAAGAAGGTGCTTCAAAAACACCAATACTAACTCTTAGTCCTAATAAAAGCTTAAACGAATTAATAAAGCCTTGAAATAATGTTGCTACCGACCATAAAAACAACATAAGTGCATACAAAAATCTAAGCCTAACCTTGTCTACTATGATACCTCCCGGGATTTGTAACGCAGCATATGCAATTCCAAATACTGAAAAAATGGAACCCATTTGAACGGTTGTCAATTCTAACGATTCACTTATAGCTGATGCAGCAACTGATATATTAGTTCTGTCTAGATAATTAATTACAACCGTTCCAAATATTAAGGCTAAAATGTTATAGCGTTTTTTGGTTATTTTGGTTTTTAGCCTCAAAATTAAGTTGTCTTAGGTTAATAGAAATATATTGTGCAAACTATTCTATAATAGTCGGTTAAAACAAATTAATTTTACCAATACATAAACTAATATTACCCAATCTGGTAAAATATTATAATCATGTTATTAATTCATATAAATAAACTCAGGCGAATCAAAGTAATCAAGAGTCTATTTTTTCCCAATAAAAGTGGTTGTATTTAATTTGGTAATCGTTTTTTCAAATGTTTCACCATTAGTCCATTTTACTTTTACCTTAATAGGTTGATTATATGCTCCAAAACCAAAATGTACATAATTATTGAATCCCAATGAGTATTGAGCCCCTGTGGTTCCCACACGTAATTGCTGCTTATTTTTACCATAATTTACAGTAACTAATGCCCCTAAAGCTGTCGCTTTTTTCGAAGGAGATGCACCAATTTTTATAACAATAAAATTGTTTTTTTTTGCTTTATTAAGGGAGTTTTTAAACAAATGCCACTTCCCACGTTCATTTCCTAAAACAACATCAACCCTTCCATCATTATTGTAATCAATAGTTTCTACTGCCATTCCTATAGCTCCTAATTCAGTAGAAATAATGTCGTGTTCCTCTAGTCTTTCAAAGTTTGACTCGCCATTATTTAAATATATTATAGATTTATTTGCATTAATTAAATTTCCTCTTGGTACTACTAAAATGTCATTGTAACCATTGTTATCAAAATCCGCAATAGTTACAGCATTTGAATGTTCTTTAAAAACTAGATTTGCTTTTTTTGTTGCATCTTGAAACTTCTTTCCTTTATTTTCTAATAAAATATCTTCAAGTCCATCTGGATGTTTATAATCAGGATAGTCTTTAACACCATGAACAATTCCCGTTGCCGGTGCCCATAGAAAACCGCCAATTCTCCATTTTTGATTTCCAACATAACCTATATACCAACCTTTCTTTTCTTTGTAATTTGGATTATCAGGAAAACCTAAGGCATTACTAACCACTAACTTTATATCCTTTCCAGAATGTGTTTCACCTTCAAATTCATAATCATAAGATGCTTCACCAATAAAATAAGTATCGTTATTAGGCCATTGCGACTGGAAGTTTTCCATTTCTAGAATATCTCCAGTTTCTAAATCATTTAACTTCAATTCACCTCTTTTAGTGTAAAACCCAAGGGTTTTTGATTCCTTATCAAAAAAAGTTTCTCCAATTTTAAATTCTAAACCTCTTGTAAAGTATAAATCAAAATCTCCATCGTTATCATAATCAATTTCTGCAACACCTGTTACTTCATCTATATTCTTGGGCAATATCTTTTTAGTCACATCTTTAAAAGTAAATCCTTCGCCGCCTTGATACATAATAACATTTCCATGACCATACATTACAATATCAAAAACGTTGTCGTTATTAAAATCGGTAATCAATACTTTTTGACCATCCACTTTGCTTGCAGGTAATGTTGAATCTAGAATTAATTCTCCATTACCATCATTTCTATAAATATAGTTCTCGGATGTACCTTTTTTTTCACCATCAGGAAAGGCAAAGTTTAATAAATCTAAATCTCCATCATTATCAATATCTACAAAACCAACAGTTCTACCACGCATCATTGCTAAGGGTTCCTTAAAGTCTCCTAAAGGCACAAACTCTCTACCTACAATGCGATACATTTTTGAGTTACGAGCATTACTTCCAGATCCTCCTCCACGAGACATAATCACTTCCAAATTTCCATCAAAATCAATATCACCAACTGAAACACCATGTAAATCGCCCATGATAATATCATAAGGTTTTGCAAATTCACCTCTATTATTCCAGCAGACTTGAATTCCAAAACCATGATCGTTTATTAATAAATCTAAATAACCATCTTGATCTAAATCGGCAACGACAGGTGCATCCCATTTTCTTAGATTTTTATCTTGTCTTGGAAATTCTTTAAAGACTTCGTTAAATCCTATTGCGCCATTATTTTGTGAGTTTCCTATACTTGTAACCATTATTATAATGATAAATTTAATAACCCATTTACACTTATAAGATTTATATATAATATTACTCATGACTCGTTTAAATTTTATAATTTTCTGATGCATTATTTATAGGCTCCAATAACTGAATTATTTCATAAAAACATATATCTTATAATACCTCATCATATAACTATATTATCTTAATTTTAAAATTACGATACTATGTACAAAAATTAAGGTAAATTATGATTAATTGAGGGTAACCATAGATATTTAATTTATTGCAAATTGAATATCTTTAAAATTTAATGGATAAAATAATAAGTAACACAACAAGTCATTATGATAACACTAAAAATTAACGGAAAAGAACATACTGTAGATGTAGACCCTACCATGCCATTACTGTGGGTAATACGAGATATTATTGGATTTACAGGTACAAAGTTTGGATGCGGAAAAGGATTATGTGGTGCTTGTATGGTATTAATGGATGGTAACGCCGTAAATTCATGTTTAATGCCCGTTTCGACTATGGAAGGCAGAGAAATAATTACTATTGAAGGGGAAACAGAAAATCTTCAGGCACTTCAAAAATCTTGGGCAGAATTAAATGTACCACAATGTGGTTTTTGTCAATCCGGACAATTAATTACGGCTACTTCAATGTTGAATAATAATCCTAATCCGAATGAAGACGAAATTAACGGGAATATGTCTCGTAATATTTGCCGTTGTGGTACTTATACAAGAATAAAGGGTGCTATTAACCATTGTGTTGAACAAAAAAATAAAAGTTAATTATGGATCCAATTAAAAATATAAGCAGAAGAGGTTTTATAAAAGGAATTGGTTTAGCTTCAGGTGGATTAGTTTTAGCATCAACGATTTATTCCTTCTCAAAATGTAATTCCGAAACAGAACTGGTTTCTGAATTCAATCCTAACTTATTTGTACAATTGAATTCTGATGGCAGTCTAATTCTAGTGGCTTCTCGTTCTGAAATGGGACAAGGAGTGCGTACGTCTTTAACATCGGTTATTGCAGATGAAATGGAAGCAGACTGGGATAGAGTAATTGTTAAACAGGCAACCGGTGATTCCAAATATGGAAATCAAAATACTGATGGTTCAAGGAGTGTAAGAATCTTGTACCAAAAGATGCGCCAAATGGGAGCTACTGTAAAAGCTGTTCTTATAACTGCAGCAGTTAAATATTGGGGTGTTCCAGAATCAGAATGTACTGCTGAAAACCATTATATAATTCATACAAGTGGAAAAAAAATAGGATTTGGAGATTTAGTAGATATTGCTAAAGATTTAGAAATCCCCAAAAAGGTAATACTAAAATCGCCTAAAGATTTTAAATATATAGGCAAAAACTTACCAAGTATTGATGTTGAAAATTTATCTAACGGAAGTGCCGTATTTGGATTAGACAAACGTGTACCTAATATGAAATTTGCAGCTATTAAACGCTGCCCTGTAACATTTGGTACTGTGAAAACTTATGACAAAACGGATGCATTAATGGTAAAAGGCGTGCTTGATGTTGTTGAAGTTCCTTTGTTAAGAAAAGCATTCGGCTCTTTAGGCGGTGTTGCGGTAATTGCGACTAATACTTGGGCAGCTTTAAAAGGTAGAGATGCATTAAAAATAGAATGGGATGATGGTGATAATGCATCCTATAATACTGAATCATTTATGAGCACTATTACTGCTAATGTTCAAAAAGCAGGACAAGTCGAAAAAAGTATTGGTAGCGTTGATGATGCATTTAAAAAAGCTAATAAATTCGTCGATGCCACTTATCAATTACCACATTTAACACACGCACCCATGGAAGTTCCAAATGCAGTTGTTTCTGTAGAAGAGGATTCATGTGAAGTTTGGGCCCCTATTCAATCACCTCAGGCTGCAAGGCGAGAAGTTGCTAACTTTTTAAAATTAGATGAAGCCAAAGTAATCATTAATGTAACCTTATTAGGTGGTGGTTTTGGAAGAAAAGCTAAGCCAGATTTTATTGTTGAGGCTGCAGCAATTTCAAAAGCAATAAAAGGCCCTGTACAAGTTGTCTGGTCACGAGAAGATGATATTCAACATAGTTACTATCATACCGTATCTGCTCAATACCTAAAAGGAGCATTGGATTCTAATGGGAATGTAACTGGGTGGTTGCATCGTTTTGCATTCCCTAGTATTGGATCGACTTTTAAACCAGGCACTAATTTACCTCAGCCCTGGGAATCAAGTAGCGCAAAGGATATACCCTATGATATTCCTAATATGCAAATAGAGACAGGAAAAGCTGATGCACATGTTAGAATAGGTTGGTATCGCTCGGTAATTAATATTCCTCATGGATATGCCATTAATGTTTTTGCAGATGAACTGGCTTATGAAGCAGGTAAAGACCCTTTAGAATTTAGATTAAATTTAATAGGTAAAGATCGAGTTCAAGAGACTAATGATCAATATAAATATGATACTGCTAAATTAAAACATGTTCTCAAAACTGCAGCTACAAATGCGGGATACAGTAAACAATTACCTGATGGTCATGCTATTGGGTTAGCAGTTCATTATAGTTTTTATTCTCATGTGGCTGCAGCTGTGGAAGTATCGGTTGTAGATGGCAAATTAAAAGTACACCAAGTAAATATAGTGATTGATTGTGGTACTGCTATCAATAGAGATACCATAAAAGCACAAATGGAAGGTTCTGCCATCTTTGGAATGTCTTTAGCTTTTTATGGTAAAATTACCGCTAAAAATGGCGTTATTGAACAAAGTAATTTCCATGACTATCAAATGTTAAGAATGCCAGATGTTCCTAAAATACACGTGGAAATCGTTGAAAGCAATGACGATCCAACAGGGGTTGGGGAACCAGGTGTTCCAGTTATAGCACCAGCAATAATTAATGCCATATTTAAAGCTACGGGCAAACGTTATAGAAGTTTACCTCTATCAGATCATGGTTTAGTTTAACTCTTTTGAAAAAGATTTAATAAAGTAAATTGATAAAAAAAGCGTTTGAATTATAATAATTCAAACGCTTTTTTTATTCTAAAAGGTATAAAATTTAATTTCTAACTTTTTCCACCAATTTAGCATCGACAACCTCTGATTCATTACCCCAACTATTTTGAATATAATTCATAACATCAGCAATTTGTTGATTAGTTAACATACTAAAACTAACCATGGTTCCGTAATAACTTTTACCATTTACTTTCATTTCTCCGCTGGCTCCATTTAAAATGACTTCGATAGTTTTTTCTATATTACTCAAATAGTCAGATTTAGCAAGTGGAGGAAAAGCACCTGAAACACCTTCCCCATTTGCCATATGGCATGTTATGCAATTAGATGCATATATTCTTTTTCCTTTATTCATACTTTCTTCTAGCGCATTTTGACTTGAAGCACTAAATGAAACTACTATTAAAAGTAAAACTAGGATTGAGTTTAGCTTTTTTATATTCATTATTCTTTTACTAAAATATATTCTGAAAATATACCAGTCAATTACTGTACCAAATGATATTCTAATTAGTATGTCCTAAAAAAGTAGCTCAATCATTATAAAGTTTATAATGATTGAGCTAAAGAAATATTATCGTCATTCTACCAAACTACTGGCATAAAAACGGTCATTTCTGCCTGCCCACGATTGCTCCAGGCATAATAAGGTACTAATTGCGTTTTATAAGAATTAAAAATAGGTTTTGTAACGGTTTGATACATCTCATCAGTCTTACCTTCTCTTAATAAAAGTTCGGCCTCAACTACAGTTACACCCCCTAAGAAATCGGATTTATGAACCGCCTCTAATTTAGTCTCTCCTTTAATATATGCATCCAAGATAGAAGTGTTTTCTGGTAAATCTGGAGTTTCTAAACAGTAAACAATTGGACCTCTTTTTACTGCCAATTGATTTCTTACCTCTTCAATTCTATTGTGACCTTCAATGAATGTTGGCTCCATAGGCATATCTAAAGTTATTGTATCACCAGCTTTCCAAATTCTATTTATGTTTGCAAAATTTCCTGGATTAACTTCAACATCAATATCTTCTCCATTCACCTTTAAAGTACTTCCTACTGCCCATTTTGGAATTCGAACTTTAATCTCGAATGCAGAATTTTTACATTCGTCAAGAGTTATTTTTACTAATCCTTTCCAAGGATACTCTGTGTCTTGTGACATTTTTAGGATAGACCCGTCTAACATTTTAGTGTCTAAATTATTCGCACCAAATAAAACAACTGCCACACCATTTTCAGATAAATTGTAAGCCCATCCTGAACTTTTACAAATAGTTCTCACCAAGTTTGGTGGACAACAAAAACATTCTAAATATGGTTGTCTTACTGGACTTTCAGTAACATCTGCATGCGAATCATAATTTCGTGAGTTATTTACCATTCTTAAAGGGTTCGAGTAGAAATAATCTTTTCCTTCTAAACTAATACCTGATAACCCACTATTGTATAATACTAATTCTATGATGTCCGCATATCTTGATTCTCCATTAATCCCCATCATTCTACTACTAAACATGGCATTACAAAGGTTAGCACAAGTTTCGTTATATGCAGTCATGTTTGGCATCATATAAGCATCAATAAAACCTTCTTCAATCATGTCTAAATTAGTAGAAGCTCCGTAATGAGCCTGCCCTACTGCACCGGTAACATACATTTTCTTATTGGTAACATTCTCCCATAATTTATCCAACGCATCAATAAGTGCCTTTTCACCAGTTTCCGCATAAACATCTGCAGCACCAGCATAATAGTATAATGCTAATACGGCATGTCCTACGGCCTCTTCAGATTCTCTTAATGGTGTTCTTTCTTGAACCATATCACCAATTGGATAACCAACTGTGGTAGAATCATGTTTTATTTCAAATGTCCCCCTTCTGTTGATGAACTTTTCAGCTAAATTTAAATACCTCTTGTCTTTAGTAGTTCGGTACAATTCTACCAATCCCATAATTTGAGTTTGATTAAACCCAAAACGTTGATAGTGTTTAGTATCTGGCATAAAATAACTGTATAATAAATCTGCTTGTTTAATGGCAATATCTAAGAAGTTACGTTGTCCTGTAATACGATAATGTACGGAGCCAGCAATAAACAAGTGTCCGAAATTGTACATCTCGTGGTACTTTCTATTCTCAAATCTATCAACACCTTCTGTTATCTGAACATGAGTATGAATATAACCATCTTCTTCTTGAGCTCTTCCTATAATATCAATGTATTCATCTAACTCTTTTAATAGAGATTCGTTTTTAGTAAGACCGTATATGTACATTTTAGCCTCCATAAACTTAAAGAAATCACCATCATGCCAATAAAACCCTTTGTGCTCACCTTCTTTTTCTCCTGCTGCAATTTTAAAATTATTCAATCCATGACCTATGTCACCACATAAAACATCTCCCATATAAGGAAGCATTTTTTCTTCTGCAGATTTTACTTTGTCTGACCAAAAACCTGAATTCCACTTACAATCTCCAAAATTGATGCTTTTTAGTTTTACATATGGACTTTCGGAAGTATTCGTTATTGCTTTATTATGAATTGTACTCATTAATTTATTCTTTTATTTTAATTATTTATCCCAACACAAACCTACCTATTGTGTTTAAAAGGAAAGTCTTTTATTTATTAATGTATTGTTCCATTTCTTTCTTTACTAATTCTGGAGTTCTATAACGATCCATTCTGTCTACATCATATTTTTCAAATTTTTGTTTTAGCATCCATAATGGACGTTCCAAAGTTAATTCCCACTCGAATAATTTTTTAAACATTTTTTTTAAACGCTCAGGATACTTCAATGCTAAATCATTTTCTTCAGTAAAATCATTTGATAAATCATATAGTTCTGCAGGCCTATCTGCATAACGAATTAATTTCCAATCGTTATTTCTATATACAGCACGAGCTTCTTTTTTCCAAAACAAATCCTCATGGGGTCTTGCCTTATTTGTTCCATTAACAAAAGGAATTAAATTAACACCATCAATATCTTCTAAATCGGCAGTGTCTCCTCCCGCAGCCGCGTAAAAAGTTGGTAACAAATCGAAAGTGCTTACAGGATAATTATAAATCGAGCCTGCCTTGATTTCACGAGGCCATTTCATTAAAAAGGGAACCCTTAATCCTCCTTCTAAATGGTTTGATTTTGTTCCACTTAAGGGTAAATTTAATGAGGCATTTTTATCGGTGGGCCCACCATTATCATTCGAAAATACAATAATAGTATTATCATCAATACCTAATTCTTTTAGCTTATCTAATACCCTTCCACAAGCTCGATCAAGCGCTAATGTCATTGCTGCTACCTCTTTACGTTTACCTTTTAAGTTAGGAAATTTTGCTAAATCTTCTTCAGTTGCCTCCATTGGCGTATGAACAGCGTTAAATGCTAAATAAATAAAGAAAGGATTGTTCTTGTTTCGTTCAATAAAAGAGACTGCTTCATCAGCAAAAACATCAGTTGCATAGCCATTTGGCTCTTCAAAATTTTCAAAATTTCGTTCCATTTTATTATCGGCATGGACCCCTTCGAAATTTTCATACCTAAAATAGCTTCTTGCACCACCTCTAAATCCATAAAATTCATCAAACCCTCTATTTAAAGGATGAAAACGATCTGCATTACCTAAATGCCATTTACCATACATGGCATTTGTATATCCAAGTTTTTTCAAATAATCTGCAATTGTTTTTTGATCTAACGGTAGTCCCATGTCATCCCCCAAATACTTAGAATTCTCGCTCATAAATCCGGGCACATTAATTTCCTGATATCCAAATTTTTGTTGGTATTTACCAGTTATTAGCCCCGCTCTAGATGGACCACAAACAGCATCGGTAACGTAACCTTCGGTAAATCTAACACCTTCATCAGAAAGCTTATCTAAATTAGGAGTTATCATCACCTTACTTCCTTGAAATCCGAAATCGGCATAACCTGCATCATCAGAAAACAAAAAGATAATATTTGGTTTTTTCTGTGCTTTTGCCATTGGTTGACATGCAACAACCATCAAAATGATAAAAAGAAATTTAATTGTTCTCATAAACATTAGTAAATTAATCTAATTAAGTTAGATAAAATATAGCTTTAACTGTGCTACGATTTACCCTAATAAAATAGATAGTTGATATAAATTTTTATTTTAATAGCTAAATCATCTATAAAAAATTTGTCACTTCTAATTCTAAGGATCATTCTAGTGCTATTACATATATTTGTCTTCTTCTAAACTTACAGTTTTACTGAATTCAACGAATTTTAAACTGAGTAAGTTAAATTTAAAACATATCTGACACTAGAGCAACAAACTTTTAATTTGATTAAGGTAAAATTAGAATTAATTCAAAATTCTTTATAAACTATAAATACCCAGTTAATAAACATATTTACCCATCTCTAAATCTCGGGTATATACTAAACTAGATTATTCGAATGATGTGTAAAACAAATACAACCTTCCAACTTATATATGTCTATACGATTAAAAGTTCTATTTTTTCTGAAGTTTTAGTTGAATCTCCTCAATGGTTAAATTTTTTGTTTCAGGTAAAAACTTAAATAAAACAATTAAACCTAGAAAAACGATTCCCGCATAAAATAAAAATATTGAACTTGCTCCCATGTTTGCAAGTTGCCACGGAAATAGAAACTGTGTTAACGCACTAATTGTACTAGAAAGGAGTGCGAAAAATGGTATTGCAATTCCTCTTACGGAAATTGGAAAAATTTCTGATAGTAATACCCACATAATTGGTCCTACCGAAAAATGAAATGCAGCTATAAAACTTAAAATACCTATAAGAATTAAAGTTGCATTAAGTACCGCTGATTTCTGTAGAAACACGCTAGAATTATCTCTAGCTGAAATATCTCCCATAACACCTTTAACTGCCTCCTTAAACTCTATATCAGTTGCGAATTCTTTCCCCACTAAGGCTGATAATTTATCAACATTAGGGATGTCTTTCATTTCTGCAATGGCTTCATTTGTAACTTCATATTTAGCAGAGCCAAATCCATAAGCACAAATTCCCAAACTTAAAATTACCCAAACTAATCCAGAAATCATCATTGGGCGTCTTCCTAGTTTGTCTATTAAAACTAAAGATAAAATAGTAAAAATAATACTTACCAGACCAATCCAAATGGCCTGTTGAAATGCTGCTTGTTCACCTAAACCTAACTGTTCCATAACGGTTGGCGCATAGGTTAAAACGGCATTAATACCAGTTGATTGTTGCACTATAGCCATAGTAAATGCAACTATTGTAACGATAGTCATCTTTTTACTAAAAATTTCCTTCATTTGAGTTCCTACAGATCTATCTTGATTACTTTCTTGAACACTTAGTTTCATTTCCTCAACATGTTCCTCAATCTCATTTTCCGGAATAACCTTAGTTAAAGTTTTTTTAGCTTCATCAAACTTCCCTTTATATACTAACCAAGCAGGGCTGCGAGGTACTAAATAAAGTAATCCAAACCATATCAATGCCGGTATAATTTCAATACCCAACATCCATCTCCAAGTATACTCTTTAAGTCCAAAGGTTGTTACCCACTCTGCATCAGAATTAGTAGTTTGTAGAATCCAATAATTTATAAAATAAGCAGCAGTAAGACCAATTACGATGTTAATCTGCGTCATTGATACTAACTTACCTCGCCATTCTGCAGGAGCAATTTCACCAATATACATTGCTGCTAGAGTAATCGAACTAAATGCCAAACCACCGAGTAAACGCGCAACAAAAAGTGTGGAGAACGAAGGTGCAAATGCTGAGCCTAAAGCAGATATTAAGTACATTGCTGCAATTACCTTCAAAGTCGCTTTTCGCCCAAATTTATTACTAGACCAAGCTGCTAATGGTAAAGCTATTAAAACACCAATTCCTGGTCCAAACCCTAAAGCTCCTACTTGCCACTCGTTTAAATTAAATTCAGCTGTAATAAATTTAAAAGCCCCAGAAATTAAAGCGGCGTCTAAACCAAATACAAAACCTCCAATTGCTACTATTGTTGCATATTTATAAGCATTCCTTTTATATGATCCCATAATATTTAGTTAGATAAATAATGTTAAAATTATATACTTGCGCTTTTTTAGTTCCAAATAATTGGTAAGAAAACAGTCATTTCTGATTCACCTCGATTGCTCCAAGTAAAATAAGGCACAAGCTGAGATTTAAAAGTTTCGAAAACAGGTTTGCTTACTGTTCTATACATATCTTTTTCTTCATTTTTACGTAACAATAAATCTGCAGAAATAGTTGATACTCCTCCCAAAAAATTAGGCTTGTACTCGCTTTCTAATCGTGTATCCCCCTTGATATAAACATTCAAAATTTCTGATTTTTCAGGTAAATCAGGAGACTCAACACAATAAACTACAGGTCCTCTTTTAACTGCAATTTGATTACGTGCTTCTTCAATACGTGGATGCCCTTCTACAAAAGTAACTTCCATGGGCATTTCTATTCTTATAACATCTCCTTTTTTCCAAGTTCGTTCAATTTTTGCAAAATTTCCTGGTTTTATTTCGGTTTCAGTATTTTTTCCATTCACTAATATTTTAGTTCCTTCAGCCCAACGAGGAATTCGAAACAACATTTCAAAAGGTTTATTTTTACAGTCATCAACAGTAATTTTTACTGAACCTTCCCATGGATACTGTGTTTCTTGTTTTAATTTAATCTTAGAACCATCTAACAATTTAGTCTCTAATGCATTTCCACCATATAGATTTACAGCAATTCCGTTAGACGAAAGACTATATGCCCATCCTGACACTTTTGCTATGGTACGGACTAAATTTGGAGGACAACAAAAACATTCTAAATAAGGTTGCCTAACAGGAAACTCAGTATTCATTTTTTTATAATTTATTGCACCTTCCACTTTACGCAATGGATTGGAATAATAATAATCTTTACCTTCAATACTAATCCCTGAAAGTGCACTATTATACAATACCAATTCCATAATATCTCCATATTTTGATTGTCCTTTTAAACCCAACATTCGGTAACTAAACATAGAATTACAAATATTTGCACAAGTTTCATTATAAGCCGTAGTATTAGGCATCATGTATTCATCAATAAACCCTTCCTCTATTTTATCTTTATTTGTCGATCTACCATAATGTGCTTGACCTACGGCTCCGGTAACATACATTTTCTTTTCAGTTACATTTTCCCAAAGTCTATCTAAAGCTTCAATCAATGCTTGCTCCCCAGTTTCAGAAGCTACATCAGCGGCTCCTGCATAATAGTACAATGCAAGTACGGCATGACCAACAGCTTCCTCAGATTTTCGTAATGGAGTCCGCTCTTGAACCATATCGCCAATGGGATACCCTTTTGTACCTGGTGTTTCTTCTACTTTATACTTGCCTCTGTTATTAATAAACTTTTCTGCCAACTTCAAGTACCTTTTGTCTTTGGTAGTACGATATAATTCAACCAATCCCATGATTTGAGTTTGATTAAAACCGAAACGACCATAATGATCATCTTCAGGCATAAAAATAGTATACAATAAGTTTGCATGTTTAATAGCTATATCTAAAAAATTCCTTTGACCAGTTATTCTATTATGAACACATGCACTCGTCAATAAGTGACCACTATTGTACATCTCATGGTTTCTACGGTTTTCGTATGGGTTTTTACTGTCATTTAATTGAATTTGTGTTTGTAAATACCCATCTTCCAATTGCGCTTTTCCTATAATCGCTATATAGCTATCCACATCGTTTAACAAGTTTTTGTCACCGTTTTGAGCATACACATACATACATGCTTCTAAATATTTATAAAAATCACCATCGTGCCATCCAAATCCTTTATGAGGGCCTTCTTGTAACCCAGCGGCTCTTTTAAAATTATTTAATCCATGACCAACATCGCCACATAGAACTTCACCCATATAGGGTAACATTGATTCTTCGCAAACTTTAAACTTATCTGCCCAAAAACCTTCAGTCCATTTGCAATCACCAATATCAATACTTTTTAATTTTACGAAATTACTATTAGCGTTGTTTATTATGCCCTTTTGCTGCGCAAAAGATGATTGTATAAAAAGAAAACAACAAATAATTATCGATTTATATATTTGAAAGTTATTCATATTCTAATATTATTTTGATGTATTAAATGTTATTACTTAAAAAGTCTAGAGGTCCTATGAGATTACTACTAATTAAACACTAAGTTTAATTAAGGTTTAATACTCATAACTATTACAGCCACAATAATAAACAACACTCCCAATATCATGATATTGAATGGTTTTTTTGCACCGTCCCACTCCTTATTGAGATAAGCCCAAATATTTCCAACTATTAATGAAAGACCTAACATTATAGGCCATGCAATAGCATCTCCTATTTTCCCCATTAATGTAGCCCCTTGCCCGTATATTCCTAAAGCACCAAACCATAACAATGCAGCTCCAATTGACCACATGTACGCTTTTCTTGCTTTTGGTGTAGAAAAAGAACTCCAAGTATTATTCTTAGCTAATAAGAAAATTGAATATCCTGCATTAACAATGAATCCTCCCCACAATACAACTACCCAGATTGCTAAACTACCATTTCTGGAAATCGCCCCTGCTTGTTCCGCAATTGCTCCAATACTTTTTCCCTCAGCAAATCCAATAGCTAAAGCCGCAGAAAGCAAACCACTTAAAATGGCAATGATCAATCCTACTTTTAAATTGATTTTTTGTTGAGTTTCTCCTTGTTTTTTATCTTTCAATACACCAGCATAAGCTGTAATTGCAACACCTACTAGCATAATTATAACACCTCCAATAATATATGGAAACTCAGGTAATTGTGTTGCGTTATCAATTGAAAACAAAGGAATTAATCCACCGGCTGCAGAGCATACCCCCATAACAATTCCATAAGTAAGAGAAAGCCCAATATACGGTACACTTTTACCAAACATAATACCACCAATACCCCAAAGAGCTCCAAAAATCATGGCTTTGATTGTTGCTTCGGGCGATGCTGAAGTTACAACACCAAATAAATCTGGCACTACTAAATACGCCCAAACGCTTGGAATAATAATTAGAGCAAAAGTACTATGAACCAACCACCAAGCTTCCCATTTTAGTGGTGGCATAAATTTCATTCCTAGACCAAAAGAACCCTGAAATACACTAGCAAAAATAACCAGTAATAAAGGAAAATAATCCATAAAAATATAGTTTAGTTTTTTAGGTACTAATTATCAACTATGTAACCGTTGGGTAATATCTTTAAATGTATTCATGATTAGCCCCACATCTACTGCGTATGAGATGTATTGAACACCAATATCTTTCCATTTTTTTGCATTTTCGACAGATTCTGTAAACGTACCTACAGCTTTCCCGTATTTTCTTGCCAGTTTTACAGCGTCTTTCATTGCTCCTACTACTTTCTCGTGATGCACTTGCCCTGGAACACCACATGACTGTGATAAATCGTAAGGGCCTAAAAATATGATATCAATTCCTTCTACGGATAATATCTCTTCTAGGTTATCAATACCTTCCATTCCTTCTATATGAATAATAGATATCACATCGTCATTTGCTTTTCCAAAATGATCTACTGGACTAATATTAGTATATTCTGCAGCACGAACATATCTACACATACCGCGTTCCCCTTGCGGAAAAAACTTAGTTGCCTTAACAACCCTTTCTGCGTCCGCCTTAGTACATATTTGTGGTACTTGTATACATTTTGCTCCGATATCTAAAACTCTTAAAATAAGTGTTTCATTGTTTTCTGTAACTCGAACAACGGGTGTAATTCCTCTAGCTTCTGCAGCACGAATCATATTTTGTGCGGATTCAATACTAAACGGTCCGTGTTCCATATCAATAATTATGAAATCGAAGTTACTTAAAGCAGCAATTTCTACTATAGATGGATCTTGAATTTTACAAAAAGGACCATAAATTGTATCGCCCTTTTGAAGACTTTCTTTTATTTTATTTTTCATAGATTAAATAGCTGTTGAAATACGTTTTTTTACTAAATAATCTTCTAACGCCAAGTGAGAACAATCATGTCCAATACCACTGTTTTTGATACCTCCATGAGGTAAATAGATAGCATATTTAACACCGTTTATTTGAATTTCACCAAACTCTAATTCTTCAGTAAAGCGCTCAATTCTTTTATGATTGTTTGTAAATATATAAGAAGCTAATCCATATTCGGTATTGTTAGCCAATTCAAGCGCTTCGTCATCTGTATCAAAACTCATAATCCCCGCTACCGGACCAAATGTTTCTTTTTTAAATAAATCCATATTTGTTGTAACTCCAGAAACTACTGTTGGTTCTATCCAATTACCTTCTTCAGGAAATCCTTCTGGTATTTTTCCTCCATATTCTAAAGTTGCTCCTTTACTAACAGCATCTTCAACTAATTTGAACATTCTATCTCTATCAGATTTTGTAACCACAGGTCCCATAAATACGTCTGGATTTTCTTTAATTCCAAAACCTAATTGTAATTCTGATGTTCTTTTTATGAATGCTTTTAAGAATTTATCGTAAATATTTTTATGGACCATAACTCTATTTGCGGCTACACAAATTTGTCCTGAATTCCAGAAGTTTAAAACTACAGCTAACTCTAAAGCTTTATCAAAATCGGCATCTTCAAAAACAATAAAAGGTGCATTTCCACCTAGTTCCATTCCTAATTTTTTTATAGATGTCGTACTGTCTGCAATAACGCGTTGCCCAGTAGCAGTAGACCCAATCATGGTTAATACTGCAGGTATTGTACTTGTTGTCATGGTATGCGCAACAGTAGAACTCGGTCCTGATAAAATATTAACAACTCCGGCTGGAAAATCAATTTCATGCAAAATCTCACCAATCATATAAGTAGATAATGGAGATAATGCTGAAGGCTTAATAATTATAGAACATCCAGAGGCTAAAGCTGGCCCTAATTTAAAACCTACATTTAGTAAAGGAAAATTCCAAGCTAAATACGCTACCGCGACTCCAGCTGGTTTCGAAATCATTTTATGCGTATGCGTGTTCTCGTAATCTGGAATTTGTTCTTCTCTTAAGTTTTTCATTGCAGCTGGATACCACTCTAAGGCATTTATTACAGCTTCAATATCTTCATATGCACCTTCATAATTTTTACCCATTTCATGAACCATAGCAGTTCTTAATTCATGCTCTTTTTCCAAAACTGCGGATCTAAGTTTAAGCATCCATTCTGTTCTTTCTGCTAAAGACAATTTTGACCAATATTTGAAACCCTTTTGAGCTGACACTAAAGCTTTTTCTGCATCTTCTTTACCGGCATTTGCTACTTGAGCAATAACTTCGCCTGTAGCAGGACAAATAACATCTTCTCTTTCTCCGCTTACCGCATCAACCAATTTACCATCAATATATAATTTTTTATATCCGAAATTTTCTGTTTTCATTTACTTGTATTTATTATTATTTTCAATATTACAAATTGCCCAACTTGTTGCTTTATTAAATAATACTTTTCTTTAATATTGTTTTAGAAACTGTATACCTTTCTAATACTTTCTCATCAATATCGATTCCCAGCCCAGGTCTATTAGGTACGTCTATCATACCATCTTTCATCTCAATTAATGGATAAGATAACTTATCACGAAGTCCATTTTCAGTCTGATCGTATTCCATAAAAAAGTCCGGCTTCATCATTCTTCCTGGTACAGATTCTAAATTCGAAATAAAATGAAGCGCGACATGAAGTCCTATTGCTGTTCCCCATGTATGCGGAATTAAATCAACTCCATAAGTACTTGCTAATGCAGCAATACGCTTAGCCTCAGTTAAGCCACCGCATGCACAAATATCGGGTTGAATAATATCTACTGATTTATTTCTTAATAACTGGTGAAACCCAAAACGCAAATACTCACATTCACCTCCAGAAATCGGGATAGTAGTTTTTGTTCTAAGCTCACTATACTGCGCATAAAACTCTGGTGATAAAGGCTCTTCAAACCAACTAATATTAAACGGTTCTATCATTTTAGCTAAAGCAACGGCTTCTCTAAATGTATAAGCATGATTAGAGTCTACCATTAATTCAATGTCATCTCCAATGGTATCACGCATTTTTTTAACGTTTGCATAATCCTCTTTAAGACCTAAACCAACTTTCATTTTAATTGCCTTAAATCCTTGTGCAACATATCGTCCAGCTTCTTCTTCAAAGTCTTTTGAAGGATTGTTATGATCTGTAAAATATAACCCTGTTGCATAGGGCTTTACTTTATCTCTATGTGCACCACCTAGTAATGTTGAAATTGGTAAGCCCAATATTTTCCCTTTCAAATCCCATATAGCAATATCAATAGCGCTAATAGAAGCAACCAAGGTACCACGACGTGCAAAATCTAAAGTTTTACGATACATGTTATTCCATATCACTTCATTTTCTAATGGATTATGACCAAGTACCATGGGCTCTAACAACTTAATACCTGCCTCCAAAACCGCTGCAGGTCCATAACCTTCTCCCCATCCATAAGTTCCATCTGATGCCGTTACCTTCACTACACATATACATCTTTCAGAGTATTCCCATTGTGAAAAGAAAAAACTTTTAGAAAGCTTATCTTTAAGTATAAATGTTTCTATTTTTTCAATTACCATACTAAATATTTTATTTTAAAATTCTCCGTTAACTATCTAAAATATAGATGCCCAAAATATATAGACATACTCTTAAAATTTGACACTAAAATACAAGATTTACTATTTTTATTAAGATTATAAATTACCCTAGATGAAGCCTATATTACCATATTATTCCTTTTTGATGACTATTCGAAACTACCTATCTAATCAAGATTTATCTTTATTATATGTATTAAAACCCAAAAAAGTATGTGTCAATTAAATGTTTTATATAAAAAAACACCGAAGCAATGCTTCGGTGTTTAAGTATTATTATTAAAATAGTTATTGATAATTATTCATAATTTGCATTTTGCAAAAGAGCAGGAGCTTTATCAATTTCTTGTTGAGGTATTGGTAAATAGTAATGCTTATCAAACCAAGGTCTTGTAACAACTGTATATTCTTCGTTTGTTAAATTCCCTCCAGCATCTTTTGTCCATTTTAATCCTTTAATATCAAAACCTAAATTACCAGGATTCATCCATCTTCTTTCATCAAAGAAATTATGACCTTCAAAAGCAAGTTCTATTCTCCTTTCTCTCTTAATTGCTTCCTTCAATTCATCGCCACTTGACGTAATATCTGGCTGCAAAGCTCTATTAGATACTTTATTTAAGTAAATTCTAGCTTCTCCATCATTACCCATTTCTGCTTGTGCTTCAGCATAGTTTAAATAGATTTCTGCCAGTCTATACAGAATATAAGGTCGAGAAGGAGATAAATCAGTTAAGCCCACACTTTCGTCTTGAAATTTTCTAACATTATAACCTGTTTTTGATGAGTGTAAATCATTCCCTGAACTACCGACACTAGAACCATTTGGAGAATCTAAACCATCAGCATTTGGATCTACTGATAAAGCATAATCAACAGGACGCCCTCTGAAATCAGCACCTTGAAAGTTAAGATCTGCATAATATCTCATTTCACGATTATCGTTAGGGTTTGCAGGATCAAATGTAGCACCACTAGTAGTTGTACCATCTGCCATATTAAATTCTAATGCAAAATTATGTGTTGGAGAGGCTAATCCCCATCCACCATAACCACTTGGTGCATGTGTTTGATTAGGTAAAGAATTAACATCTAAGCCAAAATCGTAAAATTCACCAAAAGGTCTCGCAAAAATAATATCATTGTTGGGTGCTAAAAATAAATTTTGATAATCTTTATCATTATTAACAGCAATTAGATCTCTGCCACCAACCATATCAATTATAACTTTAGCCGCATCTGAGGCATCTTGCCATTTAGTAGCTTTTGTATAATCATATAATGGACCACTTGGTTGCGTACTAGGGTCATGTAATTTACTTGCTGCATAAAGAAGTAAACGCGATTTAACTGCTAAAGCAGCCATACTAGTAGCTCTACCAAATTCAGGTGCTGGACGAGAATCTGGCAATACGGCAGCAGCTTCATCTAACTCTTTGACAATAAAATCAACACATTCTTCATAAGAATTTCTTGGAATATTAAAATCATCATCTAACCCCAAAGCGTTCTCCAAAACTGGCACACCTCCATGATATCTAATTAATTTTGCATATAGGTTTGCTCTTAAAAACTTCATTTCTGCTTTTAAACCATTAACCCTATCTGAATCTACTTGCATAGCTTGACTATCATCTACTTTGGCTAAAAATTCATCAATTTCTCTAATAAACCTATAATAATCTCTCCATTTGTTTCTGAAGTCTCCCATATTTAATGGATTCCAGCCTGCATCTCTAATACGAAGTCTATCAAGGTCTCTAAAATTAAATTTCGCTTCAAAAGAACCAACCTCCAAATTGTATCTTCTAGCCCACCATATAGTTTTATTTAAGCCCCAGCTTTCAGTACTGTTGTAAGCAGAAAACACTAATCTTTCTACTTGATCAGGATCACTATAAATTAAATCTTCTCCAAATGCATCTAAGGCATTTGTATCTAGCACATCCTCACAACTAGTAGCTGAAAACAGCCCTATTGCGATGAACATGTATACTATTTTTATTTTTTTCATTTTTATATAATTTTTTTATTGTTTAGAATGTTAAATTAAGACCAAAAGTGAACATTTTTTGAGATGGATACGTTGAACCCCTAAAGTTATTATGACTAGTTGCCTCAGGATCTAATCCTAATTTATACACATCAGAAAACATTGTTAATAGATTAAATCCTCTAGCAAAAATCTTAATATCTGCAAATTTTACAACATCTTTAGGTAAGGTGTATCCTAACTCTATTTCTTTTAATCTTAGAAAAGACGCATCATGCAACCATAAATCAGCTCCTTCAAAATTTTCTGGATCTCCACTTCTATTACTACTGTAGCCATCATCGGCACCAAAAGCTCTAGGGTATCTAGAATTTCGGTTATTAGGTGTCCACCTTTGATCAAAAACATATTGAGGTTTTGAACCTGGTTGATCGAAAAACACTAACACTTCAGCTTCAGCCTGTCCTTGTAATAAAAAATTAAAATTCCAGTTTTTATAGTTTAAGCCTCCAGTAATACCATATTGAATTTCAGGAGTAACTGATGTATTTCTTCTTATTCGGTCTCCATTATTAATTTCACCATCTTCATTTGTATCTAAATATATTGGTTCTCCCTCAACAGTCCCAGGAAGTTTTACAGCAGTTGCATCAACTTGAGCCTGATCTGTAAAAATACCAGCCGTTGGATATGTAATATAAGATCCAACTGGACTTCCCTCTAATCTTAATGCTTCGGCTATATTATCTGGTTGTGGGTATTTTACAATTTCATTTTTAGCTTGTGTAAAATTAAACCCTAAATTATAGCTAAAATCATCATTTATTTGATCTGCCCAACCTAATGTAATTTCTAATCCATGACTATCTACTCTACCTGCGTTTTGATCTGGTAATCTAATACCTGTAAAATCTGCAACTGCACCAAAACGTGGAATTAAGATATCTTCTCTTCGTTGGTTAAAATAATTAATATCACCAGATAACCTATTACCAAACATAGCAAAACTTACAGCAAAATTATTCATATATGCTGTTTCCCATGTTACAAGAGGATTTGGTACGTTTGCACTTCTAAAACCACCTTCAGTTACTCCAGATTCACCAAAAACGTAATAATTAGGTCTTGCATTGTTTGGGTTCGTATTACTAAAACTATAACGTGTTAAGAATTGGAAAGGAGCTATTCTATCATTACCCATTACAGCATAACTGGATCTTAAATTTAAGGCATCTAACCATTCAACATTTTCTAAAAATGATTCTTTACCTATAGCCCATGTTCCACCAATACTATAAAATGTATCAAACCTTTTATCACTTGGGAAGTTACTTGATCCATCGCGTCTTACTGTTAACTCAGCAAAGTACTTTTTGTTATAATCATATACAACGTTACCAAAATAACTTAACAAAGCACGTTCTGCAGCTGAACCATTAGATACTTGACCTTCTGAGCTACCAGCAAATAAAAATGGATGATCTGGTGTTGGAAAGTTTTGCTTTTGTGCCCAAAAGTTTCTGTTTTCTGAAGTCTGTTGTTCTGCACCTATTAATCCATTAATAGAGTGTTTACCAAATATTCTATTATATCTTAGTGTTGCATTAAGTAATGTTTCGTCAAATTTAAAGAAATCTTCTCTTAGAATACGTTGTTGACCGCTTTGAGAAAAACCAATTTCTGGATTATAATCTCCCGTTGTATCATCTAACCTATAAATTGTCCATGGTGTATACCAAGATTTATCATCTGTAGTTGTTTTTCTTACACCTACAAAAGCATTAAGACTCAACCCTTCAGTAATATCATCTAACTTCCAATCCAAGGATAATCTACCTCTTAAATCATTAGTATGACCATCTACAAAACCAGATTGATTACTAGACATCACAGCAGGGTTAGCGCCGTTTTCTCCACCCCATCCATATAATCCGTTAGGGTATCTACCTACTTCTGTTGGTAAATTTGTATAGATGTGCTTGTAAATAAAGCTAGCATTTACACCTGGCTCTTGATTATTTGCAAATCTACCAGATAAGTCAACTCCAATTTTAATATCATCAGTCATTTTGATATCAATGTTAGATCTTATTTGAGTTTGTTTAAACTTTAAATCACCAGAAGCAAAAACACCCTGTCTACTCATAATATCTCCGCTAACAAAATAATTAACTCTTTCGTTACCCCCAGATATTGATATCGAGTTTCTAGTTTCTGGAGAAGAATTAGCAAATGTTAAGTCTGCCCAATCTGTATTAGGATAATTAATTGGATCTCCACCTGCAGCGTAATTATCAATTTCTTCTTGTGAGTAAGGCGATGGATCTCCTTTTCGTTCAGCTATCTCATTTTCGTAAATGAGGTATTGTTCAGAATTGAATAATTCAGGCTTAACAGAAAAAGATGACAAACTGTAAGATGTAGAGAAGTTAATTTTTGGTTTACCAGCTTTACCTCTTTTAGTTGTAACAATAATTACTCCGTTTGCTGCTCTGTTACCATATATGGCAGCAGCTCCATCTTTCAAAATACTTAAAGATGCTATATCTTGTGGTGCTAATTGATTAAATGTACCAATAGCAGATTGAACACCATCAATTAAGATTAAAGGATTATTATTACCTAGCGTAGATACACCTCTAACTAAAATACTTACATCGTTAGACCCAGGATAACCACCTCGGTCATTAACAATAAGACCTGTAGTTCTACCAGCTAAAGATTTAGCAACATCTCTGTTAGAAGTATTCTCAATTTCTTTTGCACTTACAGTACTAACCGAACCTGTTAATTCTCCACGTTTTCTTGTTGTATATCCAACAACAACTACTTCATCAAGACCAGCAATATCTTCTTCCAGGGTAACATTTACCGTTGATTGATTTCCTACTGTTACCTCTTGATTTTTATAACCAATATAAGAAAACACTAAAACAGCATTTGAATTATTAACAGAAATAGTATAATTTCCATCAAAATCAGTTTGCGTTCCATTTGAAGTTCCTTTAACAAGAATGTTTACTCCTGGTAAAGGTCCACCAATATCAGAAACAGTTCCAGTTATAGTAATTTCTTGCGCTGATACTGTTTCGTTTTCAGTTGCATTGTCATTAGCATTTGAATCAAAATTATTGTTGATTGCAAAACCTTGTGACAAAACCAGAAAACAACTTAAAAGCATAAATAATGCTTTTCTTGATAACTTGTTCAACACAAATTTAGACACTTTAATGTCAGGGCTTTGTGAATCAAGCTCTTTAAAATTTTTCATAAATTTAGTTTTAGTTTGATTTAGTTAATTAATGAGTTTTTGTTTAGCTATATCATTAGCTTTATATTAACACTAAATTAACAATAGACGTCTCTAAAAAACTAAATAATTTTACCTTTAACTATTTACATATTACCCTGTTTTTCAATAAATTCGTTAGTAAAGACCTCAAAATACTATTAAACGACTTATTTACTTAAAACTAAAAAAGATTCGTTTATTATAAATTGTAGATTTCTGTTTTACACTTTTAAATGAACAAAAACTATAGTTTAGAAAAGGCTGATGCTTATGTGTTTAACAATTTTATTCTATTACAAACTCAAATTGATATTTTCCTGATGGGATTACATATTTAGGTAATGTTTCTGAAAGTGTTCCTCCAACGCTCATTTGTAACAAGTTAAGGTTTAAAGTATAAAAACCTTGTTCTTTTAAGTTAAAAAGATGTGTTGCTTCTTGAATATTTTTTGCTGAATATGGCCAAATTGAAAAGCCAAATTCTGGCGAACCTTGGATTTTAAATTGATTTTTCTTGTTATCTGAAAGCTTTAACCATTTTACTTCGGAGCGATTCCCGTTTTCCTGTGGAAAAATAAAGTTAGTAAATAATTGGTTTGTTTTAAAGCTGTACTCATCTGTAATGGCGCCTCTTTTTCTATCAATATAGTTCTCCCAAGGTCCTTTTCCGTAATAAGTTGTTTCAGTAAAACTTTTTGGTACGCCCATAGTCATACCAAATTTTACCAAACTAGGTAAAGTTGTTTTGGCATCCATTGCCATTTTAACAACAACTTTTCCATCACTTAAAAAATGATAATTTAGTTGAAGCTCAACTTCATCCTTATATGTCCTAGAGATAAGCACGGAAATCTCATTATTACTTATTTCTTTAATTTCAACGTTATCTGTTTTTAATTTATCGTTTAAAAACTCCCAGTATGCCCTTGATGCTCGAAACGCTCTACTACTTGCCCCACGCAAATCATTATCTATTGGAGGTCTAAAGAAATCAGGCCTTAAAGGAGCCACTATTTGTTCTGAATTATTTTTGATTAATGAAACCAATTCTCCTTTTGATTTTGAGATTTTTGCTGAGAAATTTTTACCGGAAACATGAATCTCGTTTTCCTTTTCTGAAACTGAAACATCTGATTTTGAATTAGACTTAGTCGTATTAGAAGTAGTTCTAGATTTTACAAGAATTTGATCTTTAGCTATTTCAAAACCTTGTTTTGCCCAAAGTCTATTTTGTTTTTCATGGACAGATATTGTTAACCAATAATCCGCATTATCTTTAAATCGTAACTTTTTAAAAGGAATTGATATTTCGGATGAAGTACTCGGATCAACATTAACTTGGTTTAAAGTTCCGGATTGCACCTCTTTTCCATTTTCAGAAAGTTCCCATTTTACCTCATAAGCATCCAGATTTGTTTCGTTTAAATGATTAGTAACTAATACTTTTCCGTTTTCGACATCAATACCCTTAAAGTTGAAAGGTTGATGTATATATTTTACTTCCCAAGCATGAGGGTTGGGTTTTAAATCTGGTGCAAACACGCCGTTTATACAAAAGTTTTTATCGTTTGGATAATCGCCAAAATCGCCTCCATAAGCATAAAATGTATCGCCTTTGGCATTTGTAGTTTCTAAACCTTGGTCTTTCATATCCCAAATAAAACCGCCAATAAGATTCTTTTTAGAATTAATTAAATCCCAATACTCACCTAAACCACCTATGGAATTCCCCATAGCATGCGCGTACTCGCACATAATAATTGGACGGTTAATATATTGGCTCTCAGACATCGCTTTAAGTTGATAAATCTCAGGATACATTCTACTTAAAACATCAACATAATAAGGATCGTCCGGATTAGCGTGGGCTTTACCTCTAAACACGTCTTGACCTTCTTCCCCTTCTTTATATTCTGGATGATCAGGTTGCCCTTGCGCACCTTCGTAATGAATAAACCTCGATGAATCGTAGTCTTTTGCCCAACTAGCGGCAGCAGCAAATGCAGGCCCTGTTCCAGCTTCGTTACCTAACGACCATGAAATAATACTAGGATGGTTTTTATCCCGATCTACCATACGCATAACACGGCTTAAAATAGGTATAGCCAAACTTGGTTGCTGAGGCGCGTAACTTCCTAAATGATGGGTTTCAATATTTGCTTCATCCATAACATAAAGGCCATATTTGTCGCATAAATCGTAGAAATATGGATCATTTGGATAGTGTGATGTTCTAACCGCATTAAAATTGAATTGTTTTAACTGCTTTACATCGGCTTCTAAATCTTCTCTAGTTAATGCCTTACCTCTAATTGGATGATGATCATGACGATTGACGCCTTTTATTTTAACCGCTTTTCCATTTATTAGCAGTTCATTTTCTTTACTAAAGGATACGGTTCTAAAGCCTACTTTTTGGCTCCTGGATTCTATAAGTTTTCCATTAGGATCGATAACATCCAGAACTAAAGTGTAGAGATAAGGCTGCTCTACCGACCATTTGTTTGGCTTATTAATAGTAGCTTCTAAAAAGGCAAACTTAGTTATGTCGCGCTGCGGCCAACGCTCGAAATGTACATCTTCAATGTTGCACGACATAGCTTTACTTAAAACTTTCTGCTTATTGGCGTCGTAGAGTTCGGCAACAATTTTCCAGTCTTTAAGTTTCTCTTCGTCAGCTTTCATCCATAAATGCGGACGAATTTCTAGTTTAGCGTTTTCTAAATTTTCATCAAATTTAGTTCGCACAAACATATCGTTAAGCGCTATTTTTGGTTGAGCCAAAAGCATAACATCTCGATGAATCCCGCTTAGGCGCCACATATCTTGATCTTCCAAATAGCTACCATCGCTCCATCTAAATACCTGGACAGCCACTCGATTTACACCTTCTATAAGGTAATCAGTAACATCAAACTCTGCAGCCAATCTACTCCCTTGGCTATAGCCCACTTTTTTTCCATTAACCCAAACATAAAACGCCGAGGATACGCCTCCAAAATGCAGGATTATGGATTGATTTTTCCAATCTGTCGGAACATTAAAATCTCTGTAATAACTTCCTACTGGATTATCTCTATATTTTTCGATGAAAGGAAATTGAGGTGGATGTGGCCCCATATAATTAAAGTTGCGCTTTCCACCGTTTTTAATATCTGGTGTAAATGGATAAATAATATTTGAATAAATTGGTTGGCCATAACCTTCTAACTCCCAATTTGATGGTACTTGTATGTCTTTCCATAAACTATCATCGCCAGCAAAATCTATTGCAAAGAATTCTTGTGGTCTTAAGCTTGATTTCTCAACATAATTAAATTTCCATGAACCATTTAGCAATTTCATTTTCGAAATATTTCTATTTCCTAATAAAGCATCTTCATGAGTCTCATATGAATATGATGGAACACGAGATCGCATTTTATTTTGTTCAAACATCAATTCATTTTCCCAATCATTTTGGGCATTTATAAATTGAACTGAAACATTAAATGCAATTATTAGAATATAAATATAATTTCTCATCAATAATTATAAGTTATAATTTTTAAAATAAAAAAGCAAATTACAATTCATCACAAAAACTAAAAAAATTTTTGAGCATAATTTACTTAAAATCAATAAAATAAGCCCTAAACTATTTTTTAAGCTCTTCTCGCATTCTATCAAAAAATGGCTTCAATTCTTTATAAGACTTACCTGTTAACTTTGTCATAGTAGTATTAAAGGCTTTACTTGCTTTCGAGGTAATTTCCTTTTTCTCATCTTTAGTTATATCTCCATTTTTGAAATCTTTATTAGAATTAAGATAAGCCGTAACCATTTCCATTCTAGATTCACGTAGTACTTCTTGTTGATCTTCGTCCAAATTGTATTCTACAGCAGCCGCTGCAACGAATTTATCATTTTGGCTAATATGCCATTTATTTTGGCCAAAAGAAGCAGAAACTGACATTACTAATACGAGCACTAAAAAGATTTTTTTCATAATATTTAATTTAATTGTTAATATTTATTTGAATGTTTAATTATCAATTTTTTTGCCAAATTCTAACGTACTCTATTTCAAAATCCACAACACCATCATCTTTCTTACCTTCAGGACTATTTAATTCTAAATCTTCTTTACTATCTGGTACGCCATGCCAAGGAAAAGTTTCTTGATCTAACCATATATGAATTGGACCATCCATAACCCATCCATTAGGCAAGTTTCTTTCTTTTGCATATGCATTTACTTGCTCTTTGGTAGCTTGGGTAAATAATTTACCATCAACATAAAGTTTTAATCCGTTTTCATCCCATTCTATACCATAAACATGAAAATCGTCTGCTACTCTAAAACCATAATCCAAACGTTCGGTATAAACTGTTTTTCCTTTGCCTTCCTTACTCCAATCATGTATAGACCACCAAAGCTCTCTGTCTTTCCATTCTTTTCCTTTTTGACGATGATCACCAAATTGTTCAAAAATATCCAACTCGGTTTGGCTACCTGTAGCCCAAAATGCACTTGTGATCTCAGCATCGGCAGCTTTACTTTTAATTTCCATGTAGCCGTATTTGAAGTTTTTACGTCCAATAAAACAGGCGGTTGTAATGTTTTCAAACTTTTCAACTTTCTTATCTGGACCCCAAGATTGTTTATTATCGTCTGCAAAAGGAAAATCAGGTTCCCAACGTGTTTCAAGAATTAACTTACCATCTTCTAATCTATAGTTTCTACCTGAAAATTGAGACGGTGCTCTTCCTTTCCATACACGTTTGTTAGGATAATCCGGATCTTTATAAACAGGCACACCGTTTTCAAACTTACCAACAATATACCAGCGGTCCTCGTCAATAACTGAATCTTCAAACTCATCACTAGCTTCAGTATTAAGCACCCATTTTCCAGTATTATTTTGATCGGAAAACGGATAAACCGCTTGTTGCAAACTTCCGCCTTTATCTTGTACGTCTTGACTCTTACAGTTTATAAAAACAAATACAATCACGAAAACTGCAGTTATTTTATTTAAATTGTTCATAATTATATTTTATTTTTTTTGCCAAACTCTAAGGTATTCTATTTCGAAATCAACAACACCATCATCTTTCTTTCTACTTGGGCTATTAAATTCTAAATCTTCTTTGCTATCTGGGACTCCATGCCACGGGAATGTTTCTTGATCAAACCATAATGCGACGGGTTTTGTTACCACAAAATTCTCATTTGTCCCATTGCCTCCGTTATTATTAGCTACGTCGTCATAAGCATTGATAGTTGCTTTTGAAACATCTCTGTAAAGTTCTCCGTCTATAAAAATTTTAATCCCGTTGGCGCTCCACTCAAAACCATATACATGAAAATCGTCTGCAACTCTATAACCCAGATCATGATGTTCTGTATATGTTGTCTTTCCGCCTCCTGCAGCAGACCAATCATGAATAGACCACCATAACTCTCGATCTTTGGTTAGTTTATTTGTTTGTTTATGGTCCCCAAACATTTCAAAAAAATCCAATTCGGTATTATTTCCTGTTGCCCAAAACGAACTTGTCACCTCAGCATCTGCCGCTTTACATTTCACTTCCATGTATCCATAAAGAAATTCCTCTTTTGTAATTACCGCTGCGGTTGTTATGTTTTCGAAAGTTTCTCCTGTGTTAGGATGTGTTTTAGGTGAAAAATCATAACTTGTGTCCCATCTCGTTTCCAATTTCAATTTCCCATCTTCTAAACGCACATTTTCAGTTGAAAATTGAGATGGAGGTCTTCCTATGAAATTTGACTTATAAACCCCATTTCTACCTTGAATTAACCATTTCGTTTCATCTAAAGCAGTTTCTTCAAACTCATCACTTACACTTGTGTTTAAAGTCCAATTACCTGTATTTAACTGATCGGATAGAGGGTAATCTTGATTAATAACAGAGCCTGGATCCGGTTCTGGGTTTGGAATTTCTATTTCTACTTCATCATCACTTGGAAGATCATTACTTGAGCAGCATATCACTAAAAATATCGTAGAAATAAAAAGTAGACGTTCAATATTTTTTTCCATTTAAAATATATCTTAATTAATGTTTTATTTTGATATCTACTCCGATATTTCCAAAAATTCAACTGGAGATCCTTTATGGTTTATATAAACTACACGAACTCCCTCAGCTGGAGAAAAAATTTCGCCCAAAACTTCTCGTCCTTTAATAGCTTCTTCTATATTATCTACAAAATAAGAAACATGTGGCAAGGTTTTTACCATTTCTGATGCTGTGCTGTGATTATCGAATTTTACCCATTCAACTTTATATTCATCCTTTGCAAAATCGGTATAATGAAAATTTCCAGGTTCGCAATATCCGTCCCATTCTTTTTCTTCTGTTGTAGGTATTCCAATATGACTAAACTGATAATTCATTTTGATTATAATTTTAAGATAAATTAATACATGTCTCTTTTAAGACACTTTCACTTACAAAAAAAACAGAAAATAGGGAATAATTAATAGCAATACTTACCCTGTTCATATATTATTTTACCTATCTAATACCAGAGTATACTTTAAACTCAAAAAAGTACTTAAAAAAGCATAACAGACTAAAAAACAACCTTTAGAAACCAAAAAGTTTTAATAAAAAAACACCAACTAAACCAGATAATCCCATAACAAGAGATTGTAGGGTAAATGTTTTATAAAGGGTTTTAGGAGGTACTTCGTGCAAACGATTTAACAACCAAAAGAAACTAGAGTTTGCATGAAAAACGCAAAATGAACCACACCCAATTAAAGCCGCTACTATTTCTGGAGACACAGGTAAACTCTCGACCATTGGAGCCAACATAGAAGCGCTACCAACAAGTGAAACTGTAATTGAACCTGTTGATGTGGTAAGTATCGCTGCTACCAAAAAAGGAAGCAAAACTCCTAAAAAAGGAAAGCTAGCAAATACAGTTACAATTTCATTTTGAATACCTGTTTCTTTAATTACATAACCTAATGCTCCTCCTGCACCAGTTATCATTATAACCAAGGCGGACTTTAAAATTGCTTGTTCTACCAAAGCATTAAGTTTATTAGATTTATTAGGTTTTTTTAACTGAAAGACAGCGATAAATGCACCTATCATCACCGCTATTAATGGTAGAGTAATGAAGTTAAAAATAGTTGTAAAAAAATTATTTGTATCCATATTGATAAATGACCCTGCTCCAATTAAGACAATAGGAATTAGAATTGGTAATAAATCCAATAAAATATTACCAGAATCATTTTGTTGAGTTGATGGACTCTCCATAATCCCACCCTGTAATGATTTTTTTAGTTTTTCATCATAAGCAAGCCATGAGTTTTTACAAAATTTAGTCACATAAATGATACCTCCTGCCATTGCAAAAATTGCGACTACGATATTTATAAGTAGCATTTTTCCTAAATCTAAATCTAATAGTGATGCTACAGCCAAAGGACCAGGAGTTGGAGGTATTAAAGTATGCGATACAGCTAAACCAGCAGCCAAGGCTAGCCCAATATACAATACCGGTTTTTTACTTTTTACAGATAAAGACTCAGTTACTGGTTGCAATAAGATGTAAGCAACATCAATAAATACAGGAATTGAAACAATATATCCTGTAAACCCCATGGCCCATGGTAATTTTTTTTCTCCCACACCATTTACTATACACCCAGAAATACGAAATGCACCTCCAGTATCTTGTAACACTTCACCAATAAAAGCTCCTAAAATAATTATTATTGCAATCCATCTTAACGTTTCGCTAAAGCCTTTTAATACTACATCAACCGTTTCTTTTCCTCCCAGTCCCAAAGAAAGACCTAAAGCAATAGCCGTTAAAACCAAAGCAATAAATGGATGAATTTTCCACTTTGAAATTGCAAAAATTAAGAAAATTAGAAAAAACAATAGAATTGAAAGATTCAGAAACATTCTTATAGTAGTTTTTTTGAATAGATAAATTTGGTTTATCTAAATCTCATTGATTTAACGAACACAAATTAAAAAAGATAAAGACTAAAATCAATTCACTAATACAAATAAAGACCTAAGTAATATAAAACTACTGCTAAATATTACCTTGTAATTATTAAGTTTTACCCTAATTGAATTATTGTAAAGTTTATAGAAAGAAGATTTACAATTTATACCTATAGGCTTTAGGTGTATCGCCCATAATTTGCTTGAATTGCTTGTTAAAATTGGGTATAGATTTATAACCTACATTATAACATATTTCTGAAATCGGTGCATTTTCTTGGATAAGCATTCGAGAGGCATTTCTAATACGAATTTCATTTAAAAATTCAGTAAAAGATTTATTAGTCATTTTTTTAAAAAAGCGGCAAAAGGAATTAGTAGTCATGCAAGCTATTCCTGCTACATCACCTAAACTTATATCTGTTTTATAATTATCAGAAATATATCTAATAACGGTATCTAATCGACCTGGATTATCAGTAGAAAATTGTCGCATATCAGTTGAAGATAATACCTTTTTATCTTCTTCTTTACTTAGTGATAATTTATACAATATATCTAACAATCTTATTGATTGCTCTCCTTTAGTCAACTCTACAATCTCCAAAATTTCATCATTTAATTTCTGACTAATCTTTTTACTAAAAGACAGTCCTAATTTAGATTCGTCTAACAAATTTTTTATTCCTAAAAACTCAGGGTTATCAAAAGTGCCAACTCCCATAAAATTTTTAGTGAATTTCATGACTATTGTTTTAACCATCAAATCATCATTTTTTTCATAGTATGCTTCGTCATTTCGCCATAAATGAGGTAAATAAGACCCAACTAAAACCAAATCACCAGGAAAAAAATGCGACACACTATCTCCAACAAATCTAATACCACTACTTTTAGAAATATATAGTAACTCAAACTCAGGGTGATAATGCCATGCCGTATCTAAGCATGGAATCTCTTTTTTAAAAATATTGATTCTTTGATTTACAAAACTGTCTGGGTTTTTTAAAACTAATTTCATGAAATTATTGAATTGTACTTTTATATGGGATTTAAATATTGTTTTGAATTTATTGTAATAAATGATTAGTATAATTAAAATCTGATCGATTTTAATTTAAATACAACTACTAAGATAACAAATTTGAAATATAATAATAATTAATTGCACATAAATGTAATAGATTTTTAAAATTATTAACATTTACAAGTATGGTTTTTTAAAAATTTTATTTAAATAAACCACTTAAAACACTTGATTATATTTAACTTCATAGATTTTACAGAAATAAAATTCAATATTGTCTCATGAATAAATAGACTCGATTTTTAAAGAATTTTACCCTGTTAAAACTTAGCGCTATTCTTATGATAAGTTTAAATTAACCCAACTATTTTCTAGATAAAAATAAAGATCCATAATTTATAGGCATTTAAAAAATATTTACAATAGTTTAAATAATTGAATAAACAGATGACGGAATACTATTTAAAAACTCAATTGTGTACAATTAATAATTAAGATAAAATTAGATAAGTACCGGGTAATACGTAATCATTTTTGAGTCAGTATATTAAATAACTTTAAAAAAATAAATATATTAATAACTAAACTATTTTATCATGAAAAAAATTTACTCTTTTTTTTTATTTGCATTTGCATTTGTTGCCTCCTTAAGTGCACAAACGACTATTTACGATTCGGCTTTCGACGAAGCTAGTTACGATGATGCAGGTGTACAAGCTGATTTGAATGCTCACCCTGATTGGATTGCAGGTCATTTTAACAATTCAAACACATGGACGGCTAACACCGCAGATCAGTTATTAACAGGTTCTAATTTTGCTTATGCTGTATTAGGAACACCAATAACTGGAGTTGAAGGAGATGTTATAACAGTTACATCGGTTATTATGCTAGGATTTAATAATCAAAATTTCGATGGAAATACTACCAATATGACAATTACAGGACTTTCTCCTGAAGCAGCTCCTGCTACAGGACCTGTATTAGGACAACAAAGAGAAGGTGTTGTAATTGCAACAATCGCATCTACAAGTGTAGAAATTTCTAATGGTGGTGGAACAGGAGCTTTAATGCCTTCTAACCCTAATGTAAGTCAAGCTAATAAATCTGCTTATGAAATCATAATGGAATTTACTATTGGAGCTGACGCAGCTTCATCTAGTAAAAAAGTAAGAATTAAAAATGTAGGTACTGCACCAGAAACTTCAATTGTAGGTACTGTGGGAGGAATGAGACAAGAAATATATGACGCTATTACTGGAACTGGAGCTTATTATTTCAATTGGGCATTAGGATTTTTTCAAAGTGGTGATGAAATTAATAGAATTGTTCAAAATAGATTAACCATTACTAAAAACTCACCATTATTATCAACAAACAGACATAACGCTTTTGAATTTGGCTTATACCCAAATCCAGTTAAAAACGAATTGCGTGTTGATACTTTAGAGCCTATAAATAAAATTGAAATTTTCGATTTATTAGGCAAATCTGTGTTAACATTTAATGATGTTTCGGATAGAATTGATGTATCTTCATTAAACAAATCATTATATATCATTAAATTAACTTCTGAAAATGGCGTGTCTTCAAAAAAGTTTCTAAAAGAATAATAATTTTCTTTTAATATTAAAGCTCATACTTTTATTTAATAATTTGGTATGAGCTTTTTTATTTAATAAAAACACAACATAAATTAATGTTCAATAAATCAAATATTTTCAAAAAGTAATTCGATAAAATAATTATGCACTCTCAAAGAAACTATTCGTTTTAACCTTGATTACACATGGACTTATTCTCAATTAAAAAAAATTGAATTAAATGGATTTATAATAGGTTAAACTAATTTTCCTATTCCCTTATGCATAAATTGGCATAACATTAAAATATATAGACTGTAAGTCCTAAGGGTGGTGCATTTAGTTTATGCTTTCAAAAAATAATCTAGCGTATTCAATTGAAGTTTCAAGTATTGGTTATTTAATATTTAAAATTCAAGTTCAAGTTCAAGATTTCTAAATCAAAAAAATAAAAGAAGACATTGTTTCCTTTGAAGATAGAAACTATTACCCCCTCCTATTATGAATAACTAGCATTAAAAAATAGGCTTAAAACAACAATTACAACACCACATCAATTAAATATTATATACTGATGTTTTTCTCTAGAAGATGGTATAACTAGATTTTTAGTTAAACATTATATGAATAAAATATTTTCATTAAAAATCTATTGATTTTAAAACTTATAATGCAAGTATTTTACTATTTAATTTATCATTATTTACCAAATAACCTAATCTATAAACGATAACAATTCTTAACATTTATATATAAAAAAAAGGGATAAATCATGTTTACCCCCCTTTTAAACTAAACTAACTCAATATATATTTATTAATTATACACTTCCTCTTCTGTGAGCAAAACATTGTGCGTACTGGCTCCTGAGTCTATATTTAAAGTACCTTCACCAGTAGTTTTGTCTGCAGATATTACATAATTTACAGCAACACCATCTACAATTTTATTTACTGTAATTTGATACATTATATCTGTAGATGTATCTGCATATCCAGACGAAGCATAATTAGATAATGTGACATTTGAACTATACTCTACTATTAATGGCTTTTCTTTATAAATATTTATCTTAAACGGTCCATCATTATTAATTTCCGTTAGACTGTAAACAGGAACTAAATTAATATCTGACTCTTTAAAATTATTTTCTTCATCACAATTATACATTGTGAGTACAAGTATTAATAAACTTAAAATTTTAATTATATTTTTCATTTTTATTTATTTAAAATTAAAGCGATTAATTATGGTCTAGGTTCAATTGCAAACCATGCTAGGTTATCAATATACAATGTTTGGGGGCCTGCAACACCAGGGTTATCGCTCGTAAATATTTTAAAAGCAAATCTTAAATTAGCCTCAGGTGTAATTAACCCTGTAGTAAAAGTTTTGGTAACTTTAGTCCATTGTCCATTGGGTACAGCGCTTATATCCCAAAGTTGAGTTTGAAAATCTGGCTTATTTTGTTCAGTTCTAAAATGTGTTATTGTTGTACCAACATCTTTAAATATATGATATGACATAACATAAGTTCCAGCTGGAATTGCTTCTGGTTCACCTAATCCAAAACTCCATAAGTTAATATTAGGAAAACCTGAAAATTCTGGAGCAACAAATCTCATACTCGCTTCTCCATCAAATGATTTGGTTGTAACTCTCTCATACACTAACTTTCCATCTACTCGATTTCCCATATTCAGAAAATAGTTTTCAGCAAATGCATTATTAGCTCTTGAGTTTCCTTGCTCATAACTTGCATGACTATTTGCTGGCAAGATATTATTACCTAAATTCATTTCAACAATTTTGTCACTAAAAGCTTCCAATGGTCTATTATCTGCAGATAATATCCCCCCACCACTATAGGATACCGTTATTTCATCAGAATTATAAATTGGAGCAGATAATACTAATTCAATAAATATTGAATTTTCTTCACTAACTCTAGCTACTTGGACAGGAATAACTTGATCAAAACCACTAGCTGCGTTTTTTACATTAACTATAAAGTTACCTTCTTCACCAGAGAATTCTTTAACTTCACCATTAACTCTAAATGAAATTACTTCATCTTCTGCTTCTTTTAAAACCCCATCAAATACAAATGGCTGACTTGAAGTAATTACTTTAACCTTAAGTGGTATTATTTTTTCGGCTGTTGATTTAGGTAACTCATTTATTCTTAAAGTCCTTAATGTTCCTGCATTAAATGTTCCTAATCTATAGAATTTAATTATGGGCTCAAGACCTCCTGTTTTATTTGGAATACCATCTGGGCTAAGCCATGTTCTACTATTTGGCCTACCAATTGTAGTATTGTCTATAAATTGTAATCCTGTTGCAGCCTCAACTTCTATTATTGGCCAAGAATCAGAATCATTTAAATCGGGCATATCATCTTCAGTTATTGTTAATACATTTACTCCATCTTTTAAAACCGTAAATGCAGGCTTCATAATTGCATAAACATCAAAAAGAAATTTTGTTTCAATAACATGTAAATCATCCTCTTGGAAAGATTTTACCTTAACATTAGTAGTATCACTAATGTTATAATTTGTTGGCTCATTAAACTTATTAAGCAATGTAACAGTATTAATTCCACTATTTTTAAAAAGTACATTTGCTTTACCTGTTGTAATTTTTAAACCTGCATCAGGATCGATAAAAAGGTCTAAAGAATCGTTTTTTGACCACCCAAGTTTTAGAAATTTATTTCCTTCTTCTATAGTCCATTCGCTACTAACAGTTCCTTGAGACAAATTAAAAAATGCCATGGCGCTTTCTGCATTTATACTGTATGGCATTGAAGTATTTCTATCTATTCCAGCCAACCATATTGCATCAGATAAATCATCTGGTGCCGTATATTCTACGTAATCTTCTTCCTCGCAGCTTACAAACACAAATAGTGAAGCGAAAAAGAGCATTAATATTTTTATATTTTTCATAATATAGTATGTTTAATTTATGTTTGGATTAGCATTAACTTCATCAAAAGGAATTGGATATGTTCCATGTACTGACTCTGTATAATTTAAAAATGGAATATCATACTCATAATCAACTGTTGTAAAACTCCCAGAAGGTTTCTCTCCTTCAATTGAAGGGAAATTATTTCTAATTTTTGTAGCTCCTTCACTATTAACATATGTAAAGTTAACGCCGTAATACTCCTCATTAGCAAGTTCTTCAAGTCTTTCCTTAAAGCCATAATTATCAGATTTTTTCCATCTTTGAAAATCTAGAAAACGAATTAAATGGCCTTCAACAGACATTTCAAGAGGCTTCTCAACACGCATTAAATGTTGCATTAAGCTTTCTTCATTATACACCTCTTCGTCATATGTATGTGCTACATCTGAACCTGAAAGACCTAATAATACTAAGCCCCAACGCTTACGTATGTCGTTTATAAGATTAAGGGCTTCATCTACATCTCCTGTTTTAATTTTGCATTCAGCTTGCATAAGCATAACTTCTGGCAATCTGTTTAAAGTTACATTTTTACTTGACAATGTAGCTGCACCACTTGGTAATTGATTTTCTGCTGCAACTATATCATCATTGGTATATTTTTTCCACCAAGCATATCCCCAAGCTAAACCATGAAATCTTGGATATTCACTTGCAGTTCCTGTTAAATAATATGTAGTTTGATTATCATCTACTAAAGCTATCATAGATGAAGCACGCAATGGTACATCACGTAGTGTTAAAGCGTCATCATTATTTGCATCTTGATAATAGTTCCTTAAATCTAACGGATCCATAGGTTCAGATTTATATGCATAAGCTATCCATGCAGGCCCTACAGCACCTCGTGTATTTGAAGTTTGCTGATTTAGCCAGTTAGTACCAGTATCACCATTCCATCTATTTAAATCTATTTCAATAAAATCTGATGTGAAATTAATTTCAAAAATTGATTCCTTATTAAACTCACCTGCTGTTGTAAACATTTTATCTAAATCATATTCCAACTCATAACCGTGATTATTAATTACATCATCAAAATAAGGCATAGCTTTTTCATAATCTAATTCTTGCAAGTAACTAGTTCCCAAAATTGTAGCTGCTGCACCTGATGTAACTCTAGACGCGTCACCACTTGGATACTCTCCTTTTTTATAAAGATTTTGATAAGCATATTCTAAATCTTCTCTTACAAATTTAATTACATCTTCAGCTGGAGATAGTGGTAAATAAAACTCTTCAGTTGGCACCTCAGAATCCTGTACTTCTGGTACTTCTTTTCTTATTATTATGCTACCACTATTATAAGTTGTGTATAAGTAATAATGAAATAAGCCTCTAAAAAAACGTGCTTGAGCCATTTGGGAAGTCCATTCTGTTTCATCTACTGTGCCTTCTAGGTTTTCTAAAGCTTGAATTACTTGATTGGCTCTAAAAATTCCTTGATAATTAGTTTGCCATTTTTCTAAAATTTCAGAAGTACTTGCATTATACAGATGAAGGTAAAAATCTTCAGTATTTTGAGGTACTGGTCTTCCATAACCTGGATAACCCATATCTGACCTTAGAATTTCTGCAATGACATTTAAAACCGCAGGGTTATGCAAGGTTTTGTATGTGGCATTTAACCCAGTTTGAGTATCGCTTAAGTCTCTCCAATATGTATCTACTCCAAGAACATTTGGATTACTTTCTTGAAGAAAGTCACTATCTGCACAGGAAACGATTGCACTTACTGTAAAAATTATAACAATCGATTTTATTAATATATGTTTCATAACAATTAAGTATTATTAAAAGTTTAGTTGTATTCCAAATAAATATTGAGCTGATATTGGTCCGGTATCTTTATCAAGTCCTCTACCAGCAATTCCCCCACCAATTTCAGGGTTATACCCAGAATATTTTGTGAACGTAATAGGATTTTGTGCACTTGCATAAAATCTTAACCATGTTAGCCCCAATTTTTCAACAGTTTTTTTAGGTATAGCGTATCCTAATGAAACTTGTCTTAATCTTAAATAAGACCCATCTTCTAACCATAAATCACTATAACCTAAATAGTTTGGATGTCTTCTTATATCATTTCTGTAGGCTGGAATTGTTGAATTAGGATTAGCTTCAGACCACTGGTATACTAAATCTTTATGTCTACCAAAACCATAAGCCCAAGCATCAAAACCATTCATAATTTCCTGCCCTAATGCTGCATACCAATTCATAGAAAAATCCCAACTTTTATAATTTAAGTTTAACGTATAACCAAGCTCATATTTAGGTAAGCCACTACCGCTATAAACTCTATCTTGCTGATCTAAAATGCCATTATTATCTTGATCCACAAATCTTGTATCTCCCATTCTAGCATTATTATCTATTTTTTGATATTCAGCTAATTTCTCTTCTGTATCAATAATTCCATCTGTTCTCCATAAATAAAATGCTGCAGCTTCACGTCCAACTGCTAATGCAGTTATTCTAGACTGATCTCCAGCTCTACCAACTAAACCAAAATCATTTGTAAATAAGAAATTGGTGTCACCATTAATCTTGGTAATTTCATTTTCGTTAGTTGAAAAAGTACCATTCATTCTGTACCTAAGCTTACCAATATTACCTTTGTAAGCAGCAGATAGCTCAAAACCTTTATTAACCATATTACCAACATTTAAAGTAATATTAGCATTATTACCACCACCAGCAGAAAGTGGAAGAGCTACCGGAAATAACATATCTTCCTTATCTGCATAATAATATTCAGCTGTTAAGGTTAATTTATTCTTGAAAAAACCTAAATCAACACCAACATTAGATGTGGTAGTAGATTCCCATTTTAAAGTTTTATTTGCAAAATCTACTTGTGACGCTCCTAATCCTAAAGTTTCATTACCAGTAGCAGGATCATACCCAATATAATTAATATTTTGCTCAATACCTGTTAAAAACGAATATGCTCTTACTCTATCGTTACCCACAGTACCGTGAGATAATCTTAATTTAAAGTTGTTTATGGTGCTTTTGTGTTTCGCCCAAAAATTCTCGTCAGATATGTTCCAAGCAAATGCTACTGATGGAAATATACCCCATTGTTTTTTTGGTGACACTAAAGGCGACACTAATGATGATCCGTCTCTACGAATACTTCCACTAAACAAGTATTTACTTTTAAAGTCGTATTGAACCCTTCCTATAGTACCAATTCTAGTATTTACATAATCAAAACCAGAACTAACACTTTGCTCCCCTGTAGCCAAATCTAATACTCTAGCCGCTGGATCTGTTGCTCCTCGCCTAATAGCTCTAAACGCATCATTTTGGTATTTTTCGCGAGTTGCAAAAAATGTGAAAGTTAATTTATGGTCTTCTATTTGCTTTTGGTAAGTTAAACCAGCATTAAGGTTTAAAGACCTATTATAATTGGTAGAATTTTCTACAAAACTATTTGAAGGTTGGCTTTGTAATAAACCTTGTGTATTAACTATTAATTGATAAGGCCTAATTAACTTTCTATAAGAATTATATGTTGTAAGCCCTACATTGGTTGAAAATTTTAATTCATCTGTAATATCATAATCTAAACTGAAAGAAGCATTTGTTCTAACGGTTTTTAAATTATTCTCTGTTCTTAAACTCTCTATAACCCAACCTAATCTATTTACATCATCTCCACCTTGTTCTAAATCATCAAAATTATCTAATTCTAAACCTGGTTGTGTTGGTCTGTAAACTATGGCTTGAGACAATAATTGATTTTGAGGAATATCTCTAGTATCTTGAATTAAAGAAAGGCTAGATTGAATTCTTATTTTATTTTTACTATAAACAGTATTAGCACGTGTGTTAAATCGTTCATAATTTGAATTAATTTGAATCCCCTCTTGACTAAAAAAGCCTAAAGCTACATTATATGTAATATCTTCTGTTCCACCAGATATATTAGTATTATAATTTTGAGTAGGTGCGTCTTGTTTAAAAATTAAATCATTTAAGTTTGTTTCGTTTTGAAAATTAGCTGGGTTTTGTGTTAATTGAAGGTTTACCTGATCATCAAAAGCACCATCAGTATTTCTACGAGTAACAATATCGAAGTAAGTCTGCTCTAATGAGTTCATTAATGGCACGGCAGCTCTTCTGTGCTGAATTGCATAACTCGCATTCATTCGTACTTGAAGAGAACCAGGTGTTCCTTGTTTAGTTGTAATAATAATAACCCCTGTTGCACCACGAGCTCCATAAATTGCAGTAGATGCTGCATCCTTAAGAATATCTATAGTTTCAATATCCGATGGTGGTATTCTAGGATCTCCTTCTTGTACAATACCATCTACTACATATAATGGTGTATTGTTTTCTAGAGATGTTATACCTCTAATTAAAATTTCAGAAGCGCCCCCCGGTGTTGAAGATGAAACCACATTAACACCAGCAGCCTGCCCTTGCAATGCAGACCCTAAATCGGCAGTTACAATTCTTTCTATATCTTCAGATTTAACTTGAGTTACAGCTCCAGTCAATTCTTTTTTCTTAACTTCACCATAGCCAATTACAACAACTTCATCTAACTCATCAATCTCTTCCTCTAAAGTTACATTCAATTTAGTTCCAGTAACTTTCAAAGATCTTCCCCGCATGCCTATATAGCTAAACTCTAATACATCTCCAATACTAGCTTTAATGGAATAAAAGCCATCAAAATCTGTTATTGCTCCTTTAGTTGTTCCTTTAACTATTATAGTTACTCCAGGAATTGGGACACCATCTGTACCTTTTACTACTCCTTCAACTATGTCATTTTGTGATTGGGCAAACAAGCCACAAAGCACAACTAAAAGCGTTAAGAGAATACGTTTATTTCTCAGGCCCATAGTGATTAATACCTTTTTAACTCTCATTTGTTTAAGTTTAATTAGCTTTTTGTTTTGATTGATTATGCATACATTTTATGTGTAAAACGAATATCCAATCGGAATTTTTGTAAATATAAAAGTTGCTTAGTAATGTATAATGTCAATATTTATCCAAAACTTAACAAAAATTACCTTAGTATAAATTACAACTGCTATAATGCTGTTTATACCAAAATAACTTCTTCCAATAACTAAAAACTAAATTTTAATGACTTTTGTTATAATTAAATTATTATGAGCTTCGGCTTTTTAAAAACAAATACCTCTTAAAACATCAGACGCATCAATATTAAAAACACTAATCTTTTCTTGTGTTATGAATCCAGATATTGGACTCACAACTCAATTGAGGCTAGAGTAAATCTATTGTTAGTTGTTTTTACTTGAGAAAGTAAAAAATATTTTTATAATGACAACCTTCACACGAACTGTATTATTCGTCATACTTAAAACATTTAGACTATCAAAATCATCCTTAGTGAGTAAGCCTAACTAAGAGAAAACTTTCCTTAGTGAAGTTATAGAATTTTCGCCCTTTTCATAGCTTAGAGATCAAATAGTACAACTTATAACTAATTATAAAAAATGATTTAAAAGAAAAACTCATTCATAATCAACCATATAAACCCAATAACTAATTTGTTTGAATAAATAGACACAAAGAGGTGTGCAATTCGGTGCGTAAAATGTTTATCATTCCTGTTAAGTACTATGAATACTCAAAAAATGAAACTTTAGATAGTTCCTCATTCTCCGCTTAAAAAAAAACTCAATTTCATTAATGAATTTGGGCTTTTTCATTTTAAAACATATTAAAAACAGTTTTTTTAAAATTGAATAAAATGAAATATTTTTAAAATATGAACCTTAATTGATTAAAAGAACAACAAATTAATCAATTAAACCATTAAATTTTAACCAATGTGTACAGTCATTTACCCAAAATTGACTAGTGTTTTTAATTCCTAACCCAAAACCATGACCTCCATTTTCGTAAATATGCATTTCTGCAGAAACGTTGTGTTTTTTTAAAGCTAAATAATACCGAATACTATTTTCTACAGAAACTGATTTATCATCTGTAGCATGCACCAAAAATGTTTTTGGAGTTAATGCTGTTACTTGTGTTTCGTTGGAAAATATTTCTACCTTTTCTTTTGAAGGTGTTTCTCCTAAAAGGTTTCTTTTAGAGCCTTGATGCGTCAAAGAATCTTTCATAGAAATTACTGGATATATTAATATTGAAAAATCTGGTTTTGCACTAATACTATCTGTTTCTTTATAAACCTTTTTATTAAATTGTGTCGATACCATTGCTGCCAAATGTCCTCCAGCTGAAAAACCTAAAACTCCAATTTTATCTGTTTTAAGCTGAAATGCTTCAGAGTTATGTTTAATATATCGTATAGCTTTTTGTGCATCTTGTAAAGGACCAATACTTTTGTCTTTCATAATAACATCACTTGGCAATCTGTATTTTAATACAAAGGCTGTAATTCCTAAAGTATTTAGCCATTCTGCTACTTTTGCACCTTCTTTATTAATAGTAACATGATGGTAACCTCCTCCGGGAATTATTAAAATTGCGGTTCCGTTAGGAAGTTGTGGTTTAAAAATGGTTAACGTAGGATTGGTTACTTGTTTAGCTCTTAAAACTGTTCCATTTTCAATTTGTAAAACTTCTTTATAGTCTTTAGATTTTATTTCCCCAGGAATAGCATACTCCCAAAGTTTTAATTCTTGATTATAACCTTTTGTACTGTTAAATAAAATGAAGCAACACAGCAGTAGTTTAATATAAAGTAAAGCTTTCATTTTCTTCTTTTATTTAATTAAATATTTAAAATCCTCAATTTTAATAGTCAACTCGTTTACTGCCAATTTAGCTACTTCTGTTGCACCTAAAACCGATAAATGTGTGTTATCTTCTTTTCCTTTTGGATAGTAAGCTATTTCGTTTAATGCATAATGTAAATGTAATTTTTTAGAAACTTCTACACCATAATTTTCCTCTAATTGTTCTGTTAAATATTGCAAATCTATTAAAGGCACATTGTACTCTTGTGCTACCAATCGCATTTCTAATGGATATGCACCATGCGTATCTACCAATACACCTTCTTCGTTAAATTTTCGTCTAACAATAGATGTAAATAACACAGGAATTGCGTTTTTTTCTCTAGTGTTTTTTATAAACTTTATTAAGTTATTTCTGTAAGCTGTATGCGGATTAGTGTAACGCTTTGGGTCTTTTATTTTCTGATCATTGTGCCCAAATTGAATAAAAACATAATCGCCTTTTTGTAGTTGATTATAAACAGAATCCCAACGTTTTTCTGCAATAAAACTGCGTGTGCTTCTGCCATTTACAGCATGATTTTTTACAACTACATTTTTGTTTAAAAACTTAGGCAATAATTGACACCAACCTCTTTCTGGGTTCTCGTCAGGGTTTGGTTTATCTGCCATTGTGGAATCGCCTATTGTATAAATAGAAACTTTAGTTTGCTCTTTTTCAACACTTGATGATTTTGTGTTTTCCTTACAAGAAAAAACGATCAACATAATGCATAAAAAGAATGATTTATAGTGCTTCATACCATTCCTTTTTTGATGTTTTTTTATGTTTACCTAACACATTTTGAAGCGTGTATTTTTTTGCTTCACGTTTTTTTAACTGATGCGACCAATAGGCTCGTTTTTCTGGTTGAAATCCTTCTCCAGAATTTTTATATTCCGCATAAAATGTTGTTTTTTCTGCTTCAGGTTTTGACCAATTATGCCAACCTATTGGTAAAATATGTTTTCCTAATTCGCAATTAATAAAAATGGTTTGCGCATAAATTCTCCATGGTCTTGCTAAATATACTTTATGAATGCCTTTATTTGCTGTAAGTCTACAATTTTTAAATACGTAACCAAATAATGAGTCTTTGGGTGTTGAAGCTGCTGTAATATAGGAGTCTTTTTTACTATAAATTTCACAATTTTCAAATAACGCAGTTGCGCTTCCAAAAATAAAATCTGTAGTACCTTCTATATAGCAATCTTTATAATATTGCTTTCCCTTTCCAGAGGCATACAATGTGTCTTGATTACCTAAAAGTTTGCAATTTATAACAGCCACTTCATCTGAAAACACCGACAATGCTACTGCTTGACCAACTTCTCCTGAAGAATTTTCTATGGTTAAATTTTTAAGGAAAACGTTATTAGCTTCTATTAAAAGCGTGTAGGTATAAAACGTACTGTTTCTGCCTAAACCTACTTTATTAAAATAATCGTTGTAGGTAATAATTGTTTTGTCTTTATTTTCTCCAATTAAAGAAAGGTTTGGGTTCCATTCATGAACTTTCACCTTTTCTTTATACACACCATTTTTAATAAATATAGTTACTCTATTATAAGGAAATGACTTGGTGTTATTAATAGCATCTTGAATACTTGTATAATCTCCAGAACCATCTTTAGAGACCGTAATATTTAATTCGTCTTTTGGTTTTTTATAGCTTTTTTTTTTGAGACTCAATTTCCAATTAGGATATGCGTCTAACACCAACTGAGGATCGTTTTTATACCAAGCATAACCATCTCTTCGTTCTGTACCTATTTCATCTAAAGTTGCTTTTTTAATTCCGTCTCGATCACAGAAAAAGGGTTTATTATCTTCTAAATTCATAAAACGAGCCCAAATGGCAGTCTCATTTTCTTGAGGAATCATTCTTTTATTCATCACTTGTCCAATTCCGTTGTATATTTTATCTTTTTCGTCTCCTGCTATTTTCACTTTTTCAAACCAAGTTACTGCGCTATTTATAGAAGTTATTACTTTATCTGAAGGGTTTTCTAAAGACATTAATAACAATACAATTTGTGCAGATTCTGCACCACTTAACGATGGCAATTCGTAAGACCTTGCTTTTGCTGGTTGCAAGGTGTTTTCGTCATGTTGCGCACACCAAGCAGTTAAAATGCCTTTTTGTTTGTACTGTGTTTTTAAAATACAATCGATACCTTTATTAAAAGCTAGTGTTACTTTTTTTAATTGTGATTTTGATGGTTTTATAGAGTAATAATTGGTGTTATTTTTTAGTTCACGAAGCAGATTCATAATATTAACCATAGAATCGTCATTGTAAGTAATATGCGTGTAATACCCTTTACGTAATGGATAATATTGTGGCCAACCTCCATTATCGTATTGTGCTTCTAACAGATAATCTAATCCTTTTAAAAAGCTATTTTTATATTGCTCATCTTGAGTTTGACGATACATTTTTGATATAAAAAACATTTCTTGAATGGTTGCTCCATTGTCTGTGGTTGCACCTTTACCTAGAGGTTTTAAAGCCATTAATTCTGCTTTTCTATCTTCAGAAAGCGGTTTGTGCATTTGCACATTTTTAGGCCAACCTCCTATGTCTCGTTGATATAATAAGACATTTTTAGCTATTTGTTTTGCTTCTAATGATGCAAACCAAACATCTTCTTTTTTATTAGCTATATCTCGCCAAGATTTATCATGAACTTGCGCAATTGTGTTTAAACTAAACAACACAAAAACGAGTATTAATACTGTTTTGTTTTTTTTCATTTTAAGTTTTTTAAAAATGAATAAAGTGATTTGGTAACACCACTTTTTTACTAATTTTTACTCTATAGATACTTCCTTTAAACCAAGATTTTTTATTTAAACGCACACCTAAAGACGTTTTTCCTGTATTAATAGGTTTAAATAAAAAAGGGGCTTCTAATTCCTTTTTACCATTAACAAAAGTTATTATACTATTAGGAGTAACAACTAACGCAACATGGTACCTTTTGCCTAAAGGATGTGTTAGTTTTTCGTCAATTAATGCTTTTTTATTTTCATTTGAAGCCACAAAACCATCAAAATACCATTGTCCATTTTTTGCTCTAATTTCTAATAGCACTCTATCTTTTGAAACTTCTCCTATATGAACAATTCTTTGCTCAAAAGGAGCTTCAACTTCAGAAGGTTTAAAAATCATTTCAACTGTAAAAGAATTGGCATTTTTAAGTGGCATTTGGTCTAAAAATAACGCATCATCTATTCCATCAAAATAAACCGCTTTTCCTAAAGGCGCATTCACTAATTTAGGGTTTCCTTGAATGGTTATTTGGTCTGATTCTTTTTCAAGTAAATTGGCAATTATCCAATCTGTTTTAGAACTATCAATTGGTCCTTTTTTTGATGAATTACAAGCAATTATAATAGTACTAACAAAAATTAGAAAGATAGTATTTGCTTTAAATGTCATCATTATTATTCAAATTTTACTACATGTTCTTCAACTGTTTCTCCTATTAAAGTGTTTTTTGAAAAATCTGTTTTACTAGAAGATTTTAACTGAATATTTTCTGAAGCTTTACCATTAATCAATATTGAATTTTCAGAATTTAAATTAAATTCTATGGCACTCAATTCTAAATTTTTAGTGTTATAAATATTAAATTTGACATCTTCTTTAACAGTAAGATTAACGTTACTAATATTAACACCATTGGCATCAATAATAGAAAACCCCTTATCTGCTTTAACAAGTAAATTGCTAATTTTAATGTTTTCAAGATTCATTTCTGGCAAACCTTGTAAAAAAACTGCTTGATATGCGCCTTGTATAACAATATCTTGAATAAAAATATTCTTAAACTGTGGTGTCGTTTCTGAAACAGGAACAACTTTAGCAACTGTTTTATTGTTTTTTGCTTTTGCTAACATTTCTGAAACAGACAATCCACCATAATATAAATTGAATGAAATGGCATTGGTTGGAATATCTGTCATTCTTATATCTGAAATAAAGATATTTTCTACAACACCACCACGTCCTCTTTTACTTTTAAAACGAAGTCCAACATCTGTACCTATAAATGTGCAATTAGAAACATGCATGTTTTTTACACCACTAGACATTTCGCTTCCAACAGTTACGCCTCCATGTCCATGATAAACCGTATTATTTCTTATAATTAGGTTCTCGCAAGGAAAATTACGGTCTCTACCATCTTTATCTTTTCCAGATTTAATACAGATGGCATCATCACCAACATCGAAACTAGAGTTTTCTATAATTACATTTTTACAAGATTCTATATCTATACCATCTCCATTTTGGGAATAATGAGGATTGCGTACTGTAATGTTTTTAACAATTAAATCTTCTACCATTAAAGGATGAAGACACCAAGCTGGAGAATTTTGGAAAACAGAACCACTAAACATAACTCTTTTACTGTTCTGGATACTAACCATTACTGGTCTTAAAAAATCTCTGATTTGCTTAAATTCTTCTTTTGTTTTTAAATCTTTTCTAACATTTAACTCGGCATTTTTTGAAGCATTTTTAAATTGTTCTGATGGATACCATACCATTTTATTATTGTCTACAAAACCACCTGAAGCTACTAATTTTCCCCAATGTTTATCTGTAATTTTAGATTTCTTAACTGGTCGCCATGCATCGCCAGAGCCATCCCAAATACCTGGACCTGTAAAAGCTACATCCTCTAGGTTTTTGCCATATATTGGTGACAAACAACGCCATGTATTTAAGCCTTCGAAATTTGTTTCTATTATAGGATATAAGTCTTTATTTGTAGAAAATTTTATTAAAGCGCCAGCTTCTGCATGTAATTCTAACTTACTTATTAAAATAATGGGTCCTGTTAACCAAATACCAGCAGGAATTATAACTTTTCCTCCTCCTTTTTTTGTAACAGCTTCTATCGCTTTTTCAAAGGCTTTTGTATTTAAAACATGTCCTCCATCTACAGCTCCAAAATCTTTAATATTTACTGTATTATTAGGAATTTGAGGTTCTTGAATAGTTTTCATTTCAAACTCAATACCTTCATAATTATCTGGTGTTTGAATTTCGTTTTTCTCTTTAGATTTGGAGCAACTTGCAACAAAAAACAAGGAAATTACAACTAGTTGTACGATAGATTTTGTTTTCATTTCTTTTTTATTTCAGTAATTCTTAAAGCGATATAAGGCTTGTATGGTAATCTCACTTCTTTTAAATCTACATCATACAGACGATAATTATCGTTTACTTTTTTAGTTTCAAAAACTCCAGAAACTGGTGTAATAGTCATGTCCCAAGTATCAATAATTTCAACTTTAAATTTTACACCTTCTTTAAGTTTATCTAATTCTGCATTCTTTTTTGGTAAATTAAATGCCCAAGACTCTATAATTTCTTCACCAAAATACATTAAGTAAAATCCTTTTCCTGAAGATGCTGTTATTAAATCTCTACTTATATCTGCCATATGTAATGGTCCTGGAGCATTTTCTATTATAGATTTTAAAAATTTAATTCGTTTCCAACTCTCTCCTTTAAGAACACCTCCATCTGCCCAGAAAAAAGTATCTGTTTCTATATTGAATCTATAAACTTCACCATGTGTTACATAAGCTCCTGCAATAACGCCATTCCAAACTAAATGTGTCATTTTTTCTGGACTTAATCTTCCCCATCTTCTTTTTAAATTGCCTTCGTAACCAACTTCGTCTAACACTATAGGTTTTTTAAAAATGTTTCTTAATGTAGCTGAAGAGTAGGAATTTAAAACAGGTGCTTCGTCTTGTATACTTACGTGTGTGTATTCTGGTTTTAAATAATTATAGTAAGATGATGTTGCACCATGAATAGAACATAAATGTCTGTAAGGGTCATTATTTACAACAGTTTCTGTTAAGGCGTCCCAATCTGCAATGGTTTTTGCGTCTACATAATTCCATTCGTTTGCTAAAGACCACCACACATTTTTAAAAGATGATAATCGAGCTGTAATATATTCTAGATATTTTTCATTTACATTGTGAGGCATAGAATCAAATCCACAACGACCTCCATCGTAAGGATGAAAGAGTATTAAATCTGCTTGAACACCAATTTTATTTAAATCGTCTATTCTTTTTTCTAAATATTGAAAAAATTCTGGGTCAAATTCATCAAAATTCCAAGTAAAAATTTTATCTCCTTTAGCATTAGTTACTAATTTTTTTACTTTAAAAGGATACACTTTAGGCTCTTCTTTTACTAAATCGTAGTTTTTAGGAAACACACACATTCTTACTTTATTAAAGTCTGCTTTTTCTAATGTTTTTAAAGTTTCCTCTTGAAGCTCCTCTTTCATATGTGTCCATGCATAAGCAGTTGTACCAAAAGGATAGTAATTGTTACCATCTGCATATTTAAAATGATAAGTTTCACTAACTATTACCATTCCATGATTATCTGATGATGCTTTAACACATTGAAAACTTCCTGTTTTTGAATTAAATTCTTCGACAGAACTCGATATTAAATAATTCCATTTTCCTATTTGCTGTGGCATAAAACGAATTTTAAAAACGTTTTTACCATCGTAAAATCCATTAACCACGAAAGTAGTATCTGCATTAAAAAATTTAGCAGAAAGTTTTACATCTTGAAACGGATTCCCTTTTGTTTTGTGTTTTAAACTAATTTCAAAACGGTTCCATTGCTCTATTTGTTCTTGTGCAAATGCATTGAAAGAACTAAATAAAAACAGTAATACTAAACAAACTCTCATAATTCAATAATTCTTTTTTCTTGATTACTTTGTATTGCGACTTCAATAATTTTTATAACATCTGTTCCTTGTTGTGCAGTTACAGGTAATGGTTTGTTATTTGCGATAGCATTATAAATACCATTGTAATAAACCATATAATCTCCTTGTTCTGTATTTACAAATACTTTATTAAAATCTCCGTTTTTTAGAACATGAAGAATTCCTTTTTCGGATTCTGGTTCTATTCCCCAATTATTAGTATTGGGTTTTATTTCTTTTTGAAGTTCGGTTTCTTGAATATCTGCTTTAGATTTTATAAAGGAGCCTTTTGTTCCGTGAATACTATAAGCTGGAAGTGGTTCGCGTACAAAATAACTGGACTTTAATGTGACATAATGCGATGTGTAATACAGTTTAACATCGAAATAATCGCCTACTTTAGAGTCTTTTCTAAAACTATCTAAACTGGCAAAAACACTATTAGGCATTCCAAAAAGCTGTAAAGCTTGATCGATTAAATGAGAGCCCAAATCGTATAAACTTCCAACACCTTCTGTTGGCGTTTCTTTATGTGTTTTATAGCTTAATTCTGGGTCAAATCTGTCGTAATGAAATTCGGCTTCAACAATATCTCCTAAAACACCTTCATCAATTATTTTTTTTACTGTTTTAAAATCACTATCCCATCTTCTATTATGATACACAGAAAGTTTAACATTATGTTTTTTTGCTAAATCAATTAACTCTTGAGCTTCGGTAGTTGTAACTGTAAAAGGTTTTTCTACAACAACATGTTTACCAGCTTCTATTATTTTTTTAGTGTAGTTGTAATGTGTAATATTTGGTGTATTGACTACAACTAAATCTATTGCATTGTCTTGCAACAAGTTTTCTAAAGACCTAAATGTTTTAATATTTGGATACTTTTCTTGTGCTAAATTTTTAGTACGTTCTAGAACACCATATAAATTAAAGTTTGGGTGTAAATCAATAAAAGGTCCATGAAAAAGATGTCCACTCATTCCGAAAGAACATAAAGCTGTGTTTATTGATTTCATATTTGATATTTTATCTGTTCAATTCTAATGCAGCCAAAATAAAAGGTCCTGTACCATGAAGATTATTTACTCGTTTTGCTTCACCTATATAATATTCAAAAGAAGCATCTCTATAAGGATTTCCTCCTAAACCAGCACCTTTACAAGTTTGCGTTAAATGTACTTCTCCATTGTCGTCTACTTTAACCAACTCTTTAACAAGTCCATCAAACGCTTTGTTTGCTACGTCGTTAAATTCTGAAGGTAAATAGCCTTTTCTAACACCTTTAGCAAATGCATATGCAAACATTGCTGTTCCAGAAGATTCTAAATAATTGCCTTCTCTATCTGGAAAATTAGGAACCTGATACCAAATTCCAGATTTATCTTGCACTTTAACTAAAGCCGTAGAAAGGTCGTTTAGCTGTTGTATTAGCATTTGTCTTTTTGGATGGTCTTCTGGAAAATAATCAAGCACATCTACTAAAGCCATAACGTACCAACCTAGTGAACGCGACCAGAAATTTGGAGATTTACCCGTTGTTTTATCTGCCCAACCCATTTGTTTGCTTTCGTCCCAAGCGTGTAATAACAAGCCTGTTTTTTCATCATAGGTTTGCTTGTAACATACCTCGAATTGGTGTGCGACATCGTCAAAGTTTTTACCATCTTCGTATTCTGCTATGTATCTTGCATAAAAAGGTTGTCCCATATATAAACCATCGAGCCACATTTGGTATGGATATATTTTTTTGTGCCATAAGCCTCCAGACTTGGTTCTTGGATGGTTCTCTAATTGTTTTCTTAAAGTCTTTATAGCAGATAAGTATTTTTCATCTTTGGTTTTTTCATACAAGAAGAAAAGAATTTTTCCAGCATTGATATTATCGATGTTATATTTCTCGATATCGTAGTTTAAAATCGTTCCTGTACTATCAATTAAATCGTCTGCATAACCTTTTTCGTATTCAAAATATTTTTCGTTACCTGTTTCTTGGTATAATTTTTCAAACGACAAAGCCAATAAACCATGCTTGTAATTCCAGTTTATAGTTTTATGATTATCGACATCTCTCGCTTTTGGAAAACGTTTCATTATAGATAATGCCATACGTTCTGACCATTTTAAGGAACTAGAAATTTTTACTTCTTGTTGCGTTTCTTCAGTTACAACTTCCTTTTTTTCTTCTTTGCAACTTGTAAAAAAGCTTAATACTATTATTGCAATTAGTGTTATGTTTTTCATAGGTATATTTATTTCTATTCGTATTTTTTAATAACTAGGTATTTTAATTCTGTTTCTCCTGCATTACTTATGCCATGCATAATATTTGAAGGACAATATAAACTTGTATTAGCTTGAACAACAACTTCGTTTCCGTCTAAATGAAACTTGGCTTTACCTTCTAAAACATAGAAAAACTCATCTTCTGGATGTTTGTGTGGTGCATGGGTTGCTTTTCCTGGAGCAACAACACTCATTTTAATGGTTCGTCCATCTAAAAAATCTTTATCTGCAAACCAATATTGATACCCAACTTTTGTTGGGATTGCCTCTTCTTTATTGAAGGTATTTACACAATCATCAATTGTATATTCTTTTTCTTGAGCATTTAAATTATTACATACTAAAAAGGAAAAACATAATAACAACACTATAGATGTTTTTATTTGGAGAAGGTTTTTCATGACTTTATAGTTTATCGTTATTATTTAATTCGGCTAATTTTTCATTTAAATAAGTAATGAATGCTTTTTCGGTTTTAATGCCATCCACTTCTTGTTCCCAAGCACCTAAAAAATAAAATACAATTGGTTTTGTGGTAGGTTTAAATTCTATTAAATAATCGTTTGCGCCTTTTTTTACTTCTGTTGTGGTTTCTAATTTGTAAAAAATTGCCATTCCTAAATTATCTGGTACTAAAGTTTGTTTTCCATAAGTTGCTATGTATGCCCATTTTTCATTTTTCTTTTTAATGAAATTAACACCATGATTTACAATACCTGTTACAATACCATTTATAGCTTTTGAAGGTTGTATGGTATGTTTAGTATAACGTTGGTCTGGAGCAATGCTTAATGTTGATTTTAAATCGATTTTATCTTTGCCAGTTTTCCAACCTTTGTATTGAATGATGACTGTAGAATTACTTTCGGTATTCTTAATAGTTGCATGCGTATTATCTACTTCTTTAAAATGAAGCACATTATTGTCAACCAATCTTCCAATAGATCCAATACCAAGACCTTTACCAACTTTTAAAATGTCTTGTCCCCAAGATTGAGGCTCATGATAAGAATCGAATCCATCTTGACCAACTTGTGATAGCACCATTTTATCGGTAGTTTTCCCGAAGATATCAATAGCATTTCTCCAGTCTAAATACAATCTGTAACCAATTTTATTATTTTCCCAACCTGGACCTTCGTAGCGTAAATACCAAGTATGGTCTGTATGATTATCTGGTACTTGTAACTGGTTTACGTTTTTAAAAGATGTACCACCATTGTATTCTTTATGACCTCTTTCTCCATCAATCCATTTTCCGCCTTCTGCAATAGAGATTTCGGCATATGTTTTTACAGGTGACTTAAGCTCTTTTTTTGCAACTTGTTCTAAAACTGCTTTCGTTTCTTCATTTTTACAAGCCAAAATGCTTATAAACATGAATACTATTATTATGTATTTGACGGTTTTCATAATTAATTAGGTTTAAATTGATTATCAAGAAACGTTACAATATGTTTTGTTGTTTCCTTAAAATAAGGATTAAATAACCAAAAAGTATGTGGGCTATTTAAAATTGTTTTTAAATTGTAATATATATTATGCTTTTTAAGAATTTTAATCATATCATCTCTACCTGCATGAAATCTATCATATTGACTATTGATAAATAAAATAGGAGGTGTTTGTGCATTTGTATGATTTAAAGCTGATGCTTCTTCCCATACTTTTGGCTTTTCTTTACATGTACCACCTAACCATTTACTTGCAACAACATTTTCTCTAGATTGTGGATGTTTGAATGCCAAAATTCCATCAATATTTATTATAGCTTGAACTTTAGTCGATGAATAATCTTCATTGTTTTTTGTGCCAATTAAGGCAGCCATTTGACCACCAGAAGAACAACCTAATACAGCAATTTTCGTTGAATCAACGCCAAACTTAGTGGCATTAGCTCTTATAAATTTAATGGCATGTTTAACATCATTAATACCTGCTGGATAAATAGCTTGAGCAGATAATCTATATTCAACAGCAAAACAAGCATATCCTTGAGAGGCAATACTTTTAGCCAAAGGCTCCATATGTGATTTATTACCCGATTTCCATCCTCCACCATGAATCAAAATAACTGCAGGAACTAATTCATTGTTTTTTACTCGATAAAAGTCTAAATGTAGTTTTTGATTGTTTAATTCTTTAAAGATTAAATCTTTGGTTTCAGATAAATTAATGATAGAATTCGCATAAGCAATTGAAATATTTGGGAATTTTTTTATTTCTTTTTGAAAAGTATTATGTATAGTATAACTAGTGTCAATCTCCAATTTTTGTATGGCAAAAATTGAAGTTAAATTAAAAAGATAAAATAATATGTATATGTACTTTTTAACTAACATAATAACCTACATATTTTTATAAAATAAGCCTGATTTTTTGTCAGGCTTATTTAAACTAAATCAAACTAAATAATTACTAAAACTAATTCTTTATTAAAACCTGACACTTAATTAATTATAAGCAGGGTTTTGAGGGAAATCTTTATTTTGATTTAAATCTAAAGCCGCTTGAGGTATAGGTCTTAATATTTTTAACTCTCCATTAGCTCCATTAAAATTAGCTGCATCAATTAAATAATTATACATTGAAGCTCGTTCTACTAGCTTTCCTGTACGTTTTAAATCAAACCATCTGTGATATTCTCCAAATAACTCTCTTGCTCTTTCATCTAATACAACATCAATATCAAAAGTAGTTAGTGGTGTTGTTAAACCAGCTCTTTCTCTCACAGCATTAAGTTTTTCTAGACCTAAAACTGGGTTTGTTTGTAAATAAGCTTCGGCTGCTATAAGGTAAGTTTCAGCAAGTCTAGATAAAACAATATCACGAGAACTTACTCTTGAATCATCATCAAATTGAACACTTGGATCATCAAACTTTTTTGCTGGAATTGTTTGGTAGTCACTACTTACAACACCTGCTGCATAAGTTCCCCATTCGTGAATTTGCGCTTCTGGATGAGCCAAAGCATAAGCAGCAATATCTGCTGGTGTTGCCCATTGAGGTGCATAATAATGTCTTACTTCTAATCCGCTTGTATCATCTACTTCAAAAGCATCAAAATAACGCATATAAGCTTCTGTCATAAACGTTGCTTCGTATCTTTCATCATCTTCTGTAAATAGTTCTAAAGCAAAATCGGTTGCTAATAAAGTAAAGCTTTTCCATCCTGCATCACCGGCAAATTCTGAACCACCTAAATAAGGGCCAAAATAGTTTGCTTGCTTATGTCCTAATTCTGTAGGATCTACACTAATAGAGGTTTCATCAAATTGTACAGAGAATATTGTTTCTGCATTCATTTCATTTCCAGGAAACCATAATTCTGCAAAAGGAATGGTTAAAGATTGTCCTGCAATTGCATTTTCTGCATAGGTTGCTGCTGTTGCAAAATCGTTTGAGTCTGCAAAAGTTTCGTATGCTCTTGTTAAATGTACTTTAGCTAATAAATGTTGAACAGCTCTTTTTGTTACTCTTCCTGAAAATGATTCATCTTTTACTGCTGATAAAGCTTCTTGCAAATCTGCAATTATTAATTTATATACTTCTTCAGCAGAATTTCTATCAAAAGATAATATAGGACTTGCTATATAATCAGTAACTATTCCAACCCCACCGTAAGTTTGCACTAACAAAAAGTATGCATTTGCTCTCATGTATTTCACCTCGCCAACTAAAGTACTTAATTCTTCAGTTTGAGCGGTAATATCAGAATAATGTATAGCTATATTTGCTTTTTGAATTGCTGAATAACATGAAGCGTAAAGTTGATCTACACCAACAGATGATGAATTTAATTGCGAGTAAATAGACAGTCCTTCTGGTTCTGATCCTCTTCCAGATCCTACTGCATATAAATCTGTACCAGCGCAGAATACATAAGCGTCGTTTCCGTATATTTCACGCAACTCTGAGTAATTTGCATTAACTAAAGCATTAAAACCTTCTGATGTTGTATAAAAAGTCTCTGCATCTGCATTTGCAAGATTCTCTTCTTCTATAAAGTCCGAGCAAGAGCTAACTATCAATGCTAGGATTCCTAATATTAATATTTTTTTCATAATTCTTTTTTTAAAATTTTAAACTTAAACCTAATTGATATGTTACCGAGCTAACACGCGCTATATTATAACCTGCAACAGCCCATTCTGGATCGTATCCTTCGTAATCTGTAATTACAAATGGATTCAATACGTTAGCGTAAATTCTACAACTCTTAATTTTGAGTTTATTTACAACATTATCACTTAAAGTATAGCCAAGAGCAATATTTTTTACTTTAATAAAAGATGCATCTTTATAATATCCAACTCTATCATTTCTCCAATAAGTACCTGCATTACGAGGTTGTGGAAACGAATTTGATGCTTGTGCAGGAATACCAGCAGCATTTGCTGGAATATACCAATCTGCTATATCTAATTTTTGACGGCCTCTATCTCTTACATCTGTAAAGTTTTGATGGAATTCACTATAAGCAAATACACCTTGGTTAGTGAAAGCTGAAATAGATAAATCAAAATTTTTATATGTTAAATTAGAAATAAAACTTCCAGACCAATCTGGATCAGAATTACCTAAAATAGTCCTATCGTTATTAGCATCAATAACGCCATCATTATTTAAATCTTTTACTTTCGCTTGACCTTCACTTTGACCATAAGAGGCAGCTTCATCAGCTTCATCAGCTTGCCAAATACCGTCAAACACATAGTTATAATAAGAATTTAACGATTCTCCTAAATGAAGATTATTACCTATATCTGAAACTTCACTTTGCCCATAAATAGATTCTAATTTATTGGTGTTTTTTGTAAAAGTAAATGTTGTACTCCAAGATAAATCATCCGTTTTAATATTTCTAGTGGTTAAAAGTATTTCTACACCTTTATTACTAACAGAACCTACGTTTGCAAAAGTTGATTCCCATCCAGATTCTAATGGTAAAGCTTGTGCATAAATAAGATCTTCAGATAACCTGTCATAAACATCTACACTACCAGAAATTCTATTTTTAAATAACCCAAAATCTACACCTATATTAAATTCTCTAGTTTTTTCCCAAGTTAAATCACTATTAGCTAGAGTTTCTGCTAACCATCCATTGGCAGAAGTACCATTAAAATCGTAATATACCTGCTGATTTAAAGCATTAAGAGTTGAATATGAATCTACATTGTCGTTACCTGTATACCCAATACTTACTCTTGCCTTTAAATTTGAAATAGTTTCATTATCAATTAAAAAAGATTCTTTACTTGCCTTCCATGCTAATGCTACTGATGGAAAAGATTCCCATTTATTACCTTCTGATAACACAGATGATCCATCCCATCTGTTAGAGGCAGTAAGTAAGTATTTATCTTTATATGAATAATTTAAACGAACTGCATATGAGTTTAACGTCTTTTTAATATAATTAGAACCCAAATTAAAAGTACCAGCTTCTCCAGATCCTATGTTATAAAACCCTGTTTCAAAAGGTTGCTCTCTTGAACTTAAAAAAGAACTTTCTGTTACATTAGAGTATAAACTTTGTAATCCTAAAAAATTAAAAACATGATCTTCATTTAAAATATAATTTATATTAAATTGATTATCCCATGTATAGTTATAATTCTCACTTTTAGCAAGTGATGACAACGGAAGATTTTCATTACTTATACCTGCATTTGTTTGAGCTCCCGAAAATTCACCTTGTCTAGAAGTATTGTAATTTCCTGAATACGTAGTCTTTAATGTTAACCATTCTAAAGGCTTATATTCTAAATACAAGTTTCCAAAAGTTCTCCATCTTTTAATCTCATTTGATGAATTAGCAATTTCTAATAACGGATTATATGTACTAGTTTTATTGATTGCATAAGACCCATCAGGAAATCTTAATTTACCAGGTTGATCTTGATATTCACCAACAATTTCGTTACCATTTTCATCCACCTTCCAAGGTGTTAAAAAAGGATTTAATCTAAATGCTTCTCGCATTGCAACATCACTACCTAATTGCTCATCAGTACGAGCTAATGTAATATTAGCTCCTGTTGAAAATTTCTCATTTATTTTATGGTTTACACCAGCCTTAAATGTGTATTTATCAATCGATTCATTAGGAACATTACCTGTCTCTTTTTGCAATCCTAAGCCTAAACTATATGCCAGACCATTATCTGCTCTTCCGTTAATACTCAAATAATTATTTTGTTGACTTCCGCTTTCAAGCACAGCATCATACCAATCAAAGGTATCATTATTTGAAGCTCTTTGTAAAAGCACAGTATTACTACTACCTACAACAGACCCCGCTAACATATCTGCAGTTGTTGTTGATGCATCCCCTCCATTAGTTGTTGCAAAATAAGCAGATTGATGATAGTACCACCATTTTTCACCACCCATCATTTTTGGTAATCTGGCTACTTCTTTTGTTCCATAAGATGTTTCATAAGATATATTTAAACCAGATTTAGCAGATTTACCACTTTTGGTTGAAACAATTACTACACCACTTGCACCTCTTGAACCGTAAATTGCCGCTGATGATGCATCCTTTAAAACATCAATTCTATCTATATCTTGTGGATTTAAAAAAGTAATATCATCTGTTGGAACACCATCTACTACAAATAATGGTTTTGTCTCACTTAATAATGAGTTATTACCCCTAATTGTAATATCAAAACCATCTCCAATTCTACCAGAAGATGAAGAAATTTGTACACCTGGTATATTACCTTGAATGGCCTCTAAAGGGCTAGTAACATTTTTTTCTGTTACATCTGATGCACTAATAGTACTAACAGATCCTGTAAGATCTGATTTTTTTATAGTTCCATAACCAACCACTACGACTTCATCTAGTGATTCTAAATCTTCTTTAAGTGTTATATCAATAATACTATTCCCTCCCACAATAACTTCTTGTTTTGCGAAACCAACATAACTCACAACTAATACTGCATTTGAATTTGTAACCTTGAAGGTGTACTTGCCGTCAAAATCTGTAGTTGTTCCATTACTAGTACCTTTTTCCAAAATATTTACACCAGGAATAGGCTGTCCAGTTTCATCGATAATAGTACCGCTTATTGGAGTACTTCTTTCTTGAGCATAGATTTCATTACCCATGAGTAAGCTCAGAAAAAGGAAAATTGTGCCACACAATTTTAGTGATTTTCTAAATAAAAGTTTGATATTCATAATTTAATTGTTTAATTGAAATTAGTTATTGTTTAATTGTTTGTTAGTATTAGTTTCTTCTACAGGCAATCCGTTAATTTTTGTGTTTATTAATTTAATATTTGTAACATTTTCCAAAGAAAATTCCTTTTTAACCTTTTCTATAACAACATTTTTTAATGTTATATTTTGTATTGGAGACCCTACATATCCTTTTGCTAAAACCCCAAATTCACCGCCATTTTTTACGTTAACATTTTCTAGTAATATATTTCGAACTTGTGGTATAAACGCTCCTGTTTGGTTACTATAAATACCATAAAACATATTAATTTTTAAAACAGCTTCCTTAACTTGTCCAACTTCAATATTTCTAACATAAACACCATCAACAGTACCCCCTCTTCTTGAATTTGTTTTAATCCTTATTGCCCTGTCTAAATTTGGGCTATCCATTATGCAATTTTCAACAAAAACATTAGACACACCAGCCGACATCTCACTACCTATTACTACACCTCCATGACCATCAATCATTTTACAGTTTTGCACAACTATGTTCTTGCTTTTTATAGCAATTCTTCTGCCCTCGTTATCTCTACCAGCTTTAATTGCTATACAATCATCACCAGTATTAAAAGTGCAATTTCTTATTATAACATTTTTTGAATATTCTGGATTACAACCATCATTATTCGGACCATGAGAATCAATAGTTACACCATCTACAATAACATTTTTAGATTTTATAGGATGAATAACCCAAAAAGGTGCATTTATAATTTTCACATCTTTGATTAACACATTAGTACAATTAAAAGGCTCAAGGAAAGTTGGTCTTAAATAATGGTTATCACCAAATATCCTTTCGTTAACTGGAATTCCTTTATCCGCGAAACTCATTAGCTTAGGAAGGTTTAAACTATCTCTTTGTGATGGCATACCCTCTTTCCAACCATGGTCAACACCCATGCTCCATGGCCACCAATTATGACTATTAGCTTGACCATTTAAAACTCCTTTTCCTGTAACAGATATGTTATTTGCTTTATAAGCATAAATTAAAGGAGAATAGTTCATTAATTCTAGCCCTTCGTATGAAGTATGCACTAATGGATAATAATCTGAAGGATTTGTACTAAATAATATTTCTGCTCCTTCTTCCAAATGAAGATTGATATTACTTTTTAAATGAATTGGACCAGTATAAAATTTACCAGAAGGTACAATAACCTTTCCTCCTCCATTTTCATAACAATTTTGTATAGCTTTTTTAAAAGCATCAGAATTATTAAATACACCATCTGAGATTGCACCATAATCAATTACACTAAAAGATTTATCTTGAATATTTGGCTCATTTACATCATCAACTATTTGCTGCATGATTTGCCATGGTGAATTTTTATCGTTTACATGATTAATAGCAGATTTCATTTTCACTTTACATCCAAGAAAAAAAATAGTTAAACCAAAAAGGCAAATCATTTTATATCTAAATGATTTATTAAAAACTTTAACTGTAATCTCTATAAGTTTCATAAAAATTGATTTAAAAAATCATATTATTAAAAAAACACTCGATAATATAAGTTTTACATAATGTAATCGATTGCACAAAACTAATAAATAAACTTTAAACAAACAAACAATTAAATGGTTATCTTAATAAAATGTTAATAAAGACTATATATTTAATAACTAAATTTAATTAAACATTAAAAAATTAACGGATAATTACGTTTAGTGTAATCGATAACATAATATTTTTTATTATTTAAATATTACTTTTACAAATAATATATATTACAGTACTACTAATGGGTAAGAAAACTACTATTTACGACATAGCTAAAAAGCTAGATATCACCGCGGCTACAGTTTCAAGAGCTTTAAATAACAGCCCCAAGATTAGTAAAAAAACAAGAGATCTTGTGTTAGAAATGGCTAACAAAATGAATTATGAGCAAAATAAATTGGCTTTAGCTCTTAAAAGTGGTAAAAGTAATAATGTAGGAGTTATTGTGCCTCGAATAGATAGCAACTTCTTTGCATCTGTAATTCGAGGTATTGAAGAAAATTTATTTGCACATGGTTACCACGTAATAATTTGTCAAACTCATAATAACGAAAATATTGAAATTGAAATTATTAACACATTATTAAATGCTCAAGTAGACGGTATTTTAATGTCCATCTCGAATGTAGATATATATAAAAAAGAAAGTTTTAATAGAATTTTTAAAAAACAAATTCCACTAATATTTTTTGATAGAAAAGCAAATATAGAAGGCGTTAGTTCTGTAACAATTAATGATTTTGAAGCTGGCTATAAAGCAACAAAACACTTGATTAAGCAAGGTTGTAAAAAAATTGTTCATTTATCTGGTAATACATTGTTGGATATTTTCAACAATCGATTTCTTGGCTACAAACAAGCTTTAGAAGATGAAGGTATTGAGTTTAATGAAGATTATGTTATTAGAATTAAAAGTACAGTTGAAGATGGTCGAAAAGCTGTGAAAAAGTTATTAAAATTAAAAAAATCACCAGACGGCATTTTCTCTTCTAGTGATTATGCTGCTTTAGGAGCCATACAAGAGATTAAAAATCAAGGCATTAAAATTCCCGAAGATATTTGTGTAGTTGGATTTGCAAATGAGCCTTTTACAAAATTTATGGAGCTATCAATTTCTACAGTTGACCAATCCCCTGTAGAAATGGGCAAAATAGCTGCTAACGTATTTTTAGAGCAAGTAAATAATACTGATAATGCTAAAATTGAAAAAAAAGTTGTTCTTACGCCAGAGTTATTAATTAGAAAATCTTCTTTAAAGAAGCCAGTTTCTAATTAAGATACAATTACTTACAATAAACAAAAAAACGCCAAGATTAAATCTTAGCGTTTTTTTGTTTAATAGCCCAAATATGTAATGCTAAAGAGATACACCTCTTCTCCAAGGGATAAAATCATTTTGGTTTAAAACTTTTGCTTTGGTGCTAATTGTTCCACTTGCAACTTTAATAATAAATTCTAACATTTCTTCACCCATTTCTTCAATGGTTTTTTCACCACGAATTATTGCTCCAGTTTCAAAATCTATAATATCAGGCATCTTTTCTGCAAGTTCTGTATTCGAAGAAACTTTTATAACCGGTGCAATAGGATTTCCTGTAGGGGTTCCTAAGCCAGTAGTAAATAATACCACATTAGCTCCAGATCCTACAATTGCAGTAGTGCTTTCAACATCATTTCCTGGTGTACATAACAGGTTAAGACCTGGCTTGGTGATATATTCACCATAATCTAAAACATCTTGAACTGGGGATGTTCCTCCCTTTTTAGCTGCACCTGCAGATTTCATTGCATCTGTAATAAGTCCATCTTTAATGTTTCCTGGTGAGGGGTTCATATCAAATCCTGACCCAGCATCTATTACAGATTTTTCATAAGCTTTCATTAATTTTAAAAACTTTATGCCTTTTTTATCATCAACACAACGGTTTACTAACTCTTGTTCAACTCCGCATAATTCTGGAAATTCACCTAAAATAGCTGTTCCGTTTAAAGCAGTTATCATATCTGAAACAACTCCTAATGTAGGGTTTGCAGAAATCCCAGAAAAGCCATCAGATCCACCACATTCTAATCCAATTTTTAATTTAGATAAAGGTGCAGGTTTACGTTCTATTTGATTAGCTTGTTTTATAGCCTTAAAAGAGTCTTTTATAACAGCAGAGAGCATCTCATCTACCGTTCCCATTTGCTGTTGCTCATAAATTAAAACAGGTTTGTTTAAATTCTGATTAATATTATTTAGAGCTTCTTTAAAAATATTAATTTGAAGGTTTTGACAACCCAAACTTAGCACAGTTGCTCCTGCAACATTGGGATTGTTTACATAGCCTGCTAGTAATTTAGCTAAACTTTCTGAATCTTGTCTTATACCACCACAACCACCAGGGTGTGTAATAAATTTTACATCAATATTATCGAAAACATCTGATGAAGTTGAAGTGATTTCTGTCTCTTCGTTTCCACTAACTAATGAACGTAAAAGCATTTGATGTGGATTAACTTTTTGCTTTAAAAGTTCTTTTTCAAAAATTTCTTTTAAAATTTCAACATTTCTATTTTCACAAAATACTAACGGGAAAAACAACCATACATTTTCTGTTCCTACCTGCCCATCTTCTCTATGATAGCCTTGAAAAGTTCTAGCTTTCCACTTATCTACGTTAGGAGCTGCCCATCTAAAAGATTCGGTTTTACCAATAACCTTTTCACTTTGATGTTTAACATTATTTACAGTTAAAATATTGCCTTTTTCTATGGTTATATTAGCTGTACCTACGAGGACACCATACATGATAATTCTATCTCCAGGTTCAAATTTTTCTAAAGCTATTTTATGCTTTGATTTAGTGTCTGATAAAATCTTTATAGTTTCTTCATTAAAGGTAACAACATCTCCTGCCTTTAAATTTATTAAAGCTACAGCAACATTATCTGAAGAATTTACTTTTATTATTTTATTTTGCATCCTAATAACATATTATCTTTTAATAGGTTTTGCTATAATTTTCAAAACCTTTTTCTATACCATTTTCTTCAATTTCTTTTAAGGCTAAGGCTATTGAACTTGCTAAGTTTTTAATCTTAGTTAAATCTTCTCCCCAATAGTTCTCTTGACTTAAAATGTTTATTGCTACCTCATTAAAATTATTAGATTTCCATGTTTCAGAAAAATAAGCAACTATATCTTGATTGTCTTGAATAGGCAAACTATTACCTTTCCAAGTGCCTTTGTAAAAACGAATTAAACACGCTAAAGCAAATGTAAGATGTGTTGGTAGTTTTTTATGCTTATTTTCATATTCTAACAAACTAGGTAACACTCGGACTTTAAATTTAGATATTGAGTTTAATGCAATACTTGATAAATTGTGAATGATGAATGGGTTTCTAAAACGATCAAAAACTTCATCTGCAAAACTAATTAGTTCTGCTTTATTCATATCTAAAGTATCAATAATTTCATCAAAAACTACTTTATTTATAAACTCACCTGTAAAAAGGTTATCAACCGATTGTTTTACAGTTTTATTTCCATATAGCAAAGAGAAAGGTACCATTGCTGTATGAGCACCATTTAATATACGAACTTTTCTGGTACGATATGGTTGCATATCGTTAACAATCTTGACATCTAATGCTGTTTTATCAAATGGTAGTTTTGCCTTTAAATCGTCTCCACCTTCTATAACCCATAATAAAAATGCTTCTGCTGAAACAATTAAATTATCGTCATAATCTAATTGTGCATTGTAAGCTTCAATTTCTGCTTTTGGATAACCAGGTACAATTCTATCTACTAATGTGCTGTGAAATGAATTACTTACAAGTAGCCAATTTTTAAAATCATCGCCTAAATTCCAATCAGAAACGTAGTTTAATATAATTTCTTTTAAAGTTTCTGAATTATGATTAATTAATTCACATGGAATGATGGTTAACCCCTTGTTTTTATCACCTTTAAAATGCTTAAAACGCTCATATAAAAAGACAGTTAATTTAGCTGGAAATGAACTTGGTGGTTGCATTAAAGGCGTGTCTGAATCTACATAAGCAATACCTGCTTCTGTCGTGTTTGATATTATAAACTCTAATGACTCTTCCCTAGCTAAACTTAAATAATCCTTAAAATTAGAATAAGGGTCTATTGCCTTGACTATGTTTGATATTAATTCAATATCTTGAATTTCTTTACCTTTTTTAACACCTTTCATGAATAGTGTGTACAATCCATCTTGATCATTTAGCATTTTAACCAAACCTTTATCAATTGGTTGTACAACTGCAATTCCTGCATTAAAATTAACAGTTTTATTTAGTTCCTGAAAAGCATACCCTATAAAGGCTCTTAAGAAGTTTCCTTCCCCAAATTGCGCAATTTTAATGGGCAGTTTGTTTTCTAATCCTTTATTACTTCTATTTAGTTTTTTCATCTTAATACTATTAATATGTACGATATGAAAATCACCTTTATTATTTAGTGATTAGTTTTAAATTTTCATCTAATGGAGTCATTTTTGGCATTAATAAATGGACCAAACCAAGGATGATTAAGTAACATGACCCTGCAATTAGAAAGGCCCAAAAATATCCAGAATTTCCGGCAGCATCTAATACAGAACCCAATGCAGCATCGGCAACAATACCTGCTACAGCACCAACCATCCCACCAATACCTACAACAGAAGCTGTTGCTTTTTTTGGAAACACATCAGACACAAGTGTAAAAATATTTGCAGACCAAGCTTGGTGTCCTGCAGCAGCAATACCAATAAGTACAATGGCTAACCATTTATTATCTGTAATTGCTACAAAACTTACAGGTAATATAATTAATGCACAGATTAAAAGTGTTATTTTTCTTGCTTTGTTTATTGCCCATCCTTTTCTAATGAATGCTCCTGATAGATAGCCTCCTAAAATACTACCTCCATCTGCTAATAAATAAATAACAAAAAATGGAAGCGCAATATTTTTAATATTTACGTCAAAAGTGGTTGCTAAAAATTTTGCTCCCCAGAATAAGTAAAACCACCAAACTGCATCGGTTACCTTTGCCAATGCAAATGCCCAAGTTTGTCTTTTATTTAGAACATTTTTCCATGGTAATTTTTCTTCACTTTCAACCTCAGAATCCTCTTGAATATAAGCTAATTCTTCTTTTGATACTTTGGGATGCACTTCTGGTTTTTTGTACATACGCAACCATAATAATACCCAAATAGCACTTAAAGCTCCTGTAATTAAGAATGGAATTTGCCAATTTTTTCCGTTTTCATGTACTATCCACCCTATTACAAAAGGTGCTGCTATAGCTCCAATACTTGTTGCTGCATTAAAAAGACCTGTTGCAAAAGCACGGTCTTTTTTTGGAAACCATTCAGCTGTTGTTTTAATAGCAGCAGGAAAGTTTCCTGCTTCACCAAAACCTAAACCAAACCGAGCAGCTGCAAAACCAATTACACTAAATCCTGGTCTAACCAATGCATGTAGCATTCCAAAAATACTCCAAATTGCAATAGATAAAGTGTATCCTTTCTTGGTTCCTAATCTATCTATTAATCCTCCCATAGAAAGCATTCCTAGTGCATAGGCGACTTTAAATGAAATCATGATATTTGCATAATCACTATTGGTCCAACCAAATAGTTTTTCTAAAGTTGGAGCCATAACACCAATTATACTTCTATCAAAGTAATTAATAGTAGTTGCAAACATTAATAGTGCTAGAATTCGATATCGATAGGTTCCTATTTTTTGTGCTTTATTCATAATTATTAATTTATGTCTATTTGATTTTTAAACCTTAAAATATTCTTTAGCATTATTATAACTAATATCCGAAACCATTTTACCGATCCATTCCATATCATTTGGTAATTCTCCTCTTAGAATTTCATCTCCTAAAAGATTACATAAAACTCTTCTAAAATATTCATGTCTAGGAAATGATAAGAAACTTCTAGAATCTGTTAACATTCCAACAAAACAGCTAATTAGCCCCATATTAGAAAGCGCATTTAATTGTTTTGTCATACCATCTTTTTGATCTAAAAACCACCAACCAGAACCGAATTGAACTTTTCCTTTAACACTACCGTCATTAAAGTTCCCTATCATGGTAGCCATTACTTCGTTGTCTGCAGGGTTTAAATTATATATTATGGTTTTTGTTAATTTATCTTTACTATCTAAAGTATTTAAAAATGCGGATAATTTTTGTGCTTGTGGATAATCGTTAATAGAATCCCACCCAGTATCTGGACCTAAAATACGATGCATACGTGCATTGTTATTTCTTAAAGCACCCAAATGATATTGCTGTACCCAACCATATTCATGATAAGTTTCTGCTAAGAAAATTAAAATAGCACTTTGAAATTTTAAAGCTTCTTCATTAGAAACTTCTTTTCCTTCTCTTTTCTTGGCAAATATTGTTTTTACCTCAGATTCTGTATAACTTTCAAAATAAATTTGATCTAATCCATGATCACAGACACTACATCCATTTTTATTAAAAAAATCGATTCTGTTTTTTAAAGCATCACATAAATCATTGTATGTTGAAATAGTTGTTGTTGTTGAATTTCCTAGAGAATCTAAATACTCATTATACCCATCAGCATTAATTAAAATAGCTTTATCTGGTCTAAAAGAAGTCCCAACTTTTACATTAAAATTAGATTTTTTAATTGCTTTATGATACTTTAAATTATCTGTTGGATCTTCAGTAGTACAAACATATTCAGCATTTACTTTATTTAATAATTGTCTGGTACTTAAAGAATCAGATGTTAATTGACTTTGGGTTTGTTCCCAAATTTTTTCTGCTGTTTTTTCACTTAATAAATCGGTAATTCCAAAATACCTTGTTAATTCTAAATGTGTCCAATGATACAAAGGATTACGCATTGTATAAGGTACTGTTTTTGCCCAGTTTAAAAATTTATCTTTATCTGAACCATCTCCAGTAATAAATTTTTCATTTATACCCAATGTACGCATTGCACGCCATTTATAATGGTCTCCATTTATCCAAACATTCGTTATATTATTGAATGTTTTATCCTCTGCAATTTGTTGAGGTGATAAGTGGTTATGATAATCTATGATTGGCTGATTTTTAGAATAATTATGATATAATTCTTCAGCATACTTATTTTCTAAGAGAAAATTATCGTGAATAAATTTATTGCTCATTATTTTGCTTTTTAATCTTCGTTAGAAGGCTTACCTATAGTTGCTAGTATTCCACCATCAACATATATTATTTGCCCATTTACAAAATCACTTGCTTTTGAAGCTAAAAACACAGCAGCCCCAACCAAATCTTCAGGATTCCCCCATCTAGCTGCTGGTGTTCTACTAATAATAAAATCATTAAAAGGATGGCCTCCTACGCGTATTGGTGCTGTTTGAGAAGTTGCAAAATATCCAGGACCAATACCATTTGTTTGAATATTATGTTTTGCCCACTCGGTTGCCATATTTTTAGTTAACATTTTTAAACCTCCTTTTGATGCTGCATAAGCTGAAACTGTATTTCTTCCTAATTCACTCATCATAGAGTTAATGTTAATTATTTTTCCTACTTTTCTAGATATCATTTTTCTACCAACGTATTTAGATACAATAAATGGACCTACAAGATTTACATCTATAACTGCTCTAAAATCTTTAGCTTCCATATCCTCCATAGGAACTCTTTTAATAATTCCAGCATTATTAATTAAGATGTCTATAGGACCTATTTCTTTTTCAATTAAGTCAATATTTCTATTAACTTCATTATCATCTGTAACATCAAAAACATAAGTATGTACTTTAAGCCCTTCACGTTCATATTCAACTTTTGCCTCATTTAACATATCAGGAGAATGGTTATTTACTATCAATTCTGCACCTGCATGACCTAATCCTTTTGCCATTGCCATTCCTAAACCATGAACTGCTCCTGTTACTAAAGCTCTTTTACCTGTTAAATCGAATAAATTTTTCATTGTAGCTACTATCTTATCTCGTTAATATTACATATATCCATATCACCATAGTCAAGGTTTTCTCCTGCCATTCCCCAAATAAAACTATAGGCACTTGTTCCTGAACCTGAATGAATGGACCAAGGTGGAGAAATTACAGCCTGCTCATTAGCCATCCAAATATGTCTTGTTTCTGTTGGTTGTCCCATAAAGTGACATACTGCCTGATCTTCTGGAACTTCAAAATAGAAATACACTTCCATTCTTCTATCATGAACATGAGCTGGCATGGTGTTCCAAGAACTACCTGGTTTAATGGATGTCATTCCCATTTGTAATTGACAAACATCAACCACACTATTAACTATATATTTTCTTAGTGTTCTTGCATTTGTAGTTTCTGCAGTACCTAATTCGATAACCTCAACATCGTCTTTACCAATTTTTTTTGTTGGAAAAACTTTGTGAGCTGGTGTAGAGTTTAAATAAAATTTGGCAGGATTATTTTTAGACTTACTAGAAAAAACAACCTCTTTAACATCTTTACCAACGTATAATGCTTCCTTATTCTCTAAATTATAAGTTTTTCCATCAACTTGAACAGAGCCTTCTGCTCCAATGTTAATAATACCTAATTCTCTTCTTTGAAGAAAATATTCTGATTTTAAAACATCTAAAGTTTCTAATTTCACATTATTTTCTACCGGAATAACACCTGCAACCATAAATCTATCATAATGTGAATAAACCCATTTTAATCTATCGGTTTTTAAAACTTTTTTGATCAAAAACTCATTTCTTAATTTTTGGGTGTTATATTCTCTTACATTTTCAGGGTTTGAAGCATATCTTGTTCTATAATTTTTCATGATACTATATTTAGTGTAATCGATTGCACAAATATATAGTTTTTTATTCAAAAACAATTTTTTATGATACAAAAAATTATAAATAATAGATTTTTAATTTAAAAATATTGATGAATAATTACTCTTAATCTGTTTTAAATTGTAACAAATTCAATGTATAAGAAGATTATTTATAAATAGTAAAAAGTACGATTATTTTATATTTGAATATTAAAATTTGTATGAAACATAAAGGACATATTATAATTTACTCTTTAAAAAAATCAATATTTTAAGTTTCGGTATTGTATTTTTATAAATATTTAAGAATAAAAAAAATCCCACCGAAGTGGGATTCATAAATTGGACCATAAAACTAATTAACATCTATAAAATGAAAATTTTATCCAATTCAACGATGACTTTTCTTAGTTTATAAACTTAGGTTTTAAAACGAGCATTACCCATCCCCAGTTTTGACTACTTGCAGCTAAATCTTCAGATATGCCCTTTAGTTCGTACATTCCATCACTAGCAAACATTTGAGAATATCCAGCGACTAATGCGTATCCTTTAAATTTCTTTTTAAACACTAAATCTATTTCTGTACCTAAAGACTTCTCTCCACTAGCTAATTCTTGCTCGCCACTAAAGTTTAAGGCTTTTACTAATAAACTAGAAGTTTCACTTAATTTAAAGTTTGCACTTACATGTACATCCACTAAACCAATTGAGTTTGCATGATTACCAACATAGAAATAATCCATTAACCCATTAAACTTATGATTTGTTCCATACAATGGGAAAAATGCGCCAGTTTCTCCAGCATCAGCATCATTACCACTTATAATTTCAATACCTGCACCTAAACCAACTTTAGGTGAAGCTTTATACGTGAAATCTAGACCTAATAAATGAGCTCCTTTTACATCTACTTCGCCTTGGCGTTTTCCAGATTGTAAATAAGCATTAGCAGCTAGACCAAATTTTCCAGAATTATATTTTAAATGTGTACCTAAAGTAAGTAAGCTACTTGTTCCATCTCCTGTAACGCCATCATCTTCATATTCTTGAAAACCATTGTTCATTAATAATAAACTACCAGAGAATTTTTCCCATTTTTGACTTAAATGCAACATTTGCATAGTTTTATATGAAAAGAAACCTGTAGTATCATAGGCTGTACCTGCAGATACAAAACCTGTTGGGTTACTATAATCTTGATTAAATGCCAAAGCAAAATCTAATTTAAAACTATCTTTTGAATATTTTAATAAAGCGGCATCATGATTACGACCTTGTTGTGCCCAATCTAAACCTCCAAGAATACGTTGATCATCATAAGATAATACTTGACGTCCTAATTTGGTTGAGAAACCTTCTCCTAATTTAATTTCTGCCCAAGCTTGAAATATTGCAAAAGAATTATTCTGGTCGTAAGGTAATATTTGTCTATTTTCTCCCCATACCATGACATCTTGAAAACTTAAAAAGAATTTATAAGCATCTGTATTATAGCCTGCTTTTAATCGTGCTCTTGTTGAGATTCCAAAACCCGCATCGGCATCATCGGCAATTAAACTACCAAATCCGTTTCTGTACTCTGTACGTGGTCTAAATTCTCCTTCTAATGTAAACTGTGCTTGTGCAAATTGAACTATCAATGCCATTAAGCCTATTAATACATATTGTTTTTTCATAGTTACTAGTTTTAAATTTTGATTGTTTGATTTATAATTTTTTGTTTATATATAGGTATCCTATTAATATGAAAAATTAGCTTTTTCATATTTTAATTTTATACTTAAAATATTGTATTGATTAATGCTCTAAGAAGTCAATTAAATGCTTTCTATATTTGTAATAATCTTCGTGTTCTAAAACCGCTTTTCTTGTTCTAGGTCTTTCAAAGTCTATATTTAAAATATCACCAATTTTTGCTTTGGGTCCACTTGTCATCATTACAACACGATCTGCCAAAAAGATGGCTTCATCTACATCATGTGTAATCATTACCGCTGTAATTTTTTCTTTATTCCAAATTTCTATTAGTATGTCTTGAAGTTCGCCTCTTGTTAAAGAATCTAACATTCCAAAAGGCTCATCAAGCAATAATACTTTAGGTTTTATAGCAAAAGCTCTTGCAATACCCACACGCTGTTGCATACCTTGAGAAAGCTCTGAAGCTCTTTTATTAAAAGCATCTTCTAGGCCTACTTTTTGTAAGTAATACTTTGCTATATCGTTTCGCTGCGCTTTTGTTGCGTGAGGAAAAACCTGATTAACTCCAAGCATGACATTTTGCAAGGTTGTCATCCAGGGCATTAAGCTAGGCGATTGAAAAATTACACCTCTATCTGGTCCAGGCCCTTTAATGTGTTTTCCTAGAACAGAAATATTACCACCTGAAATTGGATTTAAGCCAGCAATCATAGAAAGCATAGTGGTTTTTCCGCAACCGGAATGACCAATAATGGTCACAAATTCCTCTTTCCTAATTTGAAGATTTAAATCTTCCAGAACAACATAATCCCCTTTTGGTGTTGGATATACTTTCTTAAGGTTTTTCAAATCCAACATCACTTCATTAGAAGGAAAAAGACCATTATCAGTTAAACTAGTTGCTTTTTTATTTTCTATTATAGTACTCATAAGTATATTATTTAAACTGATTAACGAAATCTTTAGGGCTTAATTCTGGTAAAATAATTTGTTCCTTGTTTTCTGATTTTCTTTCGTCACCAATGTCCATCAAGTATTCAATAATAGCATTTCTTGTTTCCTTGAAATTTGCATTATCATTCATTTCTGTTTTATCACGAGGGCGTTCTAAATCAATTTTAAACTCTGGACCTAATGTTGCATTTGGCCCTGGACGTAATGGAATAATACGATCTGCCATATAAATTCCCTCATCCACATCATTAGTAATTAAGAGTGCGGTACGTTTATCTTTACCCCAAATATTTAAAATCTCATCTTGAAGATTTCCACGGGTTAATGCATCTAAAGCACCTAGTGGTTCGTCCATAATAATCATCTCTGGTTTCATAGCCAAAGCTCTAGCAACAGCAACACGCTGGCGCATACCACCCGATAATTCTTTAGGACGTTTATTTATAGCAGGTGTTAAACTCACCATTTCTACATAATTGGCAACAATCTCATTTAACTCCTTTTTACTCTTTTTAGGGAATGCTTCTTTAACAGCCATATATACATTTTGCCCTACAGTTAGCCATGGCAATAAAGAGTAGTTTTGAAAAATTACACCGCGTTCATGGCTAGTACCTTGCACAGGTTGCCCTTTAAATAAAACCTCTCCTTTTGTTGGCTCTAACAAACCATTAATTAAGTTCACTAAGGTTGTTTTTCCACTTCCTGTAAATCCTACTATGGCTACAAACTCACCTTCTTCTATTTTCAAATTAATGTTTGAAAGCACTTCGGTTTCGTTTTCACCTTGCCCGTAAGTTTTATAAATATTATTTAATTCTAAGTATGCCATTTTTATTTTTTTTTGGGCGTTACCACAAGGGTCGGGCTTTCACTACTCGCTTCCTCATGCTTCGGGAAGCTCAAACATGCCGTTCAATCCCTAACGCAAATTCGTAACTTTAATTAAATTGCATCAGTCTTATCAAAACTTACCCAGTTTTGTATGGTTAACATTAATCGATCTAATAAGAATCCTATAATACCAATTACAAACATGGCAACTATAATTTTAGCATTAGAGTCGTTTGCTCCATTTTGGAATTCTTCCCAAACAAACAATCCTAAACCTGGACTTTGGGCTAATAACTCAATAGCAATTAAAACCATCCAAGCAACAGATAATGTGATCTTTAAACCTGTAAAAATTAATGGTAAAGACGATGGTAGCACCACTTTAAATATCTTTTGAAAATTACCAAGCTTTAATACTTTAGCAACGTTTATATAATCTTTATCGACACTAGACACTCCCATTGCAGTATTTACAAGAGTTGCCCACATTGAACATAAACCAACACTAATAAACGAAATGGTAAATGAGCTATCTTCATTAGAATCAATCAGTAATGTCTTTACAATCATAAAAACCAATAAATACCAAACTACTGGAGATACGGGTTTAAAAATTTGAATAAACCAGTTAAATGCACTTTTTAAAGTAGGACTTAATCCAATAAATATTCCTAATGGTACAGCAATAAATAATGCTAATAAGAAACCAGCAAAAACCGTTTTTAAGCTTCTAAATATTTGGTCTACAAATGATGGTCTACCTGTATAAGTAATAGCATCTAACCCATCTGCAATACGTGTTTCATTTAATGCTGCAGTTTTTTCTATAAATGCCGCTTTATCTGCTGCAATAATGTTATGATCTCTTAATAAAGATTTATAAGAGTCCCAAACTTGACTAGGAGACGGTAATGTATTTGGCTGGCAACTAGACTCTCCAGAAGCAATACATGTTCGTAAAGCATCAGCCGCCGCTGGACCTTGATCTGTCAAGGCTTTTTCTATTTTAAAATCTGCTTCTATGTTGTATAGCGTTTTAGCCCCCATATGCCACAGACCAATAAATAAAAGAATGGAAGCAAGCGGTACGACAATTTTGCGCAGAAAATTTATAAAATCTTGCTTTTCTAGCTTCCCAGTAAATAGATCTTTTATTGTGCTTAAAAATCCTAACCCAATAAATTTGGTTACTTTTCCTAATGTTATACTTTGCTTCATCGTTTTATTTATTTGTTTACTTTACTAATTATTGTACAGCTTTATCTTTGTTACCAATTTTAAAACTATTGATATATGATATTGGGTCTTTGGCATCATAAGTTGTTCCATCTATAAAATCTGCTGTTGCAGGTTTGTACCCATCTGTTGTTGGAATATCTCCTGCTGGAATATTACCTTCTTCTACTAAAAGTTTAGCCGCTTTAGTCCAGATATCTGGTCTGTATATGTCTTTTATTGTATTAGCATACCAATCTGCAGGTTTTGATTCTGGAATTTGTCCCCATCTTCTCATTTGAGTTAAGAACCAGATACCATCAGAATAAAACGGGTAAGTAGCATTATACTTATAGAATACATTAAAATCTGGCATCTCACGTTTGTCTCCTTTTTCAAATTCGAAAGTACCTGTCATAGAATTTGCTAATACAGCCTCTGGCGCACCAACATATTGAGACATAGATAATATTTTAACAGCTTCTGGTCTGTTTGATGGTTCATCTAACCATTTACCTGCTCTAATTAATGCTTTAGTTACAGCAATTGCAGTATTTGGGTTTTCTTCAACAAATTTCTCTGTCATTACAAAAACTTTCTCTGGGTTGTTTTTCCAGATATCATAATTAGTTGTTACTGGAACACCAATACCTTTAAATACAGCTTGTTGATTCCAAGGTTCTCCTACACAATAACCATAAATAGTTCCTGCTTCAAGAGTTGCTGGCATTTGTGGCGGTGGCGTTACAGATAATAAAACTTCTGCATCAATTTGTCCCTGTACATTATCTGCAGTATACATACCTGGGTGTATTCCTGCAGCAGCTAACCAATATCTAATTTCGTAGTTATGTGTAGAAACTGGAAATACCATTCCCATTTTAAAGGCCTTACCATTGGTCTTATATTCATCAATAACTGGCTTTAAAGCTTCAGCTTTTATAGGATGTATTGGTTTTCCATCTGCTCCTTTAGGTACATTTGGTTTCATTTTAGACCAAACATCGTTAGAAACAGTAATACCATTTCCATTTAAATCCATTGAAAAAGGAGTTACTAATTTAGCTTGACGACCAAACCCAGCACCTGCTGCAATTGGTTGACCTGCCAACATGTGAGACCCATCTAATTGACCATCAATAACTCGATCTAATACGTTTTTCCAGTTTGATTGTGCTTCAACCGAAACAAATAAACCTTCATCTTCAAAAAACCCTTTTTCTTTAGCAATTGCTAAAGGCGCCATATCTGTTAATTTTATAAAACCAAAAGTTAATTGTGGTTTTTCAATAGCTAATGTTTTTGTTTTTGAAGTTTCAGCAGCTGTGTTTTCAGCTAATTTATCTTTCTTCTCTTTACCTCCACAAGCAATTAGTAAGGCTGCTACAGGTAAAATCCAAGTTGTTTTTTTAAATAAAGATTTCATTTTTTATATGAGTTTTAAATTAATCTAAGTATTAATACTTATTTAAGACAAATATATAAGTAGACTTAATTCTATTTCATGATTATACCCATGTAAAAACCTCTTTTTAAAACATAACAAAACCTGCAAAAAAACATACTTTAATCATAAATCAATGTAAATCAATATTTTAAACAATCACATTAGTGTATGTACTCTTACTTAATATTACTTGAATTTGATTTAAATTACTTAGTTAATACATTCTAAATACTAACACTCAATTAGGGAATAAATGCGTTAGGAATTGAAAAAGAAAGCCCAACCCTTGTTCTAGCCTGCCTCCCGACATAAAGGAGCCCAAATAATTAATTAAAACAACAGATTAACTATCTAAGAAATAGTTATGCTCGCTAATTTCGTTTTTAAGAGTTTGAACATTAATAATACCAATTTTTTTTCCTTGTGTATTAATAAGACGCTCTTTTTTAAGTAAGGAGAACACACGAATAACTTGCTCTTCTGTTGTACCAGCGTAATCTGCGTACTCTTTTCTGCTTAGAGGTAAATTTATAAAGCCTCTTAAATCGCCAAACTTTCGGTGTATATACAATAAGGTGTCAATAACGCGCTCGCGCACCGTCATTTGAGAAATAGATTTCACTTTATTCTCGCTACGATTAAGTTCATTAGCGTAAAAGAGCATCATATCGTAAGCAAATTTGGGGTTTTTAAGCAATGCTTCTTGAAGATGTTCTTTCGAGAAATAATGCAATTTTGTATCTTGAAGAGCAATAGCGCCAATGGAATAATATTCTTGTGTACCAAAACCACGATGTCCTACAATTTCACAAGGTTTTGCAAAACGAACAATTTGCTGGCGACCGTTTATGCCTGTTCTAAAAACTTTTACAGTACCACTTTTTATAAAAAACAATCCGTTAACTGGAGCGCCTTCTATAATGAATTGCTGACCTTTTTTACAGTTAATTACGGCATTACTTTGTGGTAGTTTTGAATTAAAAAGAGCTTCGGCGTTATTATGAATGAGACAATTTGCAGTTTTACAAACACTACAAGATCCGTCTAGAGACGTCTTGATTTCTAATTTATTAGATGTTGGTGTAAGATGCATTGCGAGTTACATTTAAATCAAAAATAAGTAATAATACTTAATTTATACAAATAAATACGTATTTTTAAAGAGTAAACAAAATATGTAAGTTATATTTTTATAATCCTAAATAATATATTAAGAATATTATGCAATCTGTATTTTAAATCTTTTAATATTTTATTAGTGCGTATTTTTACCACTTAGGCATTATACATTCTTTACTAATTTCTTTTAATATAGGGTCTAGACCAATTTCTATGGCTTGTCTCATAACTTTGGAAGTATCTTTATGACATTGCAAGCAAGCACCCACCAAAAGAAGTCTTTTTTGTTCTTGTACAGTAAAAGGTCTGAAATCTGTTCGAGTAGAGTTTATGGTTTTTTTGTCAACCTTTTTCAAAAAAGGAATCCAAGCATCTTCTGGTAAATTATCATGACTGTTTAATGCGTATTCGGGTGTAAATACCCATTCGCCACTATTTCCTTTTATATCGTAAACCAAAGTACCATTACCATAGCCTAAAGTAGCAGAATTTGAGTGGCAAGATGCACAATCACGCACCTCTTTTGTTGTTGTATGTGGTGAATTTGGCGCATATAATCTGTGAAATAAAAGTGACTCTCCTGTAGTTTTTTGAGTATAACTATTTAAATCAATAGTCATAATCATTCCAGGAATTGCAGGTTCTATATGTTTTCCTTCACTATTTTCTCGAACTCCCATGGCTGGAAGTGATGATGAAAACTCCGCTACATACTCTTTCCATTGTCCTTTTGTATACTTTTTATCTAACAGATCAAAAGCACTTGGTTCTTCTTTATCAAATTCATTATGGCAACCTATGCAACGTGGAGTCCATGAAGAATGACAAGTTGCACAACTCACATTTTTATGGGCGCTATCTCTAGAACAAACATCCCCCTGAGGTTTTAAAGCATGTAACGCTCCATCCTTTTTACCAATTAAATAAGCATCACCAAGGCTATCTACATAGGTATTCACTAATGGGTGATTATCCTTTTTAACAGCTATAATTTGTTTATCGTTATGCTTATAATCTCGGTGATAAAAAACAAGCATACTTTCTGTATCTAAAGAGTCATAAGAAATAGTGTTAGGTTTATCTTTAAAATGACAATCTATACATTGAATTTTTACAGCTTGCTCTTCGTGTGCATACCTTATACCATCTCCCATAACTTCATGAGATGAATGGCAATCAATACATAACATACCTTTTGTATGATGTACATCTTCTTCAATATATTTATAAACACGTTTATCTTCTAAAACCTCAAAGCCCGATTTGTTGTTTACATCTGTTTCTTCCAACAAGGTTTCTTGCAAGCCTATATAATTTGTAGAAATTCTACTTGAACGACTATGACAACCAAAACAATGGGTATCATTAACAAAAATATCTGTTGAAGGATGAAATTTGGGTAATTCTGTTTTATTTGAAGTTAAATAATTATCTAGGTCTATTAATGCTTCATTTGAATAATTTAGATGACACGCATTACAACCCCCACCTCTACTCTTTTGATTTATAGATCCGAAAGTTGTTTTTTCTGCTCCTAAATGACAGTTAGCACATAAGTCTCTTAAATGTTTGTCTGCTGCCGAATTTTTTAAATCCTTAATATGATAATGATAATCCAAACTATCAGCTTCACCAAAAACAAATTTATCTACTGCTACAAGTCCACTATTTGTTGTCATTAAAGAGTTTTCTACTTTATGCAATTCATTTGGATGACACTTACCGCAGGTTTGTTTTGCATCAGATAAATTTCCAGGAATTAAAACCATGCCTTTATGAGCTTCTTCTTTGTTAGATGAAGTAATATTACCTAAATGACAACTTGCACAGCCAATATTTTCTGGATTATGAAACTTAGAATATCCTTTTGTGTTTTGATGACATAAAAAACAAGATTCTTGAGTTGAAACAACGTCACTTTCATTAACATTTTCAATAACACTTTTATATACACCTTCTGACTCAAAGATTGTCTTATTTTTTACGTATAATAATATAGAAAACAATAGTATAACTATTATAAATAGTACTCTTGAATATTTTTTTTTCTTCATTCAGGTTTACAATTATTCAAATTTACAATAATTTAGAAAGACAATTATCAAAACATTCCGAATACTATTAAAGACATTGTTATGTAACATTTGTTACATATAAAACACTGAATTAATGACAATTGTCATAATTTCAAAACCTCAACGATTCTATCTTTACTGGGAAAAAAAAGTAATATATGACGACTTCGAGGAGAAAATTTATTAAAATTTCCGCATTAGGTATAGGAGGACTTGTTACCTCCACTTCAGCGTTAAATCTTTTTGGTAAAAATTCATATTTAAATAATAAGACCGCTTTAAACATTACCCAAAATTTAAAAAAAACTGCCACCTATTGTGAGGTATGTTTTTGGAAATGTGCAGCTTGGGCACATTCTGATGAGCAAGGAAATATTAAAAAAATTATTGGAAATGAAACAGACCCACATTGTTTTGGCAGACTATGTCCTAGAGGAACAGGTGGTGTAGGAATGTATCATGATGAAGACCGTTTAAAAACACCTTTAATTAGAACAACAATTAATGGTGAAGAGACCTTTAGGGAAGCTAGTTGGGAAGAAGCTTTAGACTTAATTGCTTCAAAATTTAAAGATATTAAAGAAAAGTATGGAGCTGAATCATTTGCATTATTAAAACATGGTTCTCCTGGTAAACATTTAGAACACTTGTTTAAAGCGTATGGATCTGATACAGTAGCCGAACCAGCTTACGCTCAATGTAGAGGTGCTCGTGAAGCGGGTTTTAACTTAACTTATGGTTCTTGGATAGGATCTCCAGAACCAACAGATATTAGAGACACAAAATGCTTAGTATTAATTGGTTCTCACATTGGTGAGAATATGCATAATTCGCAAGTACAAGAAATGTCTGACGCTATTGATAATAATGCAACAATTATAACTGTAGATCCAAGGTTATCAACAGCAGCAAGTAAATCTCAATATTGGCTAGCAATAAAACCAGCTACAGATATTGCTTTAATGTTGGCTTGGATGCATGTGATTATTAAGGAGGAATTATATGATAAAGCGTATGTAAAAAGATATACAATCGGATTTGACGAATTAAAAGATCATGTGGAGAATTTCACTCCAGAATGGGCTTATGGAATTACAACAATTAAACCCGAAGATATTAGAAAAACAGCCAGGGAAATGGCACATGCTGCACCTGCTGTAATTATTCATCCTGGACGCCATGTAAGTTGGTATGGCGATGATACACAACGTGCTAGAGCTATGGCTATTTTAAATGGTCTTTTAGGTTCTTGGGGACGACGTGGTGGATTCTACTTCAAAGAAAGCATTAGTGTTCCTAAATTCCCACATCCAAAATATCCACATCCAAAATGGGATTGGAGAGACATAGGGGAAAAATTCCCGTTAGCTCAAATGGGAATTACTACAGAAGTTATTAGACATGCAATTCCTAGTAAGGATAATAAATATCCTGTAAAAGCGATGATGGTTGCTGGTACAAATATCACAAAATCAATCCCTAATAAAAAATTATTAGAAGAAGCAATAGATGAGCTTGAGTTTATGGTTGTTATAGATACCATGCCTATGGATGTTACTGGTTATGCTGATGTTGTTCTACCAGAATGCACCTATTTAGAGCGTTATGATGGTATTCGTTCTGCTACAAATAGAGAGCCTTCAATAGCTGTTAGAGTACCTGCTGTAAAACCAAAATACGATTCTAAACCAGGTTGGTGGATCGCTAAACAAATTGGTGAACGAATTGGTTTAGGCGATTTTTTTAAATATGATGATTATAAAGAAGTCATAGAATGGCAATTGAAAAAAATGGGAACGTCATTAGAAGAAATGGAAAAGATTGGAGTAAAACATTATCCTCGTAAATCTGGACCAATGTATTTAGTGGAAGGTGAAAATCATGAATTTCCAACTGCAAGTGGTAAAATAGAACTGTATTCTAAAGAATTAAAAGATTTAGGATTCGACCCAATGCCACTTTATACCAAACACCCTGAACCACCTCAAGGTTTTTATAGATTAAATTATGGAAGATCGCCTATGCACACATTTAGCAGAACTGCTAATAACCCTAATCTAAATGATTTAAAGAGTGAAAACAATCTTTGGGTAAACCCAAAAGTTGCTAGAATAATTGGTTTAAAAACTGGACAATCAGTTTGGTTGAAAAATCAAGATAAAATTACCTCAACATTTTCCATTAAAGTAAGAGTTACAGAACGTATTAGATGGGATTCTGTATATATGGTTCATGGCTTTGGGCATGATAACAAAAAGTTGAGTAGAGCTTTTGGTAAAGGTATTAATGATACAGAAATGGTTACCAAAACAATGATAGACCCAATTATGGGAGGAACTGGAATGCGTGGAAACTTTGTTGAAATTTTAACTGAAGATCCACATAAAACTGTAGAGATATGAGATATGCAATGGTTATAGACACATTAAAGTGTGTAGGATGTAGCGACTGTGTAGTTGCTTGTCAAACCGAAAACAACGTACCAATTGGATATTGTAGAGATTGGATAACAGAAACTGTAGATGGCACATACCCCAACATTGCTTTAGAATTAAAATCTGAAAGATGTAATCATTGTGCTAACGCACCTTGCGTTAGATGTTGCCCAACAGGAGCGAGTCATATTGTTGATGGTGGTATTGTTTTAGTTACAGCAGATGAATGTATTGGTTGTGGTGCTTGTATAGAATCATGCCCTTATGATGCACGTTATCAACATCCTGATGGTTATGTAGATAAATGTACATTTTGTCATCACAGACTTCAAAAAGGACAACTTCCTGCATGTGTTTCTGTTTGCCCTACAAAATGTATGTATTTTGGAGATTTAGACAACCCAAATAGTGAAGTTTCACTACTATTAAAAAATAGAAAACACAAAACATTAGCTCCAGAAGCAGGTACGGATCCTCATGTATTTTACTTAATTTAAAACTAATACAATGCAAGAAGAATTATTCACAAGCGGAAGACATATTCCTAATATTGATCCTTCATTAGAAATTTGGCATTGGCCAATATCTGTATATTTATTTTTAGGAGGCCTAGCTGCAGGCATATTATTTTTTGGAGCTTTACTCTATATATTAGGCAAAGAAGATGAATATCCAACAGCTGTGAAAACAGCATCTATTATTCCACCAATAGCACTATCGATAGGGTTATTAGCTTTGGTGTATGACTTAACACATCCATTATACACATGGCAATTATATACCACTTTCAGAATTGAATCTCCAATGTCTTGGGGGGCTTGGGTTTTGTTAATTACAACGCCATTATCTTTTCTTTGGACTTTTAGTTATTATAGAGAAGTCTACCCTAAACTTGAAGCTAAGTTAAAAGTATTTAAACGTTTTAAGTTTTTAAATACAATTGAAAAATTTACTATAAAAAATAAAAAAAACATAGCATACGCTTTAATTCCATTAGCATTAATTTTAGGTGTTTACACAGGTATTTTATTATCTGCTTTTAATGCTAGACCACTTTGGAACAATGCTATTTTAGGGCCATTATTTTTAGTTTCTGGACTTTCAACAGGAGCTGCAGCTATTATTTTATTATCAAAAACAAAGACAGAAAAACATTTGTTTGGAAAAATTGATTTAGGCTTAATCATTATTGAATTAGCATTAATTACTCATATGATTATGGGATATTATGCAGGCTCTCAAGTTCAACTTGAAGCTATGCAATTATTAATTGCAGGCGATTTTACTTTAATGTTCTTTGGCTTTGTAGTAATACTAGGATTAATAGTTCCTGCAATACTTGAATTTATTGAACTTATAGGTTTTAAAGTTCCTGTTGTAGTACCTGCTTTAATGGTTATTATAGGCGGACTCATTTTCCGATTTGTTATGGTAGAAGCCGGACAATTAACAAGATTTCTTTATTAAAAATATTTATTATGAATACAAAACCAAAAAAAAACAGTCATATATACTGGAATCCATATTTTGGTGGCTTTCTACTTGGCATCATAATCATTTTTACCTTTTTATTAACAGGAAGAGGTCTAGGAGCAAGTGGTGCTATGAAAAGTAGTGTTGTTACAATTGTTGATAAAGTAGCACCAACCCACGCAGAAAACAATGCATATTATAGCCAGTTTGTTAAAGAAGATGATACACCAATGAATACTTGGTTAGTTTTTGAAGCATTAGGAGTACTTATTGGCGCATTTATTTCGGGAAGTTTATCAGGAAGAATTAGATGGAGAGTACAACATTCTCCTAAAATATCTAGCAGAAGAAGATTGCTTTTTGCTCTTGGTGGAGGAATTTTATTTGGTTTAGGCGCTCAAATAGCAAGAGGTTGTACAAGTGGCGCAGCATTAAGTGGCATGGCCGTATTATCTTCTGGAGGGTTTATAACTATGTTAGCTATTTTCGGAACAGCTTATGCATTTGCTTATTTTTTTAGAAAAAATTGGATTTAATTAAAAAATAAAAAATATGGAATTTTTAATTTCTACTAGCATTATTCCTGAACAATGGGATAGTATTATTGCCATATGTATTGGTATTGCTTTTGGTTTTGTTTTAGAATCTTCTGGATTTTCTTCTTCAAGAAAAATGGCAGGTGTGTTCTATGGTTATGATTTTGCTGTTTTAAAAGTGTTTTTTACAGCTGCAGTAGTTGCTGTAATTGGAATATATTATCTAGATTATTTAGGTTACTTAGATGTAACTAAATTATATATTCACCCAACATATGTTTGGGGTGCAATAATTGGTGGCGCTATTATGGGTGTTGGTTTTATTGCTGGTGGTTTTTGTCCAGGAACTGGTCTATGTGGTGTTGCAATTGGTAAATTAGATGCTTGGGTTTATGTATTAGGAATTTTAATTGGGATTTTTATTTTTTCAGAATTGTATACCGTATTTGAACCTATTTATAATGGCTATTATTTAGGTAATATCACTTTAATTGACTCTTTTGAATGGAACCCTTATTGGACAATTTTCATTTTTTCAATCATAGCAGTTGTGGCATTTGTAGTTGCTGATATGGTTAGAAAAAAAATAAAAAAGGTGTTCTATTAATTTAAAACAAAATGATGATGGTTAAAAAAAGAATCGCAAAAATTTTATCTTTCAGGTATACAATGATGGCTGCTATACTTATTCTGCTTGCCGGTGGCTTGGTTTTACTACCAAAATATCAGGAGAGCGAAGGTATTCCAGCAGAACAATTACTTAGCAATATAATAAGTCTTGAAAGATATGTTTCTACAGATCAAATTTCGGATAAATTAATTAGTCAAGATCCTTCGTTCATATTAATAGATGTTAGAAGTGAGGAAAGATATAATAGCTATACACTTCCTAATGCTATAAATATTCCTTTAAAAAAATTACTGGATAAAGAGTTTGAATCTTATTTAAATCAAGATCAATATGATGTTGTGTTTTTTTCTGATGATAATTTTTATGCAGATCAAGCTTGGGCTATTTGCAATCGATTAGAATATAAAAATTTACATGTTTTAAAAGGCGGTATAAACAAATGGTTTACCACAATAATAAACCCTAAAAAGCCTAATGAAAACATGTCTTCTAAAGCATTTGAATTGTATACAACTAGAAAGGCTGCAAGTTTGTTTTATGGGGTTGTTTATCCAGATCAAACTAAAACAAAAAGCGTTATTAAGAAAGCGCCTAGGAAAATAATTACAGTAAAAAAGAAAAAGAAAATGCCTGTTGAAGGTGGTTGTTAATTTTAATTGAAGTTATAGTCTAGCATGACAACTAAAAAACAATAGATCTAACACATGAAAGAACTAGAAAAAACAAAACGTATATCAATAGCTTCTACGCTTTTTATATTAGCTGTATTAATTGGACTATTTACATACAAAAGACCTAAAAACACATATAGCCATGATACAAAAAACACGCTTGAAAAAGTATCAAACTATAATTACTTTATAAACCTCAACGACATTAATAATCAAGACTATGCATTAGTTGATATTAGAAGTGCTTTCGATTTTGAAAAAGGTCATTTAAAAGATGCTATAAATATTCACACTCCAGATTTTTTAAATGAGGATAACTTAACAATCTTTAAAGAATTAAAAAACACTAATAAAACAATTGTTTTATGTGGTAATAATCCGCAAGAAACTAATTTACCATTTTTACTACTTTATCAATTAGGCTATGATAACATTAAACTACTAACTGTCGATATAGATTATAATCAAAATAGATTAATTGCAAAAAATAGTGAAATTGAAACATCTAAAGCAGATGTTACAGCTTTTATACAGGAATCTGTTAAAAAGCAAGCAGAAGCCATGAAAAAGGCAAAAGTTGTAGTAAAACCTAAACCAAAGGCTGTTACAGCTCCTAAAAAAATAATCCCTCTTAAAAAGAAAAAGAAAATGCCTGTTGAAGGTGGTTGCTAATTTCTAATAAAAAATTTCAAGTTTTAAGTAATTTGAAGTTTACTTGTTGTTATTCAAATCAAAATGAAAAAAAACTTAACTTTTTTAAAGGAACAATTACACTTACATTTTAAGGATGTTTTTGAAAAAAAATTGATTAATGAAATAGCTAAAAATGGCACCTATGCAACTTATGAGAAAAATGATATTCTAATCGATATTGGATTAGAAATGACTCATATTCCATTAATTATAAATGGTCTCGTTAAAATATCAAGAGAAGACACCCACGAGAAAGAAATTCTACTTTACTTTTTAGAAGAAGGAGATACTTGTGCAATTTCATTTGTTAATTGTATACACCTTAGCAAAAGTATGTTTAGAGCAACAGCCGAAGAACCTGTAGAGTGCATCATGTTCCCTGTTAATAAAATTGAAGAATGGATGATTAATTATAAAACTTGGCGTGTTTTTATTATTGATAGTTACCATACCCGATTGGAAGAAATGCTAAGTGTTATTAAAGATTTAGCCTTTTTTAAACTTGAAAATCGTATTTACAAATATCTTTCTAATCAGGTTAAAATTAAACATACAGATGATTTAATAATTACCCATCAAGAAATTGCAAACGATTTAAATACATCAAGAGTGGTTATTTCCAGAATTCTAAAAAACTTAGAACAAGAAGGAAAAATTAAACTTAATAGACGTAATATTCATGTCTCTAAGTACTAAAAAAACAACTATTAATTTTAAAACTTGACGTTTTAGTAGCCTCTTTTTTAGCATAAATACTAAACTATTTTGACGCTTCAATTTTTTTTAAAAATATGTCAAATAAAATTTACGTATTTAATCTTACAAAGTACAATTCATAAATTTAAATTCATTTCAAACACCTGAAATTAAGCGAATTACATTCCTTTTTCGCAATTTCACACACTACTTTTTCTTTGTAACAATTGTTACATAATTATGTAACTAAAGATACTGTGTATACTGGTTATGTATTAAACAAAGGTGACAAAAATCATAAAAATCCTTTCCCTTCGGTTATAATTTTAGTCCTAACTAAGCAAGTAAATTTTTAAACTTTTATATCATGAAGAAATCTTCAATTTTTTTAATCGCAATTTTAATTTCTGGGACTGTATTATTTAGCAGTTTCACAAATATTAACAACTCCATTTCAAATCCACCAGATGAATTTGAAACTCTATTAAACTACCTTGAAACTAATAACAGTTTTATTAATGGTGAATTACCCTTAATTATGTCAGACGAGGTTAAAAAGAATCTTAAAAATCCTAAATACCATATTATAGATATTAGAAATGATAGCTGGTTTGAATATGGTCATATTAAAAATGCAGCAAATGTAAAATCAGAAAACCTATTGACTTATTTTGAAAACACAATTAACCCCTTAGATTTTGACAAAATAGTTATGGTATGCTACTCCGGTCAATCTGCAGCCTATTACTCAAGTTTATTAAGACTTGCAGGTTATGATAATGTATATAGTATGAAATGGGGAATGAGTTCTTGGAGAGAAGATTTTGCCGACAATGCCTGGAACAAGAACATTAAAAATGATTTTGCCACTAAATTAGAAACTACAGAGAAGGTAAAACCAGAATTAGGAGCTCATCCTGTTATAAATACTGGTAAAACAGAAGGCAAAGACATTTTAAAAGTAAGATTACAAGAATTATTTGCTACACCTTATAAAGAGTATATTTTAAAATCATTAGATATTTTTGATAATCCAGACAATTACTTTATAGTAAATTATTGGGATCAAGAAAAATGTGAAGGTCACATCCCAGGAACTCTCCATTACGCCCCTAACGCATCATTAACTAAAGATTTACTTACACTTCCTACAGATCAAAAAATTGTAGTATACGAAGCTACAGGGCAAAAAGCAGCTTATATAGTCGCTTACTTAAATGTATTAGGATATAATACTGGCAATTTAGCTTATGGAGAAAATAGCTTTATGAATAATGTGCTAAAAGAAAAAGGAAGAGATGCCTTCACAAAAAAAGAAATTAACATGTATCCCGTAATAGAATAAAAAACCAAAATTATCTAACGTTAAATTTAAAGACATGAAAAAACTATCATTAATTCTCACAGGACTATTATTGATTCCTACCCTATTGCTTACTTCTTGTGATAGAGGGGACGATCCAATAGATAACATTATTGGTGCTACAGATTCGAAATTCACAATATTGAAAGATTATATGGTGAATAACAATCTGGATGTAGATATGATTCTTACCAACGTTGACGGACAAAAATTTGTAGTAGCTGCTCCCTCAACTGCTGAAGAAGTTGACGCATTCCTTGACACTTATTACATTATGGATATTAGAAGTAATACCGACTTTTTATCTGCTCATGTAGCAGGAGCTAACAATGTTGCTTTTGCAAATATTTTAACCGAAGCAGCAAATGCAACAAAACCAATTCTTGTAGTTTGTTATACTGGCCAAACAGCTTGTTATGCAACAGCATTATTACGTATGTATGGTTACCCAAGCACAAGAGCATTAAAATGGGGAATGTCTGGTTGGAATTCGACAACTGCTGGTTCATGGAATAATGCAATTAAAGGAAACCCTGCAGCGACCAGTATAAACTGGAAATATACTGCAGCGCCTTCTAATGTAACTTATACAGAACCAGTAATAACTACCTTATTAACTAATGGTGAGGCCATTCTTAAAGAAAGAGTTGAAGCTGTTTTAGCTTTAGGCTTCCAAGGTGTTAATGGAGCAGATGTATTAGATAACCCAGGAAACTATTTTATCAATAACTATTTTAGTGAAACCGATTATTTAGGGTTTGGCCATATCAATACCGCTAACAGAATACTTCCTTTTAAACTCGCTGACGACACTTATTTAAGTCTTGACCCAGATGCTAAAACTTTAGTAACATATTGCTATACAGGACAAACATCTGCAGTCTTAACAGCAACCTTAAGAGTATTGGGTTATAATGGTGCTAGCTTAAAATTTGGAATGAACGGCTTGTACAACTCTAACCCTGTTTGGTCATCTAACAAATGGAGTTCATCGGTACCTAAGGACTATCCTGTTTTCTCTAATTGATTATAATAAATAAATAAAATAATTATGAAAAACAATATATATATACTGTTTGCACTTGTATTTCTTTTTCAGGTAAATCAAGTTTTCGCACAAGGCTGTGAAGGTGATATACCAGGAGGTAATGATTCTATAAGTGCTCCTAACGTTAAAATATTTGGTTACATACAACCTCAGTTTGATTATAATTTTACTGATGGTGATCAAGATAACACCTTTAAGTTCAAAAGGGCCAGAATAGGTGTATTAGGCAAGTTTCACGATGATTTCTCGTACTATTTTATGCTTGAAACTAGTCCATTTATTGGAAGTTCAGGAGATGCTTACTTAATGGATGCATTTATATCTTATACTAAATACAATTGGGCCAAAATCTCTGTAGGTTCTTTTAAACAACCTTTTAGTTTGGACGTCGCAACACCTTGTCACTCTTTAACTACTATTGATAGATCAATAGTAGCAGACCAATTAGTAGCTCCACAAAGAGACTTTGGGTTAATGGTTTTAGGCGGAAACAAGTATACCAAATTTAACTATTGGGTAGCTTTAATGAATGGTACAGGATTAGGAAAATCAGATGAAAATACTAAAAAAGATTTTGTTGGTAGAGCAACCTATAAGCTGACTGATTTTTTATCAATTGGTGGTAGTTTCAGGTATGGTTATCCAATACCAAACAATAACAAGGACGACCGTACTACTTTTGGCGGAGAATTTTTACTAAAATTAAATAAACTAAATGTACAAGGCGAGTATATTTACGACGAAGGTGCTTACTTTTTAGGAACAAGTGGTGGTTGCGGTGCAACTCCTGTTGCTCTTGGTGAAAAAAGAGATGGTGCATACATGATGGCCTCATATAACGTAGACGAAAAGTTTCAACCTGTATTTAAATATGAATTCTTTGATCCAGATTTAGACCATAAAGATGACGGTACTTACCAAGAAAGAATGACTCTTGGTGTTAATTATTTCTTTAGCGAAAAAGTAAGATTCCAACTAAATTACCAAGCTAATATTCAAACTGTTGTAAATGTAAATGACGATGCCCTATTAGCTCAAATGCAAATCAAGTTTTAATTTAATAATTGGTTTTATTTTTTTATTTAATATTTTGATTTTTAACTAAACCTCATGACAAATGTCATGGGGTTTTGTATTCTTCTTGGTTATCTTTACTTAATAATCTAGCTATCAATAAAGTGAATAAACAAGAAATTATTTTAAGAGAAAAATTAAATGATTATTACTCTGATATTTTTGAGGATGAATTAATCAATGAAATAATTAAAGTTGGCCATTTTGATAAAATTAAAAGTGGAGAACTTTTAGTTGATATTGGTGATGACATGACACATATTCCTTTAATACTAGATGGTGTTGTGAAAATTATCCGAAAAGAAAAAAAAGGTGAAGAATTAGTCCTTTACTTTTTAGAGCGTGGCGATACCTGTGCTATTTCGTTTGTAAACTGCATAAATAAGAAAAAAAGTATTTTTAAAGGTATTGTAGATAAAGATATTGAAGCCGTTTTTTTACCTGTAGATAATATAGATGAATGGTTAGAAAAGTACCAATCTTGGCGTCATTTTATTATTGATAGCTATCATTTTAGATTGATAGAAATGGTTGAATCTATTGACAGTTTAGCTTTTTTAAAAATGAATGAAAGGCTATTAAAATACTTTACAGATAAAGTTAAAATTAATCATGATATTGACCTTGAAATAACGCATCAAGAAATTGCCAATGATTTAAATACCTCTAGAGTTGTTATTACAAGACTGGTAAAACAATTACACGATGAGGGTAAAATTCATTCAACCAGAAACAGCATTAAAGTTCTGGAACTGTTTGAATAGAATTTAAATTTTATTATTTAGAGCTAAATTACTTCAATAAAACCTTCTTTTCAAAACTACTTTTAGGTGCTTCACAAAGCGAACACTCATAAGTTTCTGGTAAGCTTTCAAAAGATGTTTTTGGCTCAATATTTTGTGTTATATCTCCATAAACTTCACTATACATAGTCTTGCATTCTGAACATTGATATACTTCCTCTTCTTTAGTTTCTTTTATAATTGACTGAACATCTTCTTCTTTATCTGTTCCTAACTGCTCAAAATATAATTGACTTAATTCCATTAATAACCCCGGTAATTCTACCTTATCAACATCTTGAACATGCATAATGTATTTTCGGGTATTTGGGTCGAAATTTTTAGCATATAATAAGTTATATGTATCTCTTATTTTAAAACCACCTATTGCTTCTGGTTGTCTGTTTTTTTCGATTACAATGGAAGTGAAATTATATGTGTCACTATCATAACTAGTAATACCGAAAGTTAAACCATAAGTACTGATGTCATTTTGATCAAAATTTGTAACTAAGTATTTTTTTAAACTTAACGCATCTTTATCGTTAACGGGTAAATGCCAATTCATTTCTAGCATAGAGTGGCGCACATTAATACCGTATTTTCCTAAAAATTTCTCCCAATTTAATTTTGATTGTAATGGAATTCCTTTAACAATAAATGATTTCCAGGGAGTAATTGAAATTTTACCTATTTTATTATCAGAACATAACTCACACATAGCTTTTAAAAAAGGAATATCGTACCTGTTATTTCTCCAATACAAACCTAACCAATAGCGATCTGTACCTATACGATTCATACCTTCATAATAAGGGAAAGGATAAAAAGGCACTTCCAATGGCTTATCAACAGTTCTGTTATTTGTATCAACTGCATCGTTTACCAAATCGAAAACGGTTTCAATAGTTTCTGGCTCTTCTATTAAAATACTTTCAATAGCGAATTCTATTTTCTCCATATCCCAACTATAAATTAATGCAGGGTACATGAGTGTTTTTTCCCAACCTGGAAGCCTTAAATACAAATACCAATAATCTTCATGATCAGAAGCTATAAAATTCACATTTCCAGTAAATAAAGGAACCAATCGTTGTTTTGGATCTATAACATTAATTCGAAGCTTTGGGTTATGCTTAAATTGCTCTAAGACATACAAATAACGATCGCTAGTTAACCATGATGTACTTTGTAATATCTCGGCAGAAACATAAGAAGAAACAATGTTTTCTATGCCATCGCGTTTTGGTTTTACAAACTGGATTTTATCAAATTGCTTAAATTTACTTTCATCAATAGTTTCAGGAAAAATTATATCTTGTCGAGAACCAAAAGAAATGGTGTCTAGTCCTAAAGCTTCTGCAGCTTCACAAATATATTTTAATTCTGCTGGCGATAACACACCTCCATTAATTCGTAATCTATAAGGCTCTACCATTATGCTAATACTTTTGAGTTTTGAAGAATTTCTCTAACTTCAGTTTTACAACTTCCACAGCCTAAACCGGCACCTGTTTTATTACACAATTCTGTAAAATCTGTACAGCCGCTTGATATGGCCTCTTCTATATTACCAGTTCCTACTTGGCTACAAGAACATACTAATTTACCTAATACAGGAACATCATTTGAAGAGCCACGAAGTAATTTATCTCGTTTATCGGCCATTTCTATCTTACTCTCTATCATTGTTTTAAATTCGGCAAACTCGTTTTTATCGCCCATTAAAACCGCTCCAACCAATAAATCGTCTTTTACAATACACTTTTTATAATACCTCTTTTTTATGTCTGTAAAGATAATTTCCTCATAACTATCATCATTATCAGGTACATTGATATCTCCAATACTACAAAGGCTTAAATCATTAAATTTTAAAATATTCATCAATACAGAACCATTGTAAGAGCAACTAATATCTCCAGCAATAAAATTGGCTAAAATATTGGCTTGCTCTTCTGCAGCCGATGTAATTCCGAATAACTGATTATTATATTCTGCTATTTCTCCTATGGCAAAAATATCTGGATTAGAAGATTGTAAATGCTGGTTTACTTTAACTCCTCGCCCACATTCTAACCCGTTAGCTCTAGCCATTTCAATATTAGGAATTGTACCTATAGCATAAACTATGGCGTTTGCTGTAATAAATTTTCCACTTTTTAAAGTGATATTTAGTTCACCTGTATCTTCATCATCAAATACCGTACTTACTTCATTATCAAAATAAATTTGAATACCACGTTCTTGAACATCCAAAGCCAATAATTTACTTGATACTTTATCTAATTGTCTTTCCATTAAACGCGAACCACGCTGAACAATGGTTATTTTCGCATTTTTATGTTTCATTGCTGCTGCAAGTTCCAGACCTAAAAGTCCGCCACCTACAATAACAACGTGTTGCTCTTCTGTAGGCAATCCTGTAGCATCTAAGTAAGTTTTAAATCTATCTGCATCCGTTTTATTACGCATAGTAAATCGCCCTGGCAAATCGATTTGAACATCCTTTGGCACAAATGCTCTACTTCCTGTAGCTAATATTAATTTAATATAGCTATGGGTTTCACCTTTATTATCAATTACAACCTTATCATCTTTATTAATTTTGGTAATATATGTTTCAGGGTGTAAATAAATATTAAGCTTATTTAACTCCTTTTCTTTTATTTTTAATAGTTGTTCCCAAGATAATTCTTCGGTAACATACTCTGGTAATAAGACTCTGTTATAAAATAAATTAGGTTCTTTTGAAAATACATGAATTTCATCAAATTCATTATTTTCTCTATAATTTTGTATAAATCTAAAAGCTGCGGCACCAGCACCAACAACAATAATTTTCTCTATTTCTTTTTTATATTTTGAAACCGAAACACGTGTGAATTTAAAATCTGGTTCTTTGGAAACAGGGTCTAAATGTGTGTTTGTTAAATTATTTGCTCTGTTTAAATTACTTTGCAATTGCTTGCCCCAATGCATTGGTAAAAACACCACCCCTTTTTTTATAGTATCTGTAACTTTTGCACGTACTCTTACTTCTCCATTTTCTCCATTAATTTGAGTAATGTCTCCATTTTTAATTTTATACAAAAATGCATCTACAGGATTAATTTCCAAAACAGGCGTTGGGTAATGTGTTTTTAAACGCGATACCTTTCCTGTTTTTGTCATAGTATGCCATTGGTCTCTAACTCTACCTGTGGTTAAAATTAAAGGAAACTCATTATTTGGAAGAACCGATGTATTTACAATACTACTCGGTAAATTAAATTGTGCTTTTTGCGATGGTGTATAAAACTTTTTATCTTCAAATAAACGCGGAGTGCCTTGATGTCTGTGTTCTGGAACCGGCCATTGAAAAGTACCTTCGTTTTTTAATCTATCGTAATTTAAAAAGGACACATCGATATTTGTTCCTTTTGTCATTGATGCATACTCATCATAGATTTCGCTTGCATTGTTAAAATTAAAACCTCTAAAACCCATTCGTTGTGCAAAGTCACAAAAAATTTCAACATCAGGTCTAGCTTCACCTGGAGCTTGAATTTCTTTAGGTAGATATGATATTCTTCTTTCAGAATTAGTCATTGTTCCCTCCTTCTCTAACCAACCAGCAGCAGGCAATACTAAATCTGCAAAAGCAACCGTATCAGATTTGTGCGATATATCTTGAACCACAACAAACTTAGCGTTTTTCATGGCTTTTTCAACACGATTTAAATTTGGTAAACTTACTAATGGGTTTGTACATGCAATCCAAACTGCTTTTAACTTTCCACTTTCAAGAGCATCAAACATTTCGGTGGCTGTTAATCCTGGTTTTGGATTTATTTTATCGACTCCCCAAAACTGAGCAACTTCCCTGCGGTGTTCTTCATTCATTAAATCCTTGTGAACTGCCAGTAGGTTTGCCATACCTCCTACTTCTCGTCCACCCATGGCATTTGGTTGCCCTGTTAAAGAAAATGGACCAGAGCCTGGTTTTCCTACTTGTCCTGTAATTAATGATAAATTTAATAACGATACGTTTTTATCAGTTCCTATAACACTTTGATTAAGCCCCATAGTCCACATACTAATAAAACCTTTTGAAAGTCCAATAATATCTGCAGCTTTCCTTATATCTTTTTCATCAACACCACATAGTTTTGAAGCTTGCTTTAATGATGTTTTAAAAATAAGATCTTTATAAGCACCAAATCCTTCGGTATGATTTTTTATAAAATCTTCGTCAATTAATCCTCTCTTATACAAACATCTTGCTATGGCGTTATTTAAAATAACATCTGTACCAGGAATTAGTTGTAAATGCAAATCTGCAAAATTAGCAGTATCTGTTTTTCTAGGGTCAATTACAATAATTTTTACATTGGGGTTTTCCTCTTTACGTTTTTCAATACGTCTAAATAATATAGGATGACACCAAGCTGGATTTGCTCCTGTAATTAAAAATGTATCTGCCAGTTCAATATCCTCATAAGAAACAGGTACACTATCTTCACCAAATGTTTTTTTATAACCTACTACAGCAGAACTCATACATAAACGTGAGTTTGTATCGATATTATTAGTACCAATAAAACCTTTGGTTAGTTTATTAGCAATGTAATATTCTTCGGTTAAGCTTTGCCCAGAAACGTAGAAAGCAACACTATCTGGACCGTGTTTTTTTATAATTGATTTAAAAACGCTCGCTGCCCTATCTAAAGCATCGTCCCAACTTACACGCTCTCTTGGATGAGAACGACTCCAGCGCATTTCTGGGTATAAAATTCTATCAGAAATATCATTTGCAACATAATGTAAATTCATGCCTTTAGAGCACAACATGCCTTTATTTACTGGGTGATCTTTATCACCTTCAACTAATACTTTATTATTGCTATCTTTTTTTACAATAATACCACAGCCAACACCACAATATGAACAAGTTGTTTTTACTTCTTTTTTAATCATAGGGACTTACATTTTACACTAAATAATACATTTAAATTTTAGTAAACAAATACTAAACTCATTATTCTGAATACTTTAAAAAGGTTGTAATATATTTTTAAATTAATAAAAATGAATATATTATTTAACCAATTATATTTATCAATCTTAATAATTATTTTCAAATCTTGATTACCAATAATTGAATTAACTTCTTACTTTAATAGGCACTAAATCATTAAGGTTAATATTAGAATCTTTTTTTGCAATTTCTTCATCATCAGTTGAAAAGCGAATAGCTAATGAAACAATTGCGGTGATAAGAACAACAATACTTATAATAAAATAACCATTAGATACTGCTGAAGCAGACGCTGCAGATTGCGCTGCAGTAACAGAAGCTTCATCTAAGCCATTGCTTGCTAAAATAGCTGCTTTCTCTGCAACAGCAGATTGAGATTTTAATAACATGGCTGCTAAAAACGCTCCCACATTTCCACCTGCACCCACTATTCCTGAAACAGACCCGATAGCCTTTTTATTAATAAAAGGCACAACAGAAAAAGTAGCTCCTTCTGCCATTTGAACGGATAAACTAAACAATATTAAAAACAAAATACCTACGGCAATACTTGTAGTTGTAGAAAAGGTCATTAACATAACGCCCTGTACAGTTAAAATTCCAGATAAGAATAATACACGACCTCTTAAACCTTTAAGTTTACCAAATTTATCACCAAAAAAACCACCTAATGTTCTTGCAAAAATATTCATTAATGCAAAGGACAGTACAATATTTCCGGCAGTTGCTCTTTCTATTTGAAAAGTGTTTTGTAAGTAATCATCCATGGTTCCATAAACCGTTAGTTCAATTCCGAAACATGCTGCATAAACTAAAAACAAAATCCATGTTCTATAATCTTTTAATACAGTAGCAAACCCAACCTGGTCTTTCTTTTTCTCTATTTTAATACCAGATGCTTTTAATTCTTTAAAATTTCCTTGTGGTGTATCTTGTGTAAAAAAGAAATACACAATTCCCATAAGGAAACATACTATACCAGCAATTACCATAGAGTATCTCCAAGCTTCTCCTTCTGCTACTCCAAAACCAACTACGGCAGCAGCAATTAAGGGCATTCCTAATCGGTTAGCACCACCACCAAGGTTTCCCCAACCAGCAGAAGTTGCATTAGCAGTACCAACAATATTTGGCGCAAACATTAACGAAGTATGTACTTGAGTGATTACGAAAGATGCGCCTATAAACCCAATAAATAATCTACAAACTAAAAATTGTGTTGGAGTTTGTACTAATCCGCATAAAATTACAGGAATTGCTCCTAGCATTAGTAACCAGGTATAACATAAACGAGGCCCGTATTTATCACACAATTTACCTATTAACAAACGCGCGAAAACTGTTCCTGTAACCGCTAATATTATAGAGTTCCATTTTTGATCTGGGGTTAGTCCTAAATCTCTTACTACATCTGGCATAAAAGGCACTATACCAAACCATGCAAAAAAACATAAGAAAAAGGATATAGCTGTAATCCAAAATGTTCGAATTGATACATTTTTAAGATTGAATAATTGTAATGTTGTTGACTTAGCTTGTGCTGTAGAATTCATAATTAAGTACTTTTATACGTACAAATCTACGTATTAATACTTAATTTTAATTTAAAACAGGTACGTAATTATAAAAAAATATGAAGTTGATAATTTGAGAATATGGATTTTGAGGATTTGGTAAATTGAGTATTTAAATCAATAGAATTTTATGAATATAAGAAAGTAACAGCAACACTATAATAATAAAAAAGGAGCAAAGATAAATAGTACAATTATTATTGCCCATGAGTTAAAATAGGCATCCCATGAGGCAACGTTTCTATTATCAAAATCTATTGATTGATTCTTTCTAATCTTATATAACAACAACAAAATAGTTAAAAGTAAAATTACTATTCCTGTATAAAAAGGATATTCTTCTAATAAATTAATAAAATTCTCTTTTAAAGATTTTAGCAAAATGAAAAGAATTTATGTTACACTAACCCAAACTCTTTTGCCTTATTACTTAGTTCCATTAAGTTTTTTACCTCAAGCTTTTTCATAAGATTAAAACGATGTACCTCTGCAGTACGCTTGCTAATTTGAAGCTCGTCTGCTATATCTTTATTATTTTTTAATTGTAATACTAAAGTTAAAATTTGCTTTTCTCTTTTGGTGAGTTTAAATGGGTCTTCTTTAACTTCTACTTTTTGATTAACTACTGTATTGGTATTACCATTAACAAAATTATTCATAATGATAGCTGTAACATCTCCTGTAAAATACTTACCGCCAGAAGCTACTTTATTTACAGCTTTTAAAAATTCTTCTTTACTAGCTCCTTTTAACAAGTAACCATCTGCACCTGCTTGAATAGCCTGAACCACATATTCTTCTGAGTCGTGCATAGAAAGCACTAAAGTTCGTACATCGGTATACATTCTATTAATCTCTCTAACGGCATCAATACCATTCATTTCTGGCATGCGTATATCAATAATTAATACATGTGGTTTATTTTTTGCTACAACCTCTAAAGCCTCTTTCCCGTTAGATGCTTCATCAATAACTACAATTCCAGATTGATCTTCTAAAAGTGCTTTAATACCATCTCGTACTAAAACATGATCATCGGCAAGTACAACGTTAATTATATCCATAAGTACAAATGTAATAAAAATACGTAATTCTAAGTATTTAAGACTTTAAAGCAGTTACTTGAATTTCAATTTTCATTTTATTATCTGCAAGTCCTGCGGAAAACATTGTAGCAGCAGGCTTTATACTACCTAAATATTTTTGCAATACAGGCCAGCACAATTCAAATTCGTTAGCATTTGGCAAAATATAAGTAATACGAACTATATCTGATAAACTAGAGTCTGCTCTCTCTAAAGTATTTTTAATGTTTATAAAACATTGTTCTGTTTGTTCTATTATACTTTCGCTTATAGTCATATTACTATAATTATAACCTGTAGTACCAGAAACAAAAACCCAATCGCCTTGAACAACTGCTCTTGAATAGCCTATATTTTCTTCAAAATTAGAGCCTGAACTTATTAATTTTCTTTTCATAAATTCATTTTTAATTTAATGGTATATTTAGTGTAACACGCGTACCTGTTCCTTCTTCTGAAGTTAAAAACAATCTTCCATCTATATATTTAATACGCTCTTTCATAAAGGTCATTCCCATACCTCCATCACCAGTTTTTACATGTTTTACCTTATCTGGATTAAACCCTTTACCATTGTCATCAATAACAATACTTAACATCTTTTTACTATGAGATAAGGATACGATAATATGTGTTGATTCGGCATACTTTATAGCATTATTAATTGCTTCTTGAGTTATGCGATAAATATTAATTTCAGAAAGTGAATCAAGGCGTAAATTAAAATCTGTTTTATTAAAGAGTACTATTTCCTTTCCTGTAAGTTTTCCTAATTCGAGAGTTAATTTTGTTAAGGCAGGCACAATACCATGATCTGTTAATTCTGGAGGAGTTAAATTAAAGGTTGCCGTTCTAACTCCTTTAATAATATTAGTTGTAAGCTCTTTTAAATGTTCAATTTTAGCTGTCGCTTTTTCAACATCTTTGGTATCAATACTTTCCAAGTTGTATTTCAAACCTGTTAACATTTGCCCTATGCCATCATGTACATCTTTAGCAATACGGTTCTGTTCTTTTTCTTGATTTTCAATAATTTTGCTAGAAATGATTTTTTGCTGATTCATTTTTTCCTCAAAACTCTTCTCTGTCAATCTATCAATTTCTAATTGGGCAATTTTGCGCTCTGTAATATCTGATGCAATAATCAATAATTCTGATTTATCTTCAGTAGGCGTATATGGAATTATAGACATTTCTAACCATATACTATCGCCTTCTTTAGTTGTTGATTTAACTTCACCTTGCCAACCTGTTTTTTTATGTTTAATAATAAGATCTTCAATTTTAAGTTGCTCATTTTCTATCGTGGATAATACATTCCAAAACAAGGCTGTTTCATTGAATTTTGAGAATTTATATAAGCGTGAAAATTTATCTCCAAAGTGTATTACATTTCCATTAGGTGAAATTCGAGCAAACAATAATGTTTCGTCCATTACACGGCTTAAAGCACGTAATTCTTTTATTGATTTTTCTTTAGCTACACTTAACTCATCGGCATCAAAAGCCATTTTTTTAGCCTTTTTTTCTGCAATTAATAAATCTGCTAAAACTGATTTTACAGATTTAGCAGCTGGCCAAAAAATAAATAAAAACTCACCTAATAATATTAATAAGGTTAATGTTGTTAACCATAATTCCAGCTTACGTAACCACTCTACTTTTTCGTTAGCTTCAATATCATATTGGTTCACAATATCATCCATGATCATTAAAAAATCACTCTCGTTTAATTTTACTTTCTCAATATCATTTATAAAACTGCTATATGGTAAGGCGGGTGAATTTTCGATTTTTTGAATCACACTTTTAGAAGCCTCACTTATAGTATCAAAAACAGGATTTAAACGTTTAAATTTAGCAATGACACTTTGACTATTTTTTTTTGGTAAACCTAAACTATCATTTCCTTGCTGAAGCGAATAATGAGATAACTCCCATAGTTGAAGTGTTGCTTTAATTTTATCTTTTAACAGTAATCTATTTGATTGGTTAATTTCTGTGGAAAGCGAAACAATATCTTTTGTAAGTTTTTGACTTAACATACGCTGCCTACCAGCAACATTTATTACAGTAGAATCACTTTCTTGACCACTAAGGTGGGTGCGTATTAATATCTGACTTACAATTACTGAAACGGCAATTGTGCTTAAAGCAATAATATATAAACGGCGTAATTTATCAAACGTTCTTTGGTCTAATGAATTACTCAGTTTTGTCATGTGTTTACATTTATGAAATAGCTTGTTTCACTAAAGCCAAGCTTCTATCTGAGAAAGGTATTTTTAATGCGGCTTCGTGCCCTTTATCAGACATTTTAACCCAAGTTTTTTTAAGAATATCAATAATTTTTTCGTCACTATGCTTTTCCGCAAATTCGTCAAAATAATAATCTAAAAACACTAAACAAATGGTATCCTCTAGAGTTTGAGATTCTTCATTTTTCTTTATTAATTTTTTAAGAATAATAGATTTAACTCTATCTGTAAATTGATTATCAAAACCAACTTTTGTTAAAATATCTGCAGTTAAATCACCATGCATTCGCTTTAAGGTTTCGCGCCATTTTAAATACCCCACACGATCCATTGGGTATTCATTACGATTAATTTTCCAACGGCAAATATGTTGTGCACGAGCTGCGATTTGTAATGCTTTAGATGCATTAGGATCGAACTGTAGCAATTTTCTTGTCATACGTTGTGAGTATAACAATTCCTTTGGGTATTTCATACCAGCTACCTCATAAGTATTTATATCTTCAGAGTTTGCTTTATCGATTAGAGCAATGGCTGTTTCAAATCTGGTAGGTTTCATTATTGTGCGTTTTGGTCTGTTAATTAATCCGAAAAGCCAATATACACATTTTCTTCTTCAATTTTTACTGGATATGTAGCAATAGCATCCATATCGCCATTTAAATTTTCTCCATCTTCTAAAGAAAAAGTTTTTTTATGAAGTGGGCATGCTACTTTTGGTATTCCTTTATCGTCTCCAATCATGCCACGAGATAATACCATTTCCATTTTATGCGGACAAACATTTTGACAAGCATACCACTTACCTATTCTAGCAAAATTAAACACCGCTATTTGTTTGTTTTTATACTTTACACACGCACCACCATCTGCAGGAAAATCATGAATTGATGCTGCTTTAAACCAAATTTTAACATCTTCTAATTTAGTTGTTTTATATGTATCAAGAATTTCTTCCATTTATTTTAATTTTGAGTATTAATTTATTTCCAAGGTTCTGGCATTTTTTGATCTCTCATAGGCACAAACACTAAGTTATCATCTTCCTCTTCACTATTAACAAAATGATTAAAACGTTTCATCATTTCTGGGTTATTGATAGCTTGTGTCCATTCGCATTCAAATTTATTAACCAATGTTTGCATTTCTTTTTCTAAATCGTCTGCAATACCTAATTTATCATCAATAATTACTTCTTTTAAATACTCTAATCCGCCTTCTAAACGCTCTTGCCAAGCAGCAGTTCGCTGTAATGGTTTTGCAGTACGCATGTAAAACATTAAATAACGATCTAAGTATTTAATTACCGTTTCATTATCAATTTGTTCAGCAAATAATTCAGCATGGCGCGGGTTAGCACCACCATTACCACCTAAATACAAATTCCAACCTCCTTCTACAGCAATTAAACCAAAGTCTTTACCACGAGCCTCGGCGCATTCTCTAATACACCCAGATACGCCTCCTTTAATTTTGTGAGGCGCACGAATACCTCTGTAACGATTTTCAAGTTCTATACCAAAACTTACACTTTCATCCATACCGTAACGACACCAAGTTGAACCTACACAAGTTTTTACAGTACGCAAAGATTTACCATAAGCATGACCACTTTCAAAACCATGACTAATTAATTCTTTCCATATTAATGGTAATTGGTTTAATGTTGCCCCAAACAGATCAATTCTAACACCACCTGTTACTTTTGTATATAAATCGTATTTCTTAGCAATTTCTCCTAATGCGATAAGTTTATCTGGTGTAATTTCACCGCCAGGAACACGAGGCACTACAGAATACGTTCCGTTACGTTGAATGTTTGCCAAAAATCGATCATTAGAATCTTGAATAGCATATTCTTTATTAGCCGTATCTGCATTAATAGTTGCCATTAATGAAGCAATTAATGGTTTACACAACTCGCAACCATGACCACCATTTCCATGATTATCTAATACTTCATTAAAATGAGTATAGCCTTTTACTTGAATAATTTTATATAAATCTTGTCTATTAAGATCAAAGTGTTCGCAAACACCTTCTTTAACTTCGATACCTAAAGATTTAAGTGTAGCATTAGTTAAATCTGCAACCATGGGTTTACAACCTCCGCAACCTGTACCTGCTTTAGTACAACTTACAACGGCTGCAACATCTGTAGCTTCACCATTTTCAATGGCTGCACATATTTGTCCTTTTGTAACACTTTCACAAGAACAAACTTGAGCTTCGTCTGGCAAATCTTTTACATCACCAAATGCAGAAGCACCGTCACTTGCTGGTAAAATAAGTTGAGCAGGATCTTCAGGAATAGCCATTCCATTTAAATATATTTGATGTAACATATTATAATCTGAAGCATCTCCAACAAGGATACCACCAAGTAATTTTTTACCATCGTGACTCACATTTATACGTTTATATAAATGCTGTGTTTTATTTTCAAAAATAATAGAATGACCTTTAGAGGCTGGCATAAATGGTTCTCCAAAACTTGCAACATCTACCCCAATTAATTTTAATTTGGTAGACATATCAATATCATCAGGCATTACCGATTTAGCTTGCCCAATAATTTGGTTTACTGCAACCGCAGCCATATCATACCCGGGAGCCACTAACCCATAAATCATTTGATTGTAAAGAGCAATTTCACCAATGGCATAAATGTTTTCATCTGAGGTTTGCATTTTATTATTAACCACAATACCACCTCGAACACCAACTTCTAATCCGCTATTTTTCCCTAATTCATCCCTAGGTCTAATACCTGCAGAAACAATAAGCATATCAACATCTAGCGTATCATCTTCGCCAAACTCCATGCCTACAATAGATCCGTTTCCTAAAATTTGATTAGTTATTTTACTTAAATGTATATTTAATCCTATAGACTCTAGTTTTAGCTGTAATACTTGACTACTTCTTAAATCTAATTGTCTAGGCATTAACTTAGAAGCAAACTCTACAATATGAGGCTCTAAACCCATATCCATAACCGCTTTACCAGCCTCTAAGCCTAACAAACCACCACCAAGAACCGCAGCTTTAGCATTTGGATTTTTAGCTTTTAATTTAGCTGCATAAGCTAACATGCCTTCTAAATCTTCAATAGTTCTGTATACAAAAACACCCTCTTTTTCAACACCTTTTATTGGTGGTACAAAAGGCGCAGAACCAGTAGCTAGAACTAAATAATCATATGTAAATTCACGATCTTGAGCTGTAGTAATCGTTTTTGAAGTCCTATTGATATCTGCAACACGTTCTCCTGTAATTAATTCTATATTATTCTTAGCATACCACTCGGCAGGAGCCATCTCTAATGCTTTAGCATCTTGGTTTTCAAAAAACTCGCTTAAATGAACTCTATCATAAGCAGGTCTTGGTTCTTCACCAAAAACTGTAATCTTAAAATCTTTGAATTCTGGCTTTTCAACAAATTTTTCACAAAATTTATAACCAACCATGCCGTTTCCAACTACAACAATTTGCTTCATAATTACGTATTTTGAATACAAAACTAAGTATTTATACGTATTTTAAAGTGTATTTAGTATATAATTTTACGTAGAAGAATGATTATTATCAATTTCTCAATTGAGAATAATATATTTAGTTATTAAATAAAATATTACTTTTTTTATTATGAAAGAATGATAATTTCTTAATTACACTTAATCTAAGTAAATAATTAAACAAGAATCCGAATACGGTATATGAAAATATATAGCTTGATTTTAAAATGGTACAGACTGAATATTATAATTTAAAAATATTCAGTCTGTATTTAAACCATTAAAATGAAATAACTTTAGCTAACAACTTCGCTTGTTGATTTCTTATCAATAAACTTATCAATTAAGTTTGGTAATTTCTCAAAAGCCGCAGCTAACCCATGTGATTTTCCTGCTTCAATAAAAGATATTTCATCATTTTTTGTTACTAAAAAACCTAAAGGTTCAATACCAACACCTGCTCCTGCTCCTGCTCCTTGACCCTTTTGGGCCTTTTTAGTTTCAGAGCTTTCGCCACCACCAGAACCAAATCCCATACCTACTTTTATTACAGGTACGCATTTAAATTGTCCTAATTCAAACTGTTCGCCAACAACAGTTTCAGTTTTAGCTTCAGACTTTATAAAGTCTGTTACTTTTCCTAATAATTCTTCAAAATGTAAATCCATAATTCAATAATTTAAAGGTTAATAATTGATTTTATAATATTGATTGGTCTGTTTTTTAAAATTAAAACGAGTTGATTTTGTCCTTGAAAATTGACATTATAATGACCTCCTTTATAATTTAGTAAAGCAATTATAGGATACAATTTGGCATTTGTAATACAATTTCCTGTATCAATATTCATATAAAAATATTTTGTTTTAAATGTTCTTAATACTCTAAAAAGCCTTAAAAAAACACTCCTTTTATTATATTTTTTAACAGCTATTTTTTTTGCCTTGTTGGGTTTGTTTACAGTTCCTTTTTTTAAGGGATATATATAATATTTGATAAACAAAATTTTTAATTTAATTCTGAATAATTCGGTTTCATGCTGTTCTAAATTAGCTTTAAACAAACCTTGCAATTTTATATAATATAGATTAGATATAGTATCTATACATATTGTAATTGGCACTAATAGTAAAGCAACCAATAAAATCATACATGCTATTATTATTAACAGTCCCATTATTTATAATTTTCACTTAAAGTAATGACTGTTAAATATATAAGCAATGATATTAATCAACTTGACACTCGTTCCTGATATATATCATTGTCAATCCCTTCTTAATCAGATAACTTTATTCAACTAAAAAACCAACTAAATAAGCAAACATGAAAGTTCTTGTTTATAGCGCTAAAGCATTTGAAATTCCTTATTTAGAAGATCTAAATAGAGGTAAACATAAATTAACTTTTATTGAAGATTCATTAACCTCTGATACCGCTATAAAAGCTATTGGTTATGAGGCCATATCAATATTTTCAGCTGATAATGCTTCAAATATAGTTTTGGAAAAACTTAAAGATTTTGGGGTAAAACATATTACACTTAGATCTGCTGGTTTTGACAATGTTAATCTGTTTTCTGCAAAAGATTTGGGTGTTAAAGTTGCTAATGTACCTGCATATTCTCCTCATGCTATTGCAGAACATGCAGTAGCTATTTTAATGGCATTAAATAGACATATCTTATTATCGAATGAACGTGTTAAACGATTTAATTTTGACATTAACAATCTGGTAGGTTTTGATTTAAATAATAAAACTGTTGGTATTTTAGGTACTGGGAAAATAGGCTCTGTAATGACTAAAATTATGCATGGTTTTGGGTGTAAATTACTGGGTTTTGATATTAATGAAAATAAAAATTTATCAGAACAATATCATTTAAAATATGTTTCACTTAATGCCTTGTGTAAAGAAGCTGATATTATTTCAATCCATTTACCTTTAAATACAGAAACACAGTATTTAATTAATAAAAAAACAATAAATTTAATGAAACCTAATTGCCTTATTATAAATACGGCAAGAGGCGCAGTTATTAATTCAAAGGATCTTCTAGATGCATTAATCAATAAAGATATTTCTGGCTTCGCTACAGATGTTTATGAACATGAAAAAAGTGTGTTTTTTAAAGATAGATCTTTTAATATTCCTGAAGACAACATTCTTATAAGATTAAATGCGCTTCCCAATGTATTAATTACTGGTCATCATGCATTTTTAACAGATGAAGCATTAACTAATATAGCAGAAACTACTATTTACAATTTAGATTGTTGGAGTGATAATAAGGAGTCTGAAAATGAACTTCATTTTTAATCCATAAACCAAACAATTAAAAACCTAACTCCTAATTTATAGTTTATAACCATAAATATCTTTAAGTATTACTTTATTGCCGTTTTTATCAACCACATTTAAATCATACCTAATATGTATTTTTGTACCAATTGGTGCATAATAATAAATAACCCAAGCATCGGCTTCATTGGTTCCAATACAACCATTTGAATACGCTCTCCCTAATGTATTGGGGTTTGTAGTTGGATGAATAAGTTGCCCGTTTCTAATACCATTTATTTCAGTCTCTATAAAAGGGATTCTAGGTAATTTAGTTACTTTTTCATCATCTCTTCTTGTTACAAAATATTGATGGCCATTTACAGGATTATAATAATTGGGGTTTTTATTATATCCTACAATAAAACCATCACCAGTTTCTGTTTTTAAATCTACATTTCTTCCTGCCATTTTTAGGTACTTATTTTCATTTCGCCCAACACGAATTGGAAATTCGTATAACATTACAGAATCTTCATAAATACGAAGTTTATACTCTGGAATATTAACATCAATATGCGTTTTTATAAAGGTTTTTTGAAGTTTATCAATAAAAACAGAATCTGGCAATACAATGTAAGATCCTTTTGGCAAGGCTATCATTTGTTTTTGATTATTTACAAATGAATCCCTTGATTTCATGATGTAATAATCTGTATTTTTAAGTTTATTGATAATCCATGGATTAGCTCTTACCAAAACATGCTCATTTAAATCATAAGAGACTAACGAATCATATTTAAATACAATAGAATCTAAAAACTCAAAATAATTACCAATTGTAACATCTTTATTAATTACAAGAGTGTCTGAATTATATTTTTTAAAAGAAGTTTTACTTTTTTCTGTATTTAAAGATACTATAAGATAATCTGAATCTTTAGGGCAACAATATTTTAAAGAAAATAACAATACAATAATTAAAAAAAATGGTAGACTTAATTTCTGTAACATCTTACTAGCTTCTAAGTATTAATTTTACCTATTGCACAACTTAAACCATTTATTTTGCACATTACATGTTTAGAATGAAGACTGTAGTTTACTAGATTAATTATGCAATTAAATAAATGTACATTAGTCTATAAAGATTAGAAATGACATGAATCAGTTTTTATTAGTTTAAAGCGAAAAATTCTTATTAATCAATAGCTCATCTATAGTTGCATTGTAACCTATATTAAATATCTGATCTATGTATTTTTTATCGAAAGTTCCATATTTACTTAATGCATTTGGAGCAATAACTAAATCGCAATCTATAAACTTTTTTTTATCTTCTTTTACTGATTTTAATTTGTAAGCGCGCTCAATAACACTATAAGAATGTTTTAAATCTTTAATGGTGACTACATCATACCCATTTACATAAACACCTATAATTTTATCACAAGATTTTTTTAACAACTCTACAGGAAAGTTATTAAGCGACCCACCATCAACAAAATAAGAATCGTTAATTTTAACTGGAGCAAAAACACCAGGAAATGCTGCAGATGCTAATATAGGTTTAATCAATTCTCCTTTATTAAAAACTTCAAGCTTACCATCTAAAATGTTTGTTGCGGTTATACTTAATTCCTTTTCTAGAAAAGAAAAATCATCATTTTTAATATAATTTTTAAACTCTTGATAAAACTTTTCAGCATCCAAAAAACCAGGTTTATTTAAAGCATATTTTTTTATATCTAATACATTAATACTTTTAAAAAACTTAAGTATATCTTCCCACTTATATCCGTAAGCATAAAGCGCCCCTACAATAGCACCTGCACTAGTTCCTGCTATATGAGTTGGGTATAAACCATGCTCTTCTAAAGCCTTTATGACTCCTATATGCGCAGCTCCTCGCATACCTCCACCTGATAAGACTAAACCTAAATTCATTTGTTTAATAATATTGAAAGTAGTTATTATGTTGAATATAAAATAAAAAAGCGAAATAATCTGATTAAATGCTTAGATAAAATCATGTTATCTCACTTTTTTATTAGCAAACTAGAAAGCTGCTTTTATATTACTTATTGAAAGTATAACTCAAGCCAAATTGAATCATAGATGTTTTCATTTCATATGATACAGATGATCCTGGAATAGCTCCAAGAATATTACTTGGTGTAATTTGCATTGGGTTTAAAATTTTACCAGATGTCTTATTTCCACTATCACCATAATGGTAAACAGCATCTAATTTCCAATTATTATTTACTTCATAACTAAGTCCAAATTGATAAGCATTTTTAATTACCGCTGTAGCTGGAATTGAGAAAAAGGCTAAATCGTCACTAATTGGATTAGAACTATAAGTATACCCTAAACGCAAAGGCAATTTGTTAATACCTTTATATTGAATACCTGCAGATAGTATAGAAATGTTTTCCCAACCAAATCCGTTTACTGCGCCAGTTGGAAAACCATTGCTTGCAAATTGCCAGCCACTAGCTTCAAAACCTTCAGTATCTTCATACATAACTCTTCTAAAGTCTAAAGCAAAATCAATATTCCCTTCAGAATAACCTAAACCTAAAGACATAATTGCTGGATAGTCCATTTGAAAATTAACATCTGGTGCATCTGTCCCGTCTAAATAAGTATTGTTAAATTCAAATTCACCAAATTTTTGAGCAGTTTTATATGATGCTCCTAATTTAAGTCCAAAACCTGAATCGAAAAACACTCCAAACTGAGCGCCATAACCAATAGCTGATGCCTTATCGCTTGTTGGATATCCTTTTCCAGTCCCACCCATTTCAACAGGGAAATCTGGTGATGCTAACGGATTAGGGGCTAATTCTAATGCAGCATAATCTATATTTGGTTGTATCCCTATAGAAAACTTTTCACTTATTTCATATGCATAAGAAAATCCAATTTGTAATAACATATAATCAGATTCAATATGTCCAAAACCACCCATACTTTGAGACATATTAATAGGATTTGTCATACTCTCTGGAAAAGTAACTCCAAAGCCACTAATACCAAATGCAGAGACACCAAATGTATGTTTACTATTTTCTTTACCCCAAACCATAGCTAAAGATGGCATTGGTGACACCCCTCTATCGTCTTGAGTATTACCGCTAAAAGTCCCATTTGGTGTTGGAACCGTAGAGAATAACTCTGGAGATGAAAAAAACAAACCAACATCTAACTTAATAATCTTATCATTAAACGTTGAAATTGTGGCAGGATTCCATTGTAACGCTCCCGAAATATCTAAAGGTTGCGCAGTTGATGCACCTCCCATAGACATATTTACAGCTCCTACACCTTGCATAACATGTCCTGCTTGTGAAAATAAAGCAGTTGAGAAAAGCAAAACAAATAATTTTAAAAAGTTAGTTTTCATAAAAAATGATTTAAAAGATTCTTAAAAATTCTGGCTCAAAAAAGTATGATTTTTTTGATTGACAATTAATTATAGTCACTTATAAAAATAATAGAAATATAAATGATGAAGTATGATTTTTATCATAGACGCAAAATGTTGTTATTATTGATAATCTAGATTTTAAATTCTCCAAAATGTCAAAATTTCTTCTGGACTTTTTTGTTACTAACAGTTATAATAAAAGTCATATAGATTTCGCACAAACCTTATTAAAAAAAACTAACAATCAATACATTACACCATCACAAACGAACACATAAAATTATAGATATGAAAAACGGGTATGTAAACTAGCTGTATGTTAGTTTCATTTAAAAGAGGAAGATTTAATAGATGAATTAGATAGGTTTTTAGTTATTGGAGATTTTTATAGCAAAGCCTACCAGGAAGGCTGTCAATTACTATTTATCTAATTAAAACATAGATTTATAGTGATTTATATCATTTCAATAGCCGTTTACAAGTTCTATATTTGAATTAGTAAACAGCTTTTCCATGTTTAAATCTAAAAAAATAACATTATTTCTTATTGAAATTGGAGAGCTTACTTATTTTGGTCGACGATTTTTTAAAGAACTGTTTTCAAAACCTTTTGAGTTTAAAGAACTTTTAAGGCAATGCTATTATATTGGTAATAAATCGCTGTTACTAGTTGGGGTTACAGGATTTATTATTGGTTTGGTTATAACCTTGCAAACAAGGCCAACATTAGAAGAATTTGGAGCTGAATCATGGATGCCATCAATGGTAAGCATATCCATAGTAAGAGAAATTGGACCTGTAATTATAGCTTTAACTTTTGCAGGACGTATTGCATCAGGTATTGGTGCAGAATTAGGCTCTATGCGCGTTACAGAGCAAATTGATGCTATGGAAGTTTCGGGTACCAATCCGTTTAAATATTTAGTAGTAACAAGAGTTTTAGCAACTACACTTATGTTACCCATTTTAGTTATTCTTGGTGATACTATTGCGCTATATGGATCTTATTTAATTGAAAACACAAAAGGTGACGTATCATTTCAATTATATTTTAATAAAGTATTTAACTCCTTAGAGTTTGGAGATATTATACCAGCAATAATTAAAACTTATTTCTTTGGTTTTGCAATAGGTTTAGTGGGATGTTTTAAAGGCTATAATTGCAAAAAAGGAACTGTTGGCGTTGGTATTGCAGCAAATTCTGCGGTTGTTTTTTCATCATTATTACTTTTTGTAATTGATTTTATAGCTGTTTTTATAACCGATATATTTTTTGAAATTTAAAGATGAATGATGCTAAACACATACAAGAAACCTCGAAAAAATTAGCAACCAAAAGACTCATGCTAGAAATTAAAGATTTACGCAAAAGTTTTGGGGAAAATAATGTATTAAACGGTTTTGATCTGGAATTATTAGAAGGTGAAAACCTTGTAATAATGGGGAAATCAGGTTCTGGAAAATCGGTAATGATAAAATGTTTAGTTGGTTTGATGGAACCCGACTCTGGTAGCATTAAAATTATGGGTAAAAACCTATTAGGACTCAATCAAATTAATTTAGATGAATTAAGAACAGAAATAGGGTTTCTTTTTCAAGGAAGTGCCTTATATGATTCCATGACAGTTAGAGAAAATTTAGAATTTCCATTAAGAAGACACAAACATAAATTTGGTGATAATATTGATACTTCAAAACTGGTTACAGAAGCTCTTAAAAACGTTGGATTAATTGATGCCATAGATTTAATGCCAGCCGAACTTTCTGGTGGTATGAAACGACGTATTGCCTTAGCTAGAACATTAATTTTAAAACCTAAAATTATTTTATATGACGAACCTACTAGTGGCTTAGACCCCATAACTTCAAAAGAAATTATTGAGCTTATGCGTAACATACAAAGGCAATATAAAACGTCTTCACTTATTATTACTCACGATGTAGATTGTGCACGAGTTGTTTCAGAACGCATAATTTTGCTAGTAGATGGCATTAACTATGCCGAAGGTACTTTTGATGAATTAAAAAACTCAAAAGACGAAAAAGTTAAAGCTTTTTTTAAATAAAACAGGTCATCATGAAAAAAACAACCAATGAAAAATTAAAATTAGGAATTCTAGTCATTACAGGATTAGTGCTATTTATTGTTGCTATTTACTTGATTGGAGAACGACAAAATATGTTTGCAAAAACGTTTACCATAAGCGCCAATTTTAACAATGTTAATGGTTTGTTACAGGGCAATAATGTTAGATATTCTGGTTTAAATATAGGTACAGTAAAACGTATTTCTATGCTTAATGATTCTACAATAAATGTTACTATGGCAATAGAAGAAAAAATGGTTGTTCATATAAATAAAGATGCTATTGCAACTATTGGAACAGATGGTTTAGTAGGTAATATGATTGTAAATATTATTCCGGGTAAAACTAACAACAAACCTATTGAGCAAGGAGATATTATAAATACTTACACTAAAATTGGCACAGGTGAAATGCTAAACACATTAAACGTTACCAACGAAAATGCTGCTTTACTTACCGCAAAATTACTTGATATTACAAACACTATAACCAATGGAAAAGGCACACTAGGCATGCTTATTAATGACACTATAGCCGCTAAAAACATAAAGCAAACTATTTATAATTTAAAACTAACAAGTATCGAAGCCAATAAAACCATAAAAGAAATAAATAATATGGTAAATAAAATTAATTTAGATGAAAGTATTGTAGGCCTATTATTTAATGATTCAATTGAAACGCAAAAAGTAAAACATCTTATTGCCAACCTTGATGCTACTAGTGAAGATATTAATACCGTTATTTTAAATTTAAATGAAACCTTAATAAATATAAAAGAAGGCAAAGGCGCGTTAAACTACCTTAGTAACGATGAAGATTTTGTAAAAAACCTTGATAAATCTATAAAAAATATTAATGAAGGTACCGAAAAGTTTAACCAGAATATGGAGGCATTTAAACATAATTTTTTAACAAGCCGATATTTTAAAAAACTAGAACGCGAGAATAAAAAGAAGGCATCAAACACAAAAAAATAGCTTCATTTATTTTTTATGATAATTGATTTATATCATTTCATTATCAATACATTACATCTAAATTGATTTTATTATTAATCTTAAAATCAAATATTATGTCTGTATTAAAAGTTGTAGAAATACTAGGAAACTCCACCGTTAGTTTTGAAGACGCTGTAAAAAATGTAGTTCTTGAAGCATCAAAAACTATAAAAGATATTAAATCTGTTTATGTACAAGATATGCAGGTTACAGTTAATAACAATAAAATTATGGAGTATCGTGTTACTACTAAAGTATGCTTTGGTATTTTGAGTATGTAATTTTCTGTATTTATAACTAAAAATTAGAAATGAAAAAGGCTGTATATAATATATTGCTATTTTATATACAGCCTTTTGTTTAGCTAAAAGCTAATAATTGTTTGTCTTTTTTTTTAAGTTTTGCATTAGCATTTTGAAGTTTTGAACTATGTTTATTAAAAGCCAATAAAGGTATTCTTAATGTTTCCTCCATATCTTTCACTAAATCTTTGTGAAATAAATTTGAAAAATTTAAATCATGTTTTCGCTCCAGCATAGCCAGCATACTCGCTTTTTCTATATCTAAAACACTTAATAAACCAGACTTAATTCTTGTAGACGCTATGGTTCTAAATGTTATTTCCTTGTAAGATATTTGATTAGTAACCAAATTTTTAAATTCTTCCATTAGCTCCTTTGCTGGTTCCTCATCTGTTTTATAAATATGAATAACTTCTATTAGTGCCGAAAATGGTTCTGCAATTCCTATAAGTTTTTTTATTGATAAAACATCGTCTTCCTCAAAATCAGTAGCATAAACAATTGTTGAAATTGTATTATAAATTAAACCATTAGGTACAATTAACAATGGCACGTCAATAATATCTAATAAAGCACTTGCTATATTACCAGAAAAATAACCTCTGTTACTGTGGCCGTCTTTTTTACCAAGAATAATTAAATCTGTATTTAATGACTTGGATAGGCGCTTTATACTTTCAGAAATCGAAACACTATCAATAACATGTGTAGTAATAGGTTTCTGGCTAAATTCATTTTTCAGGTGTGTTTTACAATACTTATCCAAAAATGCTATTTTTTCTTCATGGACGCCTTTTTTTAGAGTTGTTGAAGAGCGAATAGTTGAAAAAGTTATTGGAGGAAAATCATATACATGCAAAACATGCAATTCGGCTTTCATTATACAACTATAACGATAAGCATACTTAAGTGACGAAGCATCATTTTCACTACAATCTGTAGCATATATTATTGTTTTCATAACATAATGTTTTAACTAATCAAATCTAGTTTATAAACTCAGTTTTCGAAATGATATTTGTCATATAACTCAGATAATAATTTTAATAATTAATGTAAAGGCTTTAATAAAAAAAGCACCTTTAAATAGTTTTAAAAATGCTTTTTTGAGAAAATGTTCTAGTATTAATAACCAGATAAGTTTGGTGTTTTTATTTTAAAAGTTAAAACATTTATTATTTAAAGTTACCTCTATCATCAACTTTTACTCTAATTCGTTGTTCACCATTTTCAAGAGTAATTTTATATAATTTTCTTGTTTTACCTGAATCATGGTAGTTAACTAGATATATATTTTTTGATACATACCAATTAGGAAACCTTTCAGCAATAGCTTTTGAAACTGGTATTGGTAATTTAATATTCTTATATCTTTCAGCAGTACTTAATAAATCGCCTTTATCGTTATAAGAAGCCAAAACTTTACCTTCAGGAATAATAAAATAAACATCATATAATTCATTTTCATCCGTATAAATATCTAAACTCTTAATATCAAAATCACTTACTTTTAACTGTAATTTCTCTACAGGTATTGCAACATCTTCTGCACTAGAGCTACTTAAATATTTATAATTATGAACAACAAAAATTGGTGGAAGCTGTTCTGTAGGTACTGGGTCTTGGGCATAAATTTGGGTGGTTAACCCCAATAATAATAAACCGAGGATTAATTTTTTCATAATAAAAAGTATTAATTGTTAATATGAAATAAAACTAATTCCTGTCAGTAAATTACGCAATGACTACCATCAGTTACTATAAAAAAGCTAAAAATAATTACGGATATTAATTAGTTTATTTTTTCAAATCTTCTTTTTTTTCCAATAATGTCTTCTATTTTAATAAGAAAAACTATTGAATTTTCACCGTTATATATTTTACTAGAAAACTCACTTATAAAATCAACATTCATTTTCTCTTTTTTTCTAATAATATCTTTAATTCCTAATGAAAATTCATGAAGATGTGTTTTGGCATTACTCCCACTTAACTCAGAATAGCTACCATGAACTAAAACAGATTTCCAATTGCTTGATGTGTTTATATCTGTTACACATAATGATACAAAATTGTTTTGACGCATGGCACTAATCTTATGACCTTCGCCAGAATAGCATATTAATGTATTATTACTTGAATCAAAAAAATAAGTAATGGGCACAACAAAAGGTCTATTTTGAGATATATATGATATGTACCCTATGTAATTATGGCTAAGTAAATACAAACTCTCTTTTTTATCTAAGTTTATTATCATTGGAATAATAGTTTTTTTAGTTCAAAACTCTGAATACAAAATATTTTTTAGATTTAAATTGCTTTTATTTTCCTTTAACTGCATCAATATTTTTAGTTATAGAATAGTTTAATTTCTTATAAAACATGATTCACTCAGTTTTAACGTTTAAAATATCTTCTATTTTTTTTCTTCTATTAATAACAGCGTATTGATTAGATTTTTTTGTTTTTCTTTCCTTTCCAGTTATTTCTTGAATATTTATACGGTATACAATTGGAATAGTTTCAGAATGAGTTTTAGCAGAAAATTGAGGTATAAAATCAAGCTCTTTTTTTTCTTTAATGAGAACAAGTTTTTTTACTTTATCAGAAAACTCATGAAGGCAATATTTAGCATCTGGACCCTGTAACTCTTCGAAAACGCCATGAACTAATATAGATTTCCAGTTATTAATTGACTCGACCTCTACAACCTCAAGTGCTACTGCATTATTTTTTCTAAGTGCATTTATTTTATGCCCTTCACTCGAGTAACCAATAACGGTTATGTTTTTACTATCAAAATAATAGGTAATAGGAATTACAAATGGTAAATTCCTAGATATGTATCCTAAATGACCTATATAATTACTACTTAATATTTTTAGACATTCTGCCTTTGTTAAATCTGTTATCATAGCTTCTATTTTTTATTTATATATTTTTAAAAAAAATGTCATTTGAATTCAATAAAATTTAAACCTTAGCAATTAGAACTCTCTAGATTTACCAATTATCTCAGATACCTTTATTCTAAAAACTATGGGTAAGCCTTTTGTTGCTATTTTACTAGAAAAATCACTTATTAATTGTTTAGCTTTATTCTCTTGAATCAATATTATTTTTTTTATTCCAACCGAAAACTTATGTAATTGATGTTTAGCATGTGTACCAACAAGCTCTTCAAACGTACCACGAATTAAAACAGACTCCCAATTATTAATAGACATTATGTTGGTTACGCCAAGAGATACGGATTTATTCATTCTCATGGCTTCTATTTTATGCCCTTCTGAAGAATAACTAATTATACAATCTTCATCTTTATTATAATAATAAGTAATGGGTATTACATATGGCTCATTGTTAGATATAAAAGATAAATAACCAATATAGTTTGTTTGCAACACATGTATAATATCATCTTTTTCTAAAACTCTCATGGCATTGTTTATATCTATCCCCTTAAAAGTATTATTGCTTTTTTTTATTTACAATGATATATATCAATTGGCAATATTTTACCTGCTAACTTTAGCTATTTTAGCTAATTAATTGTCTTTACATGAAACTTATTAGTTCCATTTCTATTTGAAGCTATTTAACTTAAATGCATATAGATATCATTTTAAAAAATTTATTATAATGGAAAATTAATTGTTATCTATTATAAGAAAGAGCAGCTAATAAATAAACTTTGAAGAACAGCAGAGAAACTTAGTTAGATAAAATGTAAATTAAAAATTATTATGAAACACGACAACTAATCTAAATTATAACGCAATAATCTTAGTGCATTAATAACTACCACAATTGTAGAACCTTCGTGAAATAAAACAGCTAAACCAATATTTGTTAAACCTAAGATAGTAACAGGCACCAACAAAACGACTACACCTAAACTTATCCAGATATTTTGTTTAATAATTCGTTTTGATTCCCTACTTAAACCTATTACAAATGGTAGATTCTCAATTTTATCAGACATTAAAGCTACATCTGCAGTTTCTAAGGCTACATCGCTGCCAGCTGCTCCCATAGCAATACTTACGGTACTTAAAGCCATTGCTGGTGCATCATTTACACCATCGCCAACCATGGCAATTTTATTATTTTTAATTAATTTTTTTATTTCAGAAACCTTGTCTTCTGGCAACAAATTTCCTTTAACACCGGTAAGTCCTATTTGTTTGGCTATCGCATCGCCTACATTTTGGTGATCGCCAGTAAGCATAATCATTTGTTTTATACCTATTTCTTTTAAACGTTTTAATGTTGAGGCAGTAGTTTTTCTTGGTATATCCATAACGCTAATAAGGCCTATTATATCACTTTTAAACGCAACAATCATGACTGTATGCCCATTTTTTAAAAGCGTATCCATTTTAGTAGTAATGTCTTTATTTATAGTAATGCCAGCATCTTCAATAAGTTTGGTATTACCAATAAAAACATTTTCACCATTAAATGTTGCAGACATTCCTTTGCCTTGAATAGCATTAACTTTTGATGCTTTATTTTTTGCTTCAATTTTATACTCTACTCTTATATCATTTACTATGGCTTTAGCTAGTGGATGATTACTTAAACTTTCAACTTCAAGTACTAATTCAATAAACGCTATTTTATCAAAATTATTTAAAGGAATAATATTGGTAAGCCTTGGTTTTCCTTCAGTTAATGTACCAGTTTTATCAAATGCTATGGTAGTAATCTCTCCAAGATCTTCTAAAGCTTTACCACCTTTAATAAGTACACCTTTTTGTGCAGCTCTTGCAATACCACTTAAAACCGCACTTGGCGTAGAAATTGCTAAAGCACAAGGGCTTGCAGCTACTAAAACGGTAATAGCTCTATATAAACTTTGATTAAAACTCTCGTTAATAAAAACATGGGCAAAGCACAATAAAAAAACTACTAGTATAACTATTGGCACATACCATTTTTCGAATTTTTTGGTTAGTCGTTGTGTTGGCGATTTTTGAGTTTCAACTTCACTTACCATTTTAATTAACCTGGAAACAGTAGAGTCTTTGCTAAGTTTTAGGACTAAAACTTCAATACTATTATCTCCATTAATGGTTCCTGTAAAAACAATATGTTTCTTATCAATTTCTGTGAACCTGGGTAAATTATTGGTGTTTTCTATAAATACTTTATCTACAGGTATGCTTTCTCCAGTTATTGGCGCTTGATTTATACTACTACTGCCACTAATAATAACCCCATCGGCAGCAATTTTTGTATTTGGCTTTACAACAATAACATCATTTATTTTGAGGTTTTTAATAGGTATTTCTTCAAGTTTATCCTGATATTTTATAAGTGCGGTTTTAGGCGAAAGTTTACTTAAAGCCTCAATAGATTTCTTTGCTTTATTCATGGCAAAATGCTCTAAAGCATGCCCTAAACTAAACAAAAATAAAAGCAATGCACCTTCTGCCCATTTATCAATATAAAAGGCACCCAAGGCTGCAGCAATCATTAAAAAATCAATATCAAAACCACCTTTAACAATTTTATTAAAAGCTTCGATAGTTATATAATAACCACCAAAAAAATAAGAGATAATATAACATGATAGAAAAAGTAAACTAGATAAATTAGTTGCTTTTTGAACAATAAAACCAATAAGAAGAAATACACCGCATAAAATAGCAAAATAGAGTTCTGCTTTTTTTCCAATACCATGATTATGCTTATGGGTTTCATTTTTATTTTCTGCCATTATAACTTCCATAAGTTAGAGTTAACATTTAATAATGAATTAATATAAAAAGGTTTTATTTACCCTTATTTACATTCACATTAAATTCAGGTATTTTAATAAGTTCTAAAGTTGTTGATGCTAATAAAACTTGACCATTTGTATTTTCAATTGCTTTTCTAATATAATCATTTAAAACATGTTTTGTATGACGTCTTTTTTTGTAATCTACAATATACCTAAGATTAAATTGAATCCAATTATCTGTTAATGTAATTGCTAAGGTTGGGTCTACAACAGCATCTTCAATATAATATTTATTGACAACTTCTGACCATTTAGATTTTGAATTTTTGGTGTATTCTGAAAGCGTTTCTGAAGCAATTTTAATTATTATAGATTTTGCTAGCTCCATATCTGAACCGTACTTAATAGGTAAATTAAATTCGTCCCAAATAAAAGGAAAGTCTTGCGAATAATTATAAATAGGGCCTTTAAACACAAAGGCGTTACTTAGTTTTACAATGCGTCCGCTATAATTATCACTACTTACCCATTGCCCAATTTCCATCATGGTAGTGTAAATACTATCAACATCAATTACATCACCTTTAATACCATTTATTTCGATTCGGTCTCCAGGTTTATATACTTTAACAATAAATATATATAACGATCCCGCAATACTTAAAATTAACTCTTGAAGTGTAAATGCAACACCTGCACTAAATAGACCAATAGCCAAAGAAAAATCTTTTATATTGCCTGTAAAATATGAAAAGGAAAGAATGATTAAAACAACATATCCAATAATTTCAACACCTTTTTGAGATTTATATCGAGCATTAGTATTTGCTACTTTTTTTCTTAAATACCGTCTTATTAATTGAATTAGTATTAGAACAAATGACACAAGTAAAACATACTTAAAAACACTAAATAACGTTGGGTTTTCTGCAAACCAGGTTTTTATTTGTTCCATTATAATATGTATTTATAAACCTTCGTAAAATCGTAATCTGTTATGTAAAATACTTATTTCTTGTTTTAATGTTTCAACTTGTTTTAAGAGATTATAAATGGCATCTACACCTTCTAAATTAATATCCAAATCATAGTGTAAACGCATTATTTTTTCAACCTCTTTTATTTGCTTAGAATGAATATAAGAATCTTCCTTTTCTACTATAAGTTCTATAAGTTGATACTCTTGTAAAGTGTTAATAAAAGAGATTGGAACATTATAACTTTTGCAAATTAATTGTATGGGTATTAAATCTTTTGGTTTCATATTAACGCAATTTTTGTAACTGTTTTAGTTGTTCCTTTTCTTCAGAAGAAAGTTTAGTTGGTAGTTTTATTTGATAAGTGATGTATAAATCTCCAAATTGCCCTTCTTTTTTATATTTTGGAAAACCTTTTCCTTTCAACTTTACTTTTGTACCATTTTGGGTTTCTGGTTTAATGTTTAATTTTACTTTACCATTAAATGTATCAACCATAATTTCTCCGCCTAATAAAGCTTTATATAAATCTAAATCTACGGTTGTATAGAGGTTATCTTTATCTCTTTTAAATTTTGAATGGTTTATAATTAAAAATTGAATAAGTAAATCGCCATTTGGCCCACCATTAACACCTTTACCTCCGTGACCATTTATTTTAATAATTTGTCCGTTTTCTACACCAGCCGGAATAGTAATTCGAATATTTTTGTTATTAACTGTTAAAGTGCGTTTATGTGTAGTAAAAACATCTTTTAAGTTTAGTTGTAATTCGGCATTAAAATCTTGCCCTCTAAACTTTACTTGTCTACCACGAGATTGTGAGGATGCATCACCAAACATGTTTTCGAAAAAGTCTGAAAAGTCTTGTTCTGAATAACCACCAGAAGCACCTTGATTGCTTCTTTGGTAACCGTCTCGGTAACTTCCTTGATATTGTTGTTGCTGCTTTGCCTTTTCATACGCTTCTGCATTTTGCCAATGCTCGCCATATTGATCGTATTTTTTTCGATTTTCAGGATTGCTCAATACTTCATTAGCTTCATTAACTTCTTTAAAGTTTTTTTCGGCAATCTTGTCGTTTGGGTTTAAATCAGGATGATATTTTCGTGCTAATTTTCGATAAGCTTTTTTAATGTCTTTTTCGGAAGCATTTTTAGATATTCCTAATATTTTATAATAATCAATAAATGCCATTTATTTTGATTTATAGGTTTCAATATGATGTTTTAATATTTACTTTTTTATGCGCCTTAATTAATCTTCTGTAGTATTTTTATTAATCCATAAATGCTCTAAAAATTTATGCCAAAAAGGAATATTCTCTTATAACTTTTAAATATAAGTTTTGTAATTGAGAGCTAATTGTATTAATTAAACATCCAAAACTTTCTTGATTTTTTGTTTTCAAGTATACTTTTAATCATATTAAAAATGAACTTTTTAATTTCTCTTTCTGCATTTATAAAACGCACTATGTTTTCTTCAAGCTGCTCATTCTCAATTCTAAGACTGGAGGTTTCATGAATATAAACGTTGTTAATAACATCCACAATACATTCAAGATTATTCTTAGTATAACTAAGCAAATATTCACTTTGGTTCTTTAGTTCATAAAGCTCAATTTGCAACTCTCTTAATTCGTCAAGATTCTCGGTAAGTAATAGTTCAGAAAAATGGCTTTCAATTAAAGTTTCCAGAAAATTTAATTCATACAAATAAAACTCTAAATCGCTTTTCCATTTTTCAGACAATAGATAAAGTTCATTCCAATTTGCATCTTTTATATAATTCCCTTTTGGTCTGTTTCTATAATTAATCATCTTACTAGTTTTAAGATTAATACTTAAAATTAATTTTAAAAATGCAGATTTGAAATGATGAATATCAGTCCTATAATATTTTTGAAAGAAGTGTTTATATTTTATTAGACAATAATTTCACCATCTCCCATTTGAATAATTCTATCTGTTTTATTAGCAAAATCTTCGTCGTGGGTTACAATTAAAAGTGATAATCCTTTCTCATCACTTAACTGTTTGAAAATATTAAATACATTTTCAGCATTATGGCTATCTAAATTACCTGTAGGCTCATCGCCCATTATTATAGAGGGGTTATTAATTAAAGCTCTAGCAATAGCAACACGCTGTTTTTCTCCACCAGACACCCTAGACGCTCTCTTTTTTGCCAAATGCTCTATATTAAGCATTTTTAGCTTTTGGTATGCGTCAAATTCAATTTCTTCATGTGTTTTTTCGGCAAGTTTTTTAGCAGGAAGCATCACATTTTCTAAAACTGAAAATTCAGACAATAAATAATGAAATTGAAATACAAAACCAATATGTTTATTTCTGATAAATGAAAGATGATCTCTGGTTTGGCCTGTTATTAAATTATCATTTAATAACAGTTGGCCTTCATAATCGGTATCCATAGTAGATAGGATATAAAGCAAAGTAGATTTACCACAACCAGATTTCCCCATAATAGATACAAACTCCCCTTTTTTTATTTGAAAATTAATATCTTTTAAAACATGAAATAATACTGGTTTTCTAAAGTATTTATTGATATGTTTTGCTTCTAATACTACACTCATTTTATTGCCCTCTTATAATTTGTACAGGATCTATTTTCTTTGCTTTTTTTGATGGTAAATATCCTGCTAAAAAAGTTGAAAGCATAGCAAAGGAAAAACCAATAACAAAAAACAATGGATTTAAATTTATAGGATACGTTTCTACTGTTGGTAATGCTTCAGTTTGAAAAGGAATTGTATCAATAATACTTACTAAACCAAAACCAACAAGTAAACCTAAAACACCTCCAACAAAACCAATTATCATGGCTTGACTCATAAAAATTAACTGAACATCTTTACCAGAAAACCCCGTAGCCTTTAAAATGGCTATATCGTTCATCTTCTCATAAATAAGCATGTTTAAAATATTATAAATTCCAAATCCTGCTACAATAAGAAGCGTTATAGAAACCGCATAAGTAATAAGGTTTCTTATGGTTGTACCTGTTTCAAATTGTGCATTGGCTGTTTTAATATCTATAGCTGTTAAATTGAATTGTTTCTCTATTTTTTTTGACATAGGCATTGCTTGTTCTATATCATATAATTTTACATTAATATCTGTAATATAGTTTTTAGCTTTACCTAAAATACGTTGTACTGTTTTAATATTAGTAAAGCTTTGTATGGCATCAATGTCTGAAATACCACTTTGATAGAATCCAACAATTTTTAGGGGAAAAACACCACCGTTTATAGGGCTTATTTGTACACGATCACCAACTTTTAAAGACATTTTTTTTGCAATACCAATACCTAATAAAATACCATTATCTGAGTTTTGTAAAGCCTCAGCAGAACCCTCAACAATATAATCGCCCATATTAAATAAACGTGCTTCATCTACAGGGTTAATACCCGTTAAATTTCCTCCCAACTCAATTGAACCTGCCATATAAAAGATTTGTGTTTTTACCTGTGGCAAAGCACCATATACATCTTGGTTATCTTCTAAATATGAAATAATTGGTAAGGCATTATGAATTTTTTTTTGAGTTAATTTTGGTTTTATAGAATGTACAACATTAAAACTGTTTTTTAAATCATCGTATAAAGTGATAGGCTGATTTTCTGAAGGTTCAATTTCATTATAAATATGAATATGAGGTGTTTGATTTAGAATTAAATCATCTAACATGGCGTTTAAACCCGTCATAAAACAAACTAAAGTTATGTACGCTCCAATACCGAAAGTAACCCCTAAAGCAGCAGTAGATGTTTGCTTTATCTTAGTAAGCAAATGAGTTTTAGCAATGTTTAATATGACTTTCCAGTTTGTCATTATTCTGGTTTATAAATGTGGGTATCTTTAGTAATTCCAGAAACTACCTCAATGTACTCCATATTTTGCAATCCTGTTTTTATAGTAGTTAGTCCTTCATCTGTTTGTACTTTATCATTATCAATTAAATAGCTTTTAGGAATAGTTAATACTGTATCCCTTTTTGCTATAACAATATTGGCTTCGCCAGATAGTCCTGGGTATAATATATTTGGTGGATTTTCAAAAACAGCTTCAACTTTAAAGGTTTGATTTCGCTCGTCTTTTTTAGGATATATTTTTGATACTTTACCTGTAAAAACTTGACCGTTATATGCATCTAAATGAATAATAACATTTTGATTTTTTGATATTCGGATAATGTCAACTTCATCAACCAACATTTCAATAACAAAATTGGTAGCACTTCCTATACTTGCTAATGCTTCCATTGTGTTTACAATTTCTCCTGGCTCTTTATATAAAGCATATACCTTTCCATTTATCTTGCTTTTAACCATAAAATCTTTAGTGGTTATTAAAGCTGTTTTATAATTATTTTGAGCTTGTTTTACAGCTGTTTGCAATTCGTTTTTTGTGGTAAAGTATTTGTTTTGTACAGTTTTTAAATTATTGATAGCTAGTTCGTAATTAAGCTTTTTAGTATCAAAATCTAATTTTGAACCGATTTTTTGCTGCCATAGATTTTTTTGACGGAAATAGTTAATAGAGTCATTTTTAAATTTAAGCTTTGCAGAAGCTATTTCATCTTTAATGCTGCTTAACACAGCAGCACTTCCATTATAATTTTCCTTGGCCAATTCTAAGGTGAATTTTGCGTTTTGGGAATTAAGTTTTGGCGTATTATTAATTATTTGAATTAATGGCTGATCTTTTAAAACTACCTCATCTTCTTCCACAAAATTCTTATCTAATATACCAGAAACAATAGCATAAGCTTGATATAAACTATCTGGTTGAATAGTAACTGATGAATATACCGATTCTGTTAAACTTCTTTCCGTTGGAAGTATTTTATCTTTTGATTTTGAACAAGAAAATAACACAAGAATAATCATGAAAATGTTAAGTCGTATCATATGTATTATGCTAATTTTGTTTGTAACAATATATATTCGTTTAAGTTAAAATTATCAATGGCTCCTACAAGTTTGTTGTTTTTAGTAACTGGCAAGAAAGAATTTATTTCACTAAGTGATAATTTATAAATCTCTTGAAGTGAGTCTGTATTTTTTACTATTTTAAAATTTGTATTCATAATATCTTTAACCAATGTATTTTTATTGGAATTATCTATAATATCTTGGTGATAAATTAGCCCTACAACCTCATTGTTTTTTAACACAACAAAATTATTTTCTGTACTCGATATTAATTTGTTTACAACTAAATCTAAAGAATCATCTGGCTGAAAAGTGGTAATATTAATCATCATTGCTTCTTCGACAGTATGTCCTTTAATTAAAGCTAAATGTTGCACCATTTTATTTTCACCATAGGCGCCTATAAAAATAAATAAGGCTATTAATATTAACCACGGATCGTATAAAAGACCCAGTAAAAGAAATAATACAGCAATAAATTGCCCAACACTTGTGGCTATTTGGGTAGCTTTTACACGATTCATTTTATTTGCTAGCAAGGCCCTTAAAATGCGTCCGCCATCCATAGGAAAAGCTGGTATCAAATTAAAAACTACTAGGCCTACATTAACAATAAATAAATAGAATAGAAAATTTTGAAATGTAAAGCTCATTAATACTTCAAAGGTTTCTGTAAAATTTAAGTGTACAAATTCATTAACAGGTACAATAAAATAGAGAAATATGGCAATAATAACATTTACTAAAGGGCCCGCTATGGTAACTAAAAATTCTTGTCTTGGTGATTCTGGTATACTTTCTAAACTTGCCACTCCACCAATAGGCAGTAATGTTATTTTTTTTGTTTGTATACCAAAGTTTTTGGCAGTTAAGGCGTGCCCTAATTCATGTAATATCACACATGCAAAAACTGCTAGCACTAATGCGACATTAAATAATATGCTTTCGCTTGTACCACCCCTTTTTAATTCGCCAAAAATTATCCATGCAATTAAAAAAAAGAACGTCCAATGTACTTTAATTTTAATTCCAGAAATACTCCCTAATTTTAAATTTGCTTTCATCCTGTTTATTTAATGAATTATTTATAATTTTCATTGGTAACAGTTAAAACTAAGTCTTTTGTAAACGCTAAATTAATATTACCACATCACTTAAAACACTATTAAATTGGCTATTAACAGCTGTTACAATTTCATTTATAAAAAATATAAAATCTAATTTGCTGTAGTTTGCTTTAAACAATAACAGGAATTATTTTTGGGTAATATTATTATTTTTTAAGACTATGTATTTACAATTAACATTCTAAAAATAGGATGCTTAGAGCAATTTTAAAATGATATTTATCATTCAAAAAAAAGAAACATTAAAAGTAAATTATAATGTATTTAAAGCCATTTCTACCATGGTATTAAAACTACTCTCTCTATCGCTAGCAGTTATACTTTTTTTAGTAACTAAAGAGTCTGAAATGGTTAAAATAGATAAGGCCTTTACATTAAATTTAGCAGCTATTGTATATAAACCAGCTGTTTCCATTTCGACACATAGCACCCCGAAATCTGCCCATTTTTTATAAGACTCAAAATCGTCATCATAAAATTCATCAGCAGATAATACATTACCTGCTTTAATAGGAATATTTTTTTCTTTGGCGTACAATGCTGTTTTCATAAACAAATCAAAGTTTGCTGTAGGCGAATAATCTGCATTTAAAAAGCGTGAATTATTAATGCCCGAAGTTGATGAGGCAGCCATAGCAATAACAATATCGTGTATTTTTACATCTTTATGATAAGATCCTGCAGAACCAACACGAATTAGGTTTTTCACATCATATTCACTTATTAATTCATTACAATAAATAAGTGCAGATGGTATACCCATACCAGTACCTTGAACAGAAACTCGCTTACCTTTATAAAATCCTGTAAAACCTAACATACCTCGTATATTGTTATAGCAGGTAGCGTTTTCTAAAAATGTTTCTGCAATCCATTTTGCACGTAATGGGTCTCCTGGTAATAAAACTGTTTCTGCAATATCACCTTTTTTAGCCTCTATATGAGTACTCATAAGTTAGATTTTATAATATTAATAATTTCATTTTTTTGAAGTACTCCAGATTGTCTCCAAACTTGTTTACCATTTTTAAAAAGAATCATAGTAGGTACTCCCCTAACTTGAAATTTTGCGGCTAAAGGTTGATTTTTATCAACATCTATTTTAATGATTTTAACGGTGTCTTCTAGTTCTTGCTTTACGTCTTTTAAAATAGGAGCTAGCATTTTACATGGCCCACACCAATTGGCAAAAAAATCTACCAAAACAGGTGTATCTGAATTAATAATATTAGAAAAACTATTATTCATTATTTATTTTTTTTTAAATCTATATCTAGTTGGGCAAGCATAATTAGTTCTGATTTATTAACACCTGAAAATGAAGCTGCAATAGCACCTGCTGTTTTTAAAATTAATTTTTTAATAGGTTCTGTGAATAATTGTGGCTGATCATTTTTATAAGATACAAAATCATTATAACATGATTTTACATTTAAGTTTTCTTGACTATTCAACCAATCAAAAACAATTTCAATTTGGTATGCTGCATCTGTATGATAAGGATCTTCAATTAAATCAACAGCCAACCATTGTTTTTTTACTAATTCTTTTAACTTATTAGATTCAACATCACGCACTTGCTTATCTGCCGCTGCCATAGCATAGAATAACTTACCAAGGTTTTGGTAAAACTTAAGAGTTAATTTTTTTTTGGTTTTCATTTTCCCAGAATATATTTATAAAATTACATACTTTTTGCCAAATCATATATGATAAAAATCAGTAATGCTTAAGACATTTTTTTTGTATTTTTAAAAAACCACTAAAACATAAAATTTTATGTTTCATCAAGATAAAGATATTTTTAATATTCTTTCAGAAACCATTTCTGAGGGTGTGTTAATTGTTGATGAAAATCAAAACATAGTAAAAGTAAATACTGCCGCCGAAAATATTTTTGGGTATTCAGGAAAAGAAATTTCAGGAAAAGCATTAAATACACTTATACCTCCCGCCCATCATAAAAGACACGCTATACGCTTTGAGGCATTTATAAAAATGGGCAAACGCCGTAAAATGGGTGATTCCTCAAATATTTTTGGTTTAAAAAAAAACGGAGAAGTTATTCCTGTTGAAGTTGATTTAAACCCTTTCTATATCTTTAATGAAACCTATGTAATGGCTGTAATTAAAGATCTCTCAGAAAAGAAAGAAACTGAAAGAAACTTAATGTTGCGAACTCAAGCATTACAATCTTCAAAAAATGGTGTTGTTATTACTGATGCATTAAAAAAAGATAATCCAATAATTTATTTTAATTCTGCTTTTCAAAATCTTACTGGTTATTCTGATGCAGAAATACTTAATCATAATTGTCGCTTTTTACAAGGTAAAGACAGAAATCAAAAACCACTTAAAAAACTAAGGGAAGCTATAAAAAAAGGAGAAAGTTGCCAAGCAACACTTAGAAATTACAAAAAAGATGGCTCTATGTTTTGGAACGATTTATATGTTTTCCCTATTATAGATTCTAACGGAAATACTACAAATTTTATTGGCATACAAAATGATGTTACTTTAAAAATAAAATCTGAAGAAGAACGCCATCACCTAGCAACAATATTTAATGAGTCTTTAAATGAAATATATGTTTTTGATACTAAAACACTAAAATTTATAAATGCTAACTATGGTGCTCAAAAAAATATTGGTTATAATATTGAAGAGTTAAAACACATGACACCCCTTGATATAAAGCCATTTGCTATTAAAGATGAATTTATAAAAACTATAGATGTTTTAATTAAAAAGAACGTTGAAAAATTAGAATTTGAATCAATACACCAGAGAAAAGATGGCACTAAATATCCTGTTGAAGTACATTTACAAACATCATATCTAGGCGAAAAAAAAGTTTTTGTTGCCATTATTTTAGATATAACAGAACGAAAAAACTACACTACAAGATTAGAAAACAAAGTAGAAGAAAGAACCCAACAACTTAAAATTGCACTAAACAAAGAAAAAGAACTTAATGAGCTAAAAACTAAATTCCTATCATTAGTTTCACATGAGTTTAAAACACCTTTAAGTGGTATTTTAACATCTAGTCAACTACTAAGTAAATACCATTTAAGTGAACATCAAGAAAAAAGAGATAAACACATAAAAACCATTACAGATAAAGTATATTATTTAAATAATATATTAAACGATTTTCTTTCTATTGAAAAATTAGAAACAGGAAAAGTTAATTATAAATTTAACCATTTTAAACTTAGCAAAATAGTAAATGAGGTTGTGTATAATGCCAATATGCTTTTAAAAGAAGGTCAACAAATAAATTATCCTGAAGATATTGAAGATTTATCGCTCTATCAAGACGAGAAAATAATTCAGCTAATATTTTCAAATTTATTGCATAATGCCATTAAATATTCGCCTGAAGGATCGGTAATAGACTTAAAAATTACACAAGATAACAATGTTACTACATTATCAGTTATTGATGAAGGCGTAGGTATACCTTTAAAAGACCAAAAAAGCATTTTTGAACGTTATTTTAGAGCAGAAAATGTTATTAACACCCAAGGCACAGGAATTGGTTTAAACATAGCTAAAAACCACCTAGAAAACTTAGGCGGCAATATTTGTTTTAATAGCAAAGAAAACCTTGGAACAACTTTTACAATAACATTTCCTAATGTAGCGGAATAAGAACTAGTAGTAACTAGAAATATAATTATTTAAAATAATAAGAATACAGTAAAAACAACTAATTAAATATCAACCAACCATGAAAACTGTTTTACTCATTGAAGACGATGTGGTTTTAAGGGAAAATACAGCTGAACTTCTAGAACTTCAAGGCTATAAAGTGTTAAAAGCTCCAAATGGAATATATGGAGTTAATGTTGCAAAAAAACAACACTTTGATTTAGATATTATAATATGTGATATTATGATGCCAGAACTTGATGGCTATGGTGTACTTAAAACCCTTTCAAAAAGTAAATTAACTAAATATATACCTTTTATATTTTTATCTGCAAAAACAGAACCTAGCGATGTTAGAAAAGGTATGAATTTAGGTGCCGATGATTATATAACAAAACCATTTACTGAAAATGATTTAGTAAGTGCTATAGAAAGCCGTTTAGCTAAAGTTTCAATCTTGCAAGAATTAAAGCGCGAAAAAGAACTCAATATTGATGAACCAAATGAAAATGAAATAAAAACACTTAATGATTTAAAAAACTTTTTTGAAGATTATGGTGAAGAGTTCGCATATGATAATGAAGAAGTAATTTACCGAGAAGGCGACCATTCAAATTACATATACTTAATTGGTCAAGGCGCTGTAAAAAACTATAGAATAGATGAGCAGGGAAAAGAATTAACTACCGCTTTATTCAAAGAAGATGATATATTTGGTTACACCTCATTTACAGAAACCACTCCTCATCAAGAAACAGCTAAAGCAATTGCAAACACTAATTTAATAGGGATTTCTATCATTGAATTCAATAATATTCTTAGTAAAAATCATAAAGTAGCATTAGAACTTATTAATCTTTTAACCGACGATTTATCTAATGTAAAAAAACAACTTTTACAAATGGCATATGGAACTGTTAACCAAAAAACAGCCGCTACCATTTTAAAATTTGCTGAAAAAATGAATCGTAAACCAGAAGATCCTATAAAAATTTCAAGAAACGATTTAGCAAGTGTTGCTGGTATTGCTACAGAAACTTTAATTAGAGCTTTAACCGAGTTTAAAAAACAAGGTATTATTAAAGCAGAAGGCAGAAATATTAAAGTTATAAACATTGAAAAATTAAAAAATGTTATTTAAATAAATCTATTATTTAACTCATTTTAAAAATGACGAATATCATTTCTTCTTTAGCATTTACAACATACATTAGTACAAGTAAAATGCTATTAGATGAAAAATATATTACTTCCCACAGATTTTTCAGAAAACTCTTGGAATGCTATTGTATACGCAATTAATTTTTTTGAAAATGAATCATGTAACTTTTTTTTATTACACGTAAATAGGTTTAGCACCGTTGTTTTTGACGACTCTACTTATGTTGCCACAAATCAAGTTGTAGATAATGTTTATACCAAGCCTACAAAATTAAAATTACGTGGAATTTTAAAACGTATAGCTACACAGTTTACAAATAATAAAAACCATAAATTTTATACACTTACAGATTATAATTATTTCTTAGATTCTATTAGAAAACATGTTGAAGAAAAAAAAATAGATTGTATTGTATTAGGTACAAAAGGTGCCTCTGGCTTAAAAAAAATTATAGTTGGAAGCAATACTGCCGATGTTATTACAAAAGTACAATGTACAACCTTAGCAATACCAGAAGGTGCTCAATTTGTTAAAATGGATGAAATAGCATTTCCTTCTGATTTTTCTGTAAACTATAATATACAAATTCTTGACCCTCTTTATGATATTTTAGAAAAATGGAATTCCTCGTTAAGAATACTTCACATAAATAAAAAGAAAACAGATTTAAATAGTAACCAAATTATAAGTAAAGAAATATTAGAAGATTACTTTAATAACATACCATATAGTTTCCATTATTTATCAAATAACAAAGTAGAAAGTGCTGTACAATGTTTTGTTGAAAGCCGAGATATAAATATGATTTGTATGGTGGCAAAAAATCTAAATTATTTTCAACAAATATTGTTCCGCTCAAAAGTAGAGAACATAAGTTATCATATAGAAACACCTTTTTTAGTATTACACGATAAATCTTAAAACATCATGGATAATTCATTTTTTTTAGCAAAGTTTTGGGGATGGTATTTAATTATCTTCTTTTGTATATTAAGCTTCAACCCTAAAAGAATTAAACAAATTTTCAATGATTTAAATGATGAAAAATTTTTAATCATGTCATCATTTATGGCAATAATTGTTGGTTTACTTAATATTTTATTTCATAATATTTGGGAAGCCAATTGGAAATTTATAATTACACTTATAGGGTGGATTTCGTTATTTATTGGTTTATCATTATTTATATTCCCTAAGCGTATGGTAGCATTTTTACAGTTTGTTAATATTAAATTAGTGCAAATTATATATACCCTATTATTACTTATGGGTTTATTTTTATTAAATATAGTGTATGGCATTATACCCGTATAATTTTTGTAAACTGATGGATATCATTTACTAATTGGAAATAGATGTTTAGATTAGTACCATAATTAAAAAGTTCTTTTACATAGTTGCAAAAATATAGGTATTGTTGTTGTAAAATAATAATACCAAAACAAAGTGTTTGAAGCTATTTTTTTGACAAGAAAACCTCAATAGTATCTCGTAAAGCAAGATATAAATTGTAGAAAACCAAAAAGTAAGAAAATGACAATAGATACTTTGGAAAAACAGGAAGTATAAGCTTCCTGTTTTTTAAAATATATATAGGTATTGTTGTTGTAAATAATAATACCAAAACAGAGTGTTTCAAGCTGTTTTTTGACAAGAAAACCTCAATAATGCCTTTTTAATAACAGGGTATAAATTGCAGAAAACCAAAAGTGAGAAAATGACAATAAATACTTTGGAAAAACAGGAAGTGTAAGCTTCCTGTTTTTTTTAAAAAATTACAACGTTTTGTATTGCAATATGTTAAACGTTGTTTTATAAATGTTTGGAATTATTAGTAAGCTAAAGATTTAATATAGCTTCCATAAGGGATATTAATAATTAGTAAATGCTAACCAATAAAATCAAATATTTTATAAAAAGGAAACAGGAAGTATAAACTTCCTGTTTCTTATTCAAAAAGCGGCTATTAATTAATTCTATAATGTGAAGAAAAAAAGAGGTGTTTATTAAATATCTCTTTTTTTCGTTAGTATTATTCTCTTAATTTGTTGTTTCTACCAGGTTACTTAATCTGATATATATCATTGTTTTTAAACGGCTTAGTATCTATTTTTAGTAATAATACTAAAAGCCATGAGAAAAATATTGATTCCTACCGATTTTTCTAAAAATGCAATGAATGCATTAAAATACGCTACAGAATTATTTAAATATGACGTTAGCGAGTATTATATCATGCACGCTTATCAAGATGACATTTATTCTGACGAAGAATTACTGACTAAAGAAACTTTAGAGAATAGAACAAACACCATTAGTAAAAAATCTGAGGAGAAACTACAAGATATCAAAAAAGAGATTACTAATATATCACCAAACCCAAGACATACTTTTTATACTATTTCTTCTAATAATTTACTTATTGATGAAACTGATAAAATTGTAGATAAACACAATATAGATATTATCATTATGGGTACTAAAGGTAAAACTAATGATAAAAATATAACTTTTGGCAGCTACACTCTTCAGGTATTAAGGTATGTGCAATGCCCTGTATTTGCCATTCCAGAAAACTATAAATACAAACAACCTAAGCATATTCTTTTTCCAACAAATTATTTAATACCATATAAGAGACGAGAATTAAAATTACTCTGTGAAATGGCTCACCCATATAGGGCTAAAATTGACATGTTATACATCTCTAAAAGCAATAAACTATCTATGAGGCAAAAAGATAACAAAGAATTTATTAAAGAAGAACTATGTAAAAACAGTATCAATTTTAAAGTAGAAAACAGCAAAAACATCATTAATGCAATTTATAAACTTATTAAAGAAAATAATACCGATGTGCTTGTAATGGTAAATACTAGACATTCATTTTTAGAAAATATTTTATACCAATCTACTATTGATGAATTAAGTTTAAATCTTGATATACCTTTTTTAGCACTACAAAATATACAACGCAAATTATAACAATTAAAAAATAAATGTCATGAAAAATATACTTCTTCCTACCGATTTTTCTAGAAACTCTTGGAATGCTATTACTTATGCTTTACAGCTTTTTAAGAACGAATCCTGTAAATTCTATTTACTTAACACCTATACACCAGCAATTTATCAAGTAGAATATGTGTTAGTTGAACCTGCACAATTTGGTATGTATGATGCAATTAAAGATAATGCATTAAAAAACTTGAGTGATTTTGAGACACGAATAGAAAATGAGTATAAGAACCCTAAGCATAAAATAGAAACAATGGCTGTTTTTAACACTTTAGTTCAAGAAATTAAAGATATCGTTAAAAAAAAGAAAATAGATTTTGTAGTAATGGGTACAAAAGGTGCTTCGGGATTAAAAGAAGTGTTATTTGGATCTAATACTGTACATGTATTTAAAAATGTAAAATGCCCAATAATTGCAATACCTGATGGTTTCGAATTTGAAAAACCTCATGAAGTACTATTTCCTACAGATTATGAAATTGATTATAAAGACTATCATATTAAACCAATTAATGATATTACCGCTCTTTTTAATACAAGAGTAAATGTGTTAAATGCAACTTATGGTTATGACTTATCTGAAAAACAATTAAAAAATAAAAACAAACTAGAAACTTATTTAAAAGATACAGCCAAGTTATTTCATAGTGTTAGTGGACAAACAGTAGCAGAAGCAATCAATAATTTTCAATTAAAAAATCGAATAAACTTATTGGTAATGATTAATAATAAACATTCATTTTTTGAAAATTTGTTTTTCAAGAATGCCATAAACCAAATAGGCTTTCATTTAAACATACCCTTTTTAGTAATTCCTTCAACGAAAAATAAAGAATAGAAATATTACAAATATGTGATAAATAATCACATGTAATTAAAGGCAAAATACATCTGAAATTAACAAAATAAAAATTAAACAGATGAAACGAAACATATTAATACCCACAGATTTTTCAGACAACTCATGGAGTGCCATAGGTTATGCTTTAAAACTTTATGCTAATGAGGAGTGCTCGTTTTACTTTCTAAATTCAATTTCAATTAAAGTATCCACCTTATCAAATCTTTCAAATAAGTTATTAGAAACTATGAAAGATGATGCTTTAAAAGAATTACTACAAGTAAAAAAAATAGTAGAAATAAATAACGCTAATGCAAATCATGACTATCAAATAATTTTAAGTACTGAGAATTTAAATAAAGCTATTAATAAAGCCATTGAAGAATGGAAAATAGATTTAATTGTTATGGGTACTAAAGGAGCTACTGGTACAAAAGAATTATTTTTTGGTAGTAATACCGTTCATGTAATTAATAATATTAGAAATTGCCCCATTTTAATTGTACCCGAAGATTATAATTTTATTACACCTACACAAATAGCATTTCCAACAGATTACAATAGGTTTTATAGTATTAAAGAAATTAAACCTTTAAAGCACATAGCAGATTTATATAATTCGAAAATTAGAATTGTACACATAAACGTAAAAAAAGAATTAAATGATGTACAAGATTATAATTTATTTGAATTACAAAGCTATTTAAAAAATTACGAATGTAGTTTTCATTGGATGCCTAAATATGCAAAAAAAGTAGTAGAAATCAATGATTTTATAGAAGAATTGAATATTGAAATACTAGCCATGGTAAATTACAAACACAGTTTTATTGAAAAAATAATAAAAGAACCTGTGATAAAAAAAATTGGTTTTAAACCTGTAATACCATTTTTAGTTATTCCAGAATGAACTGATAGATATCATTGCTATAAATAGCTCTTAAAAGTAAATTTAAGTAATAAAAAAACAAACCTTATGAGAAGCAAAATATTATTACCTACAGATTTTTCTAAAAATGCATGGCATGCTATAAACTATGCCATAGAGCTATACAAAAAAGAACAGTGTACGTTTTATATTTTAAATGTATTTACTGCTTCAGGTAACATTATTGATAGTTTAATTAACATGGAACCTGGGAGTGAATTATATGAAACTGCAAAATTAAATTCTGAAAACGGGCTAGCTAAAGTTTTAGATATGTTGGCTTTTAAAGATCATAAAAACCCGAAACATAAATTTGAAATTATTTCAACTTTCAATAATGCTGTCGAAGCCATAAAAAACATTGTTGAAGAAAAGGACATAGATATGATTGTTATGGGTACAAAAGGTGAAACAAACTACAATAAAATAGTTTATGGAAGTACCGCCATAAACGTAATGGAAAAGGTGCGTAATTGTCCTGTTTTAGTTGTACCAGAATTAGCAAAACATAATTTACCTAAAGAAATTGTATTTCCCACAAGCTATAGAACACATGTAAAAAGGCGCGAACTTAATTATTTAATAGAATTGGCTAAAAACTGTAATGCATCTATTAGAATTCTTCATGTTACCGAAGAAGACCAATTAGATAAAGAACAACTTAATAACAAAAAACTATTAGAAGAGTATTTTGAAAATATTGATTATTCCTTCCATACCCTTGGCCCTATTGAAGTGCCTGCTGCAATTAACTGTTTTGTAGAAAGTAGAGAAAGTGATATGGTAGCGTTTATTAATAAAAAGCACACTTTTTTTGGTAGCATATTAAGTAAACCTCTTGTTAAAGAAATTAGTTACGATTCTAAAGTTCCCATATTGGTCATGCACGATTTGAGAAACTAAACAGAAATTATAATCCTTTATAAACAAATTACAATGGGAAAAATAAAATTTAATAGTATAAGAAAAACCGGAATTTGGCTAGATAAGGACAAAGCAATAATTGTAAACCTTTACAATGGCGATATTAGTTTAAATACTATCCTTTCTGGTGTAGAGCATTTTCATATACAAGGTGGTTCTGGCTCTCGAAAAAAAGGTGGACCACAAGATGTTGTTCACGATAGCAAATATTTGGAGCGCGAAAAGCATCAAATAAAAAAGTATTTCCATCATATCATTTCTGAGATAAAAGATGCTACAGCAATTGTCATCTTTGGACCTGGAGAAACTTGTAACAAGTTTAATAAAATAATACACTCAAATTACAAAGATTTAAGTAAAAAGGTTAAAGATGTGGTAAAAGCAGATAGTATGACTAAAAGACAAGTTAAAGCTTGGGTTAAAAATTTTTATAAATCAACGTCCTAGTCGATTAAAATTAGGTTGGTTGGTAACTGCCAAAATCATTTTTTTGGTTTTGGCAGTTTTAATAAAAAAGTGATATGGAAACAAACTCTATCGAGATTATTAAATCATCAGGAGAAAAAGTAAAATTTTCTTTAGATAAATTAAAGGCCTCCTTAAAACGCATTGGTACAGACCAAAAAACGGTAAATCAAATTATTAATAAAGTTAGAGATGAATTGTACCAAGGCATTTCAACAAAAGAGATTTACAACAGGGCATTTGCATTACTTAAAAAGAAAAAAAGTTACTTAGCTTCTAAGTATAAACTTAAAAAAGCCATTTATGAGTTAGGTCCTACGGGCTTCCCTTTTGAACGTTTTATAAGTGCCATTTTACAATATTCTGGTTATGAAACCGAAGTGAATAAAATTTTACAAGGAAAATGTGTTACCCACGAAATTGATATCATAGCCAAAAAGAATAGCGAAACAACTATAATTGAATGTAAGTTTCATAACGATGAGGGAATTAATTGTAATGTAAAAATTCCACTTTATATAAACTCTCGGTATAATGATGTTAAAGCTTATTGGAACGCTAATAACAAAAACAACAAGCTTACAAAAGGTTGGGTTGTAACAAACACACGTTTTACAATAGATGCAATACAATTTGGCAAATGTGCAAACTTATATTTACTAAGCTGGGATTATCCTAAAAATGATGGCTTAAAAGACCGCATAGATCGTTTAGGCTTATATCCAATTACTGTTTCTACATTATTAACCAATAGAGAAAAACAATTTTTATTAAGTAGAGATGTAGTATTGTGTAGAGAATTAATTGGCGATGCCTTTTATTTAGACCATTTAGGCGTTTCAGAAACCCGAAAAGAAAAAATATTGAATGAAATAAAAATGTTATGTAACGCATAAAAATAACACATATGGATAATTTTGTGAAAGTTAATTTTTTAGGAGCAGCAAGTACGGTTACAGGTTCAAAATTTCTTATCGAAACTTCAGAAAAAAATATATTAATAGACTGCGGCATGTTTCAAGGTCTAAAAGAATTAAGAGAACTTAATTGGAGTGATTTACCTGTAGATGTTAATACTATTGATGTTGTTTTATTAACACATGGCCATTTAGACCATGTTGGGTATTTACCAAGATTAATAAAACAAGGTTTTAAAGGCAAAATTATTGGCACCGCTCCTACTCTAGCCATTGCAGAAATTATTTTAATAGATAGTGCTAAAATTCATGAAGAAGATGCTAAAAAAGCAAATAAGGAAAAATTCACAAAACATAATCCTGCGTTACCTTTTTATACCGTGAGGGAAGCAGAAAAAGCCATCGCACTATTTCAAGTTGAAATCCAAGATAAATGGATTTCGTTATCTAAAAACATATCATACCGTTTTCAGTACAATGGTCATATAATTGGGGCCACTTTTATAGAATTGGATATTAACGGAAAACGTTTTGTCTTTTCTGGAGATATTGGTAGACCAAATGATTATTTGCTAGACGACCCTAAAAAACCTGAATGGGCAGATTTTTTATTTGTTGAAAGTACTTATGGTAATAAATTACATCCAGAAGAAAGTATTGAAGATTTATTGGCTCAACTTATTAACAACACCATTCACAAAAAAGGTAATTTAATTATCCCAAGTTTTGCAGTAGAACGATTGCAAACACTAATGTATTTACTCTGGAAACTCTATAAAAAAAATAGAATTCCCAATATCCCAATTTTTATAGATAGTCCTATGGGTAACAATGTTTTAGATGTTTTTCAGCGTTTTCCTAAATGGCACAAATTATCTATGACAGATTATAATGCTATGTGTAACCATGTAAATATTATTCAATCTTATAAAGAAACATGGGAAACTATTGATGATAAAAGATCTAAAATAGTTATTGCCGGAAGTGGTATGGTAACAGGCGGACGGGTACTTACCTATTTACAACAACTTATAGACGAAACTTCTACAACAGTACTATTAGTAGGTTATCAAGCCGAAGGCACACGGGGTAGGCAATTACAAGAAGGAGTGCATGAAATACGTTTTTTTGGTAAATACTATCCCGTAAAAGCTACAATTAAACACATAGAAAGTTTATCGGCACATGCAGATCAAAATGATTTATTACAATGGATGAGTCATATTAAAAATGTGCCCGAAAAAGTATTTCTAATTCATGGCGAACCTAATGCACAAGATGCATTTAGAGTAAAAATAAAAGAGACATTTAATTGGAATGTTGCAATACCAAAACTTACAGATGTAGAAAAACTAATCATTTAAATTTTAAAATTAGCAAGTAATGGAACCACAATTATTATACAAAAGCTTTAACGAGAATAAAACTATTGAAGAATTAGAATACAATATAAAAATGCATAAAACTGGTCTTGAAAATATAAAATTCGAACTTCAATTTTTAAAAAATCTATTAAATAAACCCATTTTTAATCCACATGCGATGAATTTATTTGAAACGCTTTCAAAATTTAAAAATGAAATAAAGTCTTTAAATAAAAATTGTGAGGAGTTAATAGAAAGATTAATCTCTCATGCTAATAAAATTAGAATTAAAATGGAATGTGAAGATGTTGCTTGCGACCTCTTTTTTATAAAAAAACATGATGCTATTGAGCTTAACGTTTTCAATTTTAATACTAAAATTTACGACTTTAAATTTAAACTTTTTCAATTTACAGAAAGTGTGCTAAACGACTAAAAATATTATTTATTAATTAACTATTCAAGACATAGCATACTGATATATATCATTGCGAAAATCTGTTTTTGTAAATAATTTAGAACATAAAAATAAGTTTAACCTTAATACTTAATATTATGACAACATTAAAAAAACGCAGAAAGCGTAATGGTTTATCTGCATTAGAAAACAGATTATTAACCCCATGGAGTAATAGTATGTTAAGACCTTGGGGAAATAGGTTATTTAATTCTAACTTAAATAATCTTACAAGATTTGATGATGTTTTTGAAGATGATTTTTTTGAAGGTGATAGCTTAATGCCTGCTATGAATGTGAAAGAACATAAAAAGGATTTCGAAATTGAATTTGCAGCACCAGGATTCGATAAAAAAGATTTCGAAGTTTCAATTGAAGAAGATGTACTTCATGTTTGTGGTGAAAAGAAAAAAGAAGACGAACAAAAAGAAGATGATTTTTCTCGTAAAGAGTTTAGCTACAAGTCTTTTCAAAGATCTATGATGCTACCTAACTCGGTTGATTTAAATCAAGAAATTAAAGCATCCTATAAAAATGGCATTTTAAAGGTAAAGCTGTTAAAGCAAGAAGAAACTGTTAAAAAAGAAAACCCTAAAAAAGTTATTGAAGTGCTGTAATAACTTTTTGTAAGCAGAAAGTAATAAACTTAAAAAGTTACTTTCTGCTTTCTTAAAAAAATTAATAATCATGAAAACAAAACAATTTAAAGTAAAAAAATATGAAGCTTGGCTAAGTACAGAGATCATGCATAGCAGCTCTATTAAATGGTTGTCTGAATTAAAATTTGCAAAAGATGAACAATTATTTTTTGATGATTTAATTAAATCATACACACTTCAACTAATAGATTCAAAACATTTTGCAGAAAGTAAAAAAATTGTAAGCCAATTAGTTGCTCAACAAAAGGAAACCGATGAATTAATAAGTAAAGTATTAGACCATGAAAAAGGACTTAACATCATGGTAGATGGCATAAATCAAATTAAAGAGGAGAATGCTTATAAAGACGAACATGGAAAACTAATTATTGTAATGAGCGAGTTTTCAAAAAAATACAAAGTTTTAAAATCTCAACTATTCACACTAATAAAAAGTATTATTAAAGAAGGCAAACAAAAGCGTTTGCTTCAATAAAAACCTAACTAAAATGAAACATTTTATTATATTATTAATTTGCGTCTTTACATTTGGTTGCTCAACTACCGAACTCGTTGATAATTGGAAAAACCCAGATATAGACTCTTACAATGCTAATAAAGTGTTTATAGTTGGTATGACTTCTAATCGTGAAGCCAGACAACAATTTGAAACCCAATTACAAAAAGAATATACTTCTAGAGGCATTGAAGCTGTTATGAGCCTAAATCTTTTTGAGCCTACATTTACATCCGAAAAGAAAACTGAAGAGGAATTAATATCGCTAGAAAACAAACTTTTAATGGATGGTTTTGATACTATTTTATTAACAAAAGTAATAGGTGTTGAAGATAAAATAGCATATAAAGAAAATTACGAAAGGTATGATAACACACATAAAAAATTTAGGGAAGATTATTTAAAATATCAAGATGCATTTTACAACCCAGATTATTATAAAGAATATACTGTATATCATACAGAAACCTCAATGTATTGTATTTGTCCAACAAAAGATAAAGAACTTATCTGGAAAGGTTATATAGATATTATGGATCCTCAATCTGTAAGTGAAACGGTAAATGATTATGTTAACCTTATTACTGTTGTTTTAGAAGAGCAAAAGCTTATCAATTCAATTATTATGGAAGAACCAAAAAATGAAGAAGCCATTAAATAATATCAATTCAAGATTAAGAATTTTATTTGTTCTATTATTCATATGCCTAATAACTAGCTGTTCTTCAATAAAATTAATTAGAAGTAATAAAAATCCGAAATTCAATTTATTTAAACCTAAAAAAATATTGGTTGTTGGTGTAACACCAGATTATGAAGCCAGAAAAACTTTTGAATTTAAAGTTATAACACAGTTAAATGCAAGAAAAATAAATGCTTTGCAAAGTGCCGTAGTTTTTGAATCTTCTTTTAAAAACAAAGAGCAAACTGAAAAAGAAATAGAGTTAGAAATTGATAAATTATTACAAAACAATTATGATACTGTATTAGTTTCTTTAGTTAAAGGTATAGATGAAAATGAATTATTTGAAGGTGAATCATCAAAAACCGATTATCATTTACGTCGATTTGCATTATATTATTTAACTCATCAAAATGCCTATTTTAATGAAGAAAATCGTACTAAATATAAGGTTTACAATATTGAAACAACTATATATAATTTAAAAAAAGACTCTGATAAATCTTTAGTATGGCAAGGAACATTTGATTTAGTAGACCCCAATAGCAATACTAAAGCTATTGAAACTTATGTCAAAAAATTAATTAAGACCTTAGAAAAAGAGAAAATTATTCCAAAAAAGTTCAGTAAAAACTGAACTTTTTTTTGAGTAATAATTTGAATGTTTACTTCTAATTTCCTTTGTTATAGTCTTCTAAAAATTTAGCCAATCCAATATCTGTTAAAGGGTGTTTTAATAATCCTTTAATAGCCGATAAAGGACCTGTCATAACATCACTTCCTAATTT
>NZ_CANLZX010000001.1 GCF_947495675.1 uncultured Algibacter sp. | reverse complement strand
ATCTTCGCCTTCTAATAAATCAAATAAATTATAACTTGATGGTGCAGAACCTTCACAAAACTCTGGGAAAGTTGTTACTGGTGTCCCAGATTCTGGGGCATCTTCTATAGTTATTGTAATAGCTTCAGTATCAGAACACGTTCCATTATCAATTGTATAATTAAATGTATATGGGCTTCCAGATACTGTAAGTGTTGTAATATCCAAAGTGTTTGAAATTGTTGCATTACTAGAATCAGTCCATATACCACTATTATTATCTTGAGTATTATCTAAAGCATCGAATAAATTATATGGTGAATTTGAAACTAAATCATTCTCACAAAACACATCGTTTAAAGCATTTCCAGCATGTGGATCTTGAAGCACTATAACCTGTACTGTAGTAGACTCTTCTGGACATGGGTTAGGTAACGTGTTTTGGGTATATGTATAATTATATGTTCCTGCAGTTAATCCTGTTAAATCAATGGTAGAACTTCCACTTGACCATTGCCCTCCAAGATCATGATTTTCTAATAGTGAAAACAAATCAAAAGTAGTTGGCAAACTGGCTTCACAAAACGATGCTGGATTATTAGCTGATGGATCTCCAGAACTAAAAGTTTCATAAACTGTAATAGTTACATTTGAAATCCCATCTGGACAAACACCATTACTAGGAACTGTATACGTAAAAGTATAGGTTCCCGCAGTAGTTAATGTTGAAATATTAACCGTACCTAGGTTTCCATTTGTGGTTGTTAATGGGCCTGACCAGCTACCGGTAGAATCTTTTGGAGCACCTAGTTCATCAAATAAATTAAAATCTGCTACTGGCAAACTATCATCACAATAATCTAAGCTACCAGGTGTTCCAGCATTTACTGGATCATCAATATTAACAACAACTTCAATGGCGTTACTTTCACAAAAAGCATCATTAATTTGTACATAATAACTATTTCCATCAACTAAGGGTGTAAGTAATGATAATGCTGGTAGAATAGGGTCTCCTGAAACATCTACATTTGCATACCAACTAATATTTGTTTCAGTAGTACCAGGGTCTAAATTTCCAACTGTTGGATTATCATCAGAACAAAATGCTTGAGGTGTTGTAGGTGCTGGATCTGTTGGTGCACTAAAAACTCCTAATTGTGCTAATTCTAATTGACTTTTACAACCACCATTATCAACAAATACAATATAAAAATTTGTAGCTCCTAAAGGAATTGAATCCGTTGTATTAGCCTGACTTGTTAAATTTAAATCATAATAAACCTCAACAGAACCTCCTGCGGGTATACTTCCAAACAAAACATCATCTATATAAGTTTGTATAGTAGCATTTTCATTACTACAATATATTTGGTCTAAATTTTGACCAGTAGAATTTAGAACAAAATCAATATTTATAGAAGCTCTACTTCCACAAGTTCCTGTATTATCATCGGCATAGTAAATACCTTCTTGTAATAATTGATTAGGATTGAATGGACTACCTCCAGTCAAAGTATCATACCAGACTATACCATTACCACCATCAGTAGCGAAACTATTTAAATCGTTAAAGGTATATCCTGAAGCATCACAGATAGGGGGAGGATTAGGATTGGTTACTGTTGGACATTGAGCATTTGCAGAAAATACTGTCCATAGTAATACCATTGTAAAAGTCACAAATGTTTTTGTGAACTTTAAAAGGGATTTTGTTTTCATAGGTTAGGTTAATTTATAATTATTAATAGCAATGAAATTGTAATAAAATAAAACAAGTTATTTATTAATGTCTGGCAATTTAACTGATTTTTTTGTATTTCATCGATTTTTTTTTAAATTTTTTTCTTTTTATCGATAAATAATGCTTTTAAACAGAAAACTCGCCTTGAGAGGCGAGTTTTATATCTGTAAGAGGAATATTATTAATTAATGTTGGAGTTCTTCTTCTCCTTCTTTTAAAGGAATATTTTGTGGTACAAAATCAACATCATGTCCTGGTTTACTATAATCGTAAGCCCAACGGAATACATGAGGAATTTCTCCTGGCCAGTTTCCGTGTATATGTTCAACTGGAGTTGTCCATTCTAAAGTTGTAGATTTCCAAGGGTTTTGTGTAGCTTTCTTTCCAAAAAATATACTTACAAAGAAATTATATAAATATACTATTTGAACTACACCACCTACTAAAGCAAAGATTGTAATGACAACATTAACATTAGCTAAATCATCGAATAAAGGAAAATTACTATTAGTATAATAACGTCTTGGTAAACCTGCCATACCTATAAAATGCATTGGGAAAAATACTCCGTAAGCACAAACAGCAGTTATCCAGAAGTGAATATATCCTAAATTTTTATTTAGCATACGTCCAAACATTTTTGGAAACCAATGATAAATTCCTGCAAACATACCATATAATGCAGATATACCCATTACTAAGTGAAAGTGTGCTACAACAAAATATGTGTCATGAACATTAATATCCAAAGCACTATCACCTAAAATAATTCCAGTTAATCCTCCAGTAATAAAAGTTGATACAAAACCAATTGAAAACAACATGGCAGGATTCATCTGTAAATTACCTTTCCATAAAGTAGTTATCCAGTTAAATGCTTTTACTGCAGAAGGTATTGCAATTAATAAAGTTGTAAATGTAAATACAGATCCTAAAAATGGATTCATTCCTGAAACAAACATGTGGTGTCCCCAAACTATAGTTGAAAGGAAAGCAATAGCTAATATTGATGCAATCATGGCACGGTATCCAAAAATTGGTTTACGTGAATTTGAAGCCATGATTTCAGAAACTAGACCCATTGCAGGTAAAATTACAATATATACTTCTGGGTGTCCTAAGAACCAAAATAAGTGTTCAAATAATACTGGTGATCCACCTTGATAATGTAATACTTCTCCTTGTATAAATATATCTGATAAGAAGAATGATGTTCCAAAACTTCTATCCATAATTAATAATAAAGCTGCAGATAATAATACTGGGAATGATATAATACCAATAATTGCAGTTACAAAGAAAGCCCATATAGTTAAAGGTAACCTAGTCATAGACATACCTTTAGTACGTAAATTAATTACTGTTACTACATAGTTTAATGATCCTAATAAAGAAGATGCAATAAAGATAGCCATAGATACTAACCAAAGAGTCATACCCATACCTGAGCCACCTTGAGCCATTGGTAATGCACTTAATGGAGGATAAATTGTCCAACCTGCTGCAGCAGGACCAGCTTCAACAAATAATGAAGAAACCATGATTATACATGATACAAAAAATAACCAATATGAAACCATATTTAAAAATCCAGATGCCATATCACGAGCACCAATTTGTAATGGAATTAACAAGTTACTAAAAGTACCACTTAAACCAGCAGTTAGTACAAAAAAGACCATTATAGTACCGTGGATAGTTACTAGTGCTAAATAAATATCTGCATCCATAACACCATCTGGTGCCCATTTACCTAATAATGCTTCGAACAATACATTTGGCTCTTCTGGCCATGCAATTTGTAAACGGAACATCATTGACATTAATACACCAATAACTCCCATTATAGTACCTGTAACTAGATACTGCTTAGCAATCATTTTATGGTCTTGACTAAATATATATTTAGTTACAAATGTTTCTTTATGATGATGTCCGTGATCGTCGTCGTGAGCGTGGTTATCTGCGTGTGCTGACATAATCTTATATCGTGTTTTATCTTTTTTAATTAATTAACTAGAGAATTCTTAAACTCTTTTTGTTCTGCAATCCAAGCGTCATATTCTTCTTGTGTTTCTACCACAATTTTCATTTGCATGTTGTAGTGAGATTTTCCACAAATTTTGTTACATAATAATAAGTAATCAAATTCATAACGTTCTAATGCATCTTCACCTTTAGCTATTAGTTTTTTACTATTTTCTACTCTAATATTATTTATATTTAAAACCTTTTCAACCATTTGAGGGGTTTGACGCATATCAGCTGTAGTTACTGTAGGTGTAAAACCAAATTGTGTGATCATGCCTGGTACACAGTTCATTTGAGCTCGAAAGTGAGGCATATAAGCTGAGTGTAAAACATCTTGTGATCGCATTTTAAACAATACTGGTCTTCCAACTGGTAAATGTAATTCTGTAGTAATTACATCATCTTGTGCGTTTGGATCAGACTCATCTAAACCTAGAATATTAGCACGATCAATATCAATTAAACGTACGTTAGCCTTTCCTAATGTATTATCGGCTCCTGCATATCTAGCTTTCCAGTTAAACTGTTGTGCATATAATTCAACTACTAATGGATCGTCACTTTCATCAACACCCATAATGTTAATCCAAGTACTTAAACCATAAATAATTAAACCAGCTAAAACAATTACTGGAATAATAGTCCAGATTGCTTCTAGTTTATTGTTATCAGCAAAAAACAGGGCTTTTTTACCTTTTTCACCTTTATATTTATATGCAAAATAATGTAGTAAAAACTGAGTAATAGTTTGAACAATAAAAATTATTACCATTGATATAACCATTAAGTTATCAATAGTAGGTCCATGTTCTGAAGCTGAATTTGACATTAATGGTAAATCACCCCATTTAACAAAAGAGACAATTGTTATTATATAGATGAATGCTAAAAAGCCCATCATTAAATAACCATTTAATGTATTATCCTTATCTGTAGCGACTCCGGCAGTTGTGTTTTCATTTTTAGCTTGTGCTAAATCGAAAATCTTTACCATTTGCCAAATGGCAATTAAAATAAATACTAAAACTATAATTGTTAATAAAGCAGTCATTTGTATCGTTCGTCTTTATTTATATCTAATTAATAATGAAATTCTTCGCTTTCTTTTCTAAAAGGATATCCTTTTACAAGTAATGGTGCTTTTGTTAAAGCTGTAAAAACCACAAATATGAATAAGCCTGCGAAAAGTAATACTGAACTTATTTCTGGTATGCCAATAAACCATCTATCACCTACAGTTGCTGGCATAATCATGTTGAAAATATCGATGTAGTGACCAAATAAGATCACTAAACCTGCCATAACTACAAACCATGGAATACGTTTATAATCAGCATTCATCAACATTAATATAGGAAATACAAAATTCATAACAACCATACCTAAGAATGGTAATTTATAATCTTGGAAACGTGTTACAAAATAAGTTACCTCTTCTGGAATATTTGAATACCAGATTAACATGAATTGTGAAAACCATAAATACGTCCAGAATATACTGAAAGCGAACATAAATTTAGCTACATCATGTAAATGGTTTTCGTTTACAAATACTAAATAATTTTTAGATTTTAAATAAATGGTAATTAATGCTATTACAGTTATACCACTTACAAACATACTTGCAAATACATACCATCCAAACAAAGTTGAAAACCAATGCGGATCTACACTCATTATCCAATCCCAAGACATCATAGATTCAGTATATATAAAGAATACTAAAAATGCCGCAGAAATACGAAATGACTTTTTAAAGTTACTTTTATCTTCAGCTGTATCTTGTGCAATAGAAAATTTTCTAGAAAAGTGACGGTAAGCATACCATCCACCAATAAAGATAAGTCCTCTTATTACAAATCCACCTAAATTTAACCATCCTGTTTTTCCTTCAATAAGTTTATCATGTGCCACCACTTCTGGGTCCATCCATATAAATATGTTGTAATGCCCAATTGTACCTGAAGCTACTGCTATTGCTAATACAATTAAAGCACCAGGTAACATATAAGCTGTAATACCTTCCATAACTCTAAATAAAACTGGCGACCATCCTGCTTGTGATGCAATTTGTATAGCATAAAAAGCTAATACACCTAAAGCAATCATCATAAAGAAAAATGCAGCTACATAAAGTGCAGACCAAGGTCTGTTGGCTATTTGATGTTGAACATGCTCAATGTGCTTTTTATGTTGGTCAATTTCAGCATGAGCTGTATTACTGTGACTATCATCATGAGAATCTACAGCATGAGCATCATGACTTGGTGCTACATGAGTTGTGTTTTCACTATGTTCACCACCGTGGTGTGACTCTTCTGCAAGTAAGTGCTCAACCTCTTCAAAAGATTTATGAGATGTCATAAAACCATATCCAACTCCTAATGCTCCTAAAATCATTAGAATGAAAGAAAATGTCTTTAATTTATTTGAAAATGTATACATATCTATAATAATCTTATCAATCTTACTTTTCTAAATCTGCTTTCAATTTTAACACGTACGATACAACTTGCCAACGTTCCTCTTCGTTCAATTGGTTAGCATATGAACCCATAGCATTTTTTCCGTAATATATAGTGTGGTATATACTACCAGCATTAATGGCTCTACCTGCATCATCGTAACTTGGAATACCAAGAATTTTTTCACGTTTAACTAAGTTACCTTGTCCATTACCTTTATTTCCGTGGCAAATTCCACAATAAATATCATAAAGTTCTTTACCTCTATTTAAATCGACTTTAGTTGAATCTAAAGGATTCGATAAAGTTGCTTTCGCTAAATCATACCCAGCAGTAGAATTTTCTATATCAAATGGAACAAAGCCACGTGGTATAGAACCTTCTGCAGGTATTTGTGCTTCAACTCCATTAGGGAATGCTGCTTCACCATACGTTTCATATCCTGCAGACTCATACATGTTTGGCATGAATTGGTAGTTTGGTGCTGTGCTCTTATTACAAGAAACAGACACTAAAACAACTGCTAATACTAATATTTTAATTAAGCTTTTCATATCTATTATTAATGGGCTTTATCAACTAAATTAATTTCTACTGCTCCTGTATCAGCTAATAAACTTTCAAGTTCTTTTTCATTTCCATTAACTGCAATTTCCATTAAAAAATGATCATCAGTAGTTCTTGGGTCAGGATTTTCAGCATTTTTAAAAGGCCACATTCTACTGCGTAAATAAAACGTTATAACCATTAAGTGAGCTGCAAAAAATACTGTAAGCTCAAACATAATTGGCACAAATGCTGGCATATTTTCAATATAACTGAAACTTGGTTTTCCACCTATATTTTGTGGCCAATCTTCAATCATAATAAAATTCATCATTAAAACAGCCACAGTTAAACCAATCAATCCGTAAATAAATGCTGTAATCGCAATACGTGTTGGTGCTAATCCCATAGCTTTGTCTAATCCGTGAACCGGAAAAGGTGTATATATTTCCTCGATATGAAATCTTTCTGCCTTAACCTTTTTTACGGCCGACATTAATATATCATCATCGGTATAAATAGCGTGAATAACTTTTGAAGCTTCCATTGACTATATTTAGTTTATTAATTTTTTAGCTTGTCCAGACCAATCATCACGTTCTGCTCTTCCTGGGAAAGAACCAGTAATGCTGTCTAACAAATCATATTCATTTTTTGTCATTTTACTAACTTGAAGGAAAGTATAAATACCAATGCTATTTAATACTTGCTCCATTTTAGGTCCAATTCCACTTACTTTCTTTAAATCATCAGCCGTTTGAGTTGCTGGATCAAAAGCACCAATACTTCCTAAAAGGCTACTTACTTTTTCTGAGTTATTATCCGTTGAAGGTATAGTTTCTTTTACTTCAGCCACAGACTTAACAACAGCGTTACCTGATGTTCTTGTATCAGCACCAGTTCCCACTAAACTATCACCTCTTTCTCTAATATTTTTGTAACGTTCTCCTGATGATTTCAAAATTGTTTTAACCTCTGCTTGAGCAATTACTGGGAACGTTCTTGAATATAATAAGAATAATACAAAGAAGAATCCAATTGTACCAATAAAGATACCTATATCAACAAACGTTGGCGAGAACATAGTCCAAGATGATGGTAAATAATCTCTATGTAGAGATGTTACAATAATCACAAAACGCTCAAACCACATACCTATATTTACTACTATAGATATAAAGAAAGAAAACATGATACTTGTTCTTAATTTCTTGAACCACATAAATTGTGGAGAAAACACGTTACATGTCATCATCGCCCAATATGCCCACCAGTAAGGACCAGTTGCTCTATTTAAGAATGCATATTGTTCATATTCTACACCAGAATACCATGCAATAAATAACTCTGTAATATATGCTACACCAACTATAGAACCTGTAATCATAATTACAATATTCATTAATTCGATGTGTTGTACTGTAATATAATCTTCAAGGTTACACACTTTTCTCATAATAATAAGAAGGGTGTTTACCATGGCAAATCCAGAGAATACTGCACCAGCAACAAAGTATGGTGGGAAAATAGTTGTATGCCAACCTGGTATAACAGATGTTGCGAAGTCAAAAGATACAATAGTATGTACAGATAGTACTAAAGGTGTTGCTAAACCAGCAAGTACCAATGATACTTCTTCAAAACGTTGCCAATCTTTTGCTCTACCAGACCAACCAAAGCTTAATAAAGCGTATATCTTTTTTTGAAAAGGTTTGATTGCTCTATCTCGTAACATAGCAAAATCAGGTAATAAACCAGTCCACCAGAATACTAATGAAACAGATAAATAAGTTGAAATTGCAAATACATCCCAAAGTAAAGGCGAATTAAAGTTTACCCATAGTGAACCAAATTGATTCGGAATTGGTAACACCCAATATCCTAACCAAGGTCGCCCCATGTGAATTATTGGAAACAAACCAGCTTGAACAACAGAGAAAATCGTCATCGCTTCTGCAGAACGGTTAATTGCCATTCTCCATTTTTGACGGAACAGTAAAAGTACAGCAGAAATAAGTGTTCCTGCATGTCCAATACCAACCCACCAAACGAAGTTAGTAATATCCCAAGCCCAACCTACGGTCTTGTTTAAACCCCAAGTTCCAATACCTGTAGATATTGTGTATAAAATACATCCAATTCCCCAAAGGAAAGCTACCAATGCTATAGAAAAAACTATCCACCATTGCTTATTTGCTTTTCCTTCTACAGGTTTAGCCACATCCACAGTAACGTCGTGGTATGATTTTTCTCCTGTAACTAAAGGTCTTCTAATAGGTGCTTCGTAATGAGACGCCATAATTATATAATTGATTCTTTAATTAAATTTATGCTTCAGTTGTATTTCTCACTTTAGTATGATACTGCACGTTAGGCTTAGTACCAACACTTTCTAATAAGTGATACATACGGTCATCTTTTAAAAGTTTTGCAACTTTACTGTCTTTATCATTGATATCTCCAAAACTCATTGCTCCGTTACTACATGCAGCAGAACAAGCTGTTTGGAATTCTCCATCTTTAATTTCACGTCCATCACGTTTTGCATCAAGAATAGTCTTTTGTGTTTTTTGAATACACATTGAACATTTTTCCATGACACCACGAGAACGAACAACAACATCTGGATTTAATACCATACGTCCTAAATCATCATTCATATGATAATCGAACTCATCATTTCCATTATACAAAAACCAGTTGAAACGACGCACTTTATAAGGACAGTTGTTTGCGCAATATCTAGTACCTACACAACGGTTATAAGCCATATGGTTTTGACCTTGACGACCGTGTGAAGTTGCTGCCACAGGACAAACTGTTTCACAAGGTGCATGATTACAATGCTGACACATTACTGGCTGGAATACTACCTGAGGATTCTCAGATGCATTTTCTAATTCACCAAATTCACTTAATGAACTACCTAAACCAGAAATATTATCTTTTTTATCGTCATCACCTTCAAAAGATTCTTCAGATGAGTAATATCTATCTATACGTAACCAATGCATGTCACGGCTACGACGTACTTCAGTTTTACCAACTACAGGTACATTATTTTCAGCATGACAAGCAATAACACAAGCACCACATCCTGTACAAGCATTTAAATCGATTGATAAGTTGAAATGATGTCCAATTGAACGATCAAATTCATCCCATAAATCTACTTCTGGAGATGTAACTGGAGTTTCTTCATGATTTAAAGATACTGTTGGTACTTTATTCCAAACATTTCTATCTTTAGTATTGAAAATTTCTAAGGTAGTTTCGTGAACAATATCTCCACGCCCCATTAATGTATTATGTAACTGCACAGAAGCAAATTCATGCTCACCAGTAGCAGCCTCAACTGTTACATTTTGTACGTTATTGAAATTTTGATAAAATGCATAAGCATTAACTCCTGTTTGCATTTCATCTTTTAAACCTAATGTTTTACCATAACCTAAAGCTAATCCAACAGAACCTTTTGCTTGACCTGGTTGGATCATTACTGGCACTTTTAAAGTTTCACCATTTACAGTAACATTAGCGTAACTACCATTTAAAGCACCATTAGCAACATGTTTGTTTATTAAGCCTATTGCGTCTGCATCTGCTTTTGAAATGGTTAAATAGTTATCCCATGAAGTTCTTGTTAAAGGATCTGGAAATTCTTGTAACCATGGATTATTGGCCTGTTGACCATCTCCCATACCCACTTTAGTGTATAAAGTTAATTCAAGACCTGCACTTGGTTTTGCAGAAGCCGCTAAAGTTCTAGCTGCATTTCCTGAAGGTGTTTCTGCTGATTCTTCTGCACTAGATGTACTTTCAGTTTCAGTAGCAATTGTTCCTACAAATACACCATCATGTAGTGCTTTATTGAATGAACCTCCTCCTAAAATTCCTGTTCCCCAAGCATCTTTAATATAATCATGGTAAGAAATATCGTTTCCTGTCCATTTTAATAAAGCATCTTGAAATTGTCTTGTATCAAATAAAGGACGAATTGTTGGCTGCGTTAATGCATAATGTCCTTTTTTGATTTCAACATCACCCCAAGATTCTAAATAGTGAGGTGCTGCTGCAATATATTGTGCTTCTGAAGACGTCTCATCTACTTTCATAGAAAACGCCACAGATAATTCTACTTTTTTCAATCCTTCAGCAAAATCTGAAGCATTTGGTAAGGTATAAATTGGATTTACACCACTCATAATAACTGCTCCAACACGACCAGCTTTCATGTCGCCAACTAATCTAGCTACAGCAACATCACTACCTTGTCTTGTTTTAATTGGTGCTGATTTATTAAAAGCTTTACTTCCTAAAGCCTCATTTATTTCTAAAGCAACAGTTTGTGCATTTACATCTTGTATTCCTGTAACCACTAAACCTTTACTTCCTGCTTTTTTAAGTTGAGAAGCTGCTTTTTTAATAGCATCTTCAATATTTCCAGGTAATGTTCCAGAAACAGAACCACCAACAACATAGCTATATAATTTAGCTAAGGCTAGTTTTTGTTGCGAAGGAGTTAACGGTACACGTTTATCTGCATTGGCTCCAGTTAAAGACATGTTAGACTCAAACTGAACGTGTCTTGACATTTTACCATGATCGGGTATTCTATTTTTAGAATATCCAGAATCAAATCCTCCACCTTGCCAATCACCTAAAAAGTCAGCACCTACAGAAACAATAGTCATTGCTTTTGCAAAATCATAATTAGCTAATCCGCGTTCGCCATATTTAGCTTGATATGCATCAAGTGCAGCAGATTCTGAAACAGCATCATAAACTACATGACTAACATTGCCATACTTTTCTTTAAACTCTGAAATTAACTTACTTGTAGAAGGGCTCGCAAATGTTTGTGTTAATAACACAATACTTTTGTTAGTTTCTGATAATTCAGTTAACTTTTTTGTGGTTTCAGCATCAAAATCACTCCAAGAGATAGAATCTGAACCTTTTTTAGGTCCTTGAACTCTTAAGCTGTCATACAATCCTAAAACCGAAGCATTAACTCTAGCATTTGCACTACCATTGGTAGTTGCCATCGTATTATTTTCAATTTTAATTGGACGACCTTCACGAGTTCTTACTAAAACACTAGCAAAATCAAACCCATCAGCAATTGTTGTAGCATAATAGTTAGCAACACCAGGAATAATCTCGGTTGGTTGTACTATATAAGGTATAGATTTTTTTACAGGACCCTCACAAGCAGCTAAAGAAGCCGCAGCTGTACTAAATCCTACATATTTTAAGAAATCGCGACGTGTTGTAGATGTTGCTTCTAATGTGTCTTTATCACCTAAAAATTCATCAGTAGGAATCTCAGCTACAAACTCGTTTTGTTTTAGCGTCTCAACAATAGAGCTATTTTCGTTTAGCTCTTCAACACTTTTCCAGTATTTCTTGTTTGATGACATATTATATAATTGAATTACTTCTTATTTTATTTTTAAAAAACTCCCGTCTTAACGGCATAAACTACTTTTTTAGTAGTGACATTTACCACATTCTAAACCACCCATTTGAGCAGCTGTCAAATTTTCTACACCATACTTTTTTGATAACTCTTCATGTATTTTCGTATAGTAAGCATTGTCTTTTACATTTACATCTGTTTCTCTATGACAATTAATACACCAACCCATTGTTAATGGAGCGTGTTGATACATCACTTCCATTTCCTCTACTGGCCCATGACAAGTTTGACATTCTACACCGGCAACAGTTACGTGCTGAGAGTGATTAAAATATGCAAAATCAGGTAAGTTGTGAATACGCACCCATTTAACTGGCTGGGCTTCTCCTGTATATTTTTGCTCTGCATCATCCCATCCGGCTGCTGCGTATAATTTTTTAATCTCTCCGTCATAAAATTCTTTAGAATACTCCTCAGTAGCTGTTTCTGGTGAAACTTCATAAATTGATTTATGACAGTTCATACATACATTTAAAGATGGAATCCCTGAATGTTTACTAACTCTAGCAGAAGAATGACAGTACTTACAATCTATACCATTATCACCGGCATGTATTTTATGAGAATAATGAATTGGTTGAACTGGCTGATAACCTTGATCTACTCCTATTTGAGACAAATAACCATAAACAAAATAAGCACTTGACAACAAAAAGAATATTGCAACAACAATCATTAAAAATTGATTTTGAACAAAAGCTTTCCACAATGGTGTTTTACCTGGGCCTTCTGGCAAATCAATACCTTGCACATTTGCAAAACGACGTAGTGTTTTATTAACTAAGTATAAACCAGCCGCAAGAAGTATAAATAAAATAGCTAAAGCTCCTAAAATAATTTCGTTTGAAATACCTCCAGAGTTGTCACTAGTCTCTGCTCCTCCAACAGGAGCAGCAGCCTCAACAGGAGCTTGTTTTTCCTCTGCTGTATAAGCTAATAAGTTATTTATATCATCATCTGATAACTGAGGAAATGCAGTCATGGCAGCGCCACCATACTCATTATAAATCTTATTCGCGTAAGCATCTCCAGATTTTATTACTCCAGAACTATTACGTATCCATGCATACAACCACGCCCTGTCTAATCCTTCTTCTTCAGACAAACGCGCCTCTACATTACGTAGAGCAGGACCTGTCATTTTTTTATCTAACTTATGACAAGCAGCACAATTGGCATTGAATAATGATTTTCCTTTTGCTGGGTCTCCTTCTTGAGCAGAAAGAACCGTTGTAAATGCTAATAAAAAAACTAAGCTTAAACGAAGAAAGTTTGGGCTTAATTTACGGTGAATCACCTTTCTCATATTGTTGGTCAAATTAACTTCTAAACTTTGGTATGACTTTTGTCATTTTATAAATGAAAAAGTATAGTTGAAAAAATCTGTCGCAAAAGTAATATTAAAAGTCGATTTTAGAAATGTTAGGGAAGTGTTAATTGGTAATTTAGAGGGATTCTAAATAATAAAAAGAGCTACAATTAAGTTTATATCGTATACATTTGTATAAATTATTTGAAAATGAAACCATTGAAAATGAAAATTAGTTTTTTAAGTCTTGTGTGTTTTATAGCAATATCATCTCATTGCTATTCACAACAAGGTCATGTTACAATAAACCAAGACAAACATATTAATGTGTTATTGGATTTAAAAAAGGAGATGAATAAAAATGAAACAAGTTCTGAACGATATAAAATACAAGTTTATTCTGGAAATCGATCTGGAGCCCATGATGCACAAAAAGAATTTAGTAGTTCTTTTGGAAACTGGCATCCATCAATGCAATATGAAACTCCAAATTTTAAAATTTGGGCTGGCAACTTTAGAACACGTTTAGAAGCTGATAGAGCTTTAAAGAAAATTAAACAAAAATTTCCTCATGCTTTTATTTTTAAGCCTAAAAAGAATTAAAATTATAAAAAAAACGAGCCAATTGGCTCGTTTTTTTTTATTATAAATATTATTTTACTTAAGTTTCTTTTTAACTTCAACTTCGTGGAAAGCTTCAATTATATCACCTTCTTTAATATCATTATAGTTTTTGATTTGCATACCACAATCATATCCTTTTGATACTTCTTTGGCGTCATCTTTAAATCGTTTTAATGATGCTAATTCTCCAGTATAAACAACTACACCATCGCGAATTAATCTAATTCCAGCGCTTCTAAGTATTTTACCGTTAGTTACCATACAGCCGGCAATAGTTCCAATTTTAGATACTTTAAATATTTCTCTAATTTCGGCAGTACCAGTAATTTCTTCTTTCAACTCTGGAGATAACATACCTTCCATAGCATCTTTAAGATCGTTGATAGCATCATAAATAATTGAGTATGTTCTGATATCAATTTCTTCTTTATCAGCAATCATTCTCGCATTCCCTACTGGTCTTACATTAAATCCTACTATAATGGCATCTGAAGCCGAGGCTAACAATACATCACTTTCGGTAATGGCACCTACACCTTTATGTAAAATATTTACCTGAATTTCTTCAGTAGATAATTTCTGGAATGAATCTGTTAATGCTTCTACCGAACCATCAACATCACCCTTAAGGATAATATTTAACTCTTGGAAATCACCAAGTGCAATACGACGTCCAATTTCATCAAGTGTTATATGACGTTGAGTTCTAACTGATTGCTCACGTTGTAATTGTGCACGTTTAGAAGCAATTTGTTTTGCCTCACGCTCATCTGAAAACACATTAAACTTATCACCTGCTTGAGGTGCTCCATCTAAACCTAATATAGAAACTGGTGTTGAAGGTCCTGCGGCAACAATATCATGACCTCTTTCGTCATGCATGGCTTTAATTTTGCCACTATGCTGACCTGCCAACACATAATCTCCAACTCTTAAAGTTCCTGCTTGAACAAGAATGGTAGATACATATCCACGTCCTTTATCTAAAAACGCTTCTACTACAGTACCAATGGCCGGTTTATCTGGATTTGCTTTAAGCTCTAGTAATTCTGCTTCAAGCAATACTTTTTCTAGTAATTCTTTTACTCCCGTACCAATCTTTGCTGAAATATCATGAGATTGTACTTTACCACCCCAATCTTCAACTAATAAGTTCATATTAGCAAGACCTTCTTTTATTTTTTCAGGATTAGCTGCTGGTAAATCAATTTTGTTAATCGCAAAAACAATTGGCACTCCTGCAGCCTGTGCATGCGAGATTGCTTCTTTAGTTTGCGGCATAATATCATCATCTGCTGCTGCTACAATAATAGCGATATCTGTAACTTGAGCACCACGAGCACGCATAGCTGTAAATGCCTCGTGACCTGGTGTATCTAAAAATGCTATTTTTTGTCCGTTTTCTAGTTGTACACCATAAGCACCAATGTGCTGTGTGATACCTCCAGATTCTCCTGCAATTACATTTTCTTCTCGGATATAATCTAAAAGCGATGTCTTACCATGATCTACGTGACCCATTACGGTAACAATTGGTGCACGTGGTTTTAAATCTTCTGGTTTATCAACAACTTCTTCAATTGATTCTTCAATATCTGCAGTTACAAATTCTACTTGATAACCAAATTCTTCAGCAACTATTGATAACGTTTCAGCATCTAAACGCTGATTCATTGTTACCATCATACCTAGCGACATACATGCTGAAATAATTTCAGTAACACCTACATCCATCATAGTAGCCATTTCACTTGCTGTAACAAATTCTGTTACCTTAATGATTTTGCTTTCTGCTGCTTCTATTTGCTGATCAATTTCAGTCTGTTCTCTATGTTTATCTCTTTTATCTCTTCTGTTTTTAGCGCCTCGTCCTTTATTAGATTTACCTTGAAGTTTTTCAAGTGTTTCACGCACTTGTTTTTTCACATCTTCTTCTGAAGGTTCTTCTTTTACTATATTACGACGTCCTTGTCCTGGCTTGCCCTTAAAACGGTCATTACCACCAGATCTTGTTCCCCCTGGTCTATTTCCATTACCTGACTGAGGTGCACCAGCTTTACTAATTCTACGACGCTTTCTTTTATTAGCATCGCCAGCTTTAGCATCTGGTTTTTTATCTTCTTTTTTCTTTTTTGGCTTATTAAATTGTGACAAATCAATTTTATCACCAGCAATTTTAGGCCCAGTAAGTTTTTTATATTGTGTTGTTACCTTTTCTTCTGGTGTAACTAACTCTCCATCAACCTCAACTTGCTTTGGTTTAGGTTTTGGAGTTTCTTTTTCTTTGGCAGCTGGTTTTTCCTCAACCTTAGGTTCTTTAGGTGCCTCTGGTGTTTTGGGAGCTTCAGGTTTTGCAGTTTCTTGCTTAACAACTTCTTTAACCTTTTCAACAACTGGTGTTTTAGGTTCAACAGGTTTTTCTACTGCTTTCTTTTTAGGATCTAGATCTATTTTACCAACAGTTTTAGGGCCTAAAAGTTCAGCAGAAGCTTTAACTACTTCCTCTTGCTTAGCTTTTTCTCTGGCTTCTTGTGCTTTTTGCTTTGCCTCTAATTCTTTTTCACGTTTAACACGTAAATCTTCCTTTTCTTTTAGCTTAGCTTCGCTTACTTCTTGAGACTTAACTTTTTTGTTAGCATCTGTTTCAAACTCATCTGATAGAAGATTATAAGTTTCTTCAGAAATTTTTGTTGTGGGACGCTTCTCTATTTCTACGCCTTTAGAATCTAAAAATTCTACAGCACGATCTAGAGAGATGTTAAGCTCACGTAATACTTTATTTAATCTAATTGTTTCAGCCATAAATCGCCTTTAAAATACTCAAATATAAATATTATCCCAATTATGGCATAATATCATGCAAATCTGCACTTTTTTTACTATTCTTCAAATTCTTCTTTCAGAATTCTAATAACATCTTGAATTGTTTCCTCTTCTAAGTCTGTTCTTTTAACAAGATCGTTAACATCTTGTTCTAATATACTTTTAGCAGTATCTAATCCTGCTTTACTAAATTCATCTATAATCCAGCTTTCAATTTCATCTGAGAATTCACGTAATTCAACATCTTCTTCTGCACCTTCTCTAAACACATCTATTTCATAACCAGTTAATTGTCCAGCTAAACGGATATTATGCCCACCTCTACCAATAGCTTTACTTACCTCTTCTGGTTTAAGTATAACTTCGGCACGTTTATTTTCTTCATCTAATTTAATGGATGTAACTCGTGCTGGACTTAAAGCTCTTGTGATAAATAATTGTAGATTATTTGTGTAATTAATTACATCAATATTTTCGTTTCCTAATTCACGAACTATACCGTGAATTCTTGAACCCTTCATACCAACACATGCTCCAACAGGATCTATTCTATCATCATAAGAATCAACCGCTACTTTTGCCTTTTCTCCAGGAATTCTTACTACATGCTTAATAGTAATTAAACCATCAAAAACTTCTGGTATTTCTTGTTCAAATAATTTTTCTAAAAACTTAGGTGAACTTCTAGACATTATAATTGTTGGTTTAGCGCCTTTAAGCTCTACACTATCAATTACACCTCTTACATTATCTCCTTTTCTAAAGAAATCTGAAGGTATCTGTCTATCTTTTGGCAATACAATTTCGTTTCCTTCATCATCCAATAAAATAACTGCCCTATGACGAATATGGTGAACTTCTGCTGTATATATTTCTCCTATTAAATCTTTAAATTGCTTATAGATTATAGTGTTATCGTGTTCATGAATTTTAGAAATTAAATTTTGACGTAATGCTAAAATAGCACGTCTTCCTAAATCGATAAGTTTCACTTCTTCAGACACATCTTCACCAACTTCAAAATCTGGCTCAATTTTTCGAGCTGCAGTTAAAGAAATTTCTTGATTTGGTTCTTCAACCTCACCATCAGCTACAACAATTCTATTTCTCCATATTTCTAAATCACCTTTATCAGGATTAACAATAATATCAAAATTATCATCATCTCCAAACTTCTTTTTTAAGGCACTTCTAAATACATCTTCTAAAATTGCCATTAACGTTACTCTGTCAATTAGCTTATCATCTTTGAATTCTGAAAAAGATTCAATTAACGCGACATTTTCCATAACTCTTTAAATTAAAATTTAATCATAACTTTTGCTTCTACAATATTTTCATAAGGAATAATTGCTTCCTTTTTTACAGTTACCTTGCCTTTACCTATTGGTTTTGGCTCCCTAACCTTCCACTCTAATGTAATATTATCATCTTTTGCCTCAGTAAGTGTTCCTTCTATTTCTTCAGAATTAGTTCTTACGCTAAGCGTTCTGTTAATATTTTTTTTATACTGGCGCATATGTGTTAATGGCGAAGCTGCACCGGCAGACATAACTTCTAAAGAAAAATCGAGTTCCTCTCTGTCTAAGTTATGTTCTATAGCTCTGCTAATAAACATACAGTCTTCTACTAACACGCCTTTATCACCATCTATTATTACTTTGATATGATTTTCTGAATTGATTGAAAAATCAATTAAAAACAAATCTGGTCGCTCTATTAGTGCCGTGTCAAGTAATTTTGTAACTTCTGTTTTAAACATTTTAAGTATAAAAAGAGGGGACTTTCGGTCCCCTCATATCTTTAATTTCGCCTTTCAACGGTGCAAATATATAATATTTTATTGATTTTTAAAGGAAAAATGCATAAATTTAGATACATACAACTTACTTATTATGAAAAAAATACTTGTCCCTACCGATTTTTCTACTCAAGCAGAAAATGCTTTAAAAGTTGCAGCACAATTAGCCAAAACATATAGTGCTGAAATTTACTTGTTACATTTAATAGAAATACCTTTGCACGAGGTAGACGCTATGAGCTCTCATAGCGATTTACCTGAAGCCATGTTTTTCATGAAATTAGCTCATAAAAAATTTGAAAATCTTTTGAATAAAGATTACTTAAAAGATGTAAAAGTTCATGAAACAGTAGATTTTAATGAAATTTTTAAAGGTGTTTTTCATAACTGTATAAAGCACGGTATCGATTTAATTATTATGGGTTCTAATGGTGTAAGTGGCTTAAAAGAAATGCTTATTGGAAGTAATACCGAAAAAATTGTTAGAACCTCTAATATACCCGTACTTGTAGTTAAAAAAGAACACGAAACATTTAATGTGAAAAATTTTGTTTTTGCTTCTGATTTTAAAGATGAAAGCAAAACTGCTTACCATAGAGCAATTGGGTTTGCTAAAATTTTAGATGCAAAATTACATCTACTTACTGTGAATACGCCTAATAAATTTATGACTTCTGAGTATGCAAAAAAACGCATGATAGAATTTGCTAATTCATCTAATTTCTCAAATTACACAATGAATATTTATAACGACATGACTATTGAAAAAGGTATTATGAATTTTTCTGAATCTATTCAAGCTGAATTAATAGGAATGAGCACACATGGAAGGCAGGGAATATCTCATTTTTTTAACGGTAGTATTAGTGAAGATTTGGTAAACCATGCTAAACGCCCTGTTGTTACTTTTAAAATTTAGATATTAAAAACATACTATTTGCAATGATTTTTTATCTTACTTATTAATTTTATAGTTTGTCTTATACATAAAAATAACACTTAACATATTTTAGTAAAATACTAATTTATAAAATGCGAGATTACAATGGCCTTTTATCATACTTTAAAAAATTACAAAAAATATCCAGACCCTGACTACCCAAATAAAGAATCATGGATTTCGTCAAGACTATTAACCTTACGACATGATTTATATAACGATATTAAAAAAAACAGACAACCAAATTCGCTTATTATAGGGTCTTGGAATATTCGTGCTTTTGATAATGGTATTTTAAGAATGGATGAAAGCTACCACTATATCGCAGAAATTATAGATCATTTTGATATATGTGCTATTCAAGAAGTAAAGAATGATTTGGAGCCTTTACGACGGTTGGTTAAATTACTAGGGCCAAGTTGGGATTTTTTTGTATCAGATGTTTCTATACACAAAGGCGGCAATAACGAACGTATGGCATTTGTTTACAATACCAATAAGGTACTCTTTCGTAATTTAATTGGCGAAATAGTATTACCAAAAGAAACTTTAATTGCAGGCGAACAAGTGGCACGATCACCTTTTTTTGCATCATTTCAAGCAGGATGGTTTAAATTTTCTCTTTGCTCTGCTCATATCATATATGGAAATGATTTAGAAATGCGAGCAGCAGAAATCAAATCAATAGCTAATATTTTGGTAAAACGTGCAAAGAAGGAAGATCAAGTACATATTTTTCTAGGAGATATGAATATTGAAAAAAAGGATGACGAAGTTATGCAAGCTCTTAAAGACTCGAAACTAACAGCACCAGATTTTGGCCCTACTAATTTGGGAGGCAATAGATGGTTTGACCAAATGGCATTTACCGAAAAAGGTAAAGCAGGAAGTAAAACTCGCTTATTACGTCATGGTACTTTTGATTGGCGCCACTCTGTTTTTGGACCTCATCCAAAAGAAAAAGCAAATAAATTAACAGAAAAAGATAAAGCCGATGGTAAATATCGCCCTTCTGCGGTTGAGATGTTAAATCATTATGAGAAAATAGTGGAAAAAACCAGATTAAAACACAGCAAAAAACCTTATGTTAATTGGGCTAAATCCTACAAGAATTGGACAACCTATGAAATGTCAGACCACTTACCAATATGGATGGAACTTGAAATTGACTACTCAGATGATTATCTACGCAGATACCTTTAACTTTTTACTTAATTATTAATTCAAGTCAATAGTTCTAATTGAAACACCAAAACACATAAAAACGAACAAAATACCTTGAGCAGAGCTATTTATAAGAATAAATATTGAAACCACTTAAAGCCTTAAAAGAAAAAACCCTAATTATTTTCATAATTAGGGTTTTAAATAATGTTGGCCTACTAGGGCTCGAACCTAGACTCTTTGGTACCAAAAACCAACGTGTTGCCAGTTACACCATAGGCCATTCGTGTAATGAGGGTGCAAATTTAATATAAAAAAATCTTTGCACAAGTTTTTTTTAAAAAATAATTATGAATACTTACTTTTTTTTGAAAATGATTATGAACTTAACCGCATATGTTAAGACAAACTAAATAGTTAGGTCTCATTTCATATTTATTGTTAAATTCGCCAAAGCAAATTAACACACATATAAATGGCACATGTAAACTATAAAAAATGGAATACCATTTTAGGTTGGTTTTCTTTTTTAATAGCACTTATAACATATAGTTTAACCGTAGAACCTACTGTAAGTTTTTGGGATGCAGGCGAGTATATCTTAACATCAGCTAAATTACAAGTTGGTCACCCTCCAGGAGCCCCTTTGTTTCAAATGATGGGTGCTTTTTTCTCAATGTTTGCTCTTGAGCCTTCACAAGTTGGGTTTATGCTGAATATGATGAGTGCGGTTGCTAGCGCATTTACCATATTATTTATGTTTTGGACAATTACTTTATTACTTAAAAAATTAGTTGGTAATGAAAGTGAAATGTCTCAAGGTAAATCTATGGCTATTTTGGGTAGTGCTTTTGTTGGGAGTTTAGCATTTGCTTTTACCGATTCATTCTGGTTTAATGCTGCAGAAACTGAAGTTTACGCTATGGCAACTTTAATTATGGCTGTTTTATTCTGGTTAGGATTGCGCTGGGAACAAGACATGGATAAACCAAGAGGTAATAAATGGCTTATTTTAATTGCCTTTGTAATTGGATTATCTTTTGGAGTTCATTTCATGGGACTACTAACTATTCCTGCAATAGGCCTAATATATTATTTTAAAAACTACAAAACAGTAACTATTAAAAATTTTATTATTGCTAATGTAGTTTCTGTTGGAGTGCTTTTATTTGTGTTTAAATTATTAGCCCCAAACATTCTTAGAATATTTAGTGCCTTCGAACTATTTTTTGTAAATACTGTTGGCTTACCTTTTAATTCAGGTTCTATAATTGCTGGATTAACCTTAGTTGCTGTTATATTTTATGCTTTAAAATATACTCGCCAGAAAAATTACACACATTTAAACACAGGTATTCTTTGCTTAACCTTTGTTATTATTGGATTTTCCACATGGCTCATGTTACCTATTCGCGCTAATGCAAATGTCGTTATAAATGAAAACAACCCATCAAGCGCAAGAGAATTATTAGCGTATTATAATTTAGAACAATACCCAGAAACGCATTTGTTTTATGGGCCACAATTTACTGATCAATATGCCTATTTAGACGAAAACAATCCTTATGTAGACGACAAACCCAAATATGAAAAAGATAAAACAAAGGGTGAATATGTTGTTGTTAATAATTGGAAAAACGCTAAACAGAATTACAACTCTAAACACGCTTCAATATTACCTAGAATGTGGAGTGGTGAACATGCCGAAAATTATATGATGTTTTCTGGATTTTTAAACTTTAAGCTAAAACCAGACTACCAAATGGAAAATGAATTGCGAACAGCAGTTTCAAAATTCCGAAACGATGTTGCGCAAGGAAATATTGATTATGAAGATTATAATGACTTCTTAAAACAATTTAAAGATTATATCGATATTGAAAAACCATCATTAGCAAGTAATATTGTTTACTTATTTGAATACCAATTGGGCTATATGTATTGGCGCTATTTTATGTGGAATTTTTCTGGAAGACAAGATGATATTCAAGGGCGTTATGATAATCATGGAAATTGGATTTCTGGAATAAAACCTATAGATGAATGGCATTTAGGTATGTCGCAAGACAATTTACCTAGTGATGTTAAAAACAATAAAGCTAGAAACACTTATTATCTTTTACCTTTAATTTTAGGGCTAATTGGTTTTTTCTTTTTGTTCAATAAAGATAAAAAACTGTTTTGGGTGATGTTAGTGTTTTTCTTATTTACTGGAATCGCTATTCAAGTATACACAAATGTAAGACCATTTGAACCTAGAGAACGTGACTACTCGGTTGTTGGGTCTTTTTATGTATTTGCACTTTGGATTGGTTTTGGAGTTTTTGCTATTTACGATTCTCTTAGAAAATATATACCTAAAAAACTAGCTGCACCAATTATAACTGTAGTTTGTTTAATACTTGTACCAGGTATTTTAGTAGCAAACAATTGGGATGACCATGACAGATCAGGTAAATATACCGCAAGAGCTATGGCAAAAATGTATTTAGACTCTTGTGATGAAAACGGTATACTTTTTACAATTGGAGATAATGATACTTTTGCTTTATGGTATGCTCAAGAAATTGAAGGTTACAGAACCGATGTTCGCGTTGTTAATACAAGTCTATTTCAAACAGATTGGTATATAGACCAAATGAAACGTAAAGCTTATGAAAGCGATCCTATACCGTCTCAATTAACTCATGATTTGTATAAATATGGTACAAACGATTATATTATAATTCAACAAGTTATTAATGATACTCTTGAAGTTAAACAGTTTTTAGATTTTGTTGGAAGTAATAATCCAAAAACAAAATATAAATATGTTTTACAACAGCGTGGAGTGGATTTAACCAATGTAAGAAGTCAAGATGCTAATGCTACATACTTACCTACACCATATTTACGCCTACCGGTAAACAAAGAAAATGCCATAAAATCTGGTATTGTAAAACCTGAAGATGCTGATAAAATTGTAGAAAATATCGATATAAAAATTTCTGGTGGTGCTCTTTACAAAAACCGTTTATTAATGCTAGATATTGTTGCTAATAACGACTGGAAACGCCCTATATACTTTACGGGTGGTAGTTTTGGTGATGATGATTATATCTGGATGAAAGATTACTTACAGTTAGATGGTATGTGTTATAAATTAGTACCAATCAAAACACCAGTAAACAGATCTAACCCTTTTGATATGGGTAGAGTTGATAGTGACCTAATGTACGAAAAAGTTAAAAATTGGGATTGGGGAAATAGCGGCAGTCCAGACATCTATCATGATGTTGAAACACGTAAAAACTCAATAACTTATAGAGGAAATTTAGCGCGTTTAGCTGAACAATTAATTAACGAAGACAAACTTGATAAAGCTGAAGAAGTAGCAGATATAGCAATGGAAAATATGCCTGTTGAATACTTTGGATATTACACGCTTTTAGAACCTTATATTGGCGCTTATTATGAAGTAGGAAATAAAGAAAAAGCGCAACGCTTATTTAAAGAAGTTGCACAAAAATATCAAGAAAACCTTTCGTACTACAGCAGTTTAAAAGTGGATAAGCAAGAGCGTTTATTTGAAGAAATATATACTGACATTCAGCGTTATAAAGGATTAGTTGATGTATTAATAAAATATGATATTAATTTTGCTGAAACTGAAGGAGACATATTTAATAATTACCTTAGGGCTTTCAAGCATTTTTATGGAGAAGATGATACAGATGAAATTAGAACAGATAACGACATCCCTGATAACAACCAATTACCAATAGAAAGCGATAGCTCAAATTAATATAAGCTTAAGGCATGACCTTAACACCTATAAAAACACCTTTATTAGCAAAAAAGCTATTCCCAAATTATGTTTGGGATATATCGACTTCTAAAAAAGTTATCTATTTAACGTTTGACGATGGTCCTACACCAGAAATTACAAATTGGACCTTAAATGTTTTAAAACAATACAATGCTAAGGCTACTTTTTTCTGCATAGGCAATAATATTATAAAGCATTCTGAAATATTTCAAAATATTTTAAATCATGGACATGCTATTGGAAATCACACCCACAATCATATTAAAGGCTGGAAAACAAGTGCTGAAGATTATTTAAAAAATATTGCAGAAGCTCAAGAGCAAATAAGCCTAAAAAGCCCAAAAACGATTAACCTTTTTAGGCCTCCTTACGGACAAATAACACCTAAACAAGGAAAGAAATTAATAGAATTTGGCTACAAGATAATCATGTGGGATGTTTTATCTTTTGATTGGGATAAGGATGTTGAAAAAGAAGTTTGTTTAGAAAATGTACTTACAAAAACTACTGAGGGAAGTATTATTGTTTTTCATGATAGTGTAAAAGCTTCAAAAAACATGCAATATGCTTTACCTAAAGTATTAACATATTTTAGTGAGAAAGGGTATTGTTTTAAAGCTTTGAATGAGGCTTTTTAAACTATATATAAATATATTATTAAGGGAAAAACGATAAAGAGTTTTATAATATAATTGTTTTCCATAAATGGAATTGGAAGTGTAAATAATCTAACTCTTGGCAACTAACTAAACCTAAATATATTCTTGTATTTTACCTATAAGAGTGTTAGCATCTTGCTCGCCACTTTGACGCCATTTCATCTCGCCACTTTTATAAATAATTAATGTTGGTAAGGTTTTAACGCGTAAGGCTTCAGCTAATTCTTGATTTTTTTCTACATCAATTTTTATAACTTTGGCCTTATCACCAAGAGCGGCAGCAACATCCCTTAAAACAAGATGCATTGGCTCTGATTGATTATTCAATTCTTTGTAAAAATCTAACAAAACAGGAATTTCTACATCTATGAGTTCACCAAATTTTGACATATTTTATTGTTTATTAGTCAATTACATTTAATACAAACCTACGTATTTTTTTATAATTAGATACTATAGTAGTAATGTATCAGACATTTAACAATGTCCTACTATAAAAGTAAGCATTTTTTACCTAAATACAAGTCTTAATAAAAATTATGAATTTAATGTACCTTTTTTAAGTTCAATTACTGTAATTTCTGGCCAAATACCAACACGACCTGGATATCCTAAATATCCAAACCCTCTGTTAACGTTAATATATTGCCCCATTTCTTTATATATTCCTGCCCAATATTTATATCTCCATTTTACTGGACTCCATTTAATCCAACCTGGTATTTCGATACCAAATTGCATACCATGAGTGTGGCCGCTTAATGTTAAATGATACAAGTAATCATCTTTTATAACTTCTTCTTCCCAATGAGATGGGTCATGGCTCATTAATATTTTAAAATCTTTTGCATCAATATTTTGAGCAGCCTTTTTTAAATCACCTGCTTTTTTAAAGCCTCCCTTCCCCCAATTTTCTACACCAACAATAGCAATTCGTTGTCCGTCTTTTTCAATAAAGCGGCTTTCATTTAAAAGTAAATCAAAGCCCATCTCTTTTTGTAATTGTACAAGCTCTTCCAAATTTTGTTTCTTTGCTTCTGGCGAAGGCCATGTAACATAATCACCATAATCGTGATTTCCTAATACAGAATACACACCATCTTTAGCATTTAAAGTTCCAAATAAGGCTTTCCAATCATGCATTTCTGATGCTTTATTATTTACTATATCTCCTGTAAACAAAATAGCATCGGATTGTTGTTCATTAATAAGATTTACTCCATATTCTATTTTCTCTCTATTATCAAAACTTCCTGAATGAATATCACTAATCTGTGTTATTTTGTAACCATCAAAAGCATCAGGTAAATCTTCAAAATGCAAGGTGTAATTTAAAACTCTAAAACGGTATTTTCCACGATACATACCATAAAGTAGAGATGTAAAAGGGATAGCCGCTAAACCCAATGCAATCTGGCTAACAAACTTTCGCCTAGATTGTAAATAAAAGCTATCGTTTTTATTTGCCAATTTATCATAAAGACCTAATATAAATCTTAAAATATCTTCTCCTAAAAGAATTGGCACTAAAACCAAGTTAAACGACATAAAAGCCAATAAAAAACCAAATGCATAACTTTTTGAAGGGTCAAGTACACGACCTTCTGAGTATATTGTAAATTGAATTATAAAATTACCTGCAATAACTAATGCTACAGCAATAAATAAGTAATGAAACCAAACATTTTTAGTTACTGTTTTTAAAGCTTGAAATCCGTAAAAACTAATAACTAGATAAAAAATAATAAATATTATCCAACGAAGCATATTTTCTTTTTTACTCAAAGATACTGGTATTATAAGTTAATAAATTATAAGTTATTTGTATTTAACGAATTGTTAAGAATTAAACGTGTGTACTTTTAAATCGTTAAGACTATATATTACTTTTTACGCTTAACTTTTTGTAGTTTTGATTTTCCATCAAAACAAACAAAATGTCTGATAATAAACGTGTCTTTCTTGTAGATGCATTTGCATTGATTTTTCGTGGCTACTATGCCTTTATAAAAAACCCTAGAATTAATTCTAAAGGTCTTGATACCTCAGCAATAATGGGGTTCATGAATTCCCTTTTAGATGTCATAAAACGAGAACGCCCAGACCATTTAGCGGTTTGTTTTGATAAAGGCGGAAGTGCAGACCGTGTAGAAATGTTTGAAGCATACAAAGCAAATAGAGACGAAACACCAGAGGCAATAAAAATTGCTGTTCCTATAATTCAAGACATTTTAAAAGCCATGCATATTCCTATTATGGTTAAAACAGGTTATGAAGCCGATGATGTTATTGGAACACTTGCAAAACAAGCTGAAAAGGAAGGTTATCAAACATTTATGGTAACACCAGACAAGGATTTCGCACAATTGGTGTCTGAAAATATTTTTATGTATCGACCTGTTTTTGGTGGTGGATATGAAACTTGGGGAATTCCTGAAGTTCAGAAAAAATTTGAAGTGACTGACCCATTACAAGTCATTGACTTTTTAGGAATGATGGGCGATTCTAGCGATAATATTCCTGGATTGCCTGGGGTTGGCGAAAAAACAGCTAAAAAGTTTTTAGCAGCATACGGAAGTATGGAAAACCTTTTAGCTAATACACATGAGCTTAAAGGTAAAATGAAAGAGAAAATTGAGGCTAATGGCGAATTAGGTTTACTTTCAAAAAAATTAGCCACCATTATGCTTGATGTACCTGTAACTTTTGATGCAAAGGATTTTGAATTAGACCAACCGGATATTCCTAAAGTAATTGAAATTTTTCAGGAGTTAGAGTTTAGAAGATTAATTGATAATTTCACAAAAACTTTTACGGTTCAAACAGAAGCAAACACTACTGATACTACTCAAAAAGTAACAGAGACTAAAACAACACCTAAAGAAGAAGCTTCGGCTGGTGCTGGACAATTTTCGTTATTTGGAGCAGACCCTTCTAGCGCTACTGAAACAGAAATAATTTCTGAACATACTAGAAAAACACTTGAAACGGCACCACACTTTTATCAAAGTGTAGCGCCTGGAATGGCCACCAAATTGTTTATTAAAAACTTAATGAGTCAAACTTCGGTATGTTTCGATACAGAAACAACAGGTTTAAACCCACTAACAGCAGTACTTGTGGGGATTGCCTTTTCTTGGGAAGTTGGAAAAGGTTTTTATCTACCCTTTCCTGAAGATAAAGACGAAGCACAAAAACTCATTGAGCAATTGCGCCCATTTTTTGAAAGTGAAACTATTGAGAAAGTTGGTCAGAATTTAAAATATGATATTAAAGTTTTAGCAAAATACAATGTTATAGTTAAAGGCAAATTGTTTGATACCATGCTGGCGCATTATTTGATTAATCCAGACATGCGTCATAATATGGATGTTTTGGCTGAAACATATTTAAATTACACGCCTGTTTCTATTACAGAATTGATTGGTAAAAAAGGAAAAAATCAATTATCAATGCGAGATGTTCCTTTGGAAAAAATAACCGAATATGCCGTTGAAGATGCAGATATTACATTACAATTAAAAGAACATTTTCAAGTAGAATTAAATGCAGCTAATACTCAAAAACTATTTGATGAAATTGAAATTCCATTGCTTCGAGTTTTAGCAGCCATGGAATTAGAAGGTATTAATTTGGATATAGCTTTCTTAAATTCTTTATCTGAAGATCTTAATAACGATATTTTAAATCTTGAAAAAAGCATTTATAAAACTGCTGGCGAAGAATTTAATATTGCCTCACCAAAACAATTAGGTATTATTTTATTTGAAAAGTTAAAATTAGTTGATAAACCTAAAAAAACAAAAACCGGACAATACGCTACAGGAGAAGAAATATTGAGCTATTTAGCCAAAGACCACGACATTATTAAGGATATATTAGAATATAGAGGGCTTGCAAAATTAAAAAGCACCTATGTAGATGCGTTACCTCTTCAGGTAGAAGAAGCCACAGGACGAGTGCATACTGATTATATGCAAACTGTTGCTGCAACAGGACGCTTAAGTAGTAACAACCCTAATCTTCAAAATATTCCTATTAGAACAGAACGCGGACGCCAAGTACGTAAAGCCTTTATTCCTCGAAATGAAGAGTACACTTTATTAGCTGCCGATTACAGTCAAATAGAACTACGAATAATTGCGGCATTAAGTAAAGAAGAAACCATGATTGAAGCTTTTAAAAACGGTGAAGACATTCATGCCTCAACCGCATCAAAAGTATTTAATGTGCCTTTAAATGAAGTGACTCGTGAGCAACGAAGTAATGCTAAAACGGTAAATTTTGGAATCATTTATGGTGTATCAGCATTTGGTTTAAGTAACCAAACTGATTTATCTAGAGGTGAAGCCAAAGAGCTTATAGATACCTATTATAAAACCTATCCAAAACTTAGAGCTTATATGAGTGAGCAAGTAGATTTTGCTCGTGATCATGGCTATGTTCAAACTGTATTAGGACGTCGCCGTTACTTAAAAGATATTAATTCTAGAAATGCTATAGTTCGAGGAGCTGCAGAACGTAATGCCGTAAACGCGCCTATTCAAGGTAGTGCTGCCGATATTATTAAAATTGCTATGATTAACATTTACAACAAGCTACAAGAAAGCGATTACAAAACCAAAATGCTACTGCAAGTGCATGATGAATTGGTTTTTGATGTTTATAAACCAGAATTGGATAACATTAAAACTTTAGTTAAAACGGAAATGGAAAGTGCTTTTAAGCTTGATGTGCCTTTGGATGTGGAAGTGGATACTGGTGATAATTGGTTAGAGGCGCATTAATATATAAGTCCCCTAAAGGGGGCTACACCCAACCTTAATACACTAATTAATTTATCATCTCTTTTTCTTTGGTCTAAACTTAGCCTTATTCTTTCGTTTATTAAAAGGGATAGCATCATTAAAAGTATGTTTTGCATCTCCGCTAGGTTTATTTTTTCGCCATTTTTCAGTTTTAGCAGGTAAAAGAACATCTAATAAATCTTGACGCCCAAGTTTATTCAAAGTCTTTTTAATCCAAGCTTTGTTTTCATCTTTATACCAAAAGAAAAAACGATGTTGCTCATCTTTTTCTTTTCTAGTAATAGGTGTGTTAACTTTTTTAAGTGTGTAAGGATGGTAACCACTATAATAAATAACCGTAGCCACCGTCATTGGTGTTGGTGTAAAGCCTTGTACTTGCTCTAACTGGAAACCCATATCCTTAGTTTCGGCAGCTAGGTTTGCCATATCTTCAACTTCACAAGCTGGATGATTTGAAATAAAATAAGGTATCAGTTGTAACTTTAAGCCCTTAGCAATATTTATCTTATCAAAACGCTCTTTAAATTTATGAAAATAGCTAAACGAGGGTTTACGCATCAGTTTTAAAACCGGATCACTAGTATGTTCTGGTGCTACTTTAAGGCGCCCAGAGACATGCTTTGTCATGACTTCTTCAGTATAAGCATCAAGTTCCTTTGGGTCTGCATTTTTGTTAAATTCTGGCACCAACATATCATGTCGAATACCACTACCAATAAAAGATTTTTTAATCTTTGGATGGCTATCAACCGCTTGATATAATTCGGTTAAAGGTTTATGAGACGTGTCTAAGTTACTACAAATAACTGGTGAAATACAAGAAGGCGCCACACACTTATCGCATATAGACTGCACCTTACCTTTCATTTTATACATATTAGCACTAGGCCCTCCAATATCAGATAAATACCCTTTAAAATCGGGCATATTAGCAACCGTATCTACCTCACGTAAAACAGATTCTTGACTTCGAGATGCAATAAATTTTCCTTGATGTGCAGAAATTGTACAGAAACTACAGCCTCCAAAACATCCGCGATGAATGTTTATAGAAAATTTAATCATTTCATAGGCAGCTATTGGCCCACGCTTATTATACTTTGGGTGAGGCATTCTAGTATAAGGCAACTCAAAAGATGCATCAATTTCATCTTCAGTCATAGTAGGATAAGGCGGATTAATCATCAACGTTTTATCGCCTACCTTCTGAAAAATTCTTCGTGCTGCCAACTTATTACTCTCCTGCTCTATGGTTTTAAAATTAGAAGCAAACTTCTTTTTATCCTTTAAACAGGTTTCATGAGATACAATTTCAACATCCTCCCAATTACTATTTTTTGGAATTTTAGCATCAGCATCCAACAAAACAGCAGTTTGCTTAATAGTCGTAATACTAGAAAATGGTACTCCTTTTTGCAACAAACGTACCACCTCTCGTAAAGGCTGCTCGCCCATGCCATACACTAACATATCTGCTTTCGAGCTTTCTAAAATAGAAGGCATCAATTTATCACTCCAATAATCGTAATGTGTTACACGACGTAAAGATGCTTCAATTCCTCCAATTAAAACCGGTACATCTGGCCATTTTTCCTTTAAAATATTAGAATATACTGTTGTTGCATAATCGGGTCTAAATCCAATATCGCCATTTGGGGTGTAGGCATCTTTATCACGACGTTTTTTGTTTGCATTATAATTGCTAATCATAGGATCCATGCAACCACCAGTTACTCCAAAAAACAATTTTGGCGCACCTAACTTTATAAAATCTTGTAAATTGTCATTTACATTGGGTTGTGGTACAATAGCAACACGCAAACCATAACTTTCTAAAATCCTGCCAATTACAGCAGGGCCAAACGAAGGATGATCCACATAGGCATCGCCACTAAACAGGATAACATCAAGCGCATCCCATCCGCGTATTTTTACCTCTTTGTTTGTGGTAGGTAACCAATCTGAAAGTTTTAATTCTTGCATAGCACTGCAAAAATAAGCAAAAATTGATGCTAATACGTTAAAAGGCAATTATTTTGGGCGTTTACCAAGGGTCGGGCTATTTATTAAAAGACCTCACTCGTGCCTCGCCGTGGGTTTTTATTCATGATTTTCTATTATAAATAATAGAATTCATGAACATAAATGTTTCACTACTATCCCTAACCAATTTATACTTGCTATAATATTAATTTAAATCCATAGCTTTAATACTTTCTATCCTATTACGTTCTAAAAACGCATCAATAGTTTCAAAATGCTCAATAACACGTTGGTCTTTAAACTCAAATACTTTATTAGAGAGTCCTTGCAAAAAATCACGATCGTGAGATACCAAAACCAAAGTCCCATCAAAATCTAATAAAGCTTCTTTTAAAACATCCTTCGATTTTAAATCTAGGTGGTTTGTAGGCTCATCTAGAATTAATAAATTAACAGGCTCTAAAAGTAATTTCACCATGGCTAATCTGGTTTTTTCTCCTCCAGAAAGCACACTTACTTTTTTATCTATAGCATCACCTTTAAACATAAAGCGTCCTAAAATGTTTTTTAATTGTTTTCTAACATCTCCTTGTGCAATTTCATCAACGGTTTGAAAAACGGTTAAACTTTCATCTAACAAAGCTGCTTGGTTTTGAGCAAAATACCCAACTTTAACATTATGACCTAAAGCACACTCGCCCTCTACATCAATCTCGTTTAAAATAGCTTTAATCATGGTTGATTTTCCTTCACCATTTCTTCCAACAAAACATACTTTTTCACCTCGAGATATAGTCATGCTGGCATTATTAAAAACTACATGATCGTCATAAGATTTGGACACTTCTTTTACAATTACAGGGTAATCACCAGAACGTTGTGTTTTTGGAAAACGCAACTTTAAGGCCGATGTATCAACATCATCAATTTCAATAATTTCTAACTTTTCTAGCATACGTTCTCTAGAATTTACTTGGTTAGTTTTAGAAAACGTTCCTTTAAACCTGTCAATAAATGCCTGATTATCTGCTATAAATTTTTTCTGTTCTTCGAAAGCCTTAATTTGATGTGCTCTTCGCTCTTCTCGTAATTGTAAATAGTGTGAATAATTTGCTTTGTAATCGTAAATTTTTCCCATAGTAACCTCAATGGTTCTATTGGTTATATTATCAATAAAAGCTTTATCATGAGATATAACAACCACAGCTTTAGCTTTATTTACTAAAAAATCTTCCAACCAAATTACAGATTCAATATCTATATGGTTGGTAGGCTCATCTAATAAAATTAAATCTGGTTTTTGTAATAAAATTTTAGCCAATTCAATACGCATTCGCCATCCACCACTAAACTCATTGGTTTGTCTTGTAAAATCCTCTTGTTTAAAACCTAAGCCCTTTAAAGCTTTTTCAACCTCGGCATCGTAATTTACATCTTCAAGCGCATAATACTTTTCACCTAACTCTGATACGCGCTCAATAATTTTCATGTAAGCATCAGACTCATAATCGGTCCTCGTTTCTAGTTGCTTGTTTAAGTCATCCATTTCTTTTTTCATGTTAAACACATGACTAAAAGCCTTCGAAGCTTCATCTAAAACAGTTGTATCGTCTTCTGTTAATAGATGCTGGGGCAAATAAGCTATTACAGCCTCTTTTGGATATCGTACATTGCCACGAGAAGCGTTTTGTACACCAGCAATAATTTTCATCATGGTAGATTTACCGGCACCATTCTTTCCCATAAGGGCAATCTTATCATTTTCATTAATAGTAAAAGACACATCACTAAATAAGGTATGTCCACTAAACTCTACCGCTAAATTATCTATTGAAATCATAATCAAAATTTTAAAGTTGCAAAACTAGTAAAAGCCTTGCATTGTTAAGCAAACTATTACTTGATTTTGTTTAAATTAATAATAGACTTTATAACACCAATTTTTTAAGTAATTTTGCAAACTGTTTTAATTGACTATGAGTATTATATCAAAAGACATATCAAGAGCCATTGAACTATTAAAAGCTAATAAAGTAGTTGCTATACCAACAGAAACAGTATATGGTTTAGCCGGCAATATATATAGTAAAGAAGCCATCAATAGTATTTTTACAACAAAAAAACGCCCCTTTTTCAATCCTCTAATTGTTCATATTCCATCTGCTAGTGATTTAGAAAATATAGCAAGTTATGTACCAGAAAAAGCAAAACTTCTAGCTAAAGCCTTTTGGCCAGGGTCTTTAACCATGGTGTTAAAAAAGCAAACTACAATACCAGATTTAATAACCGCAGGTAAAGATACTGTTGCTGTGCGTGTGCCTAACCACTCTTTAACACTAAAACTGTTAGATAAACTACCTTTCCCATTGGCTGCACCAAGTGCCAATCCATTTGGAAGTATTAGCCCAACTAAACCCGAACACGTAGAAAACTATTTTAAAAATGAAATAGAAATGGTTTTAGATGGCGGCGCCTGTACAAATGGTATTGAATCAACTATTGTGGGTTTTGAAAATGACGAACCTATTATTTATCGCTTAGGTGCTTTAGCTCTAGAAGATATTGAGGCTGTTGTTGGCAAAGTAATCATTAAAAACAAAAAAGAGCAAAGTCCGGATGCTCCAGGAATGCTAGAAAGACATTATGCTCCTACCACACGAACTTATTTAACAAGTAATGTTGTTGAAGAAATAAAAAAACACTCTGGAAAGCGTATTGGTCTTCTTATTTTCAAGGATGGGTTTAAAGATGCAAATGTAACAACTCAAATTATATTATCATCAACAGGTAATATGACTGAAGCTGCTTCAAAATTATACGATGCAATGCATGAATTAGATCGAGAAAACCTTGATGTAATAATTGCAGAACGCTTCCCCGATATAGAATTAGGAAAATCAATTAACGACAGGTTGCAGCGAGCTACTTTTAGCAGTTAATTTTTTAAAGTTGCAGCTACCTGATTTTCAAGCATAAAAAAACCTTTATCTAGGTTTGGTAATCAAATATATAATCGTAAATTTGCAAACTCTTTTTGAGAGAGGAATGTTTAATAATTAAAAAATCAAAGTGTGGACACATTAAGCTACAAAACGATTTCAGCAAACAAAGCTACTGTAAATAAGGAGTGGGTTTTGGTTGATGCTGAAGGTCAAGCGCTTGGTCGTTTAGCTTCTAAAGTTGCAAAACTTATTAGAGGTAAACACAAGCCAAATTTCACACCTCATGTTGATTGTGGAGATAATGTTATTATTATCAATGCAGAGAAAATCACGTTATCTGGTAACAAATGGACTGACAAGTCATACATTCGTCACACCGGATATCCAGGAGGTCAAAAAAGTTTAACTGCTACAGAATTGTACGGAAAAGATCCTGCAAGAGTAGTAGAAAAAGCGGTTAAAGGCATGTTACCTAAAAATAAATTAGGAGCTGCTTTATTCCGTAATTTAACAGTTGTTGTTGGAACAGAGCATGCACATGCAGCTCAAAAGCCAAAAACAATAAATCTAGAAGAATTTAAATAACATGGAAGTAATTCACAAAATTGGCCGTAGAAAAACGGCTGTTGCGCGCGCTTATGTTGCCCCAGGAAAAGGTAACATTACAATCAATAAAAAAGACTTAGCTAATTATTTTACTACTGCTACTTTACAGTACAAAGTAAAACAACCTTTAGTTTTGACTAACAATGACGCCAACTTTGATATTACAGTAAATGTATATGGAGGTGGTATTACTGGACAAGCAGAAGCTGTTCGTTTAGCAATTTCTCGTGCAATGTGCGAAGTTGATGCTGAAAACAGATTAACACTTAAGCCAGAAGGTTTATTAACAAGAGATCCAAGAATGGTTGAACGTAAGAAATTCGGTCAGAAGAAAGCTCGTAAGAAGTTTCAATTCTCAAAACGTTAATATCCTGGACTTGGTTCAGGATCTGTATTACAGATTTCTTTATCATTTTCAAATCATAAAAATAAATTAAAACAGTTATTGTTGTCCTAGCCTGAAAAGGCAGGATTTAGTTTAGCATCTAAATGGTTAAGGCGAATTTAATGACCACTTAATCATTGCTATTCAACAGAACGTAAACTATTACAAAATGGCAGTAGAAGTAAAAGAATTACTTGAAGCAGGTGTACACTTTGGACACCTTACACGTAAGTGGGATCCAAATATGGCTCCTTACGTTTATATGGAGCGTAACGGCATTCATATTATAAACCTTTACAAAACAGCGGCTAAAATTGATGAAGCTGGAGCAGCACTTGCAAAAATTGCAGCTTCTGGACGTAAAATTTTATTCGTTGCAACAAAAAAACAAGCAAAAGATATTGTTGCTGAAAAAGCTGGCGAAATTAACATGCCTTACATTACAGAAAGATGGCCAGGCGGAATGTTGACTAACTTTGTTACTATTAGAAAAGCGGTTAAAAAAATGGCTTCTATTGATAGAATGAAGAAAGACGGTACTTTCATGACATTGTCTAAAAAAGAGCGTTTACAAGTTGATCGTTTAAGAGCTAAGTTAGAGAAAAACTTAGGTTCTATAAGCGATATGACACGTTTACCAGGTGCTTTATTTGTTGTAGATATTAAGCGTGAGCATATCGCGATTAAAGAAGCTCAAAAATTAAACATTCCTATTTTTGCAATGGTTGATACCAACTCTGACCCACGTCAAGTTGATTATGTTATCCCTGCAAATGATGACGCTTCTAAATCGATTGATAAAATCTTAACGCATGTAGCATCTGCAGTATCTGGTGGATTAGCAGAACGTAAAGCTGAAAAAGAAGCTTCGGCTTCTGCTAAAGAAGCTCCTAAAAAAGAGGCTCCTAAAGCAAAAGCAGCACCAGCTAAAAAAGCTGTAGCTGAAGAAGAAGAATAAATAACATTAATAAAACATAATTAAGTCGTTTAATTCTTTTCTTTATTGAAAATTATATTGAACGACTTTTTTAAATTATAACTACTATGAGTACTACAGTAAAAGTTACAGCCCAAGAGGTTAATAAATTAAGACAAGCAACTGGTGCAGGTATGATGGATTGCAAAAAAGCTTTAGTAGAAGCTGAAGGTAATTTTGATAAAGCCATTGAAGTGCTTCGTAAAAAAGGACAAAAAGTAGCTGAAAAAAGAGCCGATAGAGATTCTTCTGAAGGTGCAGCTGTTTCTAAAATAAATGCAGACCAAACTGAAGGTGTTGCTATTGTTTTAGGATGTGAAACCGATTTTGTTGGTAAAAACGAAAACTTTTTAGCATTAGCAAATCAATTAGCAGAAATCGCTTTAGGAACTTCTTCTAAAGAAGAATTTTTAGCTGCCGATTTTGGAGGTATGACTGTTGCAGATAAATTAGTTGAACAAACTGGTGTTGTTGGTGAAAAATTAGAAATCAACGCTTTTGAGAAATTAGAAGCTGCTTATGTTGGTACTTATGTACACATTAACAAAATTGCTGCTTTAGTTGGATTAACTGCAAAAGTTGATAACGCCGATGTTTTAGTTAAAGATGTAGCAATGCAAGTTGCTTCAATGGGTGCAACTTCTTTATCTTATAAAGATTTTGATCCTGCATTCGTAGCATCAGAAACTGAAGCTAGAATTGCAGTTATTGAAAAAGATAATATTGAATTAGGACGTTTAGGTAAAACTCTTAAAAACGTACCTAAATATATTTCTATGGCTCAATTAACTCCTGAAGTTATTGCTGAAGCTGAAGAAGCTGCAAAAGCAGAATTAAAAGCAGAAGGTAAACCAGAACAAATTTGGGATAGAATTTTACCAGGAAAAATGGAGCGTTTTATTTCTGATAATACTACTTTAGATCAAGAACAATGTCTTTTAGATCAAAAGTTTATCAAAGATGAAAAGAAAACTGTTGCAGAATATGTTTCATCATATGGAGAAGTTGAAATCTCAGGTTTCAAACGTGCTTCTGTAGGTTAGTATATTCCGCTTAATCGAAAACTCAAAATAAATTAAACCACTATTCTAAATTAGAATAGTGGTTTTTTTATTTAACAAAATCGCGTTTTATATAAATTCAAAAAATAAAAAAAATGTGTAGCTTTGTCAAACCTCAAAAACTAAATATAAATTACCAATGAAATATAAAAGAATACTTCTAAAACTATCTGGTGAAGCTTTAATGGGAGAACGCCAATATGGTATTGATCCAGATCGATTAGCTGAATATGCAAATGATATTAAAACTATTACAGACAAAGGCATTGAAGTTGCTATAGTTATTGGAGGCGGAAACATTTTTAGAGGTGTTGCAGGTGCTAGCAAAGGTATGGATCGTGTTCAAGGAGATTATATGGGTATGCTAGCTACCGTTATTAATGGTTTAGCTTTACAAGGTGCTTTAGAAGATGCTAATATTCCAACACGTTTACAAACAGCTATTAAAATTAATGAAGTAGCAGAACCTTTTATTAGAAGAAAAGCTATGCGTCATTTAGAAAAAGGGCGTGTTGTTATTTTTGGTGGTGGTACCGGAAATCCTTATTTTACCACAGATTCTGCTGCCGTTTTACGTGCTATAGAAATTGAAGCAGATGTGATTTTAAAAGGCACACGCGTTGATGGAATCTATAATACAGATCCTGAAAAAGATGATACTGCTGTAAAATTCAGTTCAATCTCTTTTGATGATGTTTTAAGGAAAGGCTTAAAAGTAATGGATACAACTGCATTTACACTAAGTCAAGAAAATAAATTACCAATTATTGTTTTCGATATGAACAAAAAAGGAAACTTACTAAAAGTTGTTTCTGGGGATAATATTGGTACCGTTGTAAACGTATAATAATTGGCCTAGTTTTTGAACAAGCATATATAATTTGAAAAAAAGTTTAAGACAATGAACGAAGACATACAATTTATATTAGACAGCACAAAAGAAGCAATGGATAATGCTATTGTGCATCTTAAAAAACAATTTTTAAATATTAGAGCTGGTAAAGCAAGTCCAGCAATGTTAGGAAGTGTTATGGTTGATTATTACGGTACGCAAACACCTCTTAGTCAAGTAGCCAATGTAAATACGCCTGATGGAAGAACAATTACTGTTCAACCTTGGGAAAAAAGTATGCTTCAAGAAATTGAACGTGGTATTGCCTACGCAAATCTTGGCTTTAACCCAATGAATAATGGTGAAACTATAATTATTAATGTACCACCATTAACTGAAGAACGTCGTAAAGATTTAGCAAAACAAGCAAAAGCTGAAGCTGAAGATGCGAAAGTAAGTATCAGAACAGCACGTAAGGACGCTATGAATGATGTTAAAAAAAATGACGATGTATCTGAGGATTTAAAGAAAAATGCAGAAATAGATATACAACAAATAACAGATAATCACGTTAAAAAAGTCGATGAGCTTTTCGATAATAAAGAAAAAGAAATCATGACCGTATAATTTTAAAGGCGACTTTTAGTCGCTTTTTTTATAAATTTCAAGTTTTTAGGGTACTTTATAAATGTTAAAGCATTATTCTATTTTCATTTTTATTATTTGCACAACATTGATGCAAGCCCAATCTTTCAATAGAAAATATTTAGAACCTTCACAGGACTCCATTAAAAAAAAAGCACTATTAAAAAGTCTAGGTAACGGCTTTTTACCTTTTAAATATTTTAATGCAGATTTAAGATATTTAATAAAATACAATCAATATGAAGGCGTAAGAACCGGCATTGGTGGTCTAACTAATGATGCTTTTTCCAAAAAATACAGACTTAACTCGTATATAGTATATGGCTTTAGAGACCATCGATTTAAATACAGTATTGGTGGTGGTATAAGATTGGCAGAAAAAACTAATACTTGGTTAAATTTATCCTATACCGATGATTTACAAGAAACAGGTAGTACAAAATTCCTGACAGACAAAAGGTTTTTTCAGTTCTTTGAACCTCGTTTACTTAATATTAATTTATTTCATAAGCACATTACAAAAGCTATAAATTTAGAGCATAACATCACTACTAATCTATTATCTGAAACTGAGTTTGCAGTTAGTAATATAAACCCAACTTATAATTATAGCTTCTTATTAAACAACTCTCCTATTAATTCTTTTCATTTAAGTACAGCTAAATTAGGTTTACAGTGGAGCCCGTTTAATACTTTAAAAACCTCAAAAAAAGATACTAAAAATGACTATCCTATTTTTACACTTCAATACACTAAAAGTTTTAAAAATGTTTTTGGGAGTAATTTTGGGTTTTCAAAATTTGACTTTAGAACACTTTATAAAATAGGAGAAGAAAATGGTTCACATTCTGAAATCACATTAGTATCTGGTATTGCTAATGGTAACACACCATTAACCCACTTATACCATGCATATCCAAATAATATTAACAAAGAAACAATATTGCAACGTTTTTCTGTGGCTGGATTAAATAGTTTTGAAACCATGTATTTTAATGAGTTCTTCTCTGATAAGTTTGCAACATTTCAATGGAAGTATTTTTTAAAACCTTTTAATGTATCTAAACGTTACAAGCCTCAAATGGTTTTAATAACACGGTATGCCATTGGTGACATGAGGCATCCTGAAAAGCATCAAAACATTAATTTTGGCTCCTTAAAAAGTGGTTATACAGAATCTGGTTTTGAACTAAATAAACTACTATTTGGTTTTGGGGTTAGTTTTACCTATCGCTATGGAGCTTATCATTTACCTGACTTTGGTGATAATGTTGCATTTAAGTTTACATTTAACGTCTCATTATGAGTAATTATACTTGTTTTTTCTACCTTTGCCCATCTTTTAAATAATGCATGCTTAAACTTTTTACAAAAGATTTCTGGGACGTAACCGCAAGATTGATTTTACGAAATAAAATCGCAATTCTTATAGGTATAGTAATTGCTACATTTCTTTTTGCTCAGAAATGGGAAAACATGCGATTTACTTATACTGAAGCTAATTTATTACCAGATGACCATGAGGTAAATATTACTTATAATAATTTCTTAAACACCTTTGGAGAAGAAGGAAACCTTATTGTTCTTGGTGTGAAAGACACAACACTATTTAGTGTTGAAAAATTAAATGCTTGGAATAGACTTTCGGAGAATTTCAAAAAAAGCGAAGCTGTTGAAACGGTAATTTCAATTAAAGATCTTCAAAAACTAATAAAAGATACCGAAAACGAAAAATTCAAATTAGAACCTTTTATTAAAGATTCTATTGTGTCTATAGCTCAAATTGAAACCTTACAGAACGAACTTTTTGAAAAGTATCCGTTTTACGATAATTTCTTATTCAATAAAGAAACAAAAACAATAAGAACAGCAATTTATATTAACAAAGCTATAGTAAATACATCGGCAAGAAAAGATTTTGTTGTTAATGTTTTACTACCTCAAATAAACAAATTTGAAGCTGAAAATAATTTAGATGTTAGAATATCCGGAATGCCCTATATTAGAACACTAAATTCTCAAAATATAGTTGATGAAATAAGCACTTTCATTTTAGCGGCATTGTTAGTTACATCAATTATTTTCTTTTTCTTTTTTAGATCATTTAGAGCCACTTTTATATCAATGATTGTGGTTTGTATTGGTGTCATGTGGACTTTAGGAATTATTGGATTGTTGAATTATGAAATAACAGTTTTAACAGCATTAATTCCACCATTAATTATTGTAATAGGTATTCCAAACTGTATATTCTTAATTAATAAATACCAACATGAAGTCAAGTTACATGGTAACAAAGTAAAATCTTTACAACGTGTCATTACAAAAATTGGAAATGCCACATTAATGACTAATGTTACAACGGCTTCTGGTTTTGCTACTTTTATCTTAACAGAAAGTAAACTTTTAAAAGAATTTGGTGTTGTAGCATCATTAAGCATCTTAGCTATTTTTATTCTTTGTTTACTCATAATTCCTATTATATATAGCTTTATGCCATTCCCAAAAGATCGCCACTTAGAGCATCTTAACAAACGCTGGATTGGTGGTTTTGTTAATTGGATGGAGTTAATGGTAAAGAAAAAACGTATTGCAATTTACATTACCTCTGTAGTTTTACTAGTGGTAAGTATTATTGGTATTTATCAAATAAAAATATCGGGTAGTTTAATTGAAGATATGCCTCAAGAATCTGATTTTGTTAATGATATTCGGTTTTTTGAAGACGAATTTAATGGTATTATGCCATTAGAAATAATGATTGATACAAAGCGTAAAAAAGGTGTGATGAAACTATCTACCCTTAAACGCATGGATGCACTTGAAGATTTAATTATTGAAACTCCAGAACTATCAAAACCGGTTTCTGTAGTTGGATTAGTTAAATACTCTAAACAAGCCTATTATAATGGTAATACTAAATATTATCAGCTCCCAACTTCTCAAGAAAATAGTTTTATTTTATCATATGCTAAAAACTCATCTTCTAATGTCGATTTACTTAAAAACTTTGTAGATAGTACCGGTCAATATGCTCGTATTACCACTTTTATGAAAGATATTGGTACAGACAAAATGGAGCGTATTGAAGAAAACCTTCAAACTAAAATAGATAAAGTATTTCCTAAAGAACGATATGACGTTATCTTAACAGGGAAAGCATTATTATTCCAAAAAGGAACAAAATATTTAGTTAAAAATTTAGTGATATCATTAACCTTGGCCATACTATTAATTGCAATATTTATGGCGTATATGTTCCGATCTGGAAGAATGATTATAGTATCACTTATCCCAAACTTACTACCGCTTTTAGTTACAGCAGGGTTAATGGGATATTTGGGAGTACCTATTAAGCCTTCAACTATCTTGGTATTTAGTATTGCCTTTGGTATTTCTGTTGATGATACGATACATTTCTTAGCAAAATACAGACAAGAGTTACAAGCTAATAACTGGAAAATTAAAGTATCGGTTTATGGTGCATTACGCGAAACTGGCGTAAGTATGTTTTACACTTCAATCGTTTTGTTTTTTGGTTTTTCTGTATTTACAATATCTAGTTTTGGTGGCACAGTTGCTTTAGGTGCCTTAGTATCAGCCACATTATTATTTGCTATGTTATCTAACTTACTACTATTACCATCATTATTACTTTCTCTTGAACGAAATATAGCAAACAAACAAGTTTTAAGAAAACCTTCAATTAATATTATTCCTGAAGAGGACGAACCTGAAGTCTAATTTTAGAATTAAAATATTTTAGAATTTAGTCTCTTTTGCTACTGGGTTTAATATTTGAAAATTTTATATTTACATTATAAATTTTATATATATGCAATCAAGAACCGTTTCAGAATTGTTATCGCAAGATATCATTATAACAGAAGTTGAAATTAAAGGTTGGGTAAGAACTTTTAGGGCAAATCGATTTATCGCTTTAAATGATGGATCAACTTTAAATAATATTCAATGTGTAGTTGATTTTGAAAACTTTGACGAAACGCTTTTAAAAAGGGTTACAACTGGAGCAGCTATACATGTAAAAGGAGAGTTAGTTGAAAGCCAAGGTAAAGGCCAAAAAGTAGAAATAAAAGTAACCGAATTAAATATTTTAGGAGACTCAGATCCTGAAACTTATCCTATTCAACCAAAAAAACACTCTTTTGAGTTTTTACGTGAAAATGCACATTTACGAACCAGAACAAATACATTTAGTGCTGTAATGCGTTTACGTTCGGCATTATCATTTGCTATTCATAAATACTTTAATGATAATGGTTTTTATTATATGCATGCACCTATTATAACTGGAAGTGATGCCGAGGGTGCCGGTGAAATGTTCAAGGTAACTAGTCTTGATGCGAAAAACCCACCTCTAAATGATGAAGGTGAAATTGATTATTCTAAAGACTTCTTCGGAAAAGAAACAAACTTAACCGTTTCAGGACAATTAGAAGCAGAAACCTATGCCATGTCTTTAGGGAAAGTTTATACTTTTGGACCTACTTTTAGAGCTGAAAACTCCAATACCTCTCGTCATTTAGCAGAATTTTGGATGATTGAGCCAGAAGTTGCGTTTATGGATCTTGCAGGAAACATGGATTTAGCTGAAGACTTTATGAAATCGGTTTTAAAACATGTGCTTGATCACAATATTGAAGATTTAGAATTTCTTGACAAAAGGCTTCAAGATGAAGAAAAAACAAAACCTCAAGCAGAACGTAGTGACATGACTTTAATTGAAAAGTTAAAATTTGTTACAGACAACAACTTTAAACGTGTTAGTTATAATGAAGCTATTGATATTTTAAGAAACTCAAAACCAAATAAGAAGAAAAAATTCAAATATTTAATTAATGAATGGGGAACAGATTTACAAAGTGAACATGAACGTTTTCTAGTTGAAAAACATTTTAAATGTCCTGTAATATTATTTGATTACCCAGCAAACATTAAAGCCTTTTATATGCGCTTAAATGAAGATGGGAAAACGGTTCGTGCTATGGATATTCTTTTTCCTGGTATTGGAGAAATAGTTGGAGGAGCACAACGTGAAGAACGTTTAAACGTTTTAAGAGAACGAATGGCTGCCATAAATATCCCAGAAGAAGAATTATGGTGGTATCTTGATTTACGCAAATTTGGTACAGCTGTTCATTCTGGTTTTGGTTTAGGTTTTGAACGTTTAGTCATGTTTGCCACAGGTATGAGTAATATAAGGGATGTAATACCTTTTCCTCGAACACCTCAAAATGCAGAATTTTAGAAAATTTCACTTAAAAAAGTGAATCTTGGTATAACTTTGGTAAACAAATCCCTTTTTATATCTTTGAGTAACAACCTTAAATCAAAATATGCTTAAACAATATTTACAATTTAAATTATCTCAAAAACTGTCTCCGCAGCAAATTCAATTAATGAAATTGATACAGTTGCCTACACAGGCTTTTGAGCAACGTTTAAAGCAAGAATTAGAAGAAAATCCTGCACTAGAAGGAGGAAAAGAAGATAGTAAAGATGACTTAGATTCTGATTTTGATAATACAACAGATGATTACGATGATAACGAAACTATAAACGCAGAGGATATTAATGTTGATGAATATTTAAGTGACGACGAAATTCCAGATTATAGAACCCAAGTTAACAATTATAGTAGTGATGATGAGGAAAAAACAATGCCTTATGCAGCCGGTACTTCTTTTACACAGCATTTAGTAAATCAATTAAACACTTACAGACTTTCTGATGAAGAAAGAGATATTGCCGAGTTTCTAGTTGGAAGCGTTGATGAAAGCGGCTATATAAGACGTGATTTAAGCGATATTATGGACGACCTAGCATTTACACAAAGTGTATATACCACAGAAGAGCAAATCGCTAAGGTTTTAAAAATAGTACATCAATTAGACCCAGCAGGTGTTGGAGCTAGAAACCTTCAAGAATGTTTAAGTATTCAATTACACAGAAAAGAAAAAACGGTTGATACGGAATTAGCAATCGATATTATTGACAATGCCTTTGATCAATTTACTAAAAAGCATTACAAAAAGTTACTTAGTAAATTTGATATTACAGAAATTCAGCTAAAAGATGCCATATCTGAAATCGAACACTTAAATCCTAAACCTGGAGGCTCTTATGCTGGAAATAATAGAATAGTAGAACATATTGTTCCAGACTTTGCAATAAAAATTGTTGATGGTGAATTAGAGTTAACACTTAATGGCAGAAATGCTCCTGATCTTCATGTTTCAAGAGAGTACAATAACATGCTTAAAGGCTATAAAGACTCAAAGGATAAATCAAAATCACAAAAAGATGCTATAATTTTTATAAAACAAAAGCTTGATGCTGCAAAATGGTTTATAGAAGCTATAAAACAACGTCAGCAAACTTTATTTATAACAATGAGTGCTATTATGCATTACCAAAAAGAATACTTTCTTACTGGTGATGAGCGTAATTTAAAACCAATGATTCTTAAAGATATAGCAGATGAGATAAAAATGGATGTTTCAACTGTATCTAGAGTTGCAAATAGTAAATATGTTGATACTCCTTATGGTACTAAATTGATTAAAGAATTCTTTTCTGAATCTATGAAAAATGATCAAGGAGAAGACGTTTCAACTAGAGAAATTAAAAAAATACTAGAAACTGTTATAGAAGAAGAAAACAAGAAAAAGCCTTTAACTGACGAAAACTTAGCTACAATTCTAAAAGAAAAAGGATATCCTATAGCAAGGCGTACTGTTGCGAAATATAGAGAGCAACTAGACATTCCTGTTGCACGATTACGTAAAAAAATATAATGGATAGGCTATTAAAGAGTATCTCATATATTTTTCATCCTCTATTAATGCCTTTACTAGGTGTTATTTTTTACTTTTCAAAATCTCCTCGTTTTATACCTAACGAAATTATTCAAGCAAAAATCATTTCGCTATTTATTTTAACTATTATTTTACCTGTATTACTTTATTTATTGTTAAAAACTATAGGATTGGTTAATACTATTAATCTTGAAAGCTGTAAAGAACGAATTTATCCATTAATACTTAATGGTGTAGTTACTTTAATTGTTTTACAACGAATATTGACACCTTCTCAATCTGTCGAACTTTATTTTTTCTTTGTTGGTATACTGATATCTACAATGGCTTGTTTATTACTTGCTATAATGAATTTTAAAGCAAGTATTCATATGATTGCTATATCTGGAGTATTTATGTTTTTTATTGCGCTTAGTATTCATTTTAGTATTAATATAAATGGAACCTTAGCATTATTATCAATTATAATGGGTGCCATTGCTACTTCAAGACTTCACTTAAAAGCGCATACTTATATCGAATTAATAATAGGGGTATTTGTAGGTTTTATTCCTCAGCTAATATTGGTTACTTATTGGTTATAGAATGTAGAATATAAGTCCAATTTTTATAGCATTCATATCAATATTTTCATCATTTATTTTAACATCTTGAGAAAAAATTGGGTTTAAACTATAATATAAAAAAATATTCCAAGTATTGTAACCTGCAGATAAGGTCAATCCATATTGAAATTTATTAAAATCTTTAATATTAGTATATTTTAAGTCTCCTAAATCTCCTATGTACTTTGAAGAATTAGTTAGTACATAACCAAACTTAAAACCTGTATAAATACGCCAAAAATTGTAATCTGTTGGTGTAGATGTTCGCCATCTAAACTCTATTGGAATTTCTATTAAATGAATTGAAAATTTGTTTTTTGTGTATGTACCACTATCTTCTATGATACTATAATTAAAATTATTATCACTGCTTTTATTTATTAAAAAATCTTGATTAAAAGAATTAGCAGAATAACCTAACCCAATACCAATTGCTATATCTCTACTTTTATTAATAGGTATATCTTTCATCATTCCTAGATGGAATCCTAATGAAAATCCGCTTTGATTAAGAGCACTAGGTTTATTTCCTAATAGATTATAAGTAACACTAGCATAAAATTGATCTTCTTTATATAGTGAATCAACTTCTTTGATTTTGCTTTCTTGAGCAAAACAAATAGTAATGTGAGTTAAAAAATATAAAGTAGCAAATATATATTTCATCAAATTTTTGATTTAATATAGTTAAATGTAAAAGTATTAAAATAAAAAAGACGTTTTGAAAATTCAAAACGTCTTTTTTATAAAATTAAGAATGTATAAGTTAATTTCTTCCAAACACACTACCTTTTTTAGTAGTATAGTTTATTTTAAGTGCGTTAACTTTACGTAGTTCTTGCTTAATATCACCTATTAATCCCATATTAGCATCACTATCAACCTTCAAGGCTGTAGTTAAAAATGGAATTAATTCTTCACGTTTTGAAGCACGCTCTGCAGCAATAAAAGAAGCAATTTCATTAACGTCTGCAAATTTATCATTTAATTGAATTTTTGCTTCAGTACCATATTGCTTGTAGTTTGAACTTGGTTTTCCTGCATATATATACATTACCAAATCCTTTTTATCAAGCTTCTCTACTTGATCTGCGAAAGGCAAATTATTATCAATCATTAAAGTATTTTGCCTCATTACTGTGGCTACCATAAAGAAGAATAATAACATAAACACAATATCAGGTAAAGCTGCTGTGTTAACCGCAGGTATTCCTCCGTCTTTTTTCTTTTTAAATTTAGACATATTTATATAAATGTTAAATTTTACTCTATTGTACTTCTGATAGCTTTTGAGGGTAATCAGTTTTAATCTGATCAATCTTCTCTTTAAGCTTTTCTTTATTCCCTGGCCAATTTACATCTTTGTAATTAGCTTCCATCTCGGTAAATGATTTACCGTATAGAGATTGGGCTCTAGCATCTCTTAATTCATTATATGCTGCAACTAATTCATTCTGTACAGCTATATAAGTTTTATAAGATGTTTCACGTTCGTTCTTAAGCGAAATAATCGCTTTATCTGGATTATCAGATGATGTTGGGTCTTTCTTACCTCTACAGTAATCACAAGACTTATCTCCTCCGTTATCTAAAAACTCTCTAGCTGCTTTACGCAGATTTTTAAGTTCCATGATCTCATCTTCAACAAGTAATTGATCTTTACCATTTAACAATACGGTAAAAATATTTTTTTGTTTGATAATAACATCCTCATCAGACTCTTCCATTGGCGGAAGTTTTCTATTAATTCCCGAATCAGTCTCAATTGTTGTTGTTACTAAAAAGAAAATTAATAATAAGAAAGCAATGTCGGCCATTGAGCCTGCATTTACTTCTGGTGCTGCTCTTTTTGACATAATTTTATCTGTTAAATATTTTTTTAGCTCCTCCGTACAACATAGATCCAATTGCTAAAGCTGCAAGTATATAAAACGCATATAAACCAGCTCCAACATTTTTAGATTTAGCTTCAGTAATATCTAAACCTTTATCTGTAAAAGGCTTTAAATCTAAATCTGTACCTGATGATAACGCATAAGAGATTGCAATTATTGCTACAAATAAACCAACGGTCATTAAAGTTTTTTTAATATCACCAGTAAAAAGTCCTTTTAAAACGAATAATAAAACGATAGCAAGTGTTAAAAATAAAACTATGTAAGCAATATACATAAAAGTGTCTACGGTGCCTCCAGACTCTCCTGCCTTAATGGCATCATCTCCGGCACTTATAATCATGAACAGAAATACAGCCGAAAGTACTCCGACAATCCCCATTATGATTGATAATATTTTTTGTGAATTCATAATTTTTTGTTTTTATATTATTACTTTTTGTTTCTAATCAATAGATCCATTAACGTTATAGAAGCATCTTCCATGTTGTTAACGATACTATCAATTTTAGCAATAATATAATTGTAAAAAATTTGAAGTATAATAGCTACTACTAAACCAAATACTGTAGTTAAAAGTGCTACTTTAATACCACCTGCTACAAGTGATGGTTGCATATCTCCAGCAGCTTCAATTTTATCAAATGCTTGAATCATACCAATTACCGTACCCATGAAACCAAGCATTGGTGCAAGTGCGATAAATAAAGATATCCAAGAAACATTTTTCTCTAATTGTCCCATTTGAACACCACCGTAAGCTACAACAGCTTTTTCAGCAGCTTCTAGACCTTCATCAGTTCTATCTAAACCTTGGTAGTAAATAGATGCGATTGGTCCTTTTGTGTTTCTACAAACTTCTTTTGCAGCTTCAACACCACCAGAAGATAAAGCATCTTCTACTTCTTGTGTTAATTTTTTTGTATTTGTTGTAGATAAGTTTAAAAAGATAATTCTTTCTATAGCAATTGCTAAACCTAGAATTAAACATAACAATACAATACCCATAAAGCCTGGGCCTCCTTCAATAAAACGCTTTTTTAATTCTTGATGAAATCCAAGTTCTTCAGCAGGTGCTGCGTCATCTTGTGTCATTGTTGTAACTGTTGTTACAGCTGTACTAGTGTTTGCAATTGTAGTTGCATTAGCAGTTCCGAATGCCACCATTACTGTTATGGCAAGGATTGAAAATAATCTTTTCATGTTCTCGATCTTAATTTTATTAGTTAAAGGGTTAAAGATATAAAAAAAAAGCAATTAAAAATAAAAAAAATCAGCAGAGAGGAAGGGATTCGAACCCTCGATACCCTTTTGAGGTATACACACTTTCCAGGCGTGCGCCTTCGACCACTCGGCCACCTCTCTTTATTTTATTACATTAATTACGGGGTTCAAATAACAAAAAAAACTTTGAAGACTAAAACTTTTAATGTTATTTTTTAACTCATTTCTCCTCTTAAAGAGGCTTCATAATTGGTTTTGAATACCTTAGACGAAATATTCTGACCTAATAAATACATCAATTTTGCCACAGCAGCTTCGGTTGTCATGTCTTTTCCTGAAATGACTCCTATTTTTTTTAACTCATTACTTGTTTCATAATGACCCATCATTACGCTTCCACCTAGGCATTGTGTAACATTCACAATATAAATTCCTTTTGAAATAACTTGTTTTAGAAGGTTAATAAACCACTTTTCTGTAGTACAATTTCCAGCACCATAAGTTTCTATAATTACAGCTTTTAAATTTGAAGCATTTAATACACTTTCTAAAATTGTTTTTGTTATACCCGGAAACACTTTAATAATTGCAATGTTTTCATCTAATATTTTGTTAACCTTTAGTTTTTTTCTAAGGTTAGGTTTGAATAAATATTCAGAATTGATTTTTAAATGCACTCCGGATTCAGCTAAATCAGGATAATTAAAAGAAGCAAAAGCCTGAAAATGTTCAGCATTAAGCTTAGTTGTTCTATTTCCTCTATATAATTTATATTCGAAATATAAGCATACCTCCTTGACTATAGCCTTTCCTTTATTTTGCATTGAGGCTACTTGAATAGATGTAATTAAATTCTCTTTAGCATCTGTACGCAAATCTCCAATTGGCAATTGAGACCCTGTAAACACTACTGGTTTAGCTAAGTTTTCTAACATAAAACTTAAAGCTGATGCAGAATAACTCATAGTATCACTTCCATGAAGCACAACAAAACCATCAAAATCGTCATAATTAGTTTCAATAAATTCAGCTATTTGAATCCAATACTTAGGATGCATATTACTAGAATCTATAGGCGTTTTAAATGAAACAGTTTCAATATTGCAATCTAACAATTGCAATTCTGGAATTTTATCAAGAAGATTTTTAAAATTAAAAGTTTTTAAAGAACCCGTTTTAAAATCTTTAACCATTCCTATGGTTCCGCCTGTGTAAATAAGAAGTATTTTTATTTTAGATTTAGTCATCTTTTAAATTTTAAAAATAGCCTTAGAATTTTCGGTTGTTATTTTTGCAATATGCTCTTGTGAAACACCATATATCTCAGAAAGCTTTTTTAAGACATTTATTATATAACTGCTTTCATTTCGTTTACCTCTAAATGGAACTGGTGCTAAATATGGTGAATCCGTTTCTAAAACGATATGATTTAGGTCTATCTGTTTTAAAAATCTATCAATTTTTCCATTTTTAAAAGTTGCTACACCTCCAATACCTAATTTCATATTATATGAAATTGCCAGATGTGCTTGATCTAAAGTTCCTGTAAAGCAATGAAAAATCCCATACAAATCATCTCCCTTTTCGCTTTCTAAAACTTCAAATATTTCATCGAATGCTTCTCTACAGTGAATAACTATTGGTAATTTATATTGTTTAGCTAATTGAATTTGACGCTTAAATGCTTTTTTTTGAATATTCAATGTCGATTTATCCCAATATAAATCAATCCCTATTTCACCAATAGCATAAAAAGGTCTTTTAGACACCATTTCCTCGACATGTTTTAATTCTTCCTCATAATTATCTTTAACATGAGTGGGATGTAAACCCATCATTAAAAAAATATTATTTGGATATTCTTTTTCTAGCTTAAGCATTGATTTGGTATAAGTCGAATCAATTGCTGGAATAAAAAATCTTGTTACTCCTTCCTCAATTGCTCTATTAATTACTAGATCTCTATCATCGTCAAAAGCTTCACTATATAAATGAGTATGTGTATCTGTTATTATCAAAAGATGAAAATTTAAGTTATACTTTTCTGTAAAAATAATCGTTTTTACATGATTATATTTGTTAAAAAAATATTCATGCAAACGCTTCAACAATTTCTAGAGCAAAAAGAGTACACTAAAATAAAATTACACCTTACAAAAACGAATCATTTTGAAATAAAAGCGACAATAAATGGAACAAAGGGATTGTTTATTTTAGATACTGGAGCATCTAATTCCTGTGTAGGTTTTGAAGCTATTGAAACATTCAAACTAAAAGCTAAAGATTCTTTAATAAAAGCTGCGGGCGCTGGTGCTATTGATATGGATACTAAAACATCAACAAAAAATAAAATTAAAATAGGAAAGTGGACTAATAAAAAAATAGTATTGGTTTTATTTAATCTAACACATGTAAATACAGCTCTTATTAATCATAACTCTAAACCTGTTGATGGCATAATTGGGGCCGATATTTTAAAAAAAGGAAAAGCAGTAATAGATTATGAAAAGAAATATCTATATTTAAAGTTATAAATTAGTAGCTAACAAATTCTCTCTCTAAGTATTAAATGAATACATCTATTGTCATAGCTGATGATCACCCTTTAATGTTGCGTGGTTTAACAGATTTTTTAACCTCCAAAGGTTATAATATTATGGGTAGTGCCGAAGATGGTAAAACGGCATATAACCTTATAGTTAAACTTAAACCAGAAATTGCAATACTTGACATTAGAATGCCTTACAAAACAGGCTTAGAAATTGCTGAAGCTTGCCAAAAAAACAATTTAAATACTAAAGTCATTCTTATAACCTTTGACAAAGAAGAAGATGTTTACGATCAAGCATTAAAATATGGTGTTTTTGGTTATATATTAAAAGAATTTGCTGTTGAAGAGATTGAGAATTGCATTAGTGAAGTAATTAATGGTAAACCTTATTTTAGTAAAGAAATAGCACATTACTTAAAAGCTAGCACTATAGATAAAAAACCAGAAGCGCTTGAGTTACTTACAAAATCTGAATTAAAAATTGTAAGACTAATTTCAGAAAACAACACAAGTCAAGATATTGCAGATGAATTGTCAATTTCTATTAGAACTGTTGACAAACATAGGAGTAATATTGTACACAAATTAGGTTTGGATAATAAACCAACATCGCTTTCCATTTGGGCAACATTAAATAAGAATTTCTTAGTTTGAGTATAAAATACGTAGAAGTGCGTATTTTTTATATCGAATAAACAACCTATCTTTACAGTGCTATTAATTAGTTCTTAGGGAGAATTATAGAAAGCTCTAAATTGTAATGATTTAGAGCTTTCGCTTTTTATACACTTTATCCTACACTAAAATACGTATAAGTGCGTATTTTTTATTATTAGTATGTGCCTTAAATTTACATTGCTATTAATTAATTCTTTTGAGAGAGAATTTTTTAGATACTCTGCACTTTTAATGGTGCAGAGTTTTAAAATAAAATTTAAACCAAACAAAAAATGCTTAGAGCGCAGATGGAAAAAGATAAAAACAATCTAAATAAATATTTTATTATTGGACTAGTTGTTTTAGTTGTTATTGTTATTTCTATAAATATTGTTATGTGTATTATTTAATTAGTCTTCCCAAACCTATAAACTTAAAAAGGGTGTTATATAATGATATAACACCCTTTTTTTTAATATATAATCTATTATTTTAAAGCTCTAACGATTTTTTAACATCATTATTCATTAATATTTCTACTGGGTTTTCAAGAGCTTCTTTTACTGCTACTAAAAAGCCTACACTTTCTTTTCCATCAATAATTCTATGGTCATAAGATAATGCTACATACATAATAGGTCTAATTTCAACTTTACCATCTATTGCAACTGGGCGCTCAACAATATTATGCATACCTAAAATGGCACTTTGAGGTGGATTAATTATTGGTGTAGATAACATACTACCAAAAACACCTCCATTGGTTATTGTAAATGTACCACCTGTCATTTCATCAACAGTAATTTGACCATCTCTAGCTCGAAGAGCTAAACGCTTAACCTCAGACTCAACACCTCTAAAACTTAAATTTTCGGCATTTCTTATTACTGGTACCATAAGTCCTTTTGGTCCTGATACTGCAATACTAATATCACAAAAATCATAAGAAAGCATTTCTTTACCATCAATCATAGAATTAACTGCCGGATACATTTTTAATGCTCTAACAATTGCTAAAGTAAAGAAACTCATAAACCCTAAGCTTACACCATGTTTTGCTTTAAATGTTTCTTTATATTCTGAGCGTAACGCAAAAATTGGCGACATATCAACCTCATTAAAAGTGGTTAACATAGCCGTTGTATTTTTAGCTTCTACTAGACGCTCTGCAACTTTACGTCTTAGCATTGACATTTTACTTCTTGAAGTGCCTCTAGTTCCTCCTGTTGGCGTTCCCATAGATGGTACAGCTTTTACAGCATCATCTTTAGTAACTCTGCCATCTTTTCCAGTTCCAGAAATAGAACTAGCATCCATACCTTTTTCTGCTAAAATCTTTTTTGCAGCAGGGCTTGCGCTACCTGTAGCATAAGTTTTAGTTTCGCTAGCTGGTGCTTTTGGTGTTTCAGCTTTTGGTGCTTCTACTTTAGCTTCCGTTTTTGGTGCTTCACCACCTTTTGGCTTTTCTGCGCTTGTATCAATTAAACAAACAACAGCTCCAACTTCAACTGCGTCACCCTCTTCAGCTTTAAGGGTTATTGTTCCGCTGGCTTCAGCAGGCAATTCTAAAGTTGCTTTATCACTATCTACCTCAGCAATAGCTTGGTCTTTTTCAACATAATCACCATCTTCAACTAACCAAGTTGCTATTTCAACTTCTGTAATAGATTCGCCTGGAGAAGGCACTTTCATTTCTAAAATCATCTTTATAATTTTAATGTATCTTTAATTCTATTTTACTCTTGTATATTAAAAACAGCGTAAATAACACGCTTTTGTCTTCTTTTATCTCTTGTACTTGAACCCGGAGCAGGGACCGAATTATATGGTCTTGAACACACTTCTAGCTTTACTAAATCAAAACGTTGTAACATATGGCTCCATGCTCCCATATTCTTTGGCTCTTCTTGTGCCCAAACGTAATTTTCAACATTTGGATATCTTTCAATTACTTTTTGAATTTTTTTATAATGAAGTGGAAAAAGTTGTTCTATTCTTACTAAAGCAACATCATCTCTGCCTAGTTCTTCTCTTTCAGCTAATAAATCGTAATAAAATTTACCCGTACAAAAAACTAATTTTTTTACATTATTAGGACTTATAGTATCATCTATAACTTCTTCAAATTTGCCTGAGGCTAACTCTTTTATTGAAGAAACCGCTTTAGGATGACGTAATAAACTTTTAGGTGTAAATACAATTAGTGGCTTTCTATAATTACGTTTCATTTGACGACGTAACAAATGAAACATATTTGCTGGTGTTGTACAATCGGCAACTATCATGTTATCATCGCCACATAATTGTAAATAGCGTTCTATTCTAGCAGACGAATGTTCTGATCCTTGCCCTTCATAACCATGAGGTAATAAAACCACTATGCCGTTTTGAGCTTTCCATTTATCTTCGGCAGCCGATAAATATTGATCAAAAATAATTTGTGCACCGTTACTAAAATCTCCAAATTGAGCTTCCCATATGGTTAAAGTATTTGGATTTGCCATTGCATAACCATAATCAAACCCAAGTACGCCATATTCTGATAAAAATGAATTATAAATATCCATTTTACCTTTATTTTGTGGGTTTGTATTTAAAAGATTAATACGTTCTTCTGAAATTTCGTCTCTAAGAATAGCATGACGGTGACTAAACGTTCCGCGTTCTACATCTTGTCCTGAAATACGCACATTAAATCCTTCTTCCATTAAACTTCCGTATGCCAATGTTTCTGCCATACCCCAATCTAATGTATCGGTTTCAAAAACCATTTTTTCACGACCACCTAGAATACGTTCTGCTTTTCGTAAAAATTTAACACCTTCTGGAACAGTTGAAACTATTTTAGAAATATCTTCTAATTTCTCTTTAGGATAAGATGTATTTTCTGAAATTAGCATTGAATCTACCCCTTGACGTTTAAAATCGGTCCAGCGCTCTTGCATAAATTCTCGAACTTTAGACGATTTTGCTTCCTTAGATTTAGTGTATTCACTTTCTAAAGTGTCTTTAAAATCAGAAATAATTTTATCAACATATGCTTGATCAATAGTTTTTTCTGCTATTAATTTATCGGCATATATTTTAAATGGGTTGGGATGTTTTGCAATTTCTTTATATAATTTAGGCTGTGTAAATCTAGGCTCATCACCTTCATTATGGCCATATTTTCTATAACCCAATAAATCGATATATACATCCTTTTTATAACGCATTCTATATTCCATTGCCATTTCTACAGCATGTACAACAGCTTCGGCATCATCTGCATTTACATGCATAACTGGCGATAAAGTAACTTTAGCAACATCGGTACAGTAAGTACTAGACCTTGCATCTAGATAGTTCGTTGTAAATCCAATTTGGTTATTAACAACTATATGAACCGTTCCTCCTGTTTTATATCCTGCCAACTGGCTCATTTGGGCTACTTCATAAGCAATACCTTGACCAGCAATAGCTGCATCACCATGAACAATTATTGGTAATATTTTAGAATCATCACCTGCATAATCACTATCTATTTTTGCACGAGTAATACCTTCGGCTACGGGCGCAACGGTTTCTAGATGAGATGGATTTGGCACCAAATTCATCTTAATATTTTTACCGTTTTGGTACGTTTTATCAAGTGTTAAACCTAGATGGTATTTTACATCGCCATCAATATTTTCGTCTTCAAAATCTTTACCATCAAACTCGCTAAATAACTCATTAACTGGTTTTCTAAAAATATTAACAAGGGTACTTAAACGCCCACGGTGAGCCATACCCAATACACATTCTTTAACACCATGTTTTTCAACGGCATAAAAAAGCACATTACTAATTGCAGGTATTAAAGATTCTCCTCCTTCTAAAGAAAAACGTTTTTGCCCTACATATTTAGTTTGTAAAAAGTTTTCAAAAGTTACTGCTTGGTTTAATTTAGATAAAATATATTTTTTAGTATCAGCAGAAAAATTTGGCTGATTATCATTTTTGTTTAATTGGTCTTGCCACCATGCAATAACCTCTGGATTTCTTAAATACATGTACTCTATTCCTATAGAGTCACAATATATTTTTTCTAGATGAACAATAATTTCACGAAGTGATTTTACACCTATACCTAAAATTTCTCCTGCATTAAAAACAGTATCTAAATCGTTTGCGTTAAGACCGAAATTTTCGATTTCTAAAGTAGGTGAATAAGATCTACGATCTCGAACTGGATTTGTTTTAGTGAACAAATGGCCTCGCATTCTATAACCATCAATAAGTTTTACAACTTGAAATTCTTTTTGAACATGTTCTGGAATTTGGGTGGAAACCCCCTCAATTATTTCGCCATCTAATCCGTAATTCTCACTACCAAAATCATAACCTTGAAAAAAGGCTCTCCAACTTGGTTCTACAGAATCAGGACTTTGTTGATATTGTTCGTATAAATCAGCAAAAAATGCTGTATGTGCTGCGTTTAAAAATGAAAATTTATCCATTGCTACTTTTAATCCAGTATGATTTAGTCAAAATATTTTTCAAAAATACAACTTTTACCAAAATTACATGTTTCTTTAGCTATATTTATGGCAAATTATATTCCTTTAACGAATATGCCTTATTTTTGTTAATAATTTAAATATTTTGCATCAACATGAATTTTATTCTTTTAAATAATAAAAAAATCACATTAATTTTAATTATCCTCTCTTTTTGCTTTCAAAATGGTAGTGCACAAGAAGCTAAAAGTGATTTCTGGAAACATGTGCGTTTTGGTGGAGGGCTAGGTTTAAACTTTGGTGATGGTTTTTTTAGTGCTACGGTTGCACCCAGCGGCATATATGAATTTGATAAAAACTTTTCTCTTGGTGTAGGTTTAAACGCAACATTTAATAATCAAAAAAACACATACAAATCGACTATTTTAGGAGGTAGTTTAATTGGTCTATTTAATCCAATTCCAGCTATTCAATTGTCAACAGAATTCGAGCAACTTAATGTTAATAGACGTTATGATGTTAATATTAATATCCCTGATAATAATTATTGGATTCCTGCTTTATATTTAGGAATTGGTTACCGAAGCGGTAATGTTACTTTTGGAATTAGATATGATGCTTTATATGACGATGAAAAAAGTATTTATGCAGACCCATGGGCGCCATTTGTAAGATTTTATTTTTAAAGAGGCAAAAATGCATTTCCTAATTGTACTTCTGTAGCTAAATCTTTAATAGATTTAAGGTGTAAAAGATGTGTTATTTTTTTTCTAGAAGGACTCAAAATATTATGTAAAGGGCATGGTTTTTCTTCTTTGCATTTTTCTAAACTTAACATACAACTTGTAAGTCTCTTTTCTCCATCAATGACATTTAAAATATTAATAACTGGCTGGTTCTTATTAACTTCATTTAAATAAAACCCGCCTTTAGGTCCACGAGTTGAAGATATAATATCTGCTTTAACCAATTCTTGCAATAACTTTGCAATGTATGCTTGTGGAACATTTATGGGTGTACTAATATCTTTTACAGTAACTTTTTTTTCCTCGTTAGAGTTTATTGCTAAATATAGCACAGCCTTAATAGCATATTTTGATGAATTTGAGAGCATCTTCAAATATAACAAGTTCTGAATAATTATAAAAAAGACATTTTTGTCTTAAATATGATTTTTATCATAAAATATTGTACTACATTGCTATAGCTTTGTATTATAAACTATATAATATGAAGACTACACTAAAAATTTTAACTACATTATTTATAACGCTACTTATAAGCTGTGGTGGTAAAGAAGAAAAAAAGAAAGAAGGTTTTTCTTATGAGAAAAAAGAACCTGTAGAACAAAAAACTGTTAAAGAGGAAAAGGTTCCTGCTTCAAAAAAAATTGACTTAACTAATAAAGGTATTGGGCCTGTAAAATCTTTAGCATTAGCAGCAGAGATAGACCAAACAATGGTAACTCATGGTGCAGATGTTTATAAAAAAATGTGTACTGCTTGCCATAGAACAGATAAGAAATTTATTGGGCCAGCACCAAAAGGCATCTTAGAAAGAAGAACACCTGAATGGGTAATGAATATGATATTAAACCCTGAACAAATGACAAAAGAGGACCCTTTAGCTAAAGATTTATTAATGGAATTTAATGGAGCTCCAATGGCAAATCAAGGTCTTTCAGAAAAAGATGCTAGATCCGTATTAGAATATTTTAGAACCTTAAAATAAAAACTCATGAAACTAATTAAACACTTGTTTTTAATTTTTGCAATTACAGCTTTTATCTGTTCTTGTAAAAAAGAAACCTCAACGACCTCTACAGTTACATCTACTGAAAAAGAATTGCCAGAAAGAACAGGTCAAGCTTTTATTGAAGATGATGAAAGCACAACAGTTTTAAGCATCGCTATTGGATCTAAAGATCATACTACACTAGTAGCTGCTGTGCAAGCTGCGCAATTAGAAAACGCATTAGTAAACGCTGGCCCATTAATGGTATTTGCTCCTACTAACGAAGCTTTTGCTGCTTTACCAGAAGGAACTGTTGAAAATTTGTTAAAACCAGAAAACAAAGATGCTTTAGCAAATATTTTAAAATACCATGTAACACCAGGCAACTACTCAAAAGACTTTTTAAAGAAATTTAAAAAACTTGGACAAGCCAATAATGGTTATGTAAAAGTAGAAGTAGTTGAAGGAGAACCAATAATTGGTGGTGCAAAAATACTAGCAAGCATAAAAGCTGGAAATGGAATTGTTCACGTGATTGACAAAGTTCTATTACCTCCTTCTAAATAAAAGAAACACTAACTAAAACTATACTAAAATGAAAAAAAATTTAATATTAACTATTGCGATGGTAACGGTTTTTGCCGCATTTACTAGTTGTAATAATTCAGGTAATTCCAATGGGAAATCTGGTGCTTTATCCAGTAATGTTGCCGAAAAAGTTTACGTTGCACCTGGAGAGTACGATGAGTTTTATGCCTTTATCTCTGGTGGTTATAGCGGTAACTTAACGGTTTATGGTTTACCATCTGGTAGAATGTTTAAAGAAATACCTGTGTTTTCTCAATTTGCAACGTCTGGCTATGGGTATTCTGAAGAAACAAAACCAATGTTAAATACCTCTCATGGTTTTGTACCTTGGGGAGATTCTCACCATCCAGATATTTCACAAACTGCAGGAGAAATTGATGGTCGTTTTATTTTTATAAATGAAAATAATACGCCAAGAATTGCTAAAATTGATCTAAAAACATTTGAAACTACAGAGATTATTGAAGTTCCAAATAGTGCAGGAAATCACAGTTCGTCATTTGTAACAGAAAACACAGAGTATGTTGTTGCTGGAACACGTTTTTCGGTACCAATCCCTCAACGTGATATGCCAATTAAAGATTATAAAGGAAACTTTCAAGGAGCTTTATCTTTTATTAGTGTAGCACCAGAGACTGGTAATATGGATATTAAATTCCAAGTACTTATGCCTGGTTTTAATTACGATTTATCGCATCCTGGACGTGGAAAATCTCATGGCTGGTTCTTCTTTACTACATATAATACAGAAGAAGCAAGTACTTTATTAGAAGTGAATGCTTCTCAAAATGATAAAGATTTTATTGCAGCTGTTAATTGGAAAAAAATTGAAGAATACGTAAATAATGGTGGCGGAAAAATGATGCCAGCAGATTATGCCCATAACGTATATGATGAACATACACATACAGCAACATCTACAATGAAAAAAGAAGTTCGTGTTGTTAACCCTGTAGATGTACCTGGAGCTGTATTCTTTTTACCAACTCCAAAATCACCTCATGGTTGTGATGTAGATCCTTCTGGAGAATATATAGTTGGTAATGGTAAGCTTTCTGCTAATTTAACTGTGCATTCATTTACAAAAATGTTAGCTGCTATTGAAGGCAAAAAATTTGATGGTGAAGCATACGGAATTCCTGTTTTAAAATTCGAAGATGTTTTAGCAGGCTCTGTGGAGCAACCGGGATTAGGCCCTTTACATACCGAGTTTGATGGTCAAGGAAATGCTTATACAACCTTCTTTATTTCTTCTGAAGTTGTAAAATGGAAATTAGGTACTTGGGAAGTAATTGACAGAAAACCAACTTATTACTCTGTTGGTCACTTAACAATTCCTGGAGGAAACTCTGGAAAACCTCAAGGTAAATATATGTTTGCAATGAATAAAATAACAAAAGACAGATACTTACCAACAGGCCCAGAAATGGAACACTCTGCTCAATTATATGATATCTCTGGAGAAAAAATGGAGTTACTTTTAGATTTTCCAACACATGGAGAGCCTCATTATGCTGCAGCAATGCGAGCAGATTTAATTAAGGAACGTTCTCAAAAAATCTATGATTTAGAAGACAACAAACACCCTTATGCTGCTAAATCTGATGCTGAGACTAAAGTTGTAAGAGATGGCAACGTAGTACATATTTATATGACAACGATTAGAAGTCACTTCTCACCAGATAACATTGAAGGTATTAAACTAGGAGATAAAGTTTATTTCCACGTTACCAATTTAGAACAAGATTTTGATGTACCTCACGGATTTGCAGTACTTGGACAAAACACGTCTGAATTATTAATTATGCCAGGACAAACTAAAACTTCTGTTTGGGAACCTACAAAAGTTGGTGTATGGCCATTTTACTGTACAGATTTCTGTTCTGCACTACATCAAGAAATGCAGGGTTATATAAGAGTTTCGGCTGCAAATGCAAGCACACCTTTAAAATGGTCAATGGGAGAAGATATAGAATAGTTAATCTATAGAACTTAGAGAAATTTTGTTTTAGTGTTTATTTCTCTAACTAAGGCGAGAGTTGATTTTTCGCTCTCGCCTTTATTTTTAAACGCTTTAGTTATAAAACATACAAAACAAATACTATGAAAAAGCAAAATATAATTATGATTGTAGCCGCTTTGCTACCTTTAGGGTTATTTCTTTTTCCGCTTTGGAGAATTACTCTAGAAGCCCCTCAATACCCTACTCCATTAGCAATGAACATTCATATTGATGATTTTTCAGATGTACACCCGCACGATATTAAAAATATTAATTTAATGAATCATTATGTAGGGATGAAGTATATTCCAGAGGCTATTCCTGAGTTTAAAATTTTTCCAGCTGGCATACTAATTACTAGCATATTAGGCCTTTTAATTGGCTGGAAAGGCAACTATAAATGGTTTTTAGGTTGGTTTATTCTCATGCTTATTCTAAGTTTTGCTGGTATGTATGATTTTTATTTATGGGAACATGATTATGGGCATAATTTAGACCCTAAAGCCATTATGAAGTTTACTAACAAAGACGGAACGGTCATGGGTTTTCAACCGCCTCTTTTTGGCTCTAGAGATATTTTAAACTTTAAAGCACACTCTTATCCTCAATTTGGTGCATTATTTTTAGGATTGGGCATTGCTTCAGCATTTTTAGCCTATTTTGTAGGTAAGAAAAATAAATCCAAAACATAAACACAAAACAATGCAAACACTAAAACACTATTCAATTCTTGCATTACTATTGTTATTTTTAGGTTGTAATGTATCGCCAAAAGCCATAAACTATGGGAGTGATGGTTGTCACTTTTGCAAAATGACTATAGTAGACAAAGTACATGCTGCAGAAATAGTTACAAAAAAAGGGAAAGTCTATAAGTTTGATGCAACTGAATGTATGATTAATTTTATGGAAGATTTTGAAACTTCAAAAATTGAACTATACCTTTCAAACAACTACACAGAACCTGAAACTTTAATTGATGCTACACAAGCCACATTTTTAATTAGTAAGAACATACCAAGTCCTATGGGTGCATTTCTTAGCGCCTTTAAAAACATAGCAGATGCTGAAAAATTTAAAAATGAAAAAGGCGGCAAACTATATAATTGGGAGGCTTTACTAGCAAAATTTAAAGACTAGTAATCATGAAACATATATGCTATTTTCTTATTGCCATATTTATGGCTAACTTAAGTATTGCCCAAACTAAAGAGGTCTGTAAAACTTGCCCAATTTCTTCCTTAAAAGATGGAATAAAGCGAGCAAAAGATTTTGATACGATAATTATTAAAAAAGGGACTTATAAAGAGCATGATATTGTTGTTGATAAACCATTAACTATTATTGGTAAGGATTATCCAATTATTGATGGAGAACTAAAAGGTGAAATTATAACTATTATCGCAGACAATGTTACTGTAGATGGTTTATTTATTATTAATGTTGGCACAAGTTATACTGAAGATTATGCGGCAATTAGAGTGCGCAAAAGCAAAAATTTTATCATTCAGAATTTAGTTTTAGAAAAGTTATTTTTTGGCATTTACATTGAAAAATCAAGAGACGGAAAAGTGTTTCATAATAAAATAATTGGTGATGCAGTTGAAGAATACAATTCTGGAAATGGCATACAATTATGGTATAGTAAAAATGTAGAAATTGAGCATAATTTTGTACAGCATGTTCGTGATGGTATTTATTTAGAATTTTCTGATGATTGTTTAATTAAAAACAATGTAAGTACACTTAATGTACGTTACGGTTTACACTTTATGTTTTCTAACGACGACACTTATCAAGACAACACATTCGAAAAAAATGGTGCTGGTGTGGCTGTGATGTTTTCTAAACGTATTAAAATGTACAATAACATTTTTAAGAAAAATTGGGGAACAGCTTCTTACGGCATGTTACTCAAAGAAATAAATGATGCCGAAATTACAGGCAATACTTTTGAAGACAACACTATTGGAATAAACATAGAAGGCTCTAATAGAATTAATTACAAACACAACACCTTTACTAATAATGGTTGGGCAATAAAAGTAAAAGGCGCATGTTACACTAATAAATTTACAGAAAACAATTTTTTATATAATTCTTTTGATATTGCCTACAATAGTAATGTAAACGACAATGAATTCGACAAAAATTATTGGAGTAATTACACAGGTTACGACCTAGATAAAAACGGTATTGGTGATATACCATACAGACCAGTAAAACTGTTTTCTTACATTGTAAACCGTACTCCAGAAACTATCATTTTATTACGCAGTATGTTTATAGATATTATAGATTTTTCTGAAAAAGTATCACCAGTATTTACACCAGATGATTTATTAGACAACAACCCAAAAATAAAAAAGCTTACATGGTAACAATTGAAAATTTACATAAAAAATTTGGCAAGAATCAAGTGTTAAGCGGTGTTAATTTAAGTATTACCAATGGTGGTATTTTTGCAGTACTTGGCCCTAATGGATCAGGTAAAACCACCCTTATAAAATCGGTATTAGGCATGGTAATTCCAGATAAAGGCACTATTACTGTTCTGGGAAATAGTATTAAAAAAAACTCTGATTACAGACATAAAATTGATTATCTACCACAGATTGCTAATTTTCCTAGTAACCTTCGTGTTAAGGAATTAATTAAAATGATTAAAGATTTACGAAAGCCTACTAATGAGGACGAACGCTTAATTAAACTTTTTAAACTAGAACCTTTTTTAAACAAAAAACTAGGGAATCTTTCTGGAGGCACTAAACAAAAAGTAAATCTTGTACTAACCTTTATGTTTGATAGCCCTTTAATAATTTTAGACGAACCAACAACAGGATTAGACCCAATTTCTTTAATAAGATTAAAAGATTTAATACATGCTGAAAAAGCAAAAGGAAAAACTATAATAGTAACCTCTCACATTATGAGTTTTGTTGAAGAAATATCAGATGAAATTGTATTTATTCTTGAAGGTGAAATCTACTTTAAAGGCAGTATTACAGAGCTAAAAAACAAAACCAATCAACCAGATTTTGAACATGCAATAGCATCAATACTCACAGAAAACCATGCTTAAAATATTAAAATATAGTTTTTACGATTTAATGCGTAGCCGTTGGAGTTATGTTTATTTAGCCTTTTACTTATTGCTTGGCATTGTGCTTTTGTTTTTAAACAACGACCTTTCAAAAGCAGTAATTACTTTAATGAATGTTATTATTATTTTAGTACCATTAATAGGAACTATTTTCGGGGTTATGTACTACTATAATTCCAAAGAATTTACAGAGTTATTACTAGCACAACCTTTAAAACGATCATCCATTTTTTTAGGACAATATTTAGGTGTTGCCCTATCACTTTCTATGAGTTTAATTTTAGGATTAGGCATTCCATTTATATTTTATGGTTTGTTTAAAAGTAATGCTATCTGGGATTTCTCGCTATTACTTATTACCGGAACATTTCTTACTTTAATATTTACAGCTTTAGCTTTTAATATCGCACTATCAAACGAAAATAAAATTAAAGGATTTGGATATGCCATTTTACTTTGGCTTTTACTAGCAGTTGTTTACGATGGGTTATTTTTAATGACTTTAATTATGTTTGAAGACTATCCTTTAGATAAGCTTTCATTAGTAGGAACTATGCTTAACCCCATCGATTTATCAAGAACACTTATTTTATTAAAATTAGATATTTCTGCATTACTTGGTTATACAGGCGCCGTTTTTAAGCAATTTTTTGGCACTAACTTCGGGATAATTATATCTTTTATAACCTTAACAGCCTGGGTATTACTCCCTGTTTTAAGAATAATATATAAATCAAAAAAGAAAGATTTTTAATTTATTATTTCATTTTCTACAAGTTAGGTAGGATCTGTCCCTAATAATACTTTCAACTTTATTAACACAGGCTTTATCTTGAATATGCTTTATTAATTTTTTCTTCTTAAAATATTAATAATCACACTACCAATACCTAAAGGTAATAAGATACTTGAAACAAATAAAAAAAGATAATAATTTGGAATAGCACCTATCTTAAAATAAAACATTCCTCCTTGAATAATTAAAAATACCTCAGTTAAAATAAAGCCAAAAACAAACGTATAAATTCCAAAATTTAACAAACCATTAAAAGCAACCCACTTATTATGCAATATAAAACCAAATAAAAAACCGGTAATTACGCCCAACATTAGTAAATGAATAAAACCAATTACAAGATTTCTATGTTGATAAACTACTTCTGATAGTTCTGGAATAAGTGATAATAATTGTGCTCCTATTTTTAAAATCAAACAAAATATTGCGAAAACATACATGTATATAGTAAGCTTCTTATTATTTTTTAATAGTAACAATTGGTGTGATTTAATAAGTCTTAAAAAGACTATTACCATTAAAAGTTGAACACAAACCCCTAGGCCATTAATCCAAAATAAAACAATATGCGGAGCAAACCAATAAATTGGTAAAGCCAAAGTTAATACTGTTGAAATTATTAAAAGCGTATAAAACAACCTAAATTGTTTTGAATCTTTAATACCTAAAACATGAAAAAACAGAGCAATTACCGCTATTAAAAACCAACCATTAAATTGAAAATGCAAAAAAAATTGAATGGCTATTTGGTAAAATGCAGAAGCTTGACCTTGCATAGATACCGCAGGGCCTAAACACCATACACCAGCGGTAGATAAAAGCATAAATAGCAAAGCTGCTTTTAATAATTTTTGAGTAACTATTGAATTTGTTTTATGTTGCCTCCAAATAAGATATACAAAATAGTAACTACAAAATATGTGTAGTGTAGAAAACGTAATTGATAAAGCAGCATACCCTTGAAATGGAAAACTAAGCAACATACCAACTAAACTAAATTGGGTTAGCCAGAATAGTTTATTGTAAATAGACTTCTTTTCGGGCACGAAATAATTAACAATTAAAACAAAAAGCATTAAATAAACCCATCCCAACATAGCAATATGCGAATGGGCGTGAGTTAAAAACCTGTAATTAAAGCTAATAGTACCAATAAAAGTATAGCGCAATACTACGCCTATTATTGCAGCAATAATAAAATTAATTAAGCACGTTACTACATATTTCTTGGGCATTTTAAATAACAAATTATAGTTGTTCAATATAAATTAATAATAAAAATTCCAGAAAGTTTAACTTTCTGGAATTTTAAGATTAAAAAAACTAGACTTTACAAGTAATAATTAAGAATGCTATTAACCAAATTGTTGCTCTAGTTTTACAGCTTTAGGGAATAAAATATTGTTTTCTAAATGAATATGTAAGTGTAAATCTTTTTCAAATTCTTCCAACATAGCATACGTTACTTTATATGTATTGCAGGCATCTGCTGGTGGGTTATAATTATTTGTTAATTCAGCTATTTTTCTAAATCGCACCCCTTCATTATCATGCTCTTCTTTCATCATGTCAATTGGGTTTCCTACAGTTCCAAATTGAGGAGCCTCTACCTCTCCTTGACTCATATTAGCGTTTACCATTTTTTTAACAAAAGGAAAAAGAATTAGTTCTTCTTTTTTCATATGTGCTGCTAACTCACCCGCAGAAGCAGTAAATAGAGAATTTATTTCAAATAATTCTGGATGACGTTCTCCATGCACTTTACATAATTTATTTAAAAATTGTAGTAAAACGGGAATTTTTTCTTCTACATAACGATGATGCTTTTTTTCAATGTAATCAATTAATAAATCTAAGGGCCAAGATTTATAATCTATAGTCTGCTCTCCCTTTAAATTTAAAACACTATTAAGTTCATCTAGTAAAACATTACTATCCATCCCTTTTTTTTCGCAAACCTCATTAATAGTTCTGTTTCCGTTGCAGCAAAAATCTATTTTATATTTTGAAAAAACTGATGCTGTTCTATAATCTTCGGCTACAAATTGCCCTATTTGTTTTTCTGATTCTTTTTGTAATGTTATCATAACTTATTATTTTATTTCGGATAATTTTATCCTATTTATATTGAAATTTTTTTTAAATCTTTAAATATGAAGTACCAGATTTTATATTTAGTGCTAATTCTTCTAAACTTGTGTTTTCTAACATATCTTTCAGGCCTTCTCTAACACTTTTAAATTTATCATGTACAGGACAAGGATGATTTTCATCGCACTTATGCAAACCCAACCCACAACCATTATAAATATTATCTCCATCAATAGCGTTTACAATTTGTGCTAATTTTATGGTTTTAATTTTGTTAATTTCAATTTCAAACCCACCATAAGCGCCTTTAATAGAATTTACAACCTCGTTTTTAACTAATGCTTGCAAAATTTTTGCTGTAAAAGCTTGGGGAGAATCTATCTCTTTAGAAATTTCTTTAGGACTCACCCGTTTTCCATCATAAGATTTTATGGCTATAAAAATAGAGGCCTTAATGCCATACTCACAAGCTTTAGAAAACATATAATTTATTTAACTTTATACAAAAATACAAAAATTTTTAATTAGGACAAATTTATCTTAATTAATAATTGTTTCGAAACCATACTTTTTGCCACTCGCGTTGTAAGATTAGAAACGTTACGGCTTCAGATAGCTTAACAAGATCATCTCCATCAAGAGCTTTTACCTTATTCTCTGGAACATCAATAATATAAAGGAGATTTAAATACTCCATAAATTTTTCTTGTATCAATTTATAAATAGTTTCATGAAGTATTAGCTTTAAACTTGTTGGCTGCACTTCCTCATGAAAATCTAAATCGATATTAGCTAAAAGAAAATCTTTATTAAGTTGAAGAATTAATTTTTTGTACAAATCTAATTGAAAAGCGTCTTCAATTAAGCTTTCAAATGTTTTTGGTAATTTCATTAAACAGTTCTATTCATTAGATTATTACCAAATATTTTTAATAACTCTTTTTTATCTTCTGAAATGTTTAAAGAATTTAAAACTGTAAACGCTTTATTAGTGTACTCTAAAATAGCTTTTTTTGTTGCTTCTGCAGAGCCAGAACTTGTAAACAACTGTTTAGCAATTTCAATTTTTGATGCTATATCTGCTGGGTTTGTTGAAAATAATTGGCTTAATTTATCGCTATCTGTTTCATTCAAAAATTCTAAAGCCTTTAAATACAAATATGTTTTTTTATTCTCAATTATATCTCCACCAACTTGTTTCCCAAAGGTTTTTGGGTCGCCAAAAGCATCTAAATAATCATCTTGCAACTGGAAAGCAATACCTAAATTTCTACCAAACTCATAAATATTATTTTGATCTTCTTGTGATGCATTGGCAACAATAGCTCCCATTTTCATTGCAGCACCTACCAAAACCGCTGTTTTATATTCAATCATTTTTAAATATTCTGGTATGGTAACATCATTTCTGGTTTCAAAATCTACATCATATTGCTGGCCTTCACAAACCTCTAAAGCCGTTTTACTAAACAATTTGGCTAAAGCTTGAAAAATAGCTGCATCATAATTCTCAAAAAGTTGATACGCCATAATTAGCATAGCATCTCCAGAAAGAATCCCTGTATTTATATCCCACTTTTCATGTACTGTTTGCTCGCCGCGTCGTAATGGCGCAGCGTCCATAATATCATCATGTACAAGAGAAAAATTATGAAACACTTCAATACTTAATGCTGCATTTAATGCCTTTTTATAGTTGCTATTAAAAATATCGGCAGTCATTAATGTTAAAACAGGACGTAAACGTTTGCCCCCTAAACCTAAAATGTAGTCAATGGGTTGATAAAGATTTTTAGGCTCATTAATTGTTGAATAATCTTTTAGATAATTAACAAACTCTTCTTGGTATTTTTCTATTGAAAGCATCGAACAAAAATAGCGTAATTCATTATAATTAAAAACTTCAAAGTAAAGGATATGTTAAAAAAACTTTAAAACTTTGGAAACTTTTTGGGTTTTTAAAGTTTCCCTGCTTATATTTGCACCCAATTATGAGAGAGAAAATTACACATAAAGCAACAGAAATGTTTATTACACTTGGGTTTAAAAGTGTTACAATGGATGATATAGCGCATGAATTGGGCATTTCCAAAAAAACTATTTATGTACATTTTGCTAATAAAACGAAGCTTGTAGAGGCTGTAACATTCGAACTGTTTGAAACTATTTGTGATGGTATAGATTGTATTTGCAATGTTTCAAAAAACCCAATTGAAGAATTATATTCTATAAAAATGTATGTTATGCATCATTTAAAAAACGAAAAGTCTTCACCACAATATCAATTAAAAAAATATTACCCTCAAATACATAAAACTTTAAAAATTAGACAATTCAAAAAAATGCATAAATCGGTTAAAGATAGTCTTCAACATGGTGTAGATACAGGTGTTTTTAGAAATAATATAGACCTAGACTTTATATCCAGAATGTATTTTACAGGTATGACAGGAATAAAAGATAGTATGTTTTTTCCTCCAGATGAATATCAATTGGAATATTTAATGGAAAGCTATTTAGAATATCACTTAAGAGCCATAGTTACTGAAAATGGACTACAAATATTAAATAAATTTATAACATCAAATCAATCATAAAATGAAAAATAAACTATTAATAATTTTTAGTTTACTAAGCTCCTTTGTGATGTTTTCTCAAGAAAACAATCAAAGTTTCACTTTACAAGAGGCTATAGACTATGCTTTAGAGCATAATAGAACTGCTAAAAATGCCGCCCTTGATATTGAAGCTGCAAAAAAGCAAAAATGGGAAACAACTGCTACAGGTTTACCTCAAATTTCTGCAGAAGTAGGCTATCAAAATTATTTAAAACAGCAAATATCTTTAATACCTGCCGAATTTTTTGGTGGAAATGCAGGTGAGTTTTCAGAAGTTATATTTGGCACCAAACAAAGTATGACTGCTACTGCAACATTAACTCAAAAAGTTTTTGATGGTTCTTATATTGTAGGATTACAATCTGCTAAAGTTTTTTTAGAAATCTCAAAAAATGCTAAAGTTAAAACAGATTTAGAAATAAGAAAGGCTGTTATTGAAGCTTATGGCAATGTTTTACTTGCAGAAGAAAGTGCTGCTATTTTAGAGAAAAACGTTACAACTTTAGAGAAAAACCTTTTTGAAATCAATAAAATTTATGAAAACGGCTTAGAAGAAGAAGAAAGTGTTGAACAACTCAAAATTACTTTATCTGGTGTACAAAGTAATCTAAAAAACATAAATAGATTAAAAGATTTAGCATACCAAATGCTAAATATTACACTTGGTCTAGATATAAACAACCCTACGATTTTAGCCGATAATTTATTGGAGTTAACAAGCCAGAACATGGATTTAGGGTTACTTAAAACTAACGTTGATATTGAAAATACTATAGATTTTAAAATTGCCAAAAACGACAAAACTTCGAAAGAATTACTTTTAAAACTTGAAAAAAGTAAAGCGTTACCTACATTAAACACATTTATAAATGGTGGGTATTCTGCATTTGGAAATGATTTTAATTTTACTAATAAAGATCAAAAATGGTTTGGATCTTCATTATTAGGCGTTAATTTAAACATTCCCATTTTTAGTTCACTTGGCAGAAGTGCAGCTACTCAACGTGCTAAAATTAATTTAGAAAAAGCAAAAGACGACTTAATTGAAACCGAGCAAAAAATACAATTACAAATAGCATCTGCAAGAAGTGATTACCAGTACGCTATAGAAGATTATGATAATAAAAAGCAAAACTTAAATCTTGCCGAACGTATCGAGAAAAAAAATCAAACTAAATTTTTTGAGGGTATCGCCTCTAGTTTCGATCTAAGACAAGCACAAACACAATTATATACTGCACAACAAGAGTTCCTTCAAGCAATGCTAGATGTAATAAACAAAAAAGCAGTTTTAGAAACCGTATTAAATAGTATTAACAACTAAAATCAATCAAAATGAAATATATATATACACTCCTATTAGTTAGTGTTTTTTTATCTTCTTGTAGTGCCAACAAGAAAAAATCTGTAGAAGATATAATTGCTACAAACGACTTAGAACTTATTAGACAAAAGAAAACTGAACTAGATGCTTCTGCTCAAAAAATTTCTACACAGCTAAAACAATTAGAAAAAAGCATCAAAAATTTAGATCCTCAAGAAAAAGTTCCACTTATAACAACATTTACAGCTAAAGAAACCGTTTTTAATCATTTTGTTGAACTTCAAGGAAATGTTAACACCAAACAAAACCTAGTAATATATCCAGAATTTTCGGGTGTTTTATCTCATGTTTATGTTAAAGAAGGGCAAAAAGTTAGCAAAGGGCAAATTTTAGCTAAAATTGATGATGGTGGATTAAGTCAACAATTATCACAATTAAAAATACAATCAGATTTAGCAAAAACCACTTTCGAACGTCAAGAACGATTATGGAATCAAAAAATAGGAAGTGAAATTCAGTTCTTACAAGCAAAAGCATCATATGAAGCTCAACTTGAAGCTACTAAACAATTACAGCAACAAGTTGGAAAAACACTTGTTCGCGCACCTTTTTCTGGTAGTATTGACGATGTTATAACCGATCAAGGAAGTGTTGTAGGTCCGGGTCAAACACCATTATTTAGAATTGTAAATCTTAACGACATGTATATTGAAACAGATGTACCAGAACGTTATGTTTCAGATATAACTACTGGAAAAGATGTTAAAGTTAACTTTCCTGTTTTAGGAAAAGATGTAGATGCAAAAGTACGCCAGGCTGGTAATTTTATTAACCCTGCAAATCGCACATTTAAAGTTGAAATTGCAATTCCTGGAAAAGATTTAGCAATAAAACCTAACCTTACTGCCAAACTTAAAATTAATGATTACACCAATAATAAGGCTATTTTAATTCCACAAAGTATTATTTCTGAAAATGCTGAAGGCCAACAATATGTTTACACTATTACAGATAAGGTAGAAAATAAAGCCAAGGTAAAAAGAGAAATTATTGTTACTGGTAAAACACAAGGTGATTTTATTGAAGTACTTTCTGGAATAGATAATGGCGAAGAAATTATTGATGAAGGTGCACGTAGTGTTAAAAATGGTCAACAAGTAAAAATTCTTGTTATTAAAGACGCAAACTAACCTTAAACACCAAATCAAATGACTAAAAATAAAAAGAAGAAAAACATAAAGAAAGTAGATAAAGAATTCGCACTTTCATCATGGGCTATCAATAACAAAACAACTATGTATGTTTTGATTGCTTTAATACTCTTTTTAGGAACAGGTGCGTATTTTAGTATGCCTCGAGAAAGCTTTCCAGAAATTAAAGAAACCAAAATATACATAAGCTCTATTTACCCAGGTAATACAGCTGAAGATATTGAAAAGCTTATTACAGATCCTATTGAAGACAAACTTAAAACTGTAAGTAATGTTGTTGAAATTACCTCAACATCACAAGAAGATTACTCGATTGTAGTTGTAGAATTTGATGAAAATATTACTGTTGAAGCTGCAATGCAAAAGGTTAAAGACGAGGTAGATTCTGAAACTGCTGGCGAAGATTGGCCAACATTTAATGGCGCCAAAGTAGAGCCTAATGTATTCGACTTAAGCATGTCTGAAGAAATCCCTATTTTAAATATTAATATATCAGGCGACTATCCAGTTGATAAACTTAAGGAATTTGGTGAATACCTAGAAGATGAAATTGAAGGGCTTCAGGAAATAAAGCAGGTTGATATTCGTGGTGCTCAAGAAAAAGAAGTTGAAGTGGCTGTAGATATATACAAAATGATGGCTGCTCAAGTTAGCTTTAATGATATTACAAACACCATTAATAGCGAAAACATGACCATGTCTGCAGGTAATTTGATTACTAGCGGACAACGAAGAACTATTAGGATTTTAGGCGAAATTGAAGACCCTAAAGAGCTAGAAAATTTTGTTGTAAAATCAGAGAAAAACAATCCCATTTATCTAAAAGATATTGCAATAGTCACATTTAAAGATGAAGACAGAACAACTTATGCAAGAGAATTTGGAGAACCTGTAGTTATGCTTGATGTTAAAAAACGAGCAGGGAAAAACATGGTAGCAGCTGCAGAGCAAATTCAAGTGATAGTTAAAAATGCTTTAGATAATAAATTCCCTCCAGATTTAAAAGTAACCATAGCTAATGATCAATCTTCAAAAACTATTGGTCAAGTAGATGATTTAGTAAACAACATCATATTTGGTATCATTCTGGTTGTAACCGTTTTAATGTTCTTCTTAGGATTTAAAAACGCTTTGTTTGTTGGGTTTGCTATTCCTATGTCAATGTTTATGTCCCTTATGATTTTAGATTATTTAGGTTATACGATGAATACCATGATACTCTTTGGGTTGATAATGGGGCTAGGTATGCTAGTAGATAATGGTATTGTTGTTGTTGAAAACGTATACCGATTAATGGCCGAAGAAGGCATGAACAGAGTTGAAGCTGCTAAAAAAGGTATTGGTGAAATTGCATTTCCAATTATAATATCTACCGCAACCACAGTAGCTGCTTTTATTCCCTTAGGTTTATGGCCAGGGGTTATGGGACAGTTTATGATATATTTCCCAATTACTTTATCTGTAGTACTTGGGTCGTCATTATTTGTTGCCATATTTTTTAATTCGGTTTTAGTCTCTCAATACATGACTATTGAAGACAAAGAAATGCCTTATAAAAACATCATTAAACTTTCAGTTATTATTGGAGGCACAGGTTTATTAATTTTAATTTTTGGAGGAAATATACGAGGCTTAGGAAGTGTAATGATTTTTTCAATTATTTTACTTTGGGCTTATCGTTTATTTCTTAGAAATTGGGCAAACGATTTTCAAAATTACGTTTTACCTATATGGGAGCGTACTTACGAAAAATCACTACGCTTTGCTTTAAGTGGTAAAAAGCCAGCATTAATAACCATTGGTACATTTGTACTTCTTATTATTGCTTTTATGGGATTTGGTGCTTCGGTAGGTAGCCAACGCACAAAGGTTGAATTTTTCCCAGATAATACACCAAATCAAATCATAGTTTATATAGAATATCCTGAAGGTACAGATATTAAAAAAACAAATGCTATCACTAATGATATAGAGCAACGTGTTTATAAAATTATAAAAGACGAAGCCTATATGCACGGTGATTATAATTTTTTAACAGAAAGTGCTGTATCGCAAGTTGGTGAAGGAGCTGGTAATCCACAAACCGATGGTGGCTCTGCAGCAGAAATGCCTCATCGTGGTAAAATTACAGCTACCATGCGTGAGTATAAGTTTAGAGAAGGAGCAGATAGTCAAGAACTACTTAAAAAAGTTCAAGAAGATTTAAAAGACATCTATCCTGGTGTTGCAATTTCTGTTGAAAAAGATGCTGTTGGTCCTCCTGCAGGTTATCCAATTAACGTAGAGTTAGAAGGTGAAGATTATGGTGAGCTAATTGCTACTGCCGAAAAAATGCGAGATTTTATTAACTCTAAAAACATTCAAGGTATTGATGAATTGAAAATAGATGTAAATAAATCTAAACCATCAATGCAAGTAATTGTTGATAGAAAAAAAGCTGGTGAACTAGGTGTTACTTCTGGACAAGTAGGACAACAACTTCGTAACTCGATTTTTGGAGCCAAAGCTGGTATTTTTAAAGAAGATGGTGAAGATTATGATATTTATGTGCGTTTTAATGAAGAAAATAGATATAATTCTAGTGCTCTTTTCAATCAGAAAATAACGTTTAGAGATATGGCTTCAGGGCAAATAAAAGAGATTCCTGTTTCAACAGTCGCAAAACAATCAAATAGCTCTGGTTTTAGTGCAATAAAACATAAAGATGTAAAACGAGTAGTTACATTATACTCTGCATTAGCGCCAGGGTTTACAGATGCAGGTGCCATTGTTTCAAAAATTAGAAATGAAATGCAAGGTTTTACAGAACAACCAGACAGCGTTAAAATAGACTATACTGGCCAAATTGAAGAACAAAATAAACAAATGGCTTTTCTAATGGGAGCCTTTTTTACAGGTTTAGGGCTAATTTTCTTTATTTTAATATTTCAATTTAATTCTGTTTCAAAACCAGGCATAATTATGCTAGCTATTTTCTTAAGCCTTATAGGCGTATTTGGTGGTATCGTTGCTACTGGTAGTTCATTTGTAATTATGATGACTATGATGGGAATTATATCGCTGGCAGGTATTGTAGTTAATAATGGTGTAGTCCTTTTAGATTATACTCAGTTATTAATAGACAGAAGAAAAATTAAAAACAATTTAGAAGAAGAACAATACTTAGGTCAAGACGACCTAATAGAAGCTATAGTAAAAGGTGGAAAAGCTCGTTTACGCCCTGTTTTATTAACAGCAATCACTACTATTTTAGGATTAATTCCATTAGCAACAGGACTAAATATTAACTTCTTTACCTTTTTTAGCGATTTTGATGCTAATATTTATATGGGTGGTGATAATGTTATTTTCTGGGGACCCCTTGCTTGGACAGTAATTTACGGACTTTTGGTAGCAACTTTTTTAACATTAATAGTTGTCCCAATTTTATTTTATCTTGTCACGAAATTTAAAATGTGGTTATACAAAGATCGTGTTTCAAATGAAGAAGCATTAATCGCAGAAGAAAATTACAATTTAAAAAACGTTTAGATTAATTTGAAAATAATTACCTCGATTTTAATTGAGGTTTCAATTGGAAATTGTCATACTCTTTAAATGTAAGAATGACAATATGATTTAAAATAACTTTTAGCAAGTTATTTTAAAAGCATCCTTTTTGTTCTTAGATCAGAAGGATTAGTTAATAGCGAAGAAAAGCCCCAACAATTGTTGGGGCTTTTTGATTAATTAATATTTATTATTCTTTATTTTAATTTAAAGCTTAATCTAGCAAAAAGGAAACGCCCTCCAATACCAAATTGTTGAGAACGTCTTGACCAATCAAAACGACCACCACTTCTATTAGCTTCAATTGCTCTATCTGGATAAACATCTAATAAATTGTTTGCTCCTACAGTAAGTGTTAAACTTTCAGATGCTTTATAACCAAATGATAAATCGGTTACTAATTTTGATCCAAAAACTTGTTGATTATCTACATTAGCAGTTGCTTCAGAAACTTCACCAAACCAAACATTTCTTAAAAACACATTCCAATTACCAGAAGATAAATTATTAGTTAAATTCATTTTAGTACGCGGCACCGCTTCCTCAAGGTAAATTCTACTGTCTTCAGGAAAATAAGTATCTACTAAACCTGCATCTTCTAAAACTCTAGAAGCTTTAATATCTCCAACTTTTTTTGTTTTAGATAAAGTTGCAGAAAAGGTGTTTTTTAATTTTGCTTTATTAGCTACTACAAAATCCCAAGTAACTACAGCATCAATACCTTTCGATTCGGTATCAATCGCATTTGCAAAAAATGAAGCAGCAGAGGCATTCGCTTGAGATAATAAATTATCTAACTCTGTTCCTGTTCCTGGACCTCTAAACTGTCCTGTATACACAACTCTATCATCTATACCAACCCAATAACCATCAACAGTAACAGTTACATTAGCATCTGGCATATTTGCAGTAAATCCTAAACTTATACTTCTGGAAGTCTCTTCTTTTAATTGTGGAATTCCTAAAAGTTTTGCTGCTCTACTATCGTTTGAAAAGGTTCCAACCTCAACAGGAATTCCATCTTGAAATATGGTTGATGTTGAATTGAAATTTAATTGATGTAAAGACGGCGCTCTAAAACCAGTATTTAAAGCAGCTCTAAGATTTAAATTTTCACTAGCCTTTAATCTTGTAGCTAATTTAAAATTAATAGTCGATCCAAAATCTGAATAGTTTTCAAAACGAGTTGCAAAACTTGCTAAAAAAGTCTCAGAAAAATCTGCTTCTAAATCAAAATAACCTGCTATACTACTTCTATCTCTAGATAATTCGTTAGCTGGACTAAAACCTGGAAAAACTTGAGACCCACCTGGTCTTCCGTTTCCAAAAAAGTCAACAGATGGACTTTGTGTAGGTAGAGTGATTAACTCACCTTCTTGAGTATACTGACCGTATGATGCTTCTTCTCCTGCAACAATTTCATAATTTTCTAAACGGTATTCTGCACCAAATGCTACGTTAAGCCCGCTTAAAACATCATCATAAAACTGATTAATATCTAAATTAACAGTATTCTGTGCAAAGTTAAAACCTCCAGCATCAAAAGTTGTTGGAGATGCATTTTGGCGTGAAGCATTAAAAGTATTACCTATGGTATATAAAAAACCATTTTTTCCGTATGTGTTACTTAAATCAATGTTCCAACCGTTAACGATACCTTTAATACCTACAGCAAAAGACTTATCAGAAATTGTTGAATTAATTTCAGGTAAAAAACCATTTATATAGGCTGGTGTATAAGTTCTACTTTGGTTTGGTAAACGATAAAACCCAGCAGAATTTCCTTTTCTAGAACTCATTCCTGCAAAAGAGTATAATTCTGTACCATCTTCATCTAGTGGTATAGACATGTTTGCAAAAAAGCGACCACCACGAACTTCAGATTGACCTACACGCATGTTAAAATCACTTCTTTCTAATCCTCTTGCTGTTAATTCAGCCGCTGTATTATCATCTCCTAAAATGGCTTGTAATTCTGCCTTTGTTGCTGTTGGACTTAAACCCAATCCTGCTTGATTACCATATTGAATAACATCATCTACATTATCATCTAATAAATTGGCTAAGCTATACCCATCATTGCTAGCAAATCGCTCTACTGTATTATATAGATTGAAAACATCACCTTCCCATTCTTTCATTCTGCTATAATGTTCTCTGTAATCAAAATCACCTGTAAAATTAATATAACCACCTTTATCTCCTAAAGACAATCCATAATTTGCACTAATATTTACGGTTTCTCCATCAACTCCTCCTGTTTGATTATTAGAGTTTTCAGAAAAATGTGCTCCTGTAGTCATATTTAATGTCAATTCATTAACATTATCATTTAAAACAATATTAATAACCCCAGCAATGGCATCCGATCCGTATTGTGCTGCAGCACCATCACGCAAAACTTCTAATCGCTTAATTGCTCCAGATGGTATGGCATTTAAATCTGTACCTACACTACCTCGACCAAATGTTCCGTTAACATTAACTAGAGATGAATTATGTCTTCTTTTTCCGTTAATTAAAACCAATACTTGATCTGGCCCTAAACCTCTTAATGAAGCTGGGTCAATATGATCTGTTCCATCAGAAATAGTTTGTGTGTTTGATGTAAATGAAGGTGCCACAAAATTTAATATTTGATTTAAATTTACCTGTGGGCCAGCAGATGTTAATTCTGCTACATTTATTACATCAACAGGCACAGGCGAATCTACTACTGATCTACTAGGATTTCTAGAACCAATAAGTACAACTTCATCTAACGCTACACCAGATTTTAATACAACGTTTATAATATTACCTGTTACTTCAACTTGTTGTGTGTCATATCCTACATATGAAAACACAAGTGTATCACCTATATTGGCATCAATTGAATAGTTTCCGTCAAAATCTGTACTAGTCCCTGTAGTTGTTCCTTTTATAACTACAGATACACCTGGTAGTGCTCCAGAATCGTCTGTAACATTACCTGAAATTTCTTGTCCTGATAATGTTCCTGATATTCCTATAAGAAGCAGAAACATTATTTTTTTAAAATGTAAAATTTTAATCATAATAGTATTTATTTTGAGTTAGTTAACGCTAATATATGCATATTATAGATTTAATCGATTAATAATGTTCAAAATATTATGCGCGCATATGTTATTTTGATAAAATTTTAATTAAAATGTTAAGATTTTATTACGATACAATTAAATACGTTAGGAATTCATTAAAACAAGTATCTAAGTTGAATTATCCACCCTCACCATCACAATAAACACTTTCAATCTAAAAAAACAGTTATAAAAAATTCATACTCTGTCGTATTTCATTAAATTTGCACATCAAAATTTCAATATGTACAGAAGTCATAATTGTGGCGAATTAAACGCTACAAATATAAATACAGAAGTTACCCTTTCTGGTTGGGTTCAAAAATCTAGAGATAAAGGATTTATTGTTTGGGTAGATTTACGTGACCGCTATGGTATAACCCAATTAGTATTTGATGAAGAACGCACATCAAAAGATTTAATTGAGCAAGCTCAAAATCTAGGTCGTGAGTTCGTTATTCAAGTAAAAGGGAAGGTTATTGAGCGTGCTTCAAAAAATCCAAATATCCCCACGGGAGATATAGAAATTCTAGTTTCTGAGTTAAACATTTTAAACAAAGCATTATTACCTCCTTTTACTATAGAAGATAAAACGGATGGTGGCGAAGATTTAAGAATGAAATATCGCTATCTAGATATTCGTCGTAACCCTGTAAAAAACAGCTTAATTTTTAGGCATAAAGTTACTCAAGAGGTTAGAAATTATTTATCTAAAGAAGGTTTTATTGAAGTTGAAACCCCTTATTTAATTAAATCTACTCCTGAAGGTGCTCGAGATTTTGTTGTACCTTCAAGAATGAACGAAGGGCAGTTTTACGCACTTCCACAATCTCCTCAAACCTTTAAGCAACTGCTAATGGTTGGTGGAATGGATAAATATTTTCAAATTGTAAAGTGTTTTAGAGATGAAGATTTACGTGCTGATAGACAACCTGAATTCACACAAATAGATTGTGAAATGTCATTTATCGAGCAAGAAGATATTTTAAATGCTTTTGAAGGCTTAACGCGCCATTTACTTAAAGAAGTTAACGGTGTAGAGGTTGAAAAATTCCCTAGAATATTGTACGACGATGCCATGCGTTTATATGGAAATGACAAACCAGATATTCGTTTTGGGATGGAATTTGGCGAGTTAAATGCTGTAGCACAACATAAAGATTTTGGAGTATTTAATAATGCCGAATTAGTTGTTGGTATTGCGGTTCCTGGAGGTAATAAATATACTCGTAAGGAAATTGACAAATTAATTGATTGGGTAAAGCGCCCACAAGTAGGTGCTTTAGGTATGGTTTACTCTAGATGTAATGATGATGGCTCCTTTAAATCGTCTGTTGATAAATTCTACGATCAAGATGATTTAGCAAAATGGGCAGAGGTTACTGGAGCAAAACCTGGTGATTTAGTTTGTATACTTTCTGGAGATAAAAATAAGGTACGCGCACAATTAAGTGCATTACGTATGGAACTTGCAGAACGTTTAGAATTAAGAAACCCTAAAGAATTTGCACCACTATGGGTTATGGATTTTCCGTTATTGGAATGGGACGAAGACACTAAGCGTTACCATGCCATGCATCATCCTTTTACATCGCCTAAACCAGGACAATTAGAATTACTAAAAACGAATCCTGGTGATGTTAAAGCTAATGCTTACGATTTGGTTTTAAATGGTAACGAAATTGGAGGTGGTTCTATTAGAATACACGATAAAGAAACCCAATCGCTAATGTTTGATTATTTAGGCTTTACACCCGAAGAAGCTAAAGCTCAATTTGGCTTCTTAATGGATGCCTTTCAATATGGAGCACCACCACATGGTGGCTTAGCTTTTGGATTGGATAGATTGGTTGCTATTTTAGGAGGTCAAGAAACTATTCGAGATTTTATTGCATTCCCAAAAAATAATTCTGGGCGCGATGTTATGATAGATGCACCGGCACCAATTGATGATGAACAATTAACAGAATTAAGTTTAAAACTTAATTTGAAATCATAAATAATTAAATCCTGCAATTTGCAGGATTTTTTAGTAGTTTTATATATGCCTTTATTAGCCAATAAACTATTACGCAAATTTCTAATCTGGAAATACAAACATATTTCAGAGCGTCAATTTGTTTATATACTAAGTATTTTAGTTGGCTTTTTAGCAGGTATGGGTACTGTTGTTCTAAAAAACTTAACCCACTATATCCGCTTACTTTTCGAAATAGATTTTTTTAATAATTACCAAAATTCATTGTATTTTATTTTCCCAATGATAGGCTTATTTTTGGTATATGTTATTAAGCAAACTTGGTTAAAAAAACATATTGGGCATGGTATTTCATCTACTCTATATGCCATATCAAAACTAAACGGTATTATACCTAGATACAATATTTATGCGTCACTTATAACAGCACCATTAACAGCAGGATTTGGTGGGTCGGTAGGACTTCAAGGACCGGCTGTAAGTGTTGGTGCAGCGTTAGGCTCTAATGCTGCACGTTTATTTAGAATGAACAGCAAAACGCGTATGTTATTAATAGGCTGTGCAGCTGCAGGCGCTATGGCATCCATGTTTAAAGCACCTATTGCTGCTATTATATTTGCAATTGAGATATTTAGTCTTGATATCGCCTTTGCATCATTAGTCCCTCTATTATTAGCATCAGTTTCTGCTGTAGTTACATCTTACATGTTTTTGGGAACAGATGTGTTATTGCGATTTGAATTAACAGATAAATTTGAAGTAAACGATATTGCCTTTTATGTGTTATTAGCGGTTTTTACAGGACTTGCATCTGTATACTTTTCAAAAGTGTTTTTTACTATAACCAATTTTTTTAAACAATTTGAAAGTCGTGCATTGCGCCTTTTAATTGGCGGCTTAGCTATTGGAACCATGCTTTATTTTATTCCGCCCCTTTATGGTGAGGGTTATGGTATTATGAATAACCTTTTAAAGGGCGACCATTTAGCTGCTATTGGAACTACACCCTTTGAGTTAGACTTATCCAATATCTGGATAGTCATAGGGCTTTTATTAGGTATTGGAATTTTTAAAGCCATAGCCATGACTACTACTTTTGGAGCCGGTGGTGTTGGTGGTGTTTTTATCCCAACCTTAGTTATGGGAAATGTTTTAGGAAATGCATTTGCAAAAATTATAAATAATATTGGATTAGATTTTCATGTATCAGAATCTAACTTTACCTTAATTGGCATGACGGGTTTAATGGCAGGAGTTTTACATGCGCCCCTAACTGCAATATTCTTAATTGCCGAAATTACAAGTGGCTACGAATTATTTGTACCACTTATGATTGTATCAGCCATATCATTTGCCATCACTAAATATTATGTTTCGCATTCTATTTACACCTTAAAACTTGCACAACGTGGGGAACTCATGACGCATGATAAAGACAAAAACGTTTTAATGGTTTTAGATATTGATAAGGTAATAGAAACTAATTTTATTATTTTAAAACCCGAAATGAAACTTGGAGATATTCTAAAAAATGCCGTAGCAAAATCTTCAAGAAACCATTTTCCTGTAGTAAATAATAAAGATGAATTTTTAGGCGTAATACGTTTAGATGATATTAGACATATGATGTTTGATACAGACCTTTACAACAAAGTAAACGCGTCTAGCCTTATGCACGCAGATGCCGGAATTATAAATTACGATGAAGATAACATGAACGACATTATGGATAAATTTAAATCTAGTGGCGCATGGAATTTACCTGTTATTAAAGGAGGTAAATATTATGGCTACATTTCCAGATCTAAATTATTAACCGCTTACAGACAACAATTAATAAACTTTACACAGTAGTAAAAACACATGAAATACGCTATTTACATATTAGCAATTGCTGCCTTTACAAGCATTATTTTAGGGTTTACTCTAGAAGTTAAGTATTCTCAAAAACTTATTGGTTTTGGGGTAACAGGGTTATTTTTAATAGTCTTTCCATTATTTACTTACCACCATTGGAAAGACAAAAACATGAAAGATTACATGCTTACCAAAGAAAATTTAGATAAAATGCGCGAAAACCAAAAGCGTAAAAAATATTAATATTTAGGCGTTACCACAAGGGTCGGGCTTTTCGTTACAATCTTTTTTTCGTGCCTTAAAAAAGGATTTCCTCTGCAATCCCTAACGCAATAATTACACTTTTAATTTAAATTCCGTTTTTCAACAAAAAAACGTTTCATTAAAGCCGAAGCTTCATCAGCTAAAACACCACCAGAGATAGTCGTTTTAGGATGCAACTTGGTTTTTAAATTAATACAACCACGAGCTTCATCTCTGGCACCATAAACTATTTTAGATATTTGGCTCCAATACAACGCACCCGCACACATTTGGCAAGGCTCGAGCGTAACATACAAAGTGCATTTTTGAAGATACTTACCACCCAAAAAATTAGATGCCGCAGTAATGGCTTGCATTTCAGCATGTGCCGTAACATCGGTTAAGGTTTCTGTTAAATTATGTCCGCGTGCAATAATTCTATTATCAATAGTAATTACAGCGCCAACAGGAATTTCTCCTTGATCAAAAGCAACTTCAGCCTCCTGTAGCGCTTTCTTCATAAAATAGGTATCATCAAAAGGTTCTATCATAATAGCAAAAATACAAATTCATTCTTGTACTTTTGCTTTGTGCAAAAAAGTCTATTAAAACAAATTAGTTCACCTAAAGAACTCCGTCTTTTAAATCAAAAAGACTTACCGCAACTTGCACAAGAGTTACGTGAATTTATTATTAATATTGTTGCTACCAAAGAAGGCCATTTAGGCGCTAGTCTTGGTGTAGTTGAACTCACAATAGCCTTACATTACGTTTTTAACACACCAATTGACGAACTTATTTGGGATGTTGGACATCAAGCATACGGACATAAAATTTTAACAGGTAGACAAGAAAATTTTCACACCAACCGAGAATTTGAAGGAATAAGTGGATTCCCAAAACGCAATGAAAGTATATACGATGCATTTGGTGTGGGGCACTCTTCCACATCAATATCTGCAGCCTTAGGCATGGCTATTGCCTCACAATTAAAAGGAGAAAACAAACAACATATTGCCGTAATTGGAGATGCTTCAATTGCTAGCGGGATGGCTTTTGAAGGTTTAAATCATGCAGGTGTTACCGATGCTAATTTACTAGTTATTTTAAACGACAATGCTATTGGTATAGACCCAAGTGTAGGAGCGCTTAAACAGTATTTAACCAACGTAAAAAAAGGCACTCAAAAACAAGATAATATTTTTGAAGCTTTAAATTTTGATTATTCCGGACCTATAGACGGTCATGATTTAGGTATTTTAATTTCAGAATTAGAGCGCTTAAAAACAGTAAAAGGCCCAAAACTATTACATGTTATAACTACAAAAGGTAAAGGGTTAAAACAAGCCGAAGTTGACCAAGTAAAATACCATGCACCAGGGAGATTTGATGCTAAAACTGGAGATTTACAAATTAAAACTTCAACAATACAAGCTCCAAAATATCAAGATGTATTTGGACATACTATTGTTGAATTAGCTAAACAAAATAAAAATATTGTAGGCATTACTCCTGCCATGCCAACAGGAAGCTCATTAAAATACATGATGGAAGAAATTCCAGATCGCGCTTTTGATGTTGGTATTGCAGAACAACACGCTGTAACCTTAGCTGCTGGTATGGCTATACAAGGTTTAATACCATTTTGTAATATCTATTCTACGTTTTTACAACGGGCTTACGACCAGATTATTCATGATGTTGCTATACAAAAACTACCGGTTATTTTTTGTTTAGATCGAGCTGGTTTGGTAGGTGAAGATGGTGCGACACACCATGGTGTTTTCGATTTAAGTTATTTACGTTGTATACCCAACCTAATTATATTTGCGCCAAGAAACGAAATTGAGTTACGCAACATTATGTATACTGCCCAATTAGGTTTAGAATATCCTATGGCTATTCGCTACCCAAGAGGACGCGGTGTTACTATAGATTGGAAACAACCGTTCTCTAAAATTGAAATTGGCAGAGGTCTGGCTTTAAAAAAAGGTAACAAACTTGCTATTTTAAGTATAGGTGCTATTGCTAAAAATGTTACAGAAGCTATTGAAAACTTAAGCGTTTCGCATTACGATATGCGTTTTGTAAAACCGTTGGATGAAAACTTGCTTCACAATATTTTTAAAACTTACAATACTGTTATTACTATTGAAGACAATAGCTTAATGGGTGGTTTTGGAAGTGCTGTTTTAGAGTTTGCCACTATAAATAATTATAAAAACACTATTAAAACAATAGGTATACCTGATAGTTTTATAGAACATGGTAGTGTGAATAAACTTCAAGAATCGGTAGGGTTGGATGTTAAGAGTTTAATAGCTATTTTTAGTAGTTTTCTCAAATAAAAAAAATACTTTATTGTAAAAAAATACGCTTGCTAATAAGTGCGTTAGGGATTGAGGCATTTGTTGAAGCTCCCCGACAAAGGAGGGAGCGACTGCCGAAAGCCCGACCCTTGGGTAACGCCCAAATTATTTTTTAAAAACTAATGCCTTTTATCTTTTTATAATCTAATATCGCCTTACTATCTGAAAGTAAAGACACGTAATAACATACGCTTGATAAACGGCTATATAGACTAGAATTATCTGTTTTAATAGTTTTTGGAAGCCCTTTTAAAATAAGGGCATCGTAATTTGAAGCTGTATTATTAAAGCTGTTATTTACGGCATTTGTGTAGGTGTTTAATAGTGTATTTATAACACCATAACCTGCAATTTCTTTATCGACTACCTCTGCAGATTGATATATATTATCTATACTTATTTTAATGATGTCTTTTATTTGTGCGTCGTATTTACTTTTATCAAGTAACGCACAATCGAAATTACCGTTTAATATGGCATCTTCATATTTCATAAAAATATCGACAGCTTCGTTAATTAACGAGCCAATAGCTAAAGCACGTAAATACCCTACACGATCTTGTTTGGTAGAGAGTGCATAATAGTTTTCTGGTTTTATGTTATCTCTAATAATTTTAGATAAATATTCTAAGGCGAATTCTTCTTGAATAAGCCCAAGGTTTATACCATCTTCAAAATCTATGATAGTATAGCAAATATCATCGGCAGCTTCTACCAAATATGCTAATGGGTGCCTAGAGTAACTTATGTGCTTATCGCTTCTTTTGGCTAATCCTAACTCGTTTGCCACATCTTGAAAGGCATCTTTTTCTGATTGAAAAAAGCCGTATTTTTTATCGGCTATATGATTTGTTGGTTTTTTTGGCAATGACTCTTTTGGGTATTTCATAAATGCACCAAGTGTGGCGTAACTTAATCGTAATCCGCCGTCACGTCCTGCTCTACTCTCGGTTAAAATTTTAAAACCATTGGCATTACCTTCAAAATCACATAAATCTTGATATTCTTTTTCTGTTAATTGAGTTTTAAATTGTTTACCATTTCCTGTTTTAAAAAACTCGCCTATAGCTTTTTCTCCTGAGTGCCCAAATGGTGGATTTCCAATATCGTGTGCCAAAGCAGAAGCAGCTACTATGGCTCCAAAATCGTTAGCTTGATAACCTAATGTACTTTTTAAATGCGGATGTTTTTCTAATAATTTTTGACCAACACGCCTACCTAATGAGCGCCCAACAACACTAACTTCTAAACTGTGGGTTAAGCGTGTGTGTACAAAATCTGTTTCGGATAATGGGATAACTTGGGTTTTGTCTTGAAGGCTCCTAAACTCTGATGAGAAAATAACACGATCATAATCTACCTCGAAACCTAAACGAGTTTCGTCTTGTTCTTTACGTATACGTTTATGGGTGTCGCCAAAGCGCTTTAAGGATAGTAGTTGCTCCCAGTTCATAATCTTATTTTAGTTGTGGCAAGATAATAAATTAAGTAAAAAATGTCTTGCTAAATCGCTTAACATTAAGGTAACCTTTTAATCATGGTTGTTTAATAATTTGGTAACACACTTTTATGTTGTCTAAGTGTATTTTTGTAAAGTAATTAAGAATAATAAATGAAACACATTATATACTTAGCCGTCTTTTTTATTTCTACCTTGTCTTTTGCACAAGAGACCGGAACTATAAGTGGTAACTTATTAGATTTTGAATCTAACAACGAACCTTTAATTTTTGCAGAAGTTTTAATTAAAGAAACTGGAGTAAAAGTTTTATCTGATGAAAAAGGTTATTTTAAATTCGAGAACTTAAAACATGGTGAATACACTTTGGTAACTAGTTTTGTTGGCTATGAAACTAAAGAATATAAAATTACTTTAGTATCAAATACTGCTAATATTAAATTAATGCTTGAACCTAGCACCATATCTTTAGAAGATTTAGTTGCTACAATAGCTAGTGCAGATAATAATTCATCATCTACAATTAATAATTAATTAGTTAGTAACATATACTTATTTAAAAAGCAGCTTACATATATTTTGTAAGCTGCTTTTTTTATGCTTTAAAATAAGTAAATACAAAAAGTTTAACTCAGTATATATAGCATTTTGTAGTGAACTAGTTTTAAATTTTAATGTTAACTAAATGTAATGAACATTTAAAAATTTTCTGTTTTAGTTAACAATATCCTAACGCTTTTATTACGGTTCTTTAATCCTAAGGTAACACTAAAAACACATAACAGTAGTTTCTTTGCCGAAAGAATTAAATCAAAAAATTATAACCAATAATATTTTAAAATTAAACTCATGAGAAAATTATTTTTAACTTTATTAATAGCCTCTTCTTTAGTATTTACAGGATGTTTTAAAGATGATGACACACCTATTATTATAGAAGAAATAACTATAATACAAAATGGAGACGGAACTGATGGTGATTATGAAACAGTTGCTGTAACTGGGGCAATTGCTGCAGATACAAATTGGACAAACGATAAAGTATACGAATTAAACCAAAAAGTTGTAGTTGAATCTGGTGTTACATTAACTATTGAGGCTGGTACTATTATTAAAGGTAAACCGGGAACTGGATCTTTAGCTTCTGCTCTTATAGTTGCAAGAGGCGGTAAAATTAATGCTGTTGGTACAGCTAACAGTCCTATTATATTTACATCTTCTAGTGATAATATTACTCCTGGACAAACTGCAGGAACCAATTTAGATGAAACTAACAGAGGGTTATGGGGAGGTTTAATAATATTAGGTAATGCACCTGGATCTTTTAAAGGAGATTTAGTTGAAGTTCAAATAGAAGGAATACCAGCTGATGATACTTTTGGCTTATATGGCGGAACTGTTGCAGATGATGATTCTGGAATCCTTAAATATATTTCTATCCGCCATGGTGGTGCATTAATTGGAGAAGGAAATGAAATTAACGGTTTAACTCTTGGTGGTGTTGGTAACAAAACTATTATAGATAACATTGAAGTTATTGCAAACGTTGATGATGGTATTGAGTTTTTTGGAGGTACTGTTAACGCTTCTAACTTACTGGTTTGGGCACAAGGTGATGATGCTTTAGATATTGACCAAGCTTACTCTGGAACCATTGATAATGCCGTTGTAGTTTTAGGTGAAGCTTCTGATCATGCATTTGAAATTGACGGCCCAGAAGGAACTTCTACTGGTTCTTTCATGTTACAAAATGCTACTATTATTGGAAATAGCGTTACATCTAACGGTGAATACGCAGATTACAGAAGTGGTGCTATGGGAGCAACTAATAATATATACGCTTACAATTTTAAAGCAGAATCTGATGTTGAGTTAGATAATGATGGTGTTGCTACTAACTATAATAATGGTTTATTAACTTTTTCTAATTGGCAAATAGTATTACCAACTGGTGTTACTGCAGTAGAAGATATTTTTGTAAATAAAGCAGAATCTGTTACTGTTACAGGTTTTGGTTCTGAAGCAACTGCTGTTACTAAAGGAGCTGCAACTGTTGGTGCAAATACTGCAAACCTTAGTTGGACATACGCAAACACAGCTGGTGGATTAGGATTCTAATGAATCATAAAAAAACAACAAAGTACTTATAAAACTACTGCTTGCATACTTGTATGTAAGCAGTAGTTTACAAATTATATATATGAAAAATATTTATATAGTTCTTACCCTAATATTTGGTTCAATTTTAAACCTATCAGCACAAGGAACACTTGCTGGGAACATACTTGATGGTGAATACAATAATGAACCAATGGCATTTGCTAATGTTTTAGTAAAAGGAACTACCATAGGAACAACTTCTGATTTTGATGGAAAATACCAGTTATCACTAGATGAAGGAACTTACACCATTATCTTTTCTTTTGTTGGTTACGAATCTAAAGAAATAAGTGATATAATAATTAAATCGGGGCAAGTAGTTGATTTAGATGTTGTTTTAGCATCAAACTCGTTAGATGAAGTTGTTATTACAACAAGTATTAAGCGAAATACAGAAGAAGCCGTACTAAGTATTCAAAAAAAATCTGTAACACTTCTAGATGGTTTATCTGCCCAAAGTATTAAATCTAGTGGCGCAGGAAATCTTGCAAGCGCAGTAAAAAGTGTTCCTGGTGTATCTGTTGAAGGAGGAAAATATGTGTATGTAAGAGGTCTTGGAGATCGATATACTAAATCTACTTTAAATGGTGTTGATATTCCTGGTTTAGATCCTGATAGAAATACTATTCAGATGGACATTTTTCCAACAAATATATTAGATAATATTATTGTAGTTAAATCTGCTGCAGCAGAATACCCAGCCGATTTTACAGGTGGTGTAGTTGATATTGTTACAAAAGATTTTCCAACTAAATTTGAAGCGTCTATCTCTCTTGGTGCAGGTTACAATCCAAGTATGCATGGTAAAGACAATTATTTAAATGGAACAGCAAGTGATACTGACTTTTTTGGATATGATAACGGTACAAGAGATGTACCAATTAATAGATACCAACCTATTCCTGGTACTTTTGAAAATAGAGGTTTACTAACAACATTAACTGGTCGTTATAATAAAGAATTAAGAGCCAAGGAAAGCACAAGTAATCCTAATTTCGATTTAGGACTTACTATAGGCGACCAATTTACTGTAGGCGATAACAATAAATTTGGATATTTAGCTTCATTATCATACAAAAACAGTACAACATTTTATGAAAACCGTATTGATGGTGCGTATTCTATTGATGCTAATAATACTTCTAATAACGAACTTGTTGCCGATAGATTTTCAACTGGTAGAGAAGGCACAAACAATATACTTTTAAATGGTTTATTAGGTCTTACCTTTAAAACTCAAAACTCAAAGTATAAAGTAAATTTACTTCACATTCAAAATGGTGAATCATCAGGAGGTATTTTTAATCAAAATATAGCACAGGGTGGTTCTGGTTCTGGTTCTGGTTTTGAGCCATTAACAAAAGATGCTCTTGCTTATACAGAGCGTTCTGTTACTAATTTACTTATTAACGGTATACATTCTTTTGGTGCTAAAAACGATTGGAATTTTAACTGGAAGTTAGCCCCAACATTCTCTAAAGTACATGATAAAGACCACAGAGTTACACCTTTACAAGAATCTCAAACAGGAGAATTTTTTATAAGCGCATCTGCTGCAACATTCCCTATTAGAATTTGGCGTTTTTTACAAGAAGAAAACTGGGCAACTAAATTTGATTTTAATAAAAAATACGAACTATTTGGAAAACCTGCTAAAGTAAAATTTGGTGGTGGATACACTTATAAGTTTAGAGATTTTAGTGTTGATGATTGGACTTTTGATAATAACGGAACGCCAGTTGCCAATGGTAACCCAGATAATCTATTATTACCAGAAAATATTTGGAGTAGAGATAACAGAAGTGGCACCTATCTTATTTCTGTTGATATATTTAACCCTAACGATGCATACGAAGGTGAGCAACACATTGCTTCTACTTATATCTCAAATGAGTTTAATATTAGCGAAAAACTTAAAACTATTTTAGGTTTAAGAGCTGAATCTTTCACTTCGTATTACACAGGGCAAGATGGTGCAGATTTATATGATAGGTTTAAGGTGTTAGATGAATACGATTTGTTTCCTTCAGCAAATGTAATTTACGCTGTAAGTGATGATTCTAATATAAGATCATCATACTATAAAACTACTGCAAGACCTTCTTTTAAAGAGGCATCTTTATCTCAAATTTTCGACCCTATTACAGACAGGTTATTTATAGGTAACATTAACTTAAAGCCAACCTATGTAAATAACTTCGATTTAAGATATGAAAACTTTGGTGATGAAGGTCAAATGTTTGCCATAAGTGGTTTTTTCAAAGACTTTACAGATCCACTTGAAAAATCATTCTTTGCCTCGGCACCTACTCAACTTACCATTGGTAATTTAGGTAGTGCAAAAGTATATGGAGCAGAATTTGAATTTAGAAAACATTTAGGTTTTATCTCAGAAAATTTAAACAACTTAAAGTTTACTTTAAATGTATCTGTTACAGAGTCTGAATTAACAATGTCTGATGAAGAATTTTTCTCAAGAGAGGCAAATGCTAGAGATGGCGAAACTATTGATAGGAAACGTAACCTACAAGGGCAATCGCCTTTCTTAATAAACACTAGCTTAAATTACGCAAATAAAGAAATAGGTTTACAAACTGGTTTATTCTTTAATATGCAAGGTAAAACTTTAGAAGTTGTAGGTTTAGGTGGTGTTCCAGATGTATTTACAAAACCTTTTGAAAGTTTAAACTTTACGTTAAATAAAGCGTTTGGAGAAAACAAAAAATCTTCAATAGATATAAAAATATCTAACATATTAGGCGCTGAAAGAGAAAGTGTTTACCAATCATTTAAAGCTCAAGACCAAATATTTTCATTAAGAGAACCAGGCACAGAGTTTTCTATAGGTTACTCTTATAAATTCTAAAAAGCTATTTAGAATTAGTCATAAAAAAAGCCTTAAACATGTGTTAAGGCTTTTTTTATTAGTTACATTAAATTAGCTTTTTATAAGGATGCTATATTATTTTCATAATTAACTACCTTTTTTTTGCCTTCAATCCAATGAATCCATTTGCCGACTTTTTTTCCATTATCATAATTTGCAGAAACAATTTTCTCACCTGCTGTGTTAAAACTTATCCACTTACCATGTAATTTACCATCAGCAGTAAATGATCCTGTTTGACTTACAGCACCATTATCATGATAATAAACGACATCAATTAAGTTCGTTTCTTTGTTAAGTTTTAAATCTTTCTTTTGTTGTGCAAAAGATACCACAGTAATTAAAAAAGTGAAAAGTAATAAGATTGATTTCTTCATAATTATGGGGGTTTAAACATTATATGTCAAATATACAAATTTGATAACTTTTAAACAACATTTAATTAACATAGAGTTAACATTGAATATGTAATTAACTGATTTTTAGTGTTTTAAAAATATTTGTATACAAAGATTTAACATTGGAAAGTTTAATAATTACTTAATATTGAGGTTAAGTTAAAATCACCTTAAACTTCGATATTTGTTTAGTCTTAAGACAATACAATTAGTATTTCATATAACTATTAGTTTTTGTCGACTACATTATCATGATTTCTAATGAGACTGCCTTTGGCCAAGGCAGTCTTTTTTATGTAAGTAAGTTAACTATTTGGAAACATTGAATTAACATTTATTTTAGTTATTTGCAGCGACAAAAACTAATAAATAAATGAATTTTAAAAAAACCCTTATTGGGGTAATACTTCTGTTTGTAATTACATCATTAAACGCTCAAGAAACTAAATCTGGTAAATTCGGAAAAGGTTTATTTAAAATTGTAGGGAAAGACAGTTCTTGGACCATGAAAGTTGGTTTAAGAGCACAACTACTAGGAACTTCAACTTGGAATGAAGGGGAGAGCGGAGAAACCAGTTTTTTAATTCGTAGATCTCGTTTAAAATTTGATGGTTTTGCATATAGCCCAAAATTAAAGTACAAAATAGAATTAGGTTTATCTAATAGAGACCAATCTGGGGCATCATCTTTCACTAGTAACTCACCTCGTTACATATTAGATGCCGTTTTAATGTGGAATTTTCATCAAAATTTCGTGTTATGGTTTGGACAAACTAAATTACCAGGAAATAGAGAACGTGTTATTTCTTCTGCAAACCTTCAACAAGTAGATCGCTCATTATTAAATAGCAGATTTACAATTGATCGTGATTTCGGATTTCAATTAAGACACCATTTCAACCTAACAGATAAATTTGTTGTAAAAGAAATATTTTCTTTAGCTCAAGGTGAAGGAAGAAATATAACCACAGGAAACATTGGAGGCTACCAATATACTGGTAGAGTTGAACTTTTCCCTTTTGGAACGTTTATAAGCAAAGGCGATTATAAAGGTTCAGATTTAAAAAGAGAAAAAACACCAAAACTATCATTAGCTGTTAGTTATGATCATAACAATAATGCTGTTAAAAATAGAAGTAACCAAGGTAGTTATATGTATATTGATAATACTGAGGCGGATGGTGCGAAAGGCAGTTTTTTCAAAACCAACATTAACACACTCTTTATAGATGCTATGTTTAAATACAACGGGTTCTCCTTTATGGCAGAATATTCTAATAGAGATGCTAAAGATCCTTATGCTAAAAACTCAGATGGCACACTTACTGGTGACGAGGTACAGGTTGGTCATGGTTTAAATTTACAATCTGGTTTTCTTCTTAAAAATGACTGGGAAATTTCAGGACGTTATACAAATATTGAATTAGATAAAAACATAACAGGTAAAAATCCAGAGACGCAATATACACTTGGTCTTTCTAAATATATTGCTGGTCATAGCTTAAAAGTTCAAACAGATATTAGCCATTTAGAAGTTTCTGGTGGTAGTAATCAATTAATGTATCGCTTACAATTCGATATTCACTTTTAAAATAATAACAATTACATAACAAACTAATCATTAATAGTCATGATATTTGCAACCATTTTACAACAAAACCCTATGGATAATATTTATTTATATATGATTATCGCCTTAGCCATATTAGCAATTGCTGATTTGGTTGTTGGAGTAAGTAACGATGCTGTTAACTTTTTAAATTCAGCCATCGGATCTAAAGCTATTTCTTTTAAAACCATTATGATTGTTGCCAGTTTAGGTGTGGCAGTCGGTGCTGTATTTTCAAGCGGTATGATGGAAGTCGCTAGAAAAGGAATTTTCAATCCTAGCGAATTTATGTTTAATGAAATCATGATTATTTTTATGGCGGTTATGATAACCGACATTTTATTACTCGATTTCTTTAATTCTGTTGGTATGCCAACATCAACTACTGTTTCAATTGTATTTGAATTACTTGGTGCAGCAGTCGCAATGGCATTAATTAAAATAGGTCATGATGGTGGTGATTTTAGTGAAGTTATTAATTACATTAACACATCAAAAGCATCACAAATTATTTTTGGAATACTCCTGTCTGTAGTCGTCGCATTCTCTATAGGCGCATTGGTACAATGGGTTTCCAGAGTATTATTATCTTATAATTTTCAAAAGAAAGCCGCTTGGGTAGGTGCTCTATTTGGTGGTTTTGCCTTAACAGCCATAACTTATTTCATTTTCATGAAAGGTTTAAAAGGGACATCGTATGCTAAAGAATCTTATGATATTCTTGGAGGCGGAACTATGAAAGATTTTTTAGAGAATCAAGTATTATCTATAGTCGTAGTTAGTTCTGTTTTTTGGTCATTATTTTCTTATTGCTTAATTGCTTTTGCAAAAACAAATATCTATAAGCTTATTATTATTGTAGGAACGTTTGCCTTAGCATTAGCTTTTGCTGGTAACGATTTAGTAAACTTTATAGGGGTTCCTGTAGCTGCATATAACGCATTTCAAGAATGGTCTGCTTCTGGTCTTTTAGCTACAGAATTCTCAATGGAAGTTCTAGCCCAAAAAGTACCAACAAACAACTGGTTATTATTTGGTGCTGGAATGGTAATGGTATTAACACTATGGTTTTCAACTAAAGCAAAAAATGTAGTAAAAACATCATTAGATTTATCTAGTCAAGGAGAAACAAAAGAACGTTTTCAACCTAACTTTTTATCACGTGGTTTTGTGAGATTTGCTATGGCAATGTCTCAAATGACATCATATATGTTACCAGAATCATGGCAAGCTAAAATTGAAAAACAATTTGAAGTACCAGTTATAGCTATACCAAAAAACAAAATATTAGAGTTGCCTGCATTCGATTTAGTTCGAGCAGCTGTAAACTTAATGGTTGCTGCTGTTTTAATATCTATTGCCACCTCATATAAATTACCACTTTCTACAACTTACGTTACCTTTATGGTTGCTATGGGTTCTTCGCTTGCTGATAGAGCTTGGGGAGCAGAAAGTGCTGTATATAGAGTAGCTGGTGTATTAAATGTAATTGGAGGCTGGTTTTTTACAGCTTTTAGTGCTTTTACAGCTGCGGCATTTGTTGCTTATTTATTGAATTTGAATATTACAGTAATGTTTCCAATTCTATTAGTAATAGCTTTTGGACTAATAATTAGAAGCTCTATTGTACATAACAGAAAATCTAAAGAAGTTAGAGCAGAAGATAGTTTAATAAAAGCTGAGAGTAGTTCTGTACAAGGTGTAATACACGAAAGTGCTGAAAATATTGCAAACGTTGTTAAACGTGGTAATAAAATTTATTCAAATGCAATTAATGGTCTTGCTAAACAAGATTTATTATCGCTAAAAAAGAATAAAAAGCAAGTTGATAAATTATCAGTAGAAGTTGAAGATTTGCGTAACAATATTTTCTACTTCATTAAAAATCTAGATGATTCAAGTATTGGCGCAAGTAATTTCTATATTAATGTTTTAGGTTACTTACAAGACATGACACAATCTTTAGAGTATATTACTAAAGTAAGTTATAAACACGTAAACAATAATCATAAAAAACTTAAGTTCAATCAAATTAAAGAATTAAAAGAAGTTGATGGTACATTAGAAAAATTATTTAATGATACTAAATTAGCTTTTGATTCTCGTTCTTTTGAACAAATAGGAAATATATTAAATAAAAAAGATGATGCTTTTAATATATTATCTGAAAAAATTCAAAAACAAGTAGAACGAACTCGTACTGAGGAATCTAGTCCTAAAAACACAACATTATATTTTGGTTTATTACTAGAAACTAAAGATTTACTTAAAGCTACCATGGCACTTTTAGATGAATATTATAATGCCCATGATGCATCAGTAAAACCTGCTACTATTTCTAACCCTGATGAAGAATAAATTATCATAATTAAGTAAATAAAAAAACACCTTAAAAAGGTGTTTTTTTATTCGCTATCCTCAAATAAAAGATCTTTTTTACCATAAAGTAATTCTGCTACCTCAATTAATTTTTTAATCATATCATTTACATTGGCATAATCATTAAATAATGATGATGCCATCTCTGCATTGATTAAATTTTTTCTTATTAACTTGTCTATAGACTTATTACTTAACCTAATATTAGCCTTAGCTTCGTTTTTTAACTGCTTTAATTTTACAGCATATTTATTGGCATCTTCTTCTGTTCTAAACAAGTAAATAACCCTTAATACTTTAGTTAATTTTTTTCTGTAGTTATCATATTCGTTTTGCAAATGTGCATTATCCATTTTGAAAACTAAGTTTATATTTTTGTTTAACTCTCTGGCTTCTTTAATTATTTCTACCATTTTTCTATTAGCAATTTTAATATCAGTAATTGCCTTTATTTGCTTATTATTTAAGTTTAAAGTGCTTTGGGCTGTTGTTGCATATTTAATAATTTCTCCGTAAATAGTTTTTACTTTTGTATAATACAACTCTTCAATATCTGTATTAAAACTTGTATGGGACTTCTTTATGATTAGTTTTAATTTTTCTTCAGATTTAATATCTTCTCTATGAATATTTAAAGCATGAGACACTATTTCAAAAACACTATTCTTATATAAATATTTAGATTCTTCGACCAAAGCTTTAATAGCCGAACCTGGAAACTTTAATACTGCTGGGTTAAGGTATTTTGGCTCGTCTACATCTTTATTTACTTTCTCCTTAAAGAATCGCATTAAAAAACGTTCTAAGCTTTTAATAAATGGAATCATTAATACAACACCAATAACATTAAATATGGTATGAAACATAGCCAATTTTAAAGTATAATTAGTTGAAGAAATATGAAATAAACCGGAAAGATTGTTTACTAATCTAGCCAATGGAAATATAAAGGCCATAGCTACAATACCTGTTACTATATTAAAAATAAAATGAGCTGCAGCTAACCTTTTTCCTGCACTATTTGAGCCTATTGCACTTAAAGCAGCTGTTATTGTTGTACCAACATTAGCTCCAATAGCTAGAGCTAAAGCATTTTCATATTCAATTTGTCCAGCAGCCAAAGCTGTTAAAATTAAAGCTAAAGTTGCACTACTAGATTGCAAAATTGTTGTTATAATAATACCAAGTCCTGTATAAATAACAACACCTAAAAAGCCAGAAACAGCATAATCTGACAAATCAAAATATTCTTTAAACACATCAAATCCTTCTTTCATGTAATGAATACCAAGAAAGAAAAAACCTAAACCTGCCAAAACATTCCCTATACCTTTAAGAGACTCTCTTTTTTGAAAAGAAAAAACAACTCCAAAAACAAGCATAGGCATTGCTAAGGCAGAAATCTTTATTTTAAGTCCAAAACCAGCCACTAACCAGGCTGTTGCTGTTGTACCAATATTGGCTCCAAAAACCAATCCTAATCCACCTCCTAAAGAAATTAAACCTGCACTTATAAAAGAAATGGTAATAACCGAAACCAAAGAACTAGACTGTAATAATGCTGTAACAAAGGCGCCCGCAGTAATACTTTTATAAAGTTTATTAGTTGCTTGTTTTAAAAAATTCTGTAATGGTCCTTTAGTAAAAACCTTAAAGCCTTCTTCTAGCATAATCATTCCAAAAAGTAAAATAGCTATACCCGCCGATATTGTTTTAAAATTCGGATTAAAGTAAAGTAAAACACCTAAGACAAATAATAATACAAAGAAAAAAGACTTTTTAATCATTCATATTTTATTAATATTTAAAAGAGGCATTAATATAATATAAAGTAGCCATACTAGAAAACTAATTCTACCAAAGCCTTATAAGATTAACTATTTACCCATAAATACGCACTTTACGACTACTAAAAAAGTTTACATTTGCAATCTTTATAATTCAATTATAAGATGAATTATTAATAACCATTTAAATAAAAGTGCAAATGATTTCAACAAACGAATATTTTGAGGGTAATGTAAAATCTTTAGGCTATACAACTGCAACAGGAAAATCTACAGTTGGTGTAATGGAAGCAGGTGAATACGAATTTGGAACTACAACACATGAAACAATGATAGTTATAGAGGGAGAAATGACAGTAAAACTACCCGGAACATCGAATTGGAAAGTTTTTAAATCTGGAGAAGCTTATGAAATTAATGCTAATAAGAAATTTCAAGTAAAAGTTGCTCAACAAACAGCTTATTTATGCCAGTATAAATAAGCTAATATTTAAAATACGTAATTAAAAGCACACTTTTTTAGTGTGCTTTTTTATTATATACACTTAACAATAAGCACCTTAGCATTTATACCCTTATTTCTAAAAATAAAATAAACGACATCTTAACGTCTTAAATTGACTTTTAATCGTAAATGTTATAAACCAAAAGCTTTTTATTATGAAGAAAATTTCAATTTTATTATTAGTTGCCCTCACTTTTTCTTGTGTTTCAAAAAAGAAATACTTGGCATTAGAACATGAAAATGGTCAAATTAAAAGTGAATTACAAAAAACCCAAGTCGCAAAAGAGGATTTAGAATCTAAATTTGCGAAAATTCAAACTAGAGTTGACAATTACAACACTAAAATAATGTCTTTAAAAAAGGATGTTGGAACATTAACTGAAGAGAACAATTCTAAATTTGAAGTATTAAAAAGTGGTGGAATAATCTCAAATAATGCTAAAGCAAAAATGCTTGAAACACTTAAAAATGTTGATGCAAACAAATTAAGTCAAGCTAAAACACTTAAAGATTCAATGAACTTAGCTGTTGCCTACAATCTTGAAAAAACGATTAATGAAAGCAACATGAATGAAGACAATGATTTTGCTGTAAATATTAACGAAACTGTAGTTATGATTTCTATTGCAGATAACATGCTATTTAATTCTGGTAGCTATAGGTTAAGCTCTAAAGCTGATACTGTTTTGAAAAAACTAGCTGACGTTATAAATTCTGAACCTAGTTTAGATGTTATGGTTGAAGGTCATACCGATTCAAGAACCATTAATACAGCTAATATTGCAGACAATTGGGATTTAAGTGTTTTAAGGTCTACATCAGTAGTTAGAAAATTACAAAACAAATATAATGTTGCACCTGAGAAATTAATTGCAGCTGGTAGAAGTAGTTACCAACCTATTGCAGAAAATAATACTAGAGAAAATAGATCTAAAAACAGACGTACTAGAATTATAATTCTTCCGAATATTGATAAGTTTTTTGCTTTAATGTCTGAAAATGATAATACTGTTGCTGAAACTAATATATTAGATTAAGTAACTATAATTTAATATAAACACAAAAAGCATCCTTATAGGATGTTTTTTGTGTTTATATTAGCTAAAATATACTATATCACTTCTTGATTTACTCCTATTTGTTCTAATTCGTTTTGCGATTGTTTTCTTGCTTCAAATTTAGCTACATCAACAACTTGTGTATTAGATATTGAATCGTGCCAACCCTTGCCTAAAGTCCCTAAAAAAGATAATGCATCAAATGGAATCATTCTACAAAGGCTTCTTTTAGCTATATCTTGGTTGGTTGGCTTTTCACCATTTGCCATAACTACCATAGTCTTTGTAACATACTTCCCTAAAGTCCTATTTGTTAAACTTTCCATCATAAAGAAATATATAAACATTAAAGTATATGAGTAAAACAAATCTTCGATTTTAGACATCTCTGCCCAATAATTATTTAGTGAATAATCACCCGTAAATTCTCCTAAATAAAGAAACGAATATGAAATTGCATACATTACCGCATATTGAGGTATTAAATCAATTAAATGATTTACAAAACGCATATTCTTACTTGCTAATAGATCTTCAGTAATATAAAAATTATTATCTGTCATTAATTCTAGATTTAAACTTTAAATATAGAATTTTTAATACAAAAAAAGCACCTCTATTGAGGTGCTTTTTAAAAATTTGGGGTTCCCTCTTTCGAGGGAACACACCCAATAAATATGTTATGATTAGCACATTAAATTCTATTACCCTTCACAACTAGTACATTCCTTTTTTTGCTTAAATTTCTGAGCTGCATTCATACTGTGTTGGTAATACAACGATTTAACACCTAATTTCCATGCAGTAACATAAATCTTATTAATATCTTTAACTGGCATATCTGGATGCACCATTATGTTTAAAGATTGTGCTTGATCTATATGGTTTTGTCTGTTTGCCGCTTGATAAATAATGGTCATTTGGTCGATTTCAGAATAGGTTTTAAACACATCTTTTTCATGATCTGTAAGACCTTCTAAATGTTGAACAGATCCGTCATAATCACGAATACTTCTCCAAATTTCTGGTGTATTTAATCCTTTTTCTTCTAGAAGCTCTAATAAATATGGATTTTTAATCGTTGTTTTTATTTTCGCAATATCCTTCACATAACTATTAGACCAAATTGGCTCGATACCTTGAGATACTTGTCCTAAAATAAAAGCCGAAGATGTTGTTGGTGCTACTGCATTTAATGTTGTGTTACGTCTTCCATAGCCTTTTAATACTTCTGGCTCTCCAAACAAAACGGCTAATTCTTTTGATGCTTTTTGTGATTTTTCTTCAATAGTTTTAAATATTTTACTATTTAAATTAAAGGCTTCTTGACTATCAAAACTTAGCATTTTAGATTGTAATAATGAGTGCCATCCTAAAGCTCCCATTCCTAATGCTCTATTTTCTTTGGCAAAATTATAGGCCTTTTCCATAAACAAGAATGTTTGTTTATCGTCACGATCCATAGAATCTCTGTACACCTCAAGTTTAGTAATAAACTCTTCTAGAACAGCATCTAAAAAATACACCATGGTTTCAACTGCATCGGTATCTTTCCATTTATCATAATGTAATAAGTTTATTGAAGAAAGAACGCATACAAAAGACCATTTTTCGTTTGTAGGTAACATGATTTCAGAACATAAATTACTTGCGTAAATTTCATGATTCTTATCTTTATATACATCTGGCGCATTATTATTAGCGTTGTCTCTAAAGAATATATATGGATAGCCTATTTCTCCTCTACGTTGTAAAACTTTTGCCCAAATTGCTCTTTTATCGGTATCACCAGCAATCATTTCTTCCATCCATTGATTACCAACGGTAACACCGTGTGTTAATTCTTGTATTGGATTTCCTTCGGTACCTATTTCTAAAAATTCATGAATATCTTTATGCTCTATTGGTAAATATGGAGAAAAACGACCTCTTCTTACAGAACCTTGACTTACAACATCAACCATTTTTTCAAAAAGCTGCATAATATGTACAGCTCCAGAAGATTCTCCGTTATTTTTTACAGGAGCACCTCTGTGTCTTAATTTACCAAAGTAACCAGAAGTACCACCTCCTAATTTAGACATCATACCTACTTCTGATTGTGTATAAAGGATATCTCCCATATCATCAGAAATATGCGAACCAAAACAACTAATTGGCAAGCCACGTTTTTTACCAAAATTAGACCATACTGGAGATGCTAAAGAATAATAGCCTTCTGCCATATATCCATAAAACTTATCTGCAAATCCATCAATTTTTAAAATAGACTCTGCATTTTCTGCAATTTCTCTAATTCTTTGCTCAGGATTAGTACCTTCTGTAAGATACCCAGAAGACAAAAACTGGCGACTGTGTTCTGTTAACCATTTAATTTCTGGTTGTGCAGTTGTCTTTGCTTCTTTAATAGCCTCTTTTCTAGCTTTTAATAATTCGTTGTGGTTAGAAGTTTGTGTTGTTTCTAAATTTACTTTTTGATCAGTTTTTAAATTTGTGTTTTCGCTCATGGTTTAAAATAGGTCGTCGCTAGTTATACTTTTTGTTCTTTTACTGTAATTTACAGAACGCTTCACGAAGAAATCTCCATGTTTTGTTCCTATTATTTCGTCGTCAAACCATTCGGTTTGCTCTAATAATGCTTCGTTTACATCGAATACTTTTTCAATGCCAATACTTTCTAATGAATTATTAAATCTGTTTTTTATAAACTCATTAATAACATTCTTTGGTAAAAATTCTAATTCGCCAGCTTCAAAAATCCAATCAACAAGTTTACTTTCAGAAATAAACGCTTCTTCACATAATTCTCTTACTATGGCACTATGCTCTTCACCAAACCAAGTTGGGTTTTCAGCTTTTATTATTCTAATAATATCAATTCCAAAATCACCATGAATTTGCTCTTCTTTTGAAGTTGCTTCCACAACATTAGAAACACCTTTAAGCATGTTTTTATGCTTATTAAAAGCCATGATTATTAAAAACTGGGAGAATAAAGACACATGCTCTATAAAAAGAGAAAACAATAAAATAGATTCAGCATACTCTTTATTATCCTCGCTTTTTGCATTCTTTAAAGCCGTTTCTAAATAATGAACTCTTCTCATTATTACTGGCTTTTTCTTTAAATTCTTAAATTCATTATTAAGACCTAAAATTTCTAATAAATGCGAATAAGCATCGTGGTGACGTACTTCACTTTCTGCAAACGTAGCTCCTACCGATCCTATTTCTGGTTTTGGCATTTTGTTATAAATCTCTCCCCAAAATGATTTAACTGCAACTTCAATTTGAGAAATTGCAAGCATGGTATTTTTAATAGCGTTTTGCTCTACAACCGTTAGTCTTGTTTTAAAATCCTGAATATCACTTGTAAAATTAAATTCTGAATGAATCCAATAAGAGTGTCTTATAGCATCAACATATTCATAAAGTGCTGGATATTCATATGGTTTTAAATTAATACGTTTTTCAAAAATATTTGTTTTTCTACTTCTAGCTTGTTCGTCTCTGTATAAAATATACGCTTTAGCAACTCGAGGAAAAGAGCTTAACATTAATTTTTCTTCTACTAAATCTTGAACTTCTTCAACGGTAGGTAAATAGTTATAGTCTTTTGCTTTTCTTTCTAATAATTCTTTTAAAACATTTACAGAGATTGTATTTGCATCTTCTTTAGTACCATTTCCAACAGAAAGCATTGCTTTCTCTATGGCATTAGAAATTTTATTTAAAACAAACGGGCTTGTTTCATAATCTCTCTTAATAATTTGAGTAATCTCCATAAAAAATTTTAATTTAAAGGATTAAATAGTCAATAGAACATTAATAGTTTTCTTAATTTTTTCAGCAGCAAAATGTTAGCTTCTTGCTTTTTCTGAATAAATTGGATAAAAACTTACTTTGTTTTCAGGATAACAAAGATTGCAAAATGATTGATACATTTTAAGTGAAGCACAGAAACCTTTTCAACAAGTTTTTAACAAACAAAAAAACAGCTAACAACTTAGAAGTTTACAGAAAAAAACAGCTAATCAACTGTTTTTTAGGTTTTTATATAATTTAGAATTTAGAATTGTTTACAAAAAAAAATCAAGTTATATAGGGTACAAACCCTTTATTTACATAGCTTTTTACAAGTTTTTTTGTTATTTTTTTTGTGTGTTAAAAAGTTTTAGCAACCTTTTCTAATTCGGCATACCAATCTTTACCAAATTTTCTTACTAGAGCTTCTCTTACAAATTTATAGATAGGCACTTGTAATTCTTTGCCTAATGTACAAGCATCGTCACAAATTTGCCATTTATGATAATTTACTGCAGAAAACTCTGTATAATCTTGTACACGTATTGGATATAAATGACATGAAACAGGTTTTTTCCAAGAAATCTCGCCTTGATTATAAGCCTCTTCAATTGCACAGAGAGCAACATTTTTATCATCAAATATAACATAAGCACAATCTGCTCCATTAATAAGTGGAGTTTCTAGCTCTCCTTCTTCTGTTGTAATAAATGTTCCTTGAGACTCAATTGCATCTATACCTTCTTGTCGTAAAAATGGTTTTACTTTAGGATAAATATTTTTTAATATTTCAGACTCATCTGCTTCAAGAGGTGCGCCAGCGTCGCCATCTATACAACAAGCGCCTTTGCATGCCGAAAGGTTACACAAAAAGTCTTTTTTTATAATACCCTCAGAAACAATGGTTTTACCTAGTTGAAACATAAATTTTTTTATCTTGTAGGTCACAAAAATAGTTAAACTTTGGGTTTATTTAATTAAGAATAATAATCTACTTTTGCCGAAAATTTAGAAACTCTAATTAAGAGTCTAGAAATTGACATATTAAAATTTAAAACAAAAATTAATGCAATTCAATTTTAAAGAAATATTTACAGTTTTTATGGTTTTATTTGCTGTGATAGACATTATTGGTAATATTCCCATAGTTATTGATTTAAGAAAAAAAGCAGGACATATACAAAGTGAAAAAGCATCGTTAATTGCTGGATTTATTTTAATAGTATTTCTGTTTTTAGGTAAAAGTATTTTAAATCTTATTGGTATTGATGTAAATTCATTTGCTGTAGCCGGTGCATTTATCTTATTTTTTATTGCCCTAGAAATGATTTTAGGTATTACACTTTATAAACAAGACGAAAACGCTTCTATGACAACTGCTGTTTTTCCTTTAGCATTCCCACTTATTGCAGGACCTGGTAGCTTAACAACTTTACTATCACTAAGAGCTGAATATTATATAGAAAACATTATTGTTGCTGTACTATTAAATGTTATTATAATTTATATTGTGCTTAAAACATCTGCAAAAATTGAACGTTTTTTAGGTGCAAACGGAATTAATATTATTAGAAAAGTTTTTGGAGTTGTTTTATTAGCTATTGCTGTAAAATTATTTGCTCATAACATAAAAGCATTATTTGATATTGTTTAAAACCCATAATAGCCTTTTGGTAAATAATTACTAAATTAAGACCAATAAAAGGGAAGATAAAACTTTAATAAAATTTAAAATAAATGAAAATTTTCACCATAATACTAAGTATCCTTGCTTTAGGTTTAATGATTTTTAACTTCACTCAAGTTAATTTTGATGCACCTTTTAAAGGCGACAGCATTATTGCTATAATAACTATTCTTGCCTCACTATGTGTTATTGTAATGATGGCTATATTAAGAACCTCTAAAAGAATAGAACAAAAAGTAAAAGAACGTAAATAGTATGTATGATGCTTTAATAATTGGTGGAGGTGCCGCGGGTATGTCTTGCGCATTGGTTTTAGGCTCTGCTAAACCGAAAGCATATGCGACACATAAAAATATTGGTATTGTAATACATCAAAAAACATCGCATTTACAAACAGCATTATTCAATAATGTTTTAGGCTTAACTCCAGGTACAACTGGTGCTTCAATTTTAAATAGTGGGAAAGAACAACTTTCAAGTCTTTACCCACATATTGATCAAATTGACAATGAAAAGGTTTTAGAGGTTTCTAAAAAAGATAATTACTTCAAGGTTAAAACAAACAAAACTATTTACGATACCAAAATTGTAGTAATTGCTGTTGGATACACCAACTTAATGACTATTGAAGGTTTAAACCAATACATTGAACCTCATCCAAGGGCAGCTATTGCAAAAGATAGAATTTGGTTAAAAAACACAGACCATTTGATTGAAGAAAACTTATATGTTGCGGGCACTTTAGCGGGGTGGCGAAGTCAATTTGCTATTGCTTCTGGGAGTGGTGCGCATGTAGCTACTGATATTTTAACGCTTTGGAATGGCGGGAAACATACTAAAGTACATGATAAGGTTGAAGTTTAATCTATTTCGTCTCCATCACTCAACTTAATAACCTCATCAATCATAATATCGCGTTGATTGTAAACCTCTTCAAAAGCCCCAGCACCAAAAAGCTGATCGGCAAGCGTAGCTTTTATATATTGTTTTACCTCATCATGATAGGCTACAAAAGTAACTTTAGAGTCTGTTCTAAGGTTTAAGTAATCTTGAAATGCAAATACCAAATCGTCTCCAACCTCATAGGTTTCTATAAAATCTTGTCGTGAAGTATTATCATATAGATGCCTGTCTTTTTCTAATTCTTCAAAAACAAAATTCCCAAAAAATCCACGTCTTAATAAAAAAGATAAAGTTTCATTTTGCATGCTATTATCAATTGGCACAAAAACATCTGGTATAATTCCACCACCGCCATAAACTGTTTTTCCTTCTGGTGTTGTAAACTTTAATGAATCGTCTACTTTTATTTTTTCAGGATCTAGAAGTTCACCACTATCTAATCTATCAAAATACTCATCATAATAATCTTTATTACCATTAGTATAAGGACGTTGAATAGAGCGTCCTGTTGGAGTATAATAACGAGATACTGTTAATCGCACAGCACTACCATCGCCTAAATCCATTTCGCGTTGTACGAGCCCTTTGCCATAAGAGCGCCGCCCGACAATAGTCCCTTTATCATTATCCTGTAAGGCACCTGCTACAATCTCGCTTGCCGAGGCAGAATTCTCGTCTATTAATACGTATACTTTACCATTTTCAAAATCACCTTTGCTAGTGGCAAAACTTTTTTCAATATCGCCTCTTTTATTTTTTGTAAATAAAATTAGTTTATCGTCTTCTAAAAACTCATCTACAATTTGTTCTGCAATTCCTAAAAAACCACCGGGATTATTTCGTAAATCAATGGCTATTTCTTTAGCGCCTAAAGCTTCTAGTTTTTCTATACCTACTTTAAATTCTTTATACGTTGATTCTGCAAATCGATTAACTTTTATATAGCCCAATTTTTCAGTTAGCATATAAGCAGCATCAACACTTTTAATAGGAATATTACCTCGTTTTACAGTAAATTCTAAAAGTTCTGGTTCTCCTCGCCTGTAAACTTTAAGTTTTACTTTAGAGTTTATATCGCCTTTTAGTTTCTTTATAATTTCGCCATCTTTAAGTTGCTTACCAAATAACGAATCGCCATTTGCTGTAATAATTCTATCACCGCCTTTAATTCCGGCTTTAGCACTTGGCCCGTTTTCAATAGCACGAATAACAGCAATAGTATCTTTATAGGTATAAAAACTTACTCCAATACCCACAAAATCGCCTTTCATTTCTTCGGCAACACGTGCCATATCTTCTTTAGGAATATAAACCGAATGCGGATCTAGATTTTCTAAAATACCATTTACGGTAACATCAACAATACTATCAGTATCTATATCATCAACATAATCATATTCAATATAATCTATAAGCCTGTTGAGTTTATCTTTTTTACTGTTTGTAGAAAACAGCCTATCTGAAGAGTCTGCAAAATCTAACTTTCCGCCAATAAAAATACCTGCTGCTATAGCAAAACCTAAAATTAGTGGTAAATATTTTTTTTGATTTGTCATTATACTTTTAAATCTTCAATTTGTTCAAGTTCTATACCTGCTTTTTCTAGAAACTTTAATCCAGAATTATCTTTGTAAGCTTCATGATAAACTACTTTAACCACACCAGCCTGATGGATAAGCTTACTACACTCTTTACAAGGCGACATAGTTATATATAATGTTGCCCCTTTTGCCGATTGGGTAGAAGCTGCTACTTTTAAAATAGCATTAGCCTCGGCATGTAACACATACCATTTAGTATAACCCTCATCATCTTCACAAAAATTCTCAAAACCTGAAGGCGTGCCATTATAACCATCGGAAATTATCATTCTATCTTTTACAATAATAGCACCAACTTGCCTACGTTTACAATAAGATAATTTTCCCCATTCTTGTGCAATTCTTAGATAAGCCTTATCGTATTTAAGTTGTTTATTTTTCGACATTAATTTTTAATTATTATGGCGTTACCCTCATTTTTAAGATTCAAACTAAAATTTAAAATTTAGAACCATTCGGGTCAGGCTTTTCGTTTCAATCTTTTACAAAAAAGTAAAAGGATTTTCTCTACAATCCTTAACGCAGTCTGTATAACGAATATAGTTAGTATGTATTTTAATTACAACGCCAATTCGTTAAAGTTTTATGAAAGTTTATTCTGAGTGTTACTTTTGCGTTAGGGATAGTAGAGGAAAGCCCACAGCGAGATACGAGCGAGGACTTGTAACGTATAGCCCGACCCTTGTGGTAACGTCCAAATATATAATTAGGTTAAAAAATCGCTATTTAAAATCATTGGGATTACTAAACCAACTACAATAGCAGATATTACCATTATCCAATCGCGCTTGGTAAACCTAAAAATGGTTTGCACAATATAACCTAAAAAGAGTACTACAAATACTATAATAACTTGAGCTAACTCAATACCTAAGGCAAACTCTAATAGTAAAACTAACTTATTATCTGTTTCTCCTAACAGCATTTGAAACTCGCGTGCAAAACCTAAACCATGGATTAAACCAAAAAATAAAGTTGATAAAAATAGTACGCCTACTTTTTCGCGTTGCGCACCTTTGCCTGATGTAAACACGTTAAATAATGCTACAATTAATATGGTAATAGGTATAAGAAATTCTACTACAGTTGCATTTACTGTTACTACATTGTAAGCTGCCAACACCAAAGACAAGGTATGCCCTAGTGTAAACATAGATACAAGTAATAATACACGTTTCCAGTCTTTAAAAACGTAAGGCACGGTTAAAACGATGAGGAATAAAACATGGTCATAGGCATTAATGTCTAGCACATGGTTAATACCATACTCTACATTAAACCAAAAATTTTCTAGCATAATAATTACGATTTAGGGTACCTCAAAGATACAACTATTGAGGCGTTTTTGAAATAGTATTATATTTTTTACCGAGTTGAAAAAGCATTTCTTGGGTTATATCTTCTAATAAAAATGTATGTTTCCATTTCCAATCTTGTCTTGCATAAGAATCATTGATGCTTTTAGGCCAACTATTGGCAATATCTTGCCTAAAATCTGGTGTGTAAACAACCTCAAAATCAGGAATGTGTTTTTTTATTGATGCGGCAACTTGTTGTGGTGTAAAACTAATGGCCGCTAAATTGTATGACGACCTAATTTTAATATCTTCGGGCTTAGCCATCATAATATCTACGGTGGCTTTTATAGCATCGTCCATAAACATCATTGGCAACTCGGTATCTGCTTTTAAAAAACATTCGTATTGTTTTGTTTTTACAGCCTCATGGTAAATTTCAACGGCATAATCTGTGGTGCCTCCGCCGGGTAAGGTTTTCCAGCTAATAATACCTGGATAACGAATACTCCTTACATCTACATGGTATTTATTAAAATAGTATTCGCACCAACGCTCGCCCACTTGTTTTGTAATACCATAAACCGTTGTTGGTTCTGTAGTGGTATATTGTGGTGTATATTTTGTTGGTGTTGTGGGCCCGAAAACGGCAATGCTTGATGGCCAAAAAATTTTTTTAATGATTTTATCTTTGGCTAAATTTAAAACATGAAATAGCGAATTCATATTTAAATTCCATGCTTTCTCTGGAAATTTTTCGCCAGTTGCACTTAACATAGCTGCCATTAAATAAACGGTATCTACATGGTGTTTTTCAACACAATTTTTTACACTTGTGAAATCTTGAGCATCAACAATTTCAAAAATACCTGTATTAGATATATCTAAATTACTTGTATTTATATCGCTAGCCACAACATTATCGTCTCCAAAAAGGTTTCGAAGTTTATATGTTAATTCTGAACCAATTTGCCCGCAAGCACCAATGATTAATATTTTTGAGCTCATTAAATCACATTATTATATGGATATTTCAAAAATAACAAGTTTTTAATGATAATAATGCATTTTTAAAATGAAATATTATTGATTTTCATTATTCTATAATTCTAAATAATTAAACGTTTACTATATATTTGTATCACATCATTTTAAATGACCCAAAATGTATATAAAACCTCTTTTAGTTTTAAGCTTTTTAATTGTATTTGCTTCTTGTAAAAAAACACAAGAAAATATTAAAGAGAACCAAACCGAACAAAATAAAACTGAAGACATTACAGAACAAGATGTTGCTAAACTAAAATACGTTGAATATATTTTAGACTCTAAAACAATAGAAATTGTAGAAGATTGGCCAGAATATTTACAATTAGAAGAAGTTGTAACCAATATAAAAAAAGGTGATTTAACCTATTTTAAAGACAATGAAAAAGTTGTTAAATTGCTTACTAGAGAACTAAAAAGCAACATACCAAATAGTTTAAAATCTGAATCTATTCTTTCTAGGGTTTTAGTTTTAAATACTAAATTACTTCAACTTGAAAGCTTATCTAATTTAACAACTACTAGTAAAGAAGAGCTTCTTCAAACTATAAAAGAATTTTTGGTGTCTTTCTCTAATTTAAGTTTTCAAATGAATAAAAAAATTGAATTTGATAACCGAACTATTACAAAACCATAGTTTATTTTAATTTTAAAAAACACAATATTAAACTTATTATAGCATGTGTTTTTTAATATTAAAACCTTTTACAGCATTCCTTTATTTGTTATATATTATTTATCCTAACGGTCTTAAACAGCTGCTATATTAGGAAATATGAAATAAAATGCATATATTTAAGATTACAACAAATTAAATATTATTATGGGAATAAAGAGTTTTCAAGGAGCAAGAAGACAGCAGACTGAAACTGCTGACAAGATATCGTTAACCGTTAGCGATTACATGACAACAAATTTGATAACATTTACTCCAGACCAGCCTATTGAAAACGTGATGCAATCATTAATTAAAAATAGAATTTCTGGTGGGCCAGTTGTAAATGAAAAGAATGAACTAATTGGAATAATTTCTGAAGGTGATTGTATAAAACAAATTAGTGAAAGTAGATATTATAACATGCCCATGCAAGACCAAACTATTGGAAAGCATATGGTAGGCAATGTAGAAACTATAGATGGAAATATGAATATTTTTGATGCCGCTAAAAAGTTTTTAGAATCTAAACGCCGACGTTTTCCAATTGTTGAAAACGGAAAATTGGTGGGACAAATAAGCCAAAAAGATGTTCTTAAAGCTGCTATGCAACTTAAGGGTCAAAACTGGAAGTAAATTAAAACATTACATACTTAAAAACGCTATTAATTCTAGTAATTAATAGCGTTTTATATTTTACAACCTCCCAAATTTTGGTTTTAAAGCATCTGGGCTATCTGTTATTAATATTCTATCTTTTCCTTTTGCAGTTATTGAGGCTATACTTGAATAATTATAATCTTTTACAGGATTGTCTAACTTAACCCAATTTACAAACCCAGCTACTGTAATACGCTCTCCTACTTCTACTATAGCTTCTCTGTATCGAAGTTGTTTATTAAAACCAAATAAATTATTGGTTTTAATATTATAGCGTTTTAAAAGCTCTTCAAATTCTGGTGTAAGTTCTTTAAATAAACCCGAGCTTGTTTTTTTATCGGTTACCAAATAATCGTAATAATTTTTAGGTTCTTTAGTAGGTAATACCACTAATCGCTCTCCAGTTTGTTCGATAAAAAAATCTTGAATAACTTCTTCTCCTATAATTGTTTTCCAACTAGAGTTTTTACCAGATTTCATCTTCTTTTGTATATACATTTTATAAAAGACGCATTTACGCTTACTTAAAGGAGCTATTAAAGGCTCTTCTATATTTAAAGCTGTTCCTTCTATTTTAGAATAGATATTAGTTTTTAAACTACCAATACGTTGGTTTGGTAATTTTTTTAACCTTCTTAAAATAATTGTTTTAGGATTAAAATAATATATTAAAAAAGCGATAAGCCCTATGAAACTGATAACTAAAATGGCAACAACAATAGTACTCATGTTTAAACTTTAAAAAATTTATTTGATATTAAATATGTGTATAGCAAAATGTAAAAAGTTATATTAAAACTACTCCCTTTTTACAAGTGCATAAAAATCCCCATCTAAAGGTAAATATCCTTGATCGTAAACAAAGTAATAAATAGTTCCAGCTTTTGTTTTATAAATACTTGTAAAATAATTAAAATCGAAACCATTTTGAATGAGTTTTGTTCTTGTTGTTTTCGTTTTTTGTTTTGGGTTTAAGGTCTCTAAAATTCTCCAATTCTTTCTTAAGCGATTATTAATATTCCGAATTAGGTTTTTAGAATCTTTATTAATTGTATTGTTATAGGCATTTCTACAATAATCGCTACAGAATTTTTTATCACTTCTTCCTATTAACTTTTCACTACATTCTAAACAAACTTTAGCCATAATTACTAATTTTTATAAAAATACATATTTTATTCTAAAAAAATAAAAATCACACTATTCAATTATAATAAGGGATTAAAACGATTTAAACGATTACAATTATTTACAAACGAACACAAACGTTTACTAACCGGTTAAAACCTTTGAAGTGTAACATCTTTGCAGAGTCGAAACATAAGAACTCGATAGTATTAACTGTTTAACATTAAAAATAAAATTATGAGCACACTTAGAAACAAAGTACAGTTGATTGGTAACTTAGGAAACGATCCAGAAATCATCAATCTAGAATCAGGAAAAACATTAGCTAAATTTAATATTGCTACAAATGAAAGTTACACCAATAATAAAGGTGAAAAAATAACAGACACACAATGGCACAATATTGTAGCTTGGGGAAAGACCGCTCAAATTATAGAAAAATACGTTACAAAGGGAAAAGAGATAGCTATTGAAGGCAAATTAACCTCAAGAAGTTATGATGATAAAGATGGTAACAAACGTTATATCACAGAAATTGTATGTAATGAATTATTAATGCTAGGTAAATAGCACCTTTTTTTGCCCAAATTATTATAAACGAGATTCTTATTTTTAAGGGTCTCGTTTATTTATTTAGATTATCAATATTATAGTAACCTCCTTTATTTTCAGTTCTTTCTAAAGATTGTCTAATTATTAAATGTGCTACATTAATCATATTTCGTAATTCGCAAAGCGAAGTTGTTATTTTAGATTCTCTATACAAATCTTCAACTTCTTCATAAATTAAATCTAAATGCTTTATGGCCCGTTTTAATCGTTTATTACTTCTAACGATACCTACATAATCGCGCATTAAGGCTTGTAATTGTTTTAAATTATGCTGAATTAAAATATGTTCTTTAGTAATTACGGTACCTTCATCATTCCAATCAGGAATTGTTAAATTATGAGCTTCACTAGGGTTTTCAAAATGATATTTATAAATGTTGTGTGCATACACCAGAGCTTCTAGTAACGAGTTTGATGCTAACCTATTAGCGCCATGCAATCCTGTTCTTGTACATTCTCCACATGCAAATAAATTATCAATTGTAGTTTTACCATTTTTATTCACTTCAATACCACCACATAAATAATGTGAAGCAGGAACTACAGGAATCCAATCGGTTTTTATATCAATATGATGCTCTAAACATTTATTATAAATGTTTGGAAAATGATTGATAAAGGCATCCATATCTAAATGTGTACAATCTAGATATACATGCGTTTCACCAGATTTTTTTAATTCGCTATCAATACTTTGCGACACAATATCTCTAGATGCTAATTCTGCACGCTCGTCGTAATCAGGCATAAATCGATAGCCCTTTTTGTTTCTAAGATAAGCTCCAAAACCTCTTACGGCTTCTGATATTAAAAACGACGATTCGCCTCTTGCTTCATACAAAGCTGTAGGATGAAATTGCACAAACTCCATATCCTTAATTTGAGCTTTAGCACGATATGCCATAGCTATACCATCGCCAGTTGCAATTACAGGATTTGTTGTATGTCCATAAACACAACCAATACCTCCAGAGGCTAATAATGTATTACTCGCTTTAATGGAGAAAATTTCACCGTTTTTTTGATTTAATACATAAGCACCAAAACAGGTTATTTTTTCTGAATTGAATGCTTTAATATGGTGATTGGTTACTAAATCTATAGCAAAATGATGCGGTAAAATGGTAATATTAGATAACTTATGTGCTTTTGTTAGTAAGGCACGTTCTATTTCATAACCGGTTATATCTTTGTGATGTACAATACGGTATTCTGAGTGCCCACCTTCCTTTCCTAAATCAAATTTCCCAGTATCATTAACATCAAAATTTGCGCCCCAAAGCAGTAGCTCTTCTAAACGGTCTGGGCCTTCCTTAATTACTAATTCAACAACATCTTTATCGCAAAGCCCATCGCCAGCAATTAAAGTATCATTTATATGTTTTTTAAAAGAATCGTCTTCTTTATTTAAAACAATAGCAACACCTCCTTGAGCGTATTTAGTATTAGATTCGTCTTCGCTTGCTTTTGTAACAACCACAACGGTTTTATCAGGAAACTTTTCAGCAATTTTTACAGAAAAAGTTAAACCTGCAATACCAGACCCTATTACTAAATAATCTGTAGTCATATTATTTAGATAATTCTAGCATACGTTCAATTGGTAATAATGCGCGATCAATTATAGCCGGATCAACTTCAATTTGTGGTGATTCATTTAGCATACAATCATATAGTTTTTGCATGGTATTCATTTTCATGAAATGACATTCGCTACAAGCACATGTATTATCTTCTTTAGCTGGAGCTGGCACCAACTCGGTATTAGGCATTTCTTGTTTCATTTTATGTAAAATACCTGCCTCGGTAGCTACTATAAATTTTTGGTCTTGATGTGCTTTTACATAATTAATCATGCCAGAAGTAGAGCCAATATAAGTTGCGGTATTTAGTATATGTGTTTCAGATTCTGGATGCGCAATTATTTTATAATCTGGATATTTTTTATGAAGTTCTATAAGCTTATCCATTGAAAAGGCTTCGTGCACAATACAACTACCATCCCAAAGTAGCATATCTCTACCTGTTTCATTTATAATATATTGCCCTAAGTTTCTATCTGGTGCAAATATAATTGGTGTTTCTTTTGGTATAGAATTTACAATTTTTAACGCGTTTGATGAAGTACAAACAATATCACTCAAGGCTTTAATTTCTGCCGAACAATTAACATAAGTTATCACCACATGATTAGGGTGTGCTTTGGTAAATTTTTCAAATTCATCTGGTGGGCAAGAATCTGCTAAAGAGCAACCAGCATTTAAATCTGGTAATACTACTGTTTTTTCAGGACTTAAAATTTTTGCAGTTTCTGCCATAAAATGTACACCTGCAAAAACAATCATATCTGCATCTGTTTCGGCTGCTTTTTGAGACAAGCCTAAACTATCTCCCACATAATCTGCAATATCTTGAATTTCTCCAACTTGATAATAATGTGCTAAAATAACAGCATTCTTTTCTTTTTTAAGACGATTAATTTCTTTTACTAAATCCATTTTAATTGAGTTCAAATATTTTTAAACAAAATATAAATTTTGCAATTAGCCTCAAGCTTTAAGAAACATTAGTCTTTGTTTGATTTTGAATTGCTAAATTTTGTATTTCAATTGTGATTAACTTTAATACTTTTTCACTTTCATTCAATTCGTTTAAAACATCTGTTTTTACATCTTGAAACATGTGTTTTAAGTCTTTAAACAAAGTTTTATAATATAATACTCCTTCGTTTAAATTTTTAGTAAAGGTAGTAAGATATTTTTCTTCTTTTTTGTTCATTACAATTTTAGCTTCTTCTAATTTATTTTTTAAAAAATCTATATATATAGAAAGTTCTTTAATAAACACATTAGGCCGATCTGTTCTAGTAATCATATTATCTCTTCCGTAGATATGGTCTGTAATATTCTTTAAGCTCATAACCTTAGAATAATAAGCCATGTTTGGTCCTGGACAAACGGATACGCCTTTGCCTTCAACTTTTGTATCCAAATTATAGGCTAACAATGCCGAGGTACCTAATCCAACACAGGTACAAGATTTTTCTACAATTTTGTTAAACTTAACCTGATATTCTTTTGAGTCTAATTCTTGTTGATCTAATTCTTTAATTTTTAAATATTGGTATTCTCTTGATGCTGTACAAATTCCTTTTTCTTTAAATTCTTTATTTAAAGCTACAAACTTTTTTGGGCATGAACTTCCCGGTCTACCTTTATTTATTAATACCTCTTTTTCAAAATCTTTGGTGTTGTCTTTAAGGTTATTAAATGGCACACCCAAAGGTGAAATATCACTTAAATATAAATCTTCTTCTTTTGCTCTAACAAGTTTACCCAAAGTTTTCTCATCTACGGTTGTAGCTTCTGGCACAAGTAAAAAAGGTGTGCCCCAGCCTACAGAATCTAATTGATAATTATTAATTAAAAACTCATGTTCTTCTTGAGTACCAACACCACCTTGAGCTGTAATTTCAATTTTAAATGCTTGTTCTGGAACAACACGTCCTTGGTTAATTAACTCTTTCTTCATAACCTCCTCAATAGTTGTTCTTAACTCGTTTCGTTTTTCTTTAAACTCCTGTAAAACAGGACCCAAAAGATAACCGTCTGTAGCAAAAGCATGGCCTCCACAATTAAGACCAGATTCAATTCTGTATTCAGAAACCCATAATCCTTTTTTAGCTAAAAATTTTCCTTGAATTAATGCAGATCTATAATCGCTAACCTTTAAAATAATCTTCTTATTAAAAGTACCATTCGCTTTTGGATAAAAGCTATCAAACTGATTCATGTAAGCAAATAACCTAGGATTCATGCCTGCCGATAATACAACAGAAGCTTTTAAATCACTATTAACAAAACCTCTTAAAGCTGCATGGGCATCATTATACATAGTTGATAATTTCTCATCTTTTGTATAATTATCTTTATCAACTTTGGTCATGATATTTACATCAATACTACCTTTCTTTAAGTTTTGAGAAACCCATTGCTTAATTTCAGAAACATTACTTCCTTTTTCTAAAAGGTTTTTAAATTCTGATTTTATTTCTGACCCTGAAGGAAGCATATTTAAATACGCTTTAAAATCATCACCTTTATCAATAGCAATGCTTTTTAATACTTCAAATTTCTTGTCAACTAAATCGTTCATCAAATTTAAATATGATGTAATTCGTTTGGCTCTAAAATCCTCAACTTTATCTGTAATTTCAGAATAAGGAATTTCAAATTTATCACTATACATTTTTCTTAACTTCTCCAATAAGATATCATCTACTAAAGAAATTACTGAATCTATGCCGTATTGTGCTACTTTTAATGGTGTATCAATTGTAAACCCTATTCCCATAACTGGAATGTGAAATGAATGTGTTTTTTTCATGTGTGGTTTTAATTATTTTAAAATGAAATAAAACGATAAAGGTACCTTGTAAGCTTTTCACCGAGTATGATATTTATCATACAATCAAATAAGTGTTTTTTTAAGATAAATTGGTTATATTATTTTGTTTTATTAGAAGTTAAAGACTAATTAATTATAAGAATACCTATTTATCTTGGGTTTTTATTTAATTATTCATAATCAGAATTCCACTATGTAAAAAAATCAATAAATATTTTTAAACTATGTGTTCTTTAACCAGAGCTTCACTATTTTTATGCTTAATTTTCAATAGAACGATATATGTCCGTAGAGCCTAAATTAACAAGATTTAACCAAAATGTTTTATCAAAATATCAGATATACAATAGTATATTTATGACATTACCTTTTGACGCTGTTACAAAAACAGGTGTATTACTTCCTTTATTTCATGAAACATGTAAAAAAGGATTTAAACAAGGTGATGACCCTACAACTATTGTAGAAACTTTTTTTAATAAATATCAAGCCCGTAGAAATAAACAAAGTCAGATAAATTTATTATTTAGATTTATTCAATACATTGAGCGTCAAGTTGTTTTATTTGATGCCATTGAAGATGCTGCCTTTCCAATTGTAAATAATATGGAAGGTGTTGGTACTTTAAGAAATTTAAAAGGAACTGCTACCTCTGAAGGTAACCTTGAAGAATTACAAAAATATCTAGACGAGTTTAAAGTGCGTATTGTTTTAACTGCGCACCCTACACAATTTTACCCAGGATCAGTTTTAGGGATTATTACCAATTTAACTAAAGCTATAAAAGAAAACAATTTATCTGAAATAAATAATTTATTTGGTCAATTGGGTAAAACACCTTTCTTTAAACACCATAAACCCACTCCTTATGATGAGGCTATAAGTTTAATTTGGTATTTAGAAAACGTGTTTTACAAAACATTTGGTTCCATTTACAACTACATTCAAACTAGTATTTATGATGATGGAAAAAAACATAACGAAATTATAAATATTGGTTTTTGGCCAGGAGGTGACCGTGATGGAAATCCATTTGTAAAACCAGATACCACATTAAAAGTTGCTAAAAAATTAAAGCAATCTATCCATAAAAAATACTACGAAGATTTAAAAGACTTAAGAAAAAAATTAACTTTTAGAGGCGTAGAAGATCGTATTATACATTTAGAAACCTTATTCTACAAGTATAGTACAAATCAAAACGATGACAATGAAGAAATTATGTCTTCAAGAGCATTTATTAGAGAACTATTAAGTATTAGAGATGTTATAGTGCACGAGCACCAGTCTTTATATGTAAGTGAGCTTAATAATTTAATTAATAGAGTGCATATTTTTGGTTACAGCTTTGCATCTTTAGACATAAGACAAGATAGTAGAATTCACCATAGTGTATTTACTACGGTAATTGATAGTTTAATTGCAACAGGAAAATCATCATTCCCAGATAATTATCATGATTTATCTGAAGATGAACAGATTGAAATTCTATCAAAAGCTAATGATGATGTTTCTGATTTAGATGCTTTTGAAGATGAAATGGTTAGAAATACTTTAAAAACCATTGCTATAATTAAAGATATTCAATTAAGTAATGGCGAACGAGGTGCAAACCGATATATTATAAGTAATAATCAAACAGCACTTAACGTTATGCAACTATTTGCTATGTTAAGAATGGTAGCTTTTAAAGAAGAATTAACTGTTGATGTTGCTCCGCTTTTTGAAACAATACCTGATTTAGAAAATGCTCCTGGAGTTATGGAGCAACTTTATACTAATCCAGAATACATGGCTCATTTAAGAGCTAGAGGAAGCAAACAACATATTATGTTAGGCTTCTCTGATGGTACCAAAGATGGCGGATATTTAATGGCCAACTGGGGTATATATAAAGCTAAAGAATTACTTACTGAAATGTCTAGAAAATATGATGTTACAGCAATATTCTTTGATGGACGTGGCGGACCTCCTGCTCGTGGTGGTGGAAAAACACATCAATTTTACTCATCATTAGGTCCAACAATTGAAGATAAAGAAGTACAATTAACCATTCAAGGACAAACCATTAGTTCTAATTTTGGAACTTTAGATTCTGCACAATATAATCTAGAACAACTTATAAGTTCAGGAATTAAAAACAGAATAAATGGTGAAAAAAATAAAATGTCTGATATTGATAGGGCTGTGATGAATGATTTAGCTGAAACAAGTTATCAAACCTATAAAGACTTTAAAAGTCATGCAATGTTTATTCCGTATTTAGAGCGTATGAGTACTTTAAAATTCTATGCTAAAACAAATATAGGAAGTAGACCTTCAAAACGTGGTAGCTCAAATAAGCTAGTATTTTCTGATTTAAGGGCCATTCCTTTTGTTGGATCTTGGAGTCAATTAAAGCAAAATGTTCCTGGTTTTTATGGAGTTGGCACCGCACTTAAAAAATATGAAGATAGTGGTGATTTTGGTAAAGTAGAACAGCTTTACAAAAATTCTAAATTCTTTAGAACACTTTTAGAAAATAGTATGATGTCTTTAACTAAGTCATTTTTTGACTTAACAAAATACATGTCTAAAGATGAAGAATTTGGAGGTTTTTGGAATGTTATACATGAAGAATATTTAACTACAAAACGATTACTTTTAAAACTTACAGGGTTTAAAGAATTAATGGAAAATGAACCTTCTGGAAAAGCATCTATTGAAGTTAGAGAATCTATTGTATTACCGCTACTTACTATACAACAATTTGCTCTTAAAAAACTTCAAGAATTAGAAAAAGCAGGAGCTCCTGATGATGATCCAGATAAAGTTATTTATGAAAAAATTGTAACACGATCTTTATTTGGTAATATTAATGCTAGTAGAAATTCTGCTTAGTAATTATTAATTTATTCTATAAAAGTAAAGCCTTCATTAAAAAATGAAGGCTTTTTTTGTGTGTTTTATATATTTTTAATTTCTGAATTCGCCTTATTAAAAAATATAAATTAAGATATTTTTAATTTAAAAAAAAAGGACACCTTGTATAACACAAGACATCCTTTTTAATCAAACTAAACTAAATCTATTATATGTTAATGCTCATTCAATCTAAAGTCTGGATAAGCATCCATACCATGTTCGTGAGCATCTAAGCCTTCTAATTCTTCTTTTTCTGAAACTCTAATTCCAACTGTTTTCTTCATTATAAAGAATATAATGAATGCTGAAGGTATACATATTGCAGCGTAAGACAAAATACCAATCAATTGACTTATAAATTGATCTAGACCGGCTAAGGCACCAAAAATACCAACTGCTAAAGTTCCCCAAATACCACAAATTAAGTGTACAGCAATAGCTCCAACAGGATCATCTAATTTAATGGCATCTACAAATGCAACTGCAAATACAATAAGAGCACCTGCAATGGCACCAATTGCAATAGCATTTTCTGGACTCATTTGATCTGCTCCAGCTGTAATTCCAACTAACCCTCCTAAAATACCATTTAAGAACATTGTTAAATCTAAATTCTTATATTTTAAAAATGATACCAATGCAGCAACTACACCACCTGCAGCTGCAGCTAAACAAGTTGTAACTAAAGTTAATGATGTTAATTCTGGATCTGCTGATAGTACAGAACCTCCGTTAAAACCAAACCATCCTAACCAAAGGATTAAAACTCCCGCAGTAGCTAAAGGTATACTATGACCAGGAATTGCTTGTGGTTTCCCTGCCTTATCAAACTTTCCAATTCTAGAACCTAGCAACCAAACAGCAACTAAAGCAGCCCATCCGCCAACAGAGTGCACTAATGTTGAACCTGCAAAATCATAAAAAGGTGTTTCTCTCATATCTAAAAATCCACCACCCCATTTCCAAGATCCAGCAAGTGGGTATACAATACCTACATATATAACTGTAAAAATCATAAAAGGTCCAATTTTCATACGTTCAGCAACAGCTCCAGATACAATCGTAGCAGCTGTAGCAGCAAACATACCTTGAAATAAGAAATCTGTCCACCATGTGTAACCACCATCAGCGTATTCTGGTGTCATTCCATTTTCTGGTGGTGCTATACCAAACCCTGCAAAGTTAAAAAACCCAGCAGAACCATCCTCAAATCCGGGATACATTAAGTTAAATCCAATTAAATAGTAAAGTAATAACCCTACTGTAATGATAAAAATATTTTTAAATAATATGTTTATAGTATTTTTTTGTCTAGTTAATCCAATCTCTAAAAATGCAAATCCTGTATGCATAAAGAAAACAAGTGCCGTACAAATCATCATCCATACATTATTTGCTGTAAATAATCCTTCCATTATTATTAGTTTTTTTTAGTTTTATTATTTTAAAGTGTCTCCACCCTTTTCTCCTGTTCGTATTCTGTAACACTCATTAACATCAGAAACGAATATTTTTCCATCTCCAACTTCTCCAGTACTTGCTGCTTCAAGAAGTGTTTTAATTGTTATTTCCTCGAAATCATCATTTACAACGATAGATAAGTGCCTGCGTTGAATATCGCTGGTACTATATGATACACCCCTATAAACATGCCCTTCTTTTTCGTTACCAAGACCGGTTACATCCCAATAAGAAAAAAAGTTTACACCAACTTCGTGTAAAGCATCCCTAACTACACGATATTTTGATTTTCTAATAATTGCTTCAATTTTTTTCATAATTCATTAATCTTATAATTGTTTAGTTTGTTAAAATAATAAAATATTTAATTTTTAATGATTAAACTTATCCATATATAATAACATCTAAAAAGACACCTTACTAGTAAGGCATCTTTTTAGATAAAATTTTTATTTTAATTATGAAGATTACTCTTCAATTTCTCTTTGTCTCTTACCAGGGTAAGCAATAGAACCATGTTCTGTCCAGTCAAGTCCAGCTATTTCCTCAGCCTCAGTAACTCTTAAACCAATTGTCTTTTTCATAATTCCTAAGAAAATGAATGACAACCCGATTGCCCAAGCAGCATAAGCTAAAACTCCAATTGCTTGTGCTCCTAATTGCGCAGCACCTCCACCATTAAAGATACCAATACCAGCATCACCATCAACACCCCAAAGACCTATAACTAAAGTTCCCCAAGCACCAACAATACCGTGTACTGAAATTGCACCTACAGCATCATCAATTTTTAATGTTTTCTCAACAAATCCTATTGATAATACTACAAGAATACCACCAATTAAACCAGCTAAAACAGCACCACCTTCAGTCATGTTACCACAACCTGCAGTTATACTTACTAAACCAGCAAGTGCCCCGTTTAATGTCATACTTAAATTTGGCTTTCCGTTTTTAATCCATGTAAATAATAAAGCACTTAATGCACCCGCAGCTGCAGCTAAGTTAGTTACTAAAACAACTTGAGAAGCAGCAGTAGCATCATCACCACCCCATGCTAATTGAGAACCACCATTAAAACCAAACCAACCTAACCAAAGGATAAATACACCTAAAGTAGCATACATTTGGTTGTGACCATGCATTTCAATTGGTTTACCGTTAAGGAATTTTCCAATTCTAGGACCAACCATCCAAGCAGCAACAAGTGCAGCCCATCCACCCACAGAGTGAACAATAGAAGATCCAGCAAAATCGATAAATTCAGCAGGCATAATACCATCCGTATTATTTAACCAACCACCATTCCATTCCCAACCACCAGCGATTGGATAAATGAAAGCTGTTAATAAAATACTAAAAATAGCATAAGTTGTATATTTTGTTCTTCCTGCAATAGCTCCAGAAACTATAGTAGCAGCTGTTGCAGCAAATACTGTTTGGAAGAATAAATCTGCAGCACCTTGAGAGAATGTAAAACCTCCCCAATGGAAGAAACCTCCGCCCATATCTGCGCCATACATTAATGAGTATCCTATAAACCAGAAAGCTAAAGAGCCTACTGCGATATCTAGGAAGTTTTTCATTGCTATGTTAACAGCATTTTTTGAATCTGTCATACCAGATTCTACTAAGAAGAATCCTGCTTGCATAAAGAATACTAAGATACCTGAAATAAGCATCCACATCATTCCCATGTCGCCTTCAATGGCAGCAGTATCTTGAATTATAAGGGGCATGTTAAATAAAGACATATTATATAATTTTTAGGGGTTAGTTAATTAGTAAAGGTGCGTTCTCTTTATAAGAGAACTCACCTTTATTCTCTTTTATATTTTTTGTATATTCCTTTAACTTAGAAAGAAACTATTGCAGCTAAAGTAAAAGCAGCTAAACTATCAGTACCAACTCCATCACTATCAACAAAGTTTCCGTAAAACTGACCGTCATCTTGATTACTTAAAGCATCTAATCTAATCTCAGGCTTAATGATTAAGTTATCAATTGTATAGCTTCCAGTTAAAGTAGTAGCAAATACACTTGGTAAATCGTCACCATCACCATGAAGAGCGAAATATTCACCTCTTAAACCAATTGAAAAGCTATCAGAAGTTGCTAACTGTGGATATAATGCAGCTCCGTAAAAACCTTCACCATCATTATCATTGTATGCAGCATTGATACCTAAGAAGAAATCTTCAGATAAATCAAAGCCACCTGTATAATCAATTTCAAAACCTAAACCACCAGCATTACCGCTATCATAGTATAAGTTTAAGTATTGTCCATAAAATCCTAACTGAGCTCCAAGTGCATACTCACCAGATTGAGATATATCATTAGTATCCCAAGGGTTAGTAATAGCTAACATTAAACTCCAATCATCAGATAAAGCAAAATCAGCTTTTAAACCCATGTGTGAAAAAGGACCACTTGAAAATAAGTAAGAACAACTGTAGTTAAAGTTTGCTGCAGGAGCAATAACTTCGTATCCTAAGAAAGTATTAAATCTACCAAATGTTAATGTAGTACCTTCAGATACATTCCAGTAAACATAAGCTTGATTTACAATACCATCAACAATATCACTATTAAATGTTGCACCAGCACCTCTTGGTCCAGTAACTAAATCAAGTACAGCACCTACTTTCTCACCTTCGTAGCTAGCTATAACGTTACCCATACCTAATGCAAATCCAGATTGTCCTGCAAAAGCAGTTCCAAAAGTTGCACCATCATTATCTGGAGCAGTTAAATACGTTTGGTAGTAAGCATCTACACTACCACTTATTGATAATTTTGATTTCTCTTCTTGAGCAAATATCGCTGTTGCTACAAAAAGCATTGAAAGTGTAATAATTTTTTTCATCATTGTTTTCTTTTTAAGTTATTTAATTAATTAGATCTATAATTTTTGATTAGTGTTTGTTTAAAGTTTAATGTTTTATAGACCTAAACCTCCTTAAGAACGAGGCTAAACTATGGTAAAAACTTTTAACCCCCATAAAAAATAGGGGTATATCGTTAACTTTTATCAATATTACATTTTTTGCCCTATTTTTTTAGGGGTATCATCTTAATTTTTTATTTTTTTGAATTTTCAACAACATGATTAATTGAATTATTAGCAATATTTTATAATTTTTCATGCTATTATTTCCACTTAACAAACCATTCATTATCAAAAATTCAGATATACTCATATTATTAACAAAATTTTAAGTTTGATTATTTATTAAAAAACCCGTTTAATTTTGATATATAATTATTTTTATATCCAGTTGACTTCTAAAATCGAAATAATGAAAAGCAACTATTGTAATTCAAATCTTAGAGCGTATCTTAGCTTTTCAACTCAAGTTTATAATTAATTTAATGTTGACTATGATTAAGAAACAAGGACTTTATTTACCAGAATTTGAACACGAGAACTGTGGTGCTGGTTTTATTTGTAATCTTAAAGGAGAGAGAACAAATCAAATTATTCATGATGCATTAGAAATTCTTGTAAAATTAGAGCACCGTGGTGGTGTAAGTGCAGATGGAAAAACTGGTGATGGTGCTGGATTGCTTATCGATATCCCACACGACTATTTTAAACGCGTTTGTGATTTCGAAATTCCTGAGCAAAGAGCATATGCCGTTGGTATGGTATTTTTACCTAAGGTAGACAATCAATATGTTTTTTGTAAAACAACCTTTGAAAAGGAAGTTGAAGCGCAAGGACTTACCATTTTAGGATGGCGTAAAGTACCTGTAGATTCTACACAACTAGGACCAATTGCATTAGCTTCGGAGCCTAATATAGAACAACTATTTATTGGTAAAACTGAAACTATTGATGAGGCTACTTTTAAAGCTAAATTATACGCTGCTAGAAAAATAACAGAACACGCTATTAGAAACTCTAAAATTTCTGAAAGTGGTTATTTTTACGTGCCTAGTTTATCAACAACAACTTTAATATATAAAGGTATTATTATGCCTGAAGATATTGGGCCATATTATACAGATTTACAACAAATAGATTTAGTTACACGTTTGGCCTTAGTACACCAGCGCTTCTCTACAAACACAATGCCTACATGGGAATTGGCTCAACCATTTCGTCACATGTGTCAAAATGGAGAAATTAACACCCTTCGTGGTAATGTAAGTAGAATGCGTGTACGTGAAGAGATCATGAAAAGTGATGTTTTTGGACCACAAATAGATAAGTTATTTCCAATAATTTTACCTGGTAAATCAGATTCTGCTTCTATGGATATGGTGGTCGAGTTATTAACTCATACAGGACGATCATTACCAGAAATTATGATGATGATGATTCCTGAAGCCTGGGAAAAACATGCTACCATGTCTGATGAGCGTAAAGCTTTTTACGAGTACAATGCTTGTATCATGGAGCCTTGGGATGGACCAGCATCTGTACCTTTTACTGATGGTGATTATGTTGGTGCATTACTTGATAGAAATGGATTAAGACCTTCTAGATATACAATTACCAAAAGCGGAAAACTAATCATGTCATCAGAAATTGGTGTGGTAGAAGTTGCACCAGAAGATGTAAAAGAACACGGTAGACTAGAACCAGGAAAAATGTTCTTGGTAGATATGAATGAAGGACGCATTATTGAAGATGAAGAAATAAAAAGTAAAATAGTTTCAGAAAGACCATATAAAGAATGGTTAGACAAAACACGTTTACACTTAAAAAATGTACCTTATACTAGTGAAACTTGTCCAATAGAAACTATTGATATTAAAACCCGACAACGTTTATTTAATTATACGTTTGAAGATATACAAGAAGTAATTACCCCAATGGCTATTGTTGGGAAAGAAGCTTTAGGATCTATGGGAATTGACACACCATTAGCTGTTTTATCTGATAGACCACAATTAATATCAAATTATTTTAAACAATTATTCGCACAAGTTACAAACCCACCGTTAGATGGTATTCGCGAAGAAATTGTTACAGACATTAGTTTAAATCTAGGTAAAGACAGAAATATTTTTAGTATTACAGAAAGACAATGTAGAAAACTAAGAATTCAGAATCCCGTTATCTCAAATGCAGATTTAGAAAAAATTAGAACCATAGATATTGAAGGTTTCAAAACTGAAACTATTCAAATGCTTTATCCAAAAATTCAAGGGATGAATGGTTTAGAAAATGCACTTGACGACATAATCATTCAAATTGAAAAAGCTTTAGAAAGAAAAACAAATATTATAATTCTTTCAGATAGAGGTGTAAATAAAGATTTTGCACCGATACCTGCATTATTAGCATGTTCGTACGTAAATCATCAATTAAACAGATTGCGTAAACGTTCTTATTTTGATATTATAATTGAATCTGCAGAACCTCGTGAACCACATCATTTTGCAACCTTATTTGGTTATGGTGCTAGTGCCATTAACCCATACATGGTTAATGAAATTATTAGAATGCAAGTTAAAGACGGCTTCATTACTGGTATGGACGAGCAAAAAGCAGTTGATAATTTTAACAAAGCTATAGGAAAAGGTATTTTAAAAGTGATGAACAAAATTGGAATCTCTACGCTACACTCGTATAGAGGTTCTCAAATTTTCGAAATTGTAGGTTTCAATTCTCAATTTGTTGAAAAATACTTCCCATATACAGCCTCAAGAATTGAAGGTATTGGATTATATGAGATTGAAAAAGAAATTGATCAACGCTATAAACAAGCCTATCCAGATAATTCAATTGATAAAAACCTAGGATTAAATATTGGTGGTGATTACAGATGGAGACGTAATGGAGAACGACACTTATTTAACCCTACTACAGTATCAAAATTACAACAAGCTGTAAGATTAAGTGACCAAGCAAGTTATGATGTTTATGCAAAAGCAATAAACGAACAATCTGAAAACTTAATGACTATACGTGGTTTATTTGAGTTTGATAACTTAGACCCTATTCCTTTAGAAGAAGTTGAACCATGGACAGAGATTGTAAAAAAGTTTAAAACTGGAGCCATGTCTTACGGTTCTATCTCTCGCGAAGCTCATGAGAATTTAGCCATAGCAATGAACAGGATTGGAGGTAAATCTAATTCTGGTGAAGGTGGAGAAGACAGAAAACGTTTTCAAAAAGATATAAATGGAGATAGTCGTAACTCTGCTATTAAACAAGTAGCTTCTGGTCGTTTTGGAGTGACTTCGCATTACTTAACAAATGCGAAAGAGATTCAAATTAAAATGGCTCAAGGTGCAAAACCTGGTGAAGGCGGACAATTACCTGGCGAAAAGGTTTTACCATGGATTGCTTCAGCTAGAAACTCAACACCTTTTGTTGGATTAATTTCTCCACCACCACATCACGACATTTATTCAATTGAAGATTTAGCACAATTAATTTTCGATTTAAAGAATGCAAATCGTGAAGCTAGAATTAATGTAAAATTAGTATCGGAAGTTGGTGTTGGTACTATTGCAGCAGGTGTTGCTAAAGCTAAAGCAGATGTGGTATTAATATCTGGATATGATGGTGGAACAGGTGCTTCCCCTTTAACGTCACTTAAACATGCTGGACTACCTTGGGAACTTGGTTTATCAGAAGCGCAACAAACCTTAGTATTAAATAACTTAAGAAGTAGGATTGTAGTAGAATGCGATGGCCAATTAAAAACAGGTCGTGATGTTGCTATTGCTGCTTTGTTAGGTGCAGAAGAATTTGGATTTGCAACAGCACCGTTAGTAGCTTCTGGATGTATTATGATGCGTAAATGTCATTTAAACACCTGTCCAGTAGGTATAGCAACTCAAGATAAAGAATTACGTAAAAACTTTAAAGGAACTCCAGAACACGTTATTAACTTCTTCTATTATATTGCTGAAGAATTAAGAGGTATTATGGCTCAGTTAGGTTTTAGAACTTTATCTGAAATGGTTGGGCAAACGCACAAAATAAATGCCAATAAAGCAATTAAACATTATAAAGCTAAAGGATTAGACTTATCTAGTATATTACATAGACCTACTGCTTATAGACAACTTACAGTTAGAAATACAGAAGCACAAGACCATAATTTAGAAAACGTTTTAGACTTTACAATATTAAAAGATTCACATAGAGCTTTATACCGTAAAGAAAAAATGACTCTTGCTTATCCAATAAAAAATGTAGACCGTACAGTTGGTGCCATAGTAAGTAATGAGATATCAAAAATTTACGGACACCTTGGTTTACCAGAAGACACCCTAAATATTAATTTTACAGGTTCTGCAGGGCAAAGTTTTGGAGCTTTTGGAGCACATGGACTAACATTTACTTTAGAAGGAAATACTAACGATTATTTAGGTAAAGGTTTATCTGGCGCTAAATTAATTGTTAAAAAACCAGTTAAAGCAGATTTTATAGCAGAAAACAATATTATAATTGGTAATGTTTGCTTGTTTGGTGCTGTTGCCGGTGAAGCTTATATAAATGGAATTGCAGGTGAACGTTTTGCTGTTAGAAACTCTGGAGCTACAACAGTAGTTGAAGGTGTTGGAGATCATTGCTGTGAATACATGACAGGTGGAAAAGTAGTTGTACTCGGTAAAACGGGCAGAAACTTTGCCGCAGGTATGAGTGGCGGTATTGCTTATGTTTACGACCCTGAAAATAAATTTGTAAACGGACTTTGTAATACTGAAACCATAGAGTTTGAAGATATTACAAGTGAGGATGCAAATGATTTAAAACAAAATATTGAAAAACATACACTTTACACTGATAGTAATCTTGGTAAGAAACTGTTAGCAGACTGGGATTCAAGTCTTGGTAATTTTGTAAAAGTGATGCCAATCGAATACAAACGTGCATTAAAACGCTTAGAGACAGAAGAACAAATGGTAGAAGAATTAACAATAGCATAGTGTCATGGGAAAAGTAACTGGATTTAAAGAATTTGAAAGACAAGATGAGAGCTACAAACCTGTAGAAGATCGTATAAAGCATTATAAAGAATTTACTCAACCTCTTTCTGAGGAAGAAATAACAAAACAAGGGTCGCGTTGCATGGATTGCGGTATACCGTTTTGCCATAGTGGTTGTCCATTAGGAAATCTAATTCCTGATTTTAATCATATGGTACATCAAGGTGAGTGGCAAAAAGCCTCATGGATACTACATTCAACAAATAACTTTCCTGAGTTTACAGGTCGATTATGTCCTGCACCGTGTGAACAAGCATGTGTATTAGGAATCATTGAAGACCCTGTTTCAATAGAAAATATTGAAAAAAATATTGTTGAACGTGCCTTTAAAGAAGGTTGGATTAAACCTCAGCCACCTAAAACAAGAACAGGCAAAACTATAGCCATTGTTGGTTCTGGGCCTGCAGGTTTAGCTGCTGCACAACAATTAAATAGAGCCGGACATACGGTTACAGTTTTTGAACGTGATGATGAGGTTGGAGGTTTATTACGTTATGGGATTCCAAATTTCAAAATGGAAAAAGAAATTATAGACCGTCGTATTAAAATACTTGAAGCCGAAGGCATTGTATTTAAAACCAATGTAAATGTTGGTGTTAACTATGATGTTGAAGCATTAAAATCTTTTGACTCAATAGTACTTTGTGGTGGTGCGACTGAAAGAAGAAGCTTACCAACACCAGGCATAGATGCTGATGGTGTTGTACAAGCTATGGATTTCTTAACACAACAAACAAAAGTGTTATTTGGTAAAAAGGTAGAGAACCAAGTTATGGCTACTGATAAAAATGTTATTGTGATTGGTGGTGGTGATACTGGTTCAGATTGTATTGGAACATCAAACCGTCATGGAGCAAAATCGGTAGTTAATTTTGAAATTATGCCTAAACCACCTGGTCATCGTTCTCCAACTACGCCTTGGCCTTTTTGGCCATTAAAGTTAAAGACATCATCTTCTCATCAAGAAGGTGTTGAACGTAACTGGTTAATCAACACAAAAGAATTTGTAAAAGATAAAGACGGAAAGTTAACTGCACTAAAAACGGTTAATGTAGAATGGAAAATGGTTCCTGGTCAGCGACCACAATTAATAGAGATTGAAGGTACCGAAAAAACTTGGCCTTGCGATTTAGCGTTGCTAGCATTAGGTTTTACAGGTCCTGAAAGCACACTAGCTGATAAATTAGGAATTAAAACAGATGCACGCTCTAACTACAAAGCTGAATATGGTAAGTATCAAACTAATGTGTCAAATATTTTTGTTGCTGGAGATATGCGCCGTGGTCAATCTTTAATTGTTTGGGCTATTTCTGAAGGTAGAGAAGCTGCAAGACAAGTTGATTTGTATTTAATGGGTAAATCAAATTTACCTTCTAAAGATGTTACTGGTGATTTAGTTGCTATGTAATATTAATAAATTAGTGTATAAAAAATGCGAACTGAAAAGTTCGCATTTTTTTTTATATAATTTTAAATTATGCATTCCGCATAAACTCTTCAGCTTTTTCAACCATATTTTTACTACCGCAAATAAATGGTACACGTTGATGTAATTCTGTAGGTTGAATATCCATAATTCTTTTAAATCCATCACTAGCAATACCATTAGCTTGTTCTGCTAAATACGCCATTGGATTACATTCATATAATAAACGTAATTTACCTTTAGGATTTTTAGACCCTTGAGGGTACATATAAATACCACCTTTAATCATATTCCTATGAAAATCTGAAACTAAAGACCCAATATATCTTGAAGTATAAGGTCTATCATCTTCTTCCTTTTGGCAATATTTAATATAATTTTTAATCCCTTGTGGGAAATCAAAATAATTTCCTTCATTAACAGAATAGATATTACCATCTACTGGAAATTCCATTCTTGGGTGTGACAAATAGAATGAGCCAATAGCTGGATTTAATGTAAATCCGTTAACACCATCACCTGTAGTGTAAACTAACATAGTTGAAGTGCCATAAACAACATAACCTGCTGCAACTTGCTCACTACCTTTTTGCAAGAAATCTTCAAGCTGAACTGGAGTACCAACTGGTGTAATTCGTCTATAAATAGAAAAAATAGTACCAACAGAAACATTTACATCTATATTTGAAGAACCATCTAATGGATCAATTAAAACTATATATTTATTTTGATGGTTTTCATCTTGGCTATTTATACAAATAAAATCATCTTCCTCTTCACTAGCAATACCACAAACTATATTTCTATTTGTAAGGGTTTGAATAAATTTATCGTTAGCATAAACATCTAGTTTTTGTTGATCTTCGCCTTGTATGTTAGTGTCACCTGCCGCACCAATTATATCAACTAAACCAGCTTTATTTACTTCATGATTTACAACTTTCGCAGCTAAACGAATAGAATTTATTAGACTTGATAATTCACCCGAAGAATATTGAAATGATGATTGATTTTCTATAATAAATTCTCCTAAGGTTTGCAGTTTTTGAGCCATAGATATTGATTTTGTTTCCTACAAATATCTATAAATTTTAACAAACTACATCGTTTTCGGTGTATTAAAATGCTTTTAAATAATCAACTTTGAACTATATTTGACATATTAATTGATAATTATGGAATTTACTATTAGAAACGCTGAAAAAAAGGATATGCCACAAGTTCTTCATTTAATTAATGAACTGGCTATTTTTGAAAAAGAACCAGAAGCTGTTGAGGTTACTGTTGAAGATTTACAAAAAGATGGATTTAGTGAACATCCAGCATTTCATTGTTTCGTAGCAGAAGTTAAATCGAAAATTGAAGGTATCGCATTAATATACAATCGCTATTCGTCGTGGAAAGGAAAAATTATTCACCTTGAAGATTTAATTGTAAGCAAAGCTATGCGAGGCACAGGTTTAGGTACTGCACTATTAGATGAAGTTGTTAAGTATGGCCATGATTTAGGTGTTAAGCGTATTAATTGGGAAGTTATAGATTGGAATGAAAAAGCTATAACTTTTTATGAAAAGAAAGGTGCAAAAGTATTACGTGATTGGGATGTTGTTTGGCTAGACGAAACAGGTATTAATAATTATGTAGCAAATTTATAATGCAAATATTTAAGTTTGGTGGAGCTTCAGTAAAAGACGCAAACGGAGTAAAAAATTTAGTAACTGTATTAAAAAAAGCTGGTTACAAAAACACTCTTATTGTAGTATCTGCTATGGGTAAAACCACAAATGCACTAGAGCTAGTAATAAAAAATTATTTTGAAAATAATACAGAACTTCAAAGTTCACTACAAGACGTAATAAAATATCACAATGAAATTTTACTAGACTTATTTGATGATGTAAATCACATAGCTTTTAAAAAAGCAACTAATTTATTTGAGGAGTTAAGTAATTTTTTAAAAACAAATAAATCTCCAGATTATAATTTTGTTTATGACCAAACAATAGGTTATGGAGAACTTGTATCAACAACTATAATTAGTGAATATTTAAATTCTATTGGGTTGAAAAATAACTGGATAGATGTTAGAACTCAAATTAAAACGGACAATTATTATAGAAGTGCTAATGTTAATTGGAAAGAAACACAACGTTTAATTTCATCAAATTTTAATACTACCATTTTAAATATTACCCAAGGTTTCTTAGGAAGTGATGAAAATAATTTTACAACAACACTTGGTAGAGAAGGCAGCGATTATACTGCTGCAATTTATGCCTATTGTTTAAACTCGAATAACGTTACTATTTGGAAAGACGTGCCAGGAATTTTAAATGCCGACCCACGTTATTTTGAAAACACACAACTTTTAAATAAAATTTCTTACCATGAAGCCATAGAATTAGCTTTTTATGGTGCATCAGTAATACATCCTAAAACTTTACAGCCCTTACAGGGTAAAGAAATACCTTTGTATGTTAAATCCTTTTTAAACCCAGAAGCACCAGGAACACAAATAGGTAAAAATGTAACTTTAGAGCCTATGGTTCCTTGTTTTATTGTTAAGAAGAATCAAGTATTAATTTCATTGTCTTCATTAGATTTTTCATATATAGTAGAAGAAAATATTAGCGAAATTTTTAATCTTTTACATCAATACAAAATGAAAGTAGCTGTAATTCAAAATTCAGCAATTAGCTTTTCGGTTTGTGTCGATAATATTTATAATAATCTTGATATACTTTTGCAAAACTTAAAAGCAAAATTTAAAGTAACTTGTAATAAAAATGTATCATTATATACCATTAGACATTATAATAAAGCAGCAATTAGTAAAATAGAAAGTGGTAAAACCATACTATTAAAACAACTAACACAAGAAACCATTCAAATAGTAACTAAATAGTTTTATTTACTACATTTACACACATGAGTAAACAAGAAGACATAGGGTTAGTTAATGCAAAAGAAGTTGCTAAAGCTATTCAATTAGATAAATATGGCTTTATTGGCACTTTTATAGGTTGGCTTTTAATGAAAGTTCTTAAAATATCGACTTTAAATAAAATATATAAACGCAATAAGCACTTAAATGATTTAGCATTTTTAGATGCTATTTTAGATGATTTTCAAATTAAATTTGAAATTCCTGAAGAAGATTTAAAACGTTTACCAAAAGATGGCGCTTATATTACCATATCAAACCACCCCCTTGGAGGAATAGATGGTATTTTACTTTTAAAATTAATGCTTGAACAACGCAAAGATTTTAAAATTATAGCAAACTTTTTGCTTCATAGGATTGAACCATTAAAACCATACATAATGCCTGTTAATCCTTTTGAAGACAGGAAAGATGTAAAGTCAAGCATCGCAGGTTTTAAAAATGCAATTTTACATGTAAGAGATGGCCATCCGTTAGGTATTTTTCCAGCTGGAGAAGTTTCTACATATCGAGATGGAAAACTGGTAGTAGATAGGCCATGGGAAGAAGCTGCTATGAAATTAGTTAAAAAGGCTGAAGTTCCTGTAGTGCCAATTTATTTTCATGCTAAAAACAGTAAATTATTTTATAAGCTTTCTAAAATTAGTGACACTTTTAGAACAGCCAAATTACCTTCTGAGTTATTAACACAAAAGCGACGAACAATAAAAGTAAGAATTGGGAAACCTATTTCTGTAAACGATCAAAAAGAACATGGAGCGCTTGATGATTTTACAGATTTTTTACGTCGTAAAACCTATATGTTAGCAAATGCTTTTGAAGAAAAATCAAAAATTTTAGATAATATATCATCAACCTTAAAAACACCTAAACCTCCTAAAAATATTGTTACTCCTGTTGATAATGGTTTAATGGTTGATGAAGTTGATGCTTTAAGAAAAAATGACTCAAGACTTCTTGAAAGTAAAAATTATGAAGTGTTTTTAGCTCAAGCAACTAACATACCTAATATTCTTCGAGAAATTGGCCGTTTAAGAGAAATTACCTTTAGAGAAGTTGGAGAAGGCACTAATGAGGCTATTGATTTAGATGATTTTGATAATTACTACCACCATATGTTTTTATGGGATAACGCAAATAAAGTACTAGCAGGCGCATACAGAATGGGGTTAGGCTCCAAAATTTTTGAGCGTTATGGTATAGATGGTTTTTATTTACAAGATTTATTTAGGTTTGAACCCGAATTATACAAAATGATGAGTCAATCTATAGAAATGGGACGGGCTTTCATCATAAAAGAATATCAACAAAAGCCTATGCCTTTATTTTTACTTTGGAAAGGTATTGTACATACAACTTTAAGATACCCAGAACATAAATATTTAATTGGAGGTGTAAGTATTAGTAATCAGTTTTCAAACTTCTCAAAATCATTAATGGTTGAGTTTATGAAATCGCATTACTACGACCCTTATATTGCTCAATATGTGCATCCAAAAAAAGAATTTAAAGTAAAGTTAAAAGATGCCGATAAAGACTTTGTTTTTGATGAGGCCGAAGCCGATTTAAACAAGTTTGATAAATTTATAGATGAAATTGAACCAGGTGCATTGCGTTTACCTGTTCTACTTAAAAAATATATAAAGCAAAATGCCCGCTTGGTAGCATTTAATGTAGACCCTCTGTTTAATAACTCGGTTGATGGCTTAATGTATATTCGCATTGCCGACTTACCCGAAAGTACTGTAAAACCAGTAATGGAAGAGTTTCAAGCTGAATTGGAAAGCAAGCTTTTTGGAAAACAATGACACCAAAATCATTAGTTGTTTTAGCATTTTTATTTTTAGGCTTTAAAGGCATATCACAGACCTTTAATGGGGTCGTTCTAGACGCATTAACTAATAAACCTCTAGAAACAGCAACCGTATATTTTGACAATACATCAATAGGCGTTATAACTAATGCTAATGGCCAATTTTCTATTCAATACTCAAATGCCTTACAATCGCCATTAATAATATCTTATCTAGGATATGAAAAACAAATAATTGAAGATTACAGAAACGTAAATAACGTCACCATTTTACTTAAAGAAGCAAAACAAACATTAAAAGAGGTCGTTATTAATGCTAATGATGGTTTAACAAGAAAACAAAAACTCAGGTTATTTAGAAAAGAATTTTTAGGGTTTTCTCGTTTTGGAAATTCTTGTAAAATTTTAAATGAAGATGATATAATTATTCGTTACTATAAAAAAGCTAAAAAGTTAACAGCATATGCAAAAGGACCTATTCGTATTCAAAATTTAGCATTACAATATTTGGTGGAATATGATTTAACTTTTTTTGAAATTTATTTTGACAAAGATATTTATGATACAAAGTCAGTAAGATTTGTTGGCAATAGTTTTTTTAAAAATCTAAAATCTGATATTGAAAAAAAGACTCTTAAAAACAGAGAAAAAGCTTATTCAGGCTCTCGATTAGAATTTATGCGTGCTTTATACTCTGAAGAATTAGAGGACAAAAAATATGAAATATTTCTGAAGAATTTAAAAGTTAATCCATGGAATTTTTTCATAATGGATTACAAAAATAACTCAAAAATTAAAAAAGTATCATTAAATCAGCCTGTTGATATAATTTACAATAAAATAGAACAATCAACTATTGAGTTTTTAACACCTAACATTTTAATTGATGTTTATGGAAACTTTAACAACGTTACTAAAATTCGTTTTACAGGAGTAATGGGAAGTCAACGTATTGGGGAATTACTTCCATTTGATTATGCGTTTTAAAATAATCTCACCCAATCCCCCAATACTATGAAGTTATTTAATTTTTTTTTACTCCAAACTAGAAAATACAAACTTCATTTCGGTTGCTATTTGCAAGCTTCTATTTAAATACGTTTCTGTTTGCTGTGGTGTTCCATCTGAAACTTTAGGATCTTCGTAAGTAATTGGTATTCTTTTATCACTTCCCAAAACAAAAGGACAACCTGAATCGGCCGAAGAGCAAGTCATTATTGCTGCAAACTCCGAAGCTGGATTAAATTCATCACTAAACTGTTTTGAAAATGCAATAATACTAGGTTCGTTTTTTGAAAATTTAATACTATAAACGGGGTTTTCTTCTTCGGAAAGTTTTATGATTTTAAAGCCTTGCTTATTTAACGTTTCGCCAACTTTTGGAAACATGGCCGTTGCTTCTGTTCCTCCCGAATAGCAATTCACATTCTGAATGTTATAATATGCTGCCATGGTTTGCGCCCAAACTTGAGACAAATGACTACGACGCGAATTATGTGTGCAAATAAAATTTAAACGTATTGGTTTTTTTGCTTTAATTTTATCGTTCAAATAATCTATTAATGGCTTTAAAGTGGCTTTTCTATCTTCAGAAATTTGCTTTAATTCTAATGATTTTATTGTATTAGAAATAGGTTCAAATAAAGTGGTATGATTCATATCTATTTTTTAATGTGTAATCTATATAACAATAAGTTATACGTAACTTAATTTTTTAATTAACAACAATTTCCATCTGGTGAGCAACAAGGCTCATCACCTGAAACGGTTTCTAAAATATTAACCACTTTTTCAGGTACACCACAAAGTTTTTTCGCTTTACAATCTGTTTTTTCAATGGCTAATTTAATAACTAAATTCTGCCCTTGTATTTCAAAATCATTAACAAATAGTTGAGCTGTATGAAAACTGTCATTACTATACTCAAACTTAACTTCTGATGTTAAATCATAAGGTTTTATTGTCCCAACTTTTTTCAATATAGCTGACGCTTTGTAAGCACTCATATATTCGGTTTTTCCCTTTTCAAGAGGGCTTTCCCAAAGCTGAATAATGGTTTCGTTCCAAGAATCGGTTTGCGAACCACAATCAACTGAATCTACTACAATGTGTTTAACTTCAGTTATATGATAATTAGCTCCGACCAATTGGTTTGGTTTATATTCAAACAATAATGCTTTGTCTTTGTTTTGTTCTAAAACGTTAAAAAATTCTTGTGTTTTCATGTTTTTTTATTTTTAACTTTTACGCTTATTTTAATTTATAAATATCCATTAACAGCAATTGGATTTTGTTTTATTAAAAAATACATTTAACTGATTTTGAATAGCTGTCCAGCGTTCTATATTAATACAATAACACATACTTTTACCTTCAACTTCACCTTTAAGTAAACCAATACTTTTTAGTTCTTTTAAATGTTGAGATATAGTTGCTTGAGCCAGACCAATTTCTTCAACCAAATCGTTGCAAATACAAGAGTTTTGATTACTAATATACTGTAGGATAGCTACACGCGCTGGATGACCAAGCACTTTAAAAAACTGAGCTAAATCATTTTGCTTTTCTGTAAATATTTGTGTTTTTGTAACGCCCATATTGTTATTTATATATTGCAATATTACGATGTTAATTTTAAATAAAAAAGTCAAAATGTTTTTTTTTGACTTTTTTATTTGTTTATAATGAGCTAAACCAATTTTGGAAATGCGCTCCTAAAACAGGGGTAGGTTTCTTTTCACCACTTAATGCACCAACAAGACTCATAATCCATAAAACAAAGATTAGTATATTTAAAATCCATCCTATTACGGGAATAAACATAAATACTAAACTTAAAATTAATAGGCCTAACATTTGTCTGATATAAAATGATCCTAATTCTGATTTATTACTATTGTTCATCACTAAAGCAATAATCCATCCAATTAAAGTAATATGCGCTATAATAGCAATATTCTTACCATTACTTAATACCTCTTTTGCATCATCTGCAAATTCCGAAGCTGTTTCTTTTGCATCATTAGCAAATTCTTTTGCTTTTTCTTTAGCTTCATCAGCAAGTTCTTTAGCATCATCTGCCAATTCTCCTGCTTTATCAGTTACTTTATCAGCTGCTTTTTTAGCACCATCTTTAGCGTCACCTAACATATCATTTAGATCATCACTTAATTTTTTTTCATCAGACATTTTATATTCTATTTTCTGGTTATACTGTAAAATTAATAAAAAATTTATTGCTTTATAACAATATGTCATTTAACTTAAAATAATGTTACATAACATGTTAGTTAATTTATTTAAACATCATAATAATACCACCAATTGCTGTAACAATTAAAATAAAACGCCTGTAATTTACATTTGAAATTAATTTAACAATATATGCACCTAAAAAAAAGCCAAAAATAACTGCAGGAACTAATACCGAATTTAAAACCAATGTGTTTATAGTAACTGTTTTCCACACAAAAATGTGAAATGGTAATTTAAAAACATTAATAATGAAAAATAACCATGCTGCTGTACCAATAAATTCATTTTTTGGAAAGCGCATTGCTAAGAAATAGATGTTTGAAATGGGGCCAGCAAGATTCCCTATCATTGTTGTAAAGCCCGCTAAAAATCCTGTTGTTATACCAAATGCTTTATTTGTTGGAACTGTATTGGATTTTCTGTTTTCAGTATAAAACATAATACCAACAGAAACAATAATAATAATTGCCATAAGTCTTTTAAACACAAGTTCTGAAATATCATTACCAATCCACACACCTACTAAAACACCTACAATCATCCATGGGATTAACTTTTTAATGATATGCCATTGTGCATGCCTATTATAGTAAATAACAGCAAATACATCTGCACAAATTAACATTGGAAGTAAAATACCTGTTGATGCTTTTTCACCAAAAACAAAGGCAAGAATTACAACAATAATAATACCTATACCTTTAATTCCAGATTTAGACAAACCCAATAAAAAAACTGCAATACCAATGAATAGCCATTGTAATGCAGTTAAATTATATGATTGTAAAATTTCTAAATAAGTCAATAGGTATTTTTTTGTAAAAAACGAATTTACAAAAATGCTTTATCTACAGGTTCCCAAAGTTCAATTTTATTACCATCATTATCTAAAATCCAACCAAATTTTCCGTATTCGTATTCTTCTACATCTCCAACAATTGTAACACCTTCATCTTTTAAAACTTTTAATAACTCGTGTAAATTTTCTACACGGTAATTAAACATAAAATCTTTTTTTGAGGGTTCATAATATTTTGTGTCTTCTGGAAAAGGACTCCATTGTGTTGAGCAGTCATTTCCGTCTTTATCTTTCCACCAAAACGTACAACCATAATCATCTGTATTGAAACCCAAATGTTTTTTATACCATTCTTTTGATGCTTTTGGGTTTTTAGTTTTAAAAAATAACCCACCAATGCCTGTTACTCTATTTTTCATCTTTTATGTTATTATTTTATACATGCTGGTCTATAAGTATTGTATTACCATCAGGATCATACAATACCAAGCTTGCTGGGCCAGAGGTATTCTCTTCAACTTCTTTCTCTAGTTTTATTTTATTATTCTTTAAGTGCTGTTGTATAAGTCTTATATCATCAAAATTTTCAACTTTATTAGCACTTTCATTCCAGCCAGGGTTAAAGGTTAATATGTTTTGTTTAAACATACCTTGAAATAAACCAATTAGCGCATTATCATTTTTCATGATAAGATAATTGTTGTTTACATCTCCCGCAAACACCTTAAAACCAAGGGTTTCGTAAAATTTTTTTGAAGCTTTAATGTCTTTAACATTTAAACTTGTTGAAAAGGCTCCTAATTTCATGGTTCAAGTTATTTATTGGTTATTTTATTTCTTTTTTATATTGGTTTCATAAATGTCTATCCATTCATTAACTGTTAGTTTTTTACAGAGTTGTGCAATTAAATCAAAAGGGATGTCTTCCATTTTTTTAAAACGAATGCAGCTTTTACCCATATCTAATTTTCGCTTACTATGTTTTGGAAATTCACTAACAAACCAATCATAAATTTTTGGGACTGCATAAATACCACTATGATAAAGGTTTATTGAATTTTTTTGAGATGCAAAACTCATAAAAGGTAAAGGTTCTTTTGGTTTACAATGATAACCATCTGGATATAAAGTATGAGGTACAAAATAACCTATCATACCATATTGAATCCCTTCTTGAAAACCTTCAGGTAAATTTTCATTTATGACTAAACGAAGCTTTTTTAATACCGCTTGACGTTCTTCTGGCACTTGGTTTAAATATTCATCTGGTGTATTCGCTTTGTATTGCATGCTATATTATTTTCGATGTAAAATTAAGGCAGAAATTAAAGAAATTATAAATCCCAAAATAATGACCGATGCAAACATCATAAAAGCCATAAAAATTGGGCTACCATAATCTGTCATTTGTTGGGTTAATTCTGCTGTTTTAACTTTTAACTCTTCAGCAGATAATGTTTCTGCCATTTTATTCACAGAATATTCCAAATATTCACTTGCAAAGTCTGGGTTTATAAAAGAAGTATAAATATAATCGAAAACAGCAACCCCTATAGCAGAAAAAAATGCTATTAACATACCAATAGCAAGGGCTTTTTTTAGTGATACTTTACCATTATTTACTTTATCACGGTAGTGTTTGATACCGAAATAAACAAATAATAAAGAGAGTACCATGGCTGTATAACCAATTAGTTCTCCATAATCAAAATCGATACCCATTCCTAGAAAAAAGGGCAAACCAAAAAGTATAAAGCCACTTATTAATGCATAAAGACCAAACTTAATTATAGTATTTTTCATTATAATTATTTATTGATTAGTAAGTCAAAAATAGTGTGATAGGAAGAATTAAGGCTCATACTAAAGTACTAAATTGCTAATACTTTAGTTGTAAAGCTAAGAAATTAAATAATATTAAGGTCTTTTGAAATTTGAATGGCTTGAGTACGTCGTTTAGCATTTAACTTAACAAGAAGATTAGAAACATGTGTTTTTATAGTGCTTTCTGAAACAAATAATTTATCTGCTATTTCTTGATTAGATAATCCTGAAGCTACTTCTTTTAAAACTTCATATTCTCGTTTACTTAAACCTAAGTCTTTAATTTTTTGAAGATCTATTTTATTAGGATTGGTATTTTTATTTTTATTGTTAATAAATATTCCAATACCGAAAAACACAATGGCTATTAAAACCATAATGTATTCTATTTGCATGTTACCCCTAATTATTGTGTATTTACTTAATTGAAATAGAAGTAATAGTGCTAATATTAGTAGTGAAAAAACAATAACAGTTTTCTTCATCTTATAAAATTAACAAAATTTTGCTTTAATTTTATCTACTATAGTTTGTGCTAATTTTTCTTTACTTTCAATAGTCCAACCTGCCACATGTGGAGATAATAATACGTTTTCTGCGTTTATTAAATACTGGAAAGCATCGGGCATGTTTGTAGAAAATAAGTTTTCGAAAGAGGTTTTCTCGTATTCTAAAACATCTAATCCAGCCCCAAGAATTTTACCAGATTTTAATGCCTGAACTAAGTCTTTTGTTACAACGCTTTTACCTCTTGCTGTATTAAAAAACCAAAAAGGCTTTTTAAATTGATTAATAAATGTTGCATTAATCATATTTAAAGTAAGTGGAGTTTGGGGTGTGTGCAAACTTAAAATATCTGCTTTTTCTTGCAACTCTGTAAGCGATACTTGCTTAGCATTAGCATCGCCAACATTATTTTTTATATCGTAGCATAGTACCTCAACATCAAAACCTCTTAGTTTTTTTGCAAAGGCTTTACCCATATTGCCATAGCCTATAAGACCAACTGTTTTTCCGTCAAGCTCTAGACCTCTGTTATCTTCTCGTAACCATTTGCCTTGTCTTACCTCTGCATCTGCTTTGTTTAATTTATTAAAAAGTGATAGCAACATACCTAAAGTATGCTCGCCAACGGCATTTCTATTACCTTCTGGTGCAGAAATTAAATGTACACCTTTTTGTAGGGCATAATCGCAATCAATATTTTCTAATCCTGCGCCAACACGACCTATAAATTTTAGGTTTTTAGCTGCATCAAGAAATTGTTTATCTATGGTAAATCGGCTTCTTAAAACAATACCATCATACTCATGAATTTTGGCTTCAATGGCTTCTTTTGTAGATTTGTAATCTTCGTGATTTGTGTAGCCTAAATCATTTAATTGGTTGATTAATAAATCGTGATTACTATCGAGGTGGAGAATTTTCATGCTGTAAAATTACGAAGTTTTTTTACTATGTTTTACTGAAACAAACGTAATAATTTCATAATTGTAATACTTGACTTTGAAAAAAATTTCAGCTACCTTCGTTTAAGTTCGAATATAATTCATAAAAACGGAATCATATTAGCTATACGTTACCTGCAACCTTTAAAAATCAACCAAAATGATAAAACGAAAAGTATTACTTAAATCAGTTTTTATTTTGGGATTGATTTTATTGAATTCTTGTAATAAAAAAATATTAAGTCCGTCTAATTCCAATACAAATACAAACTCAAAAACTGCTCAAAAAAAGCCTTATTTAATATTAATTTCTCTTGATGGTTTTCGATGGGATTATGTAGAAAAATATAAGCCACCAAATTTGAGTGCATTTATTAAAAAAGGTGTTAAGGCAGAATCATTAATACCCTCATTTCCTACTAAAACTTTTCCAAACCATTATACCATCGCTACTGGGCTTTATCCTGAAAAACATGGAATTATAGGGAATATATTTTATGATTATAAGAAGGACACACTTTTTAATAAAAGAAGTCCGGGAATGGCAGAAGATGGAAGCTTTTATGGAGGTTCACCGATTTGGGTAGAGGCAAATAAGGCAAATATTGTAACTGCCAGTTTTTTCTTTGTAGGTACAGAAGCAGATATTCAAGGAATAAGGCCTACGTACTATTATACATTTGATAATAGCGTTAAAAATGATGAAAAAGTTAATCAAACAATAAATTGGTTGAACTTGAATGAGAAAAATAGACCGCATTTAATCACTTTATATTTTGGTGATATGGATAAAGTTGGACATCGGTTTGGAATTAAAGACAAAGAATTAAAAAAAGCGTTATTTGAATTGGATAAAAATTTAGGTGATTTATTTAAAGGGGTATCAAAAACTAAGCTTCCTGTAAATATTATGATAGTATCTGATCATGGTATGGGAAATCAGTCTACTAACAAAATAATACCAATAGATACTATCGAAAACGATGACTTATTCATGACAATTGAAAATGGTACAATAGTAAATATTCATCCAAAAAAAGATGTTGAAATAGATTCTGTACTACAGTATTTAAGAAATAAGGAAAGTAATTTCAAAGCTTATAAAACTGAAAACACACCAGGTTTTGAGTACATTCCAAAAAATAAAAACTGGGGTGCAATACAATTAATACCAGATTACGGTTATCATTTTTGGAATGAAAAACGCAAAAAAGCTCTTATTGAAGAGGGTATTACAACCTTTGGGGTTCATGGCTATGATAGCAAATACAAAGAAATGCATGGGATATTTTATGCGAATGGTCCAGCCTTTAAAGATGATTATGAAATACCTTCGATAAAAAATATTCATCTCTATCCATTAATGTGCAAAATATTAGGCTTAGAAATTCCAAAATTAATTGATGGAGATATAAATCAAATAGAACGTGTTTTGAAAGAGTAAAAAACAAACAAGATTTTGGTATTTACGTGGCGGAAAGCAAACGCTAGTTTGCTCCCATACTGCTTATAGCTAAACCATTAAACGACACTTTATAAAACAAACCCAATTTGGTTTTTAAACTTAAGTTAACAAACTTGCGCGTTAGGGATTGTAGAGAAAAGCCCACAGCCTGACGAAGGAAGTGCGAGGACTTGTAACGTAAAGCCCGACCCTTGTGGTAACGCCCAAATACTAAATACCGAGTATCATTTTAGCTATCCAGAAGTAGAGTAGAATACCTAAAATATCGTTGCTTGTGGTTATAAATGGTCCTGTTGCTATTGCTGGATCGATACCGCGTTTGTTTAAAAACAAAGGCACAAAGGTTCCTATAAGTCCTGCAATGATTATAACTGCAACTAATGAAACTGAAATGGCTAAAGCGGTAATTAACTCGCCTTTAAATGCCCAAACGAATAAAAATAGAAATAAAGCTAGAATTATTCCATTAAGGGCTGCAAGTAACATTTCTTTAATTAAACGGCTATTTACACTTCCGCGTACATCATCATTAGCTAAACCTTGAACAATAATAGCGCTAGATTGCACACCTACATTACCTGCCATTGCTGCAATTAGTGGTGTAAAAAAGAATAATACTACGGCTTTACCTGTAAATAGACTTTCGAACCCTTCCATGATTAAAAAGGCACCTATACCGCCTACTAATCCTAAAAATAGCCAAGGTAAACGGGCTTTTGTAAGTTCTAAAATACTATCATCGGCCTCGACATCTCCTGTGATACCTGCTGCCATTTGGTAATCTTTATCGGCTTCTTCTTTTAATACATCTACAATATCATCGATAGTAATACGCCCTAAAAGCACTTTATTTTCATCGCTTTCAACTACAGGTATGGCTTCTAAATCGTATTTAGCCATTATTTTTGCAACTTCCTCTACATCTTCATTAACGTTTACATAGTCAACATTAACCTTTACAATGTCAGATATTTTTTGCTCGCTTTTGGCTACTATTAAATCTTTTAAAGACAAGCGCCCAATAAGTTTTTCTTCTTTATTTACAACATAAATAGAGTGTACTCTGGTTACTTCTTTGGCTTGACCTCGAATTCTTCGCATACAACCTGCAACTGTCCAGGTTTCGTAAACTTTTACAAGCTCTTTAGCCATGAGCCCACCAGCAGTATCTTCATCATAAGCTAAAAGCTCTGTAATCTCTGCTTTGTGCTCTTCATCTTCAATTTGTGCAATTACGGCTCGTTGGCGATCTTCTGATAATTCTGAGATAATATCGGCCGCATCATCGGTATCTAACTCTTCAACTTCTTCTGCAATTTCTTTAGCTGAAAGATTTTTTAAGACCTTTTCTCGATTGTCTTCATCTAACTCCATCAGGATATCTGATGTGGTTTCAGAATCTAGAAGTTTAATAACATAAATAGCCTGTTCTAGATCTAATTCATCTAAAATCTCGGCAATATCAGCATAATGAAACTCATCGAGTAGTTTATGAAGTTCTTTATCTTTTTTTTGTTCGATAAATAACTCTACTTGCTCTATAAGTACATCTGTTAATTGAAATTGTATGTTATCGTTTTCTTCTGACATGAGATTTCTAGTCGTTGCACTCTGTCGAAATGACAAAAGGGTTTTATTCGTCTTTTTCTATTAATTGTGTTAGCTCAATAAAGGCTTGAACATTTAATTGCTCTGGGCGTTTGCCAAATATACTATTTGCTTTTAAATTATCAGATAAATTGAATGTTTTTAAACTGTTACGAAGTGTTTTTCTGCGTTGTTGAAAAGCTGCCTTAACTACTTTAAAGAAGAATTTTTCATCGCATGGCAAAGTATAATCTGCTTTTCTAGTGAGTCTTAAAACACCAGAGTCTACTTTTGGAGGTGGATTAAAAACATTTGGTGGTACTGTAAACAAATATTCGGCATCATAAAACGCTTGTGTTAAAACGGAAAGAATTCCATACACTTTACTACCTTCTTTTGAGCATATACGCTGTGCTACTTCCTTTTGAAACATACCAGAAAACTCTGGTATTTGATCGCGCATTTCTAGAGTTTTAAAAACAATTTGTGTTGAAATATTATAAGGGAAATTACCTATAATAGCGAATGGTTCTTGATTGAATACTTCGTTTAAATCATACTTTAAAAAATCTTTTTCTATGATTCTTGATGCAAGATTTAAGTAGTTGGCTTGAAGGTATTCAACAGATTCTGTATCAATTTCAATCACATAAGTTGTTATATCTTTTTTAAGTAGATATTTGGTAAGCACACCCATTCCTGGCCCTATTTCTAAAACATTTTTGTAACCTTTTAATGTGAGTGTATCTGCAATTTTTTCTGCTACAGATTCATCATTTAAAAAGTGTTGCCCTAAATGTTTTTTTGCTTTTACTTGATGTTGGTTTGGTTTGTATGCCACAGATTTATGCCTTTTAGTTGGTAAAGATACAAAACCCTTTGACTGTGCTTTAAAATATAATTTTAAAGCCTTCATGCGATGCTGTAAAACCCAGCTTTTCGTAAAACTTAATAGCCTCTGGTCTTTTTTTATCGGATGTTAATTGTACTATGCAAGCATTTTTTTCTTTTGCTCTGTTTATTGCCCATAAAAACATTTTGTTACCTATACCTTTGCCTCTGTATTGTTTTTTAATTATTACAGATTCGATTTGTGCCCTTAAACTACCTAAACGATTTAAATATTGAATAAAAGTAAGTTGTAATGTACCAATAATTTCGTTGGCTTCATTTATAACAACTATAAGTTCTTGATTTTCATCGGCGTTTATTATCATAAAAGCATCGAGATATTGCTTTGGCAATGGCATTTGGTAATGTTCTCTAGTTTTACCAAGTTCATCATGAGCCATCATAGCTACAATTTCTGGTAAATCGTTTTCTGTTGCCTTTCGATAAATCATAATTAATAGTTATTTAAAACTTACAGTATACTCATCAACAATTTTAAGTTCGGTTCTAAAGGCTAGCATTTTATCAGCGAATTTTTTTAAGCCTTCTTGTTGTAACTTATCCGCATCTTCTTTATAATAGGCATCTAAAGCTTCTCGAGAATACGAACGGTATTGTACTGAATACGTAACGCCTCCCATATCTTCTTCAACTAAAACTTGACTTAAAGTTGCTTTTTCAAATTTACCAGTACCTAAAACTTTAGGAATATGTTCTTTTATCCAAGTTAGCCATTCATCATGAATGGATTCATCTATGTTTACTGTTACGTTATATATAATCATGTTTCTTATAATGTTTTTGCAAATAACAGAAGTTCTTCATCATCTTCAAAAGGTTTTACTTTATTTTGATAGGTGAACCCTAATTTTTCGACCAATTTTATTGATTTATTATTGTCTGGATTTGTAATGGCTACAAGTTTTTTTAATTTGAATGTTTGTTTAGCAAGCTTCATTACTGCGATGGAAGCTTCGTAACCTATACCAATACCTTCATAATCTGGAAGCATTGCAAAACCAATATCGACCTCATCTAAAGCATCTCGTTTTATAAGCCCGCAGGTACCAATAGCTTTGTTATTTTCTGCTTTAAGTAATAGTTTATAAAACCCAAACCCGCTTGTTTTATAGCTTTTTAAATGACCTGTTTTTATTCGCTCTTCAGCATCCTTAATGGTTTTAGTCTTTCTATCTCCAATATATTTTATCCAATTAGGTGAGTTAACCAATTCCAAAAAGAAAGAAGCGTCTTTTAAGGTGAATTTAGAAATAAATAATCTATTTGTTTCAGCTACTATCATGTTAATTTATAGCGTCGCCTCTTAAGGTTCTATAACGTTTTCTGGCATCTACAAAGTAAATACTATCTGCATGATTAAAAATAATTTGTTCGTATAATGCTTTTGCTTTTTCAGGATTATTTAATTGCTTCTCATATATTTCTGCTAAATGAAAAAGGGCATCATCAATTAAAATACCATCTCTATAATTATCAATAATATATTCATAATTAACTTTTGCTTTTTCAATAACTCCTTTTAATTCGAATAATTGGGCTTGTTTAAATAAAGCTTGTGGTATGATTGGTTCTGTTTTATGTTCTTCAAGAATATTATCCAGTAAATTAATGGCTTCGTCATTTCTATTTTGAAAAGCTAAAAGGTCTGCTTTTGCATATCGTTTTAAAGCTGTTTGGAGTGAGTCTTCATATTTATTATCAGAAATTAAAAGTTTTAAATCGAGTGCATCATTGGCTATAAGTTGAGATGTTGATGCTTTTAAAATTTTAAGCTGAGACTCTGCCCATTTAAAATCGCCTTTAAAATAACTTGCTTTAGCTACTTTAAAACGTGCTTCTTGAGAAATGGTGCTGTTTTTAAGGTTTCTTTGAATTTGCGTGAAATAAATTAAAGCTTTGTTAAATTTTTCTTGTAATACTAAAATATCGCCTAATTCTAATTTTACCTGTGCTTTTTCTATGGATGCTAAAGGTAATTTTAAACTTGTTTCTAAAAATTTTGTTGCCTCTTCTGTATCGTTTAAATAAAATGCTAAAAAGTGAGCGTAAGAAATTTGTAATTTTAAAGTTTCAGCTTGTTTGCCAAAGGTTTCCAATAATTCAATATACTTTTTCTTTATGGCACTATAATTTGATTTTTGACTTTCTTTAATATCTATTTGAAGTAAATTTTGGTAGGCTTTTAGTTTGGTATTAGTGTCTTGAGCTGTTTCAATTATATAATTAAAAATATCTTTTGCAATGTCATTTTCATTGTCATTTGAAGCCATTAAAGCTAACTCTTCAATTTTACTTAAACTTTCAAGTTCCCTTTTATAAATCGCTTTTTCTTGTGTAAATGCTTTTTTATAGTCTTTTTGTTGAATAAACAACCAACTTAACAACTCGTTCCAGAGTAAATTAGGTTCTTGTTGCATTTTTGTTAATAGTAATTTGCGAAATACTACATTGTTTTGGTTTGCACTATCTTCATTTATAAAATCGTTTACAGCACGCTTTACATCTCTTACTGCTAAAGGGTTTGACTGTGCATAATTAAGGTAACTATTAAACATTTTTTCAATGTTACCTTGCTCTCCATAAATTTGAGCCAATTGTACATTAAAATTAAAGTCTGGGTTTAATGCAGCTGCTTTTTCATAGGCAATAATAGCTTCGTCTAATAAAGAATGGTTTTGAAAACTTCTTGCTATACCAAAAACATGACTTGCTTTTTGATCTATAAATGCTATGGCTTTTTGATAATTTTCTTTTGCTTTAGGTAAATTATTTTTAAGCTGATAATTATAACCCAACTCTACAATAAAAGCTGGATATTTTACACGTTCCATCAATTCTAGTAAAAAATCTTCAGCTTCATTATATTGCTCTAGCTGTTGGTATGTATTTATAACTTGATTTATATAAGTAATATTTGAAGACGATTTAGCATACAATTTTTTGTATTCTATTAATGCTTTTTCAAACTCGCCTTTTTGAAAATAATCTTTAGCAAGTGTAGCATTTTGGGAATGTATAACGCCCGAAATAATTAAACATAAAAATAAAAGATATCGCATACGGTAAATATAACAAATGTAGTGTGGTGTTATTGTAAAAGTTTTTATAAAATTAACTAGTGTTAATTGCAAGCCCCCTATAGTTCTCAGGATTAATTATAAAAACTAATATCTTTTTGTAGAATAAATTGAAGTTTTATTATAAAAAAGTGCCCGATTAAAATCGGGCACTTACCAACCAAAAATAATTTTCTATTAACTACTTGTTAATTAAATACTCGATTGGGGACAGTCTTTAATTCTTAAACATAATTAAGAACGACTATTTTTAAAAAATATTATTAGACTGTAACAAGACTTTTATTTAAAAAACAACTATTTACTTGCAATGGTTGTTGTACTATCTTCGGATTTAAACAATTCGAAATCTGAAGATAGAACTTTAGTTGCAAGAAAAATAAGAGCAATTAACAGAATAATGCGCTTAACATTCTTCATAATCAATAGGTTAAATGATTTGGTTAAGCGAACTTGTGAAATAAATATTAATAAATCAAGTAAAACAGGTTAAAATCGTTAAACGACGTATTTAAATTACCTTTCGTCGACACAAACAAGTATTTGATAGGTTTTTTGTAGTCTTTTACTTTAATTTATTATTTTAAAACCTGTATACGGTTGAAGCACTTCAGGAACTACAATTCCTTCTTCAGTTTGATAGTTTTCTAAAATGCCAGCCAACACTCTAGGTAATGCTAAAGAGCTTCCATTAAGTGTATGTGCTAATTCATTTTTACCATCACTATTTTTAAATCGAAGTTTTAATCTATTCGCTTGAAAGGTTTCAAAATTTGAAACAGAAGAAATTTCTAACCATCTATCTTGAGCGGTTGAAAATACTTCAAAATCATAAGTTAACGCAGATGCAAAAGAAGTATCTCCGCCACACAAACGTAAAATTCTATAAGGTAATTTTAGTTCTTTTAAAATATCTTTTACATGGTCTATCATACCATCTAAAGCTTCATAAGATTTGCTTGGATGCTCAACTCTAATAATTTCTACTTTATCAAATTGATGCAATCTATTTAGACCTCTTACATGCGCACCATAACTTCCTGCTTCACGACGAAAACAAGGGGTGTATCCTGTAATACTTACTGGAAGCTCACTTTCACTTAAAACTACATCTCTAAATATATTAGTTCCTGGTACTTCGGCAGTAGGTATTAAATATAAATTATCTTCTGTAACATGATACATTTGCCCTTCTTTATCTGGCAATTGTCCAGTACCAAAACCAGAAGCTTCATTAACCAAAAGTGGTAATTGATATTCTGTATAACCAGCGGCAGTATTTTTATCTAAAAAATATGCAATTAATGCACGTTGTAATCTTGCCCCTTTACCTTTGTAAACCGGGAATCCTGCACCAGTTATTTTGTTTCCTAGTTCAAAATCTATAATATCATATTTCTTTGCTAACTCCCAATGAGGTAAAGCTCCTTCATGTAATTTAGGAATTTCTCCAGCTTTAAAAATCTCTTCATTATCTAATTCAGAATTACCACGTGGTACATCTGCATGTGGCACATTTGGTATTTTATAAAGCAACTCATTTAAAGCTTCTGTCTTAGAATTAAGTAATTCTGAAAGATCTTTTGAAGTCTCTTTTAATATACTCGTTTTTTCTTTTAAAATATTTGCTTTTTCAACTTCACCAGATTTAAATAAGTTTCCTATTTCTTTAGATAGTGTATTAGATTCTGCTAAAGTATTATCTAATTCTGCTTGAAGACGTCTTCTGTCTTCATCAAAAGTAATAACATCACTAATCATTTGAACGGCATTAATATTTCGTTTTGCTAATCGTTCAACAATTAGTTCTTTATTTTCTCTAATAAAAGCGACTTGTAACATGACCTTAAAATTTAAGAGGCAAATTTAAGGAATGTCTTTTGAATCATTCTTCTTTTGATGGTAAAATCCAATAGCTATGTTTAAAAATATTCCATTCCATACTTGCAATATCGATATCTGGATTTATAAAAGTTTTATACGGTTTGCCATTAACGCTAACTTTACTATTTATGTAAACAGCTACATTTTCACCTTTATCTTTATACTTTTCTTTTAGGTGTTTTGCAAATTGCCACATCACATCTGGTTTTGTACTTGCAGATCTTTTCTGTTTAGAGCTTAAATATTTGTTTAAATCAATATTAGTACGTTTTCCTGTATCTTTATTTTCAACCCAATATGTTGTTTGACCACTTTTTACTCGAAGCATCATACGCCAAGAGAGTCTGTGCCCTTCTTCTGTCCAAAGTACATTATCTTCAATAAAATGATGTCTTAACGGTAGGCCTATTTGAATAATGAAATAAATGAGAAATCCAATTATTAGCGGTGTCTTAAAACTTGAAACGAAAACTTCTGCTTCATTATAAAACGGTTTCTTTTTTAAGAATAATTTTTGAATTTTTTTAGCTGGAAAAAAGAATAAAGAAAATGCTAAAGATAAATACGGAAAAATACCTATTTGAAATATAATAGAATTAAACAAATGAAAGCATATTGAGGCAATAAAAGCATATTTTCTTGTTGGTTTAAATAACAACAACGGTATAATTAAACCATCAAACAAAATACCTCCATAAGCTAATAAATAATGCACCCATTTATGCTGAAGAAAGTTACCCACAAGCATATAATCCTTTTTGGCTTTCATCATCAATTCGATTACTGTAGTATCTAACCAATCTGGATATAATTTTGCAATTGATGCATACGTGTAAACAATAAATAATTGAAAGATAATAACCCAACTACACCATTGTGGCATAGAATATTTTTTAATTTCTGGATGTAATTTAGCATCGATTGATGCGTATTTATTTGCTGGTAGAAACACCATAATCCCACTTAAAAGCATTAACAAATAATAATGATTATTATAAGATGATTTTTGCATTAAATACGTAGCAGACCACATTATTGCAAAAGCTAACATACTAAATCGGTATTTGTAGCCAACCATAATTAATAAACCAAAAACCCCCATAATGGCGTAATAAAAATACATACCATTACCCGGTAATGGCTGTAAAAACTCAAAACCAATAAAATTAAAGGTAAATTCTGGGTCTACTAATGTACGTTTTATCCAACCTGTAAAAATAGCGCCTACAGATTCTAAAAAACAAAGTAGTCCAAATATAATTCTGAAAACAATTAACGCAGAGTTATCAATATGTTTAAATAGCCATTTATTTAGCATTTTGATTGGATATGAATGCTAAAGCGGTGTCTTTATCGTTTGCAAGTTGTATTTTTAAAGCCTCTACAGATTCAAATTTTTCTTCATCACGTATTCGCTCAAGCAATTCTATTTTTAAATTAGCTTCATAAATATCTTCATCATAATCGAAAAAATGAACCTCAATAGTTTGGGTTTCACCATTAACAGTAGGGTTAAAACCTATATTCATCATACCATATACTTTTTTATTATTTATGGTAGATTGCACTATGTAAGATCCTTGTTTAGGAATTAATTTATAGGCTTCTTTAACTTCAATATTTGCTGTTGGAAACCCTAATTTTTTTCCTAAACCCCTTCCTTTTGTTACTTTACCTGTTAGCATAAATGGATGTCCTAAATAAGCATTTGCTTTTTGTACATCTCCATCAATTAAAGCGGTTCTTATTTTTGTTGAGCTTACAGCAACATCATTAATATCTTGAACAGAAATCTCCTCAACATCAAAACCATAAGTGTCTCCATAAGCTTTTAAATCATTAATATCGGCATTTCTATTTCTGCCAAACCTATGATCATAGCCTATTATTACTTTTTTTGCATTTAATTTTTCAACTAAAATTTCTTTTACAAAATCTTCAGCTGAAAGTCTAGAAAATTCATGAGTAAACTTTTTTATAATTAAAAATTCCACCCCTAAATCTTTCAAAATATCATGACGCTCATCAATGGTATTTATTAATTTAATATTGGAGTCTTTTTGCAATACCATTCGCGGATGTGGAAAAAAAGTAAGGATTACAGATTGTAACCCTTCAGCCTTACCTGTATTAATTAATCGCTTAATTATTTTTTGATGACCAATATGCACACCATCAAAAGTACCAATGGTAACTACTGTTTGTTTATTAGGAAGTGTATTTAAATTACGCTTAGTTTTCAAGCTTTTTTATTTTAAACAAAACTACTTATAAAGTAGCTTAAAACAAATCTTAAATACTTAATCTAAGTTAAAAATATGATTTATTTCGTTTATAATTTGTGGAACCTCATCAATCTTAAAACTTAAATGAAGTTTATAATTAACATTATCTATTTTACTTATTGATAATTCACCTTTATTAATTTTATAATACCCTGTTTGCCCTCTGCAATAACACCACCTAGCAAAAAAGAGATTTTTATTAGTTAAATCTGTTGTTAAGAATTCAAGGTTATTACTATCTAATGCAATAAAAACTTCTTCTCTATATCCGCTATCTTGAAAATCGCTATTTCCATGTTTTTTATATTCAAACTTTAAAACAGAACCATTACCATTTATTACTTCTGGATAATCACTACCAAGATTATCTGTTTTAATTAAAAGGGTTTTATTTTTTAAAAAACTATATGAACATGTACCATCTTCTGGACATGTTTTTGTGTTAACTTCCTCTATTGATTTTGATAAAGTTTTAACTTTAGCTTTACAAGAAATTAAACAAACCATTAAAAAAAACACATACAAATACCTCATAAGCAAATATATATTATTTTAAAATGACGGCTTAATTTTTGCAATTGATACTTTAACGACCTATTTTTAGCGGGCCTTAAAATCAAATATTTATTGGTATGACAAGTTTTAAAATAAAAAAGCACATATTCCTACTACTATTTTTATGCTTAATTACATCTATTTCAGCACAAAAAAAAGAAAGCATTTGGACCAAGGTTTCTAACAAAGAAGCGACTATTGGAAAAAAAATGTTAAGAAAAACCGAACCTTCAAAATCGGTTTACTTCAAATTAAATGTAAAAGAATTAAAAAACAGTTTAAGTTGGTTTTCAAAAACTACCAGTAGTAAAGATATATCAAGCCAAATTATCCAATTTCCAAATAGTGAAGGTGGTTTTGATGATTACAAGGTAAAAGAAGCTTCTATATTAGAATCAAGTTTTCAAGAAAAACACCCAGAAATACGTACATATATTGGTCAAAATATTAATAACCCAACGTCAACAATTAGTTTTAGTGTGACACCTCAAGGATTACATGCCATGACTTTGTCTTCAAAAAATGGTACTCAATTTATTGATCCTTATTCAGAAAACAACAACTATATTATTTATAACAAGGGAGACCTTCCTGCTCTAAAAAAAGAATTTCAATGCTTTGTTCCAGATGATATAACTGTTGCTAAAGAAACAAGTAAAAGTTCAAAATCTCAAATTAACCCTAACGACAGTAAGCTAAGAACATTTAATTTAGCATTAGCATCTACTATTGAGTATTCACAATTTCATTGGCAAGCAGCAGGCTTAACCCTTATAGATTCTGAGGCTGATAAAAAAGCAGCTGTATTAGCAGCAATGGTTATTACCATGAATCGTGTAAATGCTATTTTTCAAAGAGATCTAGCTATTAAAATGACTTTAGTTGACAATACAAATATCATTTTTATTACTACAGACAACTTTACTAATAATAACGCAGAAGTATTAATAAATGAAAGTCAAACTGAAATTGATGCAGCTGCAATAGCAACACCTTTTAGTTACGATATAGGTCATACATTTAGTACTGGTGGTGGTGGTTTAGCATCATTAAATTCACCTTGTGTTGCTTCTAGAAAAGCCATGGGAATTACTGGATCTTCTTCTCCTGTTGGAGATGCTTATGATATTGATTACGTAGCCCATGAAATGGGTCATCAATTTGGCGCACCTCATACGTTTAATGGAGATGCAGGAAATTGTGCAGGAGGCAATAGAACTGCTAATAATGCTTATGAGCCTGGTAGCGGAAGTACCATAATGGCTTATGCAGGTATTTGTGCTCCACAAAATATTCAATCTAGTGGCGACGCTTATTTTCATCAAAAGAGTATCCAAATGATTTGGGATAATATCACTACAGGTTTAAGTACTTGTGGTGCAGAAACTACATTAACTAATGCTCCTCCTACTGCTAATGCAGGCCCTGATTATACTATTCCAATTTCTACTGCATACAAACTTGTTGGAGCCTCGACTGATCCTGATGGAATAACTGGACATACATACACTTGGGAACAATATGACCTTGGTCCTGCAGGAATGCCTCAAGAGACTAACGCAACGGGGCCGTTAGTACGTTCTTTTGAGGGCACTACAAATCCTGTTAGAAACATCCCGTTATTTACTGATTATGTTGCCGCTGGTGGTTCTACAACTTGGGAAAAATTACCTGCTGTTAATCGCACCATGACTTTTGCTCTAACAGTTAGAGATAACGATGTTATGGGAGCAAATGGAGGCGGACAAACAGATGTTGACTTTATGGATATTACTGTTAATAGTACAGACCCATTTTCTGTTATAAATCCTATTTCATGGGCCCAAGGTTCTACACAAAATATAGAATGGGTTGTAGGCCAGTCTGCTGATGTTGGAACTATTAATTGCCAAAATGTAAACATCAAATTATCAACAGATGGCGGAATAAATTTCACTACAATTGTTTCAAATACTCCTAATGATGGTTCTTATACTTATACTGTCCCTGCTATGGCAGACACGACTAACGCTAGACTATTAATTGAAGCTGCCGATAATATTTTTTATGATGTATCAGATTTTAATTTTTCTATTTCAACAGAACCTGATTTTTTCATAAGTAATGAAGTTTTAACACCTATTAATTGTAACGAAACAACGGTTGTATATAATTTTGATTACACAGCAGTTAATGGATTTACAGATAACACAACATTTAGTGCTTTAGGATTACCTGGAAGTAGTACTGTAAGCTTTTCTCCAACAAATAGAAATAATTCTGGTAATGTAACAATGACCATTAATAATTTAGATGGAGTAACCCAAGGAGATTACAACTTTACAATTAGAGGGACATCTACAACACCAAAAACCAAAGATAAAACGGTTAGTCTTAGTTTTTTTAATAGTGTTTGCACTTCAATAGCTAATACCGATTATAATACCAGTACTACTTTAGTAGAATTCAATACTATAAATCAATCTTCAGATAAGCCATCTGGTTATAGTGATTATACATTAGTTGCATCAGATGTTAATAGAAATAGCCCATATAATTTAACGGTTCGAGTAAATACTGATCCACTTGATGGAGCCTATACTACCAATACAAGGGTATGGATAGATTGGAATCAAAATTGCGAATTTGAGGCAAGTGAAGAATATGATTTAGGAGATGCATTTAATGTCGCAGATGGCGAAACAGCAAATTCACCATTGGAAATTACTATACCAAATGATGCTGTTTTAGGCGCAGTAATAATGCGTGTGTCTACCAAATACAAAGATGATGGTTTACCTGGGCCATGTGAAAATGCCTTTGATGGGGAGGTTGAAGATTATAAACTTAACATAATGCCAACATTATCTGTTGAGGAATTTGGTTTTGAGAATTTCGTGGTTTATCCTAATCCAAATAAAGGTGAATTTACAATTAAATTAAACACAACAACAACTGGTAAATTAGATATCCAATTATTTGATTTAAGAGGTAGAATAATTTATAAAAACAGCTACAAGGATACTGGCGATTTTAAAGAAAAACTACAACTAACATCCTTAAATTCTGGAATGTATATTTTAAATGTTAGTGATGGTTTGCGTCAATCTACCAAAAAAATAATTATAAAATAATAGAAAAGGAGGCTTAATGCCTTCCTTTTCTATTTTCCATTAAATGTATTCATGGTATTATTTATACCTGCTAAGCCAAAAGACTTAATTAATTCTATTGATTTCTCTAAACGTTCAATAAGTTTACTATTTTCTTCATCTGTCCATTCTCCTAACACATAATCAACTTGCCTTCCCTTACTAAAAGCATCACTTATACCAAATCTAAAACGGTTATATTTTGTAGTATTTAGTTTGTCTTGAATATCTTTTAATCCATTATGCCCGCCATCGCTTCCTTTAGTTTTTAGCCTAATACTTCCAAATGGTAAGTTTAAATCATCTGTTATAACTAATAGATTTTCAATAGGAATTTTCTCTTTTGTTAACCAATATTGAACTGCTTTTCCGCTTAAATTCATATAAGTACTTGGTTTTAGAAAAATAAAAGTTCTTCCTTTTAGCTTATATGCTGCTACATCTCCAAGTTTATCGGTAGTAAAAGTTATATCTTCTTTTTTTGCAAAATAATCTAATACTTTAAAACCAATATTATGACGAGTATTTTCATATTTTTCGCCTATATTTCCTAAACCAACTATTAAATATTTCTTCATAGGATTTTTTTCTTCTATATGTAATCTTGTTTTTTCACTTTTAAATAAATTGATTAAAAAACGCCACATAAAAGTTTCTTTTTTGTAAAAATAAAAAAGCATCCTGAATAAATCAGAATGCTTTTTAATATTTGATTGAGAATAATTTCTATTCTTGAGCTGCTTCTTCTGCTGCTGGCGCTTCTGCTCCTTCTGCTGCTGCTCCTTCTTCTTCTTCTTCATCATCAGCAACTGCTGTTCTAGAAGTTTTAATTTGACACACAACAATATTATCTGTGTGTAAAAATGTGTAGTTATTAGTTGGTAATTCACCAACAGCTACTTTATCACCAATTTTAAGAGGCGTAATATCTATCTCTATAAAATCTGGTAAGTTTGCTGGTAATGCTTTTACACGAAGTTTTCTGTTATTTCTTCTTAAAACACCACCATTTTTAACACCTTTAGAGTTTCCAACAAGTTGAACAGGTATATCTAAAGCTATTTCTTTATCATCAAATAACTGATAAAAATCTACGTGTAGAATTCTGTCTGTTACTGGGTGAAATTGAATATCTTGTAGTACTGCATTAAGCACTTCACCACTTTCTAAATTAATCACAACTGTATGCGCATTAGGCGTGTATACAAGTTTAGAGAAAGCTAATTCTGGTGCAGAGAAATGCACTGGTTTATCTCCTCCGTATAATACGCAAGGAACCTGACCAGCATTACGTAAGGCTTTTGTTGCTTTTTTGCCCACGCTTTCTCTTTGAGATCCGTTGATTGTAATTGATTTCATTTCTATTTATATAATTTAATTAATATTCTTTTTTTTTAAGCTTTCGCTAAAAAAGTTACATGACAAATTTTGAACTTATTGATTTGTTATTATGAACTTTATTCATAACCTCTGCAAATAACTCTGCACAACCCAAAACTCTAATTTTATCACTTTTTTGCGTTAATGGAATTGAATCTGTTACAATTAATTCCTCAAGCTTAGATTTTTCTAGTTTTTCATAAGCATCACCAGATAAAATAGGATGTGTACAAATGGCTCTTACACTTAAAGCGCCTCTTTCCATCATTAAGTCTGCTGCTTTTGTTAATGTCCCTGCTGTATCAACCATATCATCAACCAATACCACGTTTTTACCTGTTACATCTCCAATTAATTCCATGTGTGAAATTACATTTGCTTTTGCTCGCTGCTTATAACAAATTACAACATCACTTTCTAAAGCTTTTGAATAAGCATAAGCTCTTTTAGAACCACCCATATCTGGTGAAGCAATAGTAAGGTTTGGTAAATTAAGACTTTTTAAATAAGGTAAAAATATAATAGATGCATATAAATGATCTACAGGTTTTTCAAAAAATCCTTGTATTTGATCTGCATGCAAATCCATTGTAATAATTCTAGTAGCACCAGCAGCCTCTAACATTTTGGCAACCAATTTTGCCGCGATTGGCACTCTTGGTTTATCTTTTCTGTCTTGCCTTGCCCAACCAAAATAAGGCATAACTGCTGTGATGTGTCTTGCTGAAGCTCGTTTTGCTGCATCAATCATCAACAACATTTCCATTAAATTTCTTGGCTTTGGATTTGTTGATCCTATTATAAAAATTCTAGTACCACGTATAGATTCTTCATAAGAAGGCTGAAACTCACCATCACTATAAGTTGAAGTGATAACATTTCCTAATTCTGTACCAAAAGCTTTGGCTATTTTTTCACCTAAAACTTTACTTTGAGTACATGCAAAAATTTTTGCTTCAGTATTTACAACGGCCATGATTAACTAGTTGTTATTATAGTATTTAAACACTATTTTTTTAACAAGGTGCAAATTTAGACATTTATTTTTACCTAAAAAGTATATTGCATGCTATTTTTATGCTAGATATCGAAAAAATATATATTTTTGCAGTCCAAACTTGCTCAAGTGGTGGAATTGGTAGACACGTCGGATTCAAAATCCGATTCTTCGGAGTGCGGGTTCGATTCCCGCCTTGAGTACTAAAGGCTTTAACTAATTAGTTAAAGCCTTTATTTTTTTTACTCAATATATTATATTGTCGTGTTTATTAAAACATAACTTATAACCTTTTCTATCTTTGGGTTTTAATTACCTTTGCACAACTTAAATACACGCATTTATGATATATTCAATGACAGGTTATGGTAAATCTGTTTTACTATTACCAACAAAAAAAATAACCATTGAGCTTAAATCTTTAAATAGTAAAAATTTAGATTTAAATGCCAGAATGCCTTCTATTTACAGAGAAAAAGAATTAGCTATAAGAAAAGTACTGGCTGATAAATTGGTGCGTGGAAAAGTAGATTTTTCTATTTATCTAGAAGCTACTGCCGAAGATACTTCTACTCAAATAAACACGCCAGTAGTTAAGCAATATATAGAGCAATTAAGACAAGTTGTTGATGGAGATGATATGGATTTACTTAAAATGGCTGTTCGTTTCCCTGATGCATTAAATACGGTACGAGAAGAAATTGATGAAAACGAATGGCAAGATATAGAAGCAGAAATACATAATGCCATATTAGACCTAAATAATCATAGATTAAATGAAGGTAAAGTTCTTGAAATCGATTTTAATAATCGTATTTCTACAATAGATAATTTACTAGACCAAGTTATTACAATGGATCCTGAACGTGTTGAAGGTGTTCGTGAAAGATTACTAAAAGGTGTTCAAGAACTAAAAGAGAAATATGATGAAAATAGGTTTGAGCAAGAGCTTGTTTATTATATTGAGAAGTTTGATATAACTGAAGAAAAGGTACGCTTAAAAAATCATTTAAATTATTTTACAGAATCCATAAACTCCAAAGACTCAAATGGTAAAAAACTAGGGTTTATTAGTCAAGAAATGGGTAGAGAAATTAATACCATAGGTTCTAAAAGTAATTATGCCCCGATGCAACAATTGGTAGTACAAATGAAAGATGAGTTAGAAAAAATTAAGGAACAATTATTGAATGTACTTTAATTAAAAAAATAAAACTATTGACTAAAGAAAACAAAAAACAAGGTAAGCTCATTGTGTTTTCAGCACCATCTGGTTCTGGAAAAACAACCATTGTTAGACATTTGTTGAAAAAGGAAGAATTAAATTTAGAGTTTTCCATTTCGGCAACTTCTAGAGCTAAAAGAGGTGAAGAAGTACATGGCAAAGACTATTATTTTTTGTCTGCAAAAGAATTTAAAACCAAAATTAAAAATGATGAATTTTTAGAGTGGGAAGAAGTTTATCGCGACAACTTCTACGGTACTTTAAAAACTGAGGTAGAACGTATTTGGGCAAAAGGCAAAAACGTTATTTTTGATATTGATGTATCTGGTGGTTTAAGAATAAAAAGAAAATTCCCTGAAGAAACACTAGCTATTTTTGTAAAACCGCCTAGTATAGACGAATTAAAAATTCGCTTAAAAAAGCGTAAAACAGAAAGTAAAGACAAAATAAGCATGCGGGTTGCTAAAGCATCTGCAGAATTAGCTACAGCTCCTTTATTTGACACGATAATTGTTAATGATGATTTGAATAAAGCACTTATTGAAGCAGAAAAAAAGGTTGATGATTTCATAAATTCTTAAAAAATGAAAATCGGTTTATATTTTGGTTCTTTTAATCCCATACACATTGGGCATTTGGTTATTGCAAACTATATGGCAGAATATAGTGATTTAGATCAAATTTGGTTTGTTGTTACACCGCATAATCCCTTTAAAAAGAAAAGCAGTTTACTTGACAATTACCAGCGCTTAGAAATGGTTTATCAGGCCACAAAAGACTATCCTAAATTAAAAGCTAGCGATATAGAATTTAATTTACTTCAACCTAATTACACAATAAACACACTTACTTATTTACAAGAAAAATATCCTGATAATGAGTTTGCATTAATTATGGGAGAAGATAATTTAAAGGGGTTTCATAAATGGAAAAACTATAATATTATTCTTGAAAATCATCATATATACGTTTACCCTAGAATTTCAGAAAATAAAGTTGAAACCCAATTTGATGGACATAAAAAAATTCATCATATTGATGCACCTATCATGCAACTCTCTTCTACATTTATTCGCAAAGCTATAAAAGCAGGAAAAAATGTTAAACCAATGTTACCTAAAAATGTTTGGGAATATTTAGATGAAATGAATTTTTATAAATAATTAGTTAAAAGAACTGCCATCTTTTAAAATCTACTAAAGTTTTGCCACAGATACTTAAAAATGAAAATCTTGAAATTCACATAGATTTTCCTAATGAAAACTATAATTTTTCAAGATTTGACTGGACTGGAAAAATTACCACGGTTAAATTTAAAAATATTTTAGTTACAAGTATTGAAAGTCAAGATTACATAAATGAGCATGTTTTAGGAAAAGGTTTCTATAATGAATTTGGGATTGATAACGCGCTGGGATTTAATGAAACAGAAATAGGCGATTGGTTTCATAAAATAGGTGTAGGTTTATTAAAAAAAGAAGATAGCTCTTACTTATTTAGCAATAAATATAAAATTAAACCTGCCAATTTTAAAATTTCTGTTAAAGAAAACAGTGTTATTATAACTTGTAAATCTGATTCTGTAAATGGCTATTCCTATATTTTAAAAAAAGAGATTCAGTTACATAAAAATAATTTTAGTATTACATATCACTTGCATAATACAGGCAAAAAAAATATTATCACTAATGAATACAGCCATAACTTTACGTCAATAAATAAAGATTTAATAGGACGTAACTATATTTTAAAATTTCCTTTTGAATTAAAGCCAAATTCTTTTACTGAAACTGTAAATCCAGAACAAAAGGTTGAAATAAGAAAAAATCAAATTAAATTTAATAGCACACCAAACACACCCTTTTTTTTTAGCAACCTGTCTGGTAACATTTCGGTTAATTCTAATTGGGAATTAACAAACTTAAAAAACAATATTTCTATTAGTGAAATTGGTAGTTTTAAAACTAATAAAATAAATATTTGGGGCTCTAAACACGTAATTAGTCCTGAGTTGTTTTGTGATATTTTTATTAAACCTGGTGATAACACAAAATGGTCAAGAACATACAACTTCCGAACAGTAAAATAATTCAACAAAAAAGCCAACTTAAAAAGCTGGCTCCGAACGTAACATAATTAGCTATTAACTAGGTTCTCATGTTCTAATCTAAATTTGGAATTCTTAATACTTGACCAGGATAAATTTTATCTGGATTTGTAAGCATTGGCTTGTTAGCTTCAAAAATAACTGGGTATTTCATAGCGTTTCCGTAATATGTTTTTGCAATTTTTCCTAATGTATCACCACTAACAACGGTGTGAAATTGTGCTACTGGCTCTTCGTTTTCTACAGTCATTTGGTCGTCAACAGTTGCAATACCATTTGAGTTACCTACAACTAAAACAACTTTTTCTCTTGTTGCTTGATCATATGCTAAACCAGAAATTGTAGCAGCATCATCATCAATAAAAACATTTAAGTCTTCAACTTGTAGTTGTAAATCAGAAATAGTTTCTTCTAATTTTCTAGCCGCGGCTTCTTCTAGTTTTAATTCTTTTACTGCAGCTTCTGCAGCAGCCTCTTTTGCTTCTTCAGCATCTGTTTTACCTATTCCAAATACTTTGGCTCCGGCGTTTTTAATAAATGAAAATAATCCCATTTTGTTTTTTTGTTTTAAGGGTTAATACTATTATGACACAGACAATACTATAAAGTCACAATTTCTAGTTTAATCAAAAAAGAAACCGCCTAAAGCTGAGAGCTTTAATGCGGTTTCTAAACTAAATAACCAACCAAAATTTTTATTAAACCCTTGTGTTTTCTCTTGGGTTTTCTATTTTATCTTTTCTAAACTTACGTTTTTTGTCTGTTTGTACTTTTTCACCTTTCGTTTTACCGTCAGATTTTAAATATTGAATATATCCTCTACCTTCAAACTCATAAACAGTTTCAGAAGAAGGGTGATACAATTCTATCTTACTATCATTTATAACGCTCAATTCAAAATACTCATTGTATAAGAAATCATAATCTAATGTTAAAGTTTTTAAAAAATCATTTCCGCTTATATCGCCTACACCATATAGCCCTGTATAATCCCAATAAAGATTATTTACATTAAGTCCATTTTCATCTTGAGAACTTTTAAATGTTGAATCATTGCCTCCCGGTAGAAACTGTAAATAATTCTCATTATCAAATTCGTTTATAGCTCCAAAATCACTTGTATATGTTTTTTCCCAAGCTTCATACTCTTGTAAGAAATAATGAATATTGTCATAGAATACAAAGTCATAATCAAAATTATTACGTTGGTAACCATCTAAAAAATAAGAAGTATCATTATTAGGATTGTATAATTCTATGGTATTATAATCTACTTCATATACATCAAAAGTTGAAAATCCATCAATATCATGTTGTACATCTAAAATCATATTATAAGCATCATATTCACCAACATCAATTCCATAACCATTGCCGTTTGCACCCAAACCAGCAATATTATTATTTGCATATAAGACTCCATTTATAAAAGAAACTGTAAATGCTTTTTGTAAAAATGGTGTTTCTCCATAACCTATAGTACTATTAATATCAACATACCAAATTTCATGAGAACGCAATAATTGATTTATAGAAATAGGAGTTTCATTATTAAAATCATCAACAACTACTTCTGTATAGCAAGATGTAAAAAGGGTTGCTATTAAAGCAAAACTTAAAAGTATTTTTATTGTTTTCATAATATAACATTTTAGGGTTCTTGTTTATGTAGTTTCAAAACGCGTGCCAAAAAGAAATATCTAATATTTTAAAGGCTTTATAATGACTAATATTTTATGTATTTTTGAAGTAGATAACGATTTAAAATTATATGGATAATCCATTAAAATATGCGGTTTTTGGGGCTGGAAGTTGGGCAACAGCAATAGTTAAAATGCTATGCGAAAACTTAGATGAAGTTGGTTGGTATATGAGAAGTGTTTATACCAAAGAACACTTATTAAAAGAGCAGCATAACCCTAATTATTTAAGTTCGGTTGAGTTTCATTTAGAGCAATTAAAACTTAGTAATGATATTAATGAAATTGCTAATTATGCAGATGTTTTAATTTTTGTAATTCCTTCTGCCTTTATACATAGTGAGTTAGAAAAACTCAATGTCGATATTTCAAACAAAATTATTGTTTCTGCAGTAAAGGGTATTATGCCAGAAACTGAGCTTTTAGTAGGCGAACATTTTCATCAAATTTACAAAGTACCTTTAGATAATATTGCGGTTATTGCAGGGCCTTGTCATGCAGAAGAAGTGGCCTTGGAGCGTTTATCATATTTAACCATATCCTGTTCAGACACTAAAAAAGCTAATGCTATTGCTAATTCTTTAGCTAGCGATTATATAAAAACCAAAACTAGCGACGATATTATAGGTATTGAATATGCCGTCATGCTAAAAAACATTTATGCTATTGCTGCTGGAATAGCGCATGGTTTAGGCTATGGCGATAATTTTCAAAGTGTCTTAATGAGTAATGCTATTCGTGAAATGAAACGTTTTATTAAAAAACGCCATAAAATGAAGCGTAACATTAATAACTCAGTATATTTAGGCGATTTACTGGTTACAGGCTACTCAATTTTTTCTAGAAACCGCATGTTTGGTAACATGATTGGCAAAGGGTATACCGTAAAATCTGCACAAATGGAAATGAGTATGGTTGCCGAAGGTTATTATGCAACAAAAAGTGCCTATAAACTAAATGAAAAAAATGCTAAAAAAACTCAAATACCTATTATAAAAGCAGTTTACGAAATCTTATATGAAAATAAGAATCCTAAAAAGGTATTTAAAAAACTAACTGATAAGTTGGATTAATATTGGTGTTACTACCAAGATTGGACCGATTGCTTAATACTTCTTTTTTAAATTATAAATAAATTATTTCACTAAAACTCCTTTAACATCCATTAAAGGAATGGGTTGTAATGCTTTAAGGTTAATTGTGTTTTTTCTAAATAAATATGTTTTATCAAACATAGTATTACCTTCAAAAAAAGACACTTTAAAAGTGTTATTTAATGCAAATAATTCCTCTTGCATCAACTCAATTTTGGCATAGCTTTTTTTAGGAAGAGTATCTAGTTTTTTTCTAAAAACGGATGTTGTTTTACTTTCAGAATAACCACTTGTAACAATAAGAATCATTTCTAAATCAACATCCTTATCATTAATTATATATGCATTCCAATCTTGTGTTTTATAAATGTCATTATATTCGCTTACTATGGCTATATAAACGTTTTCAACTTTTGGAATTATAATATCGTTTTTCATATTAAACTAAGAAATTCAATTTATAAGATCGCTAAATATACAGGAATGACAAAATTATAGAGTGCTCTTAAATTGCTCCAAAAACCTAACATCATTCTCACTCAACAAACGAATATCACCAATTTGGTGTAATAACATGGCTATACGATCTACACCTACACCAAATGCAAAACCAGAATACTCTGTAGCATCTATTTTACAATTTTCAAGTACGTTTGGATCTACCATACCACAACCACCAATTTCTAACCAACCTGTCCCTTTAGTTATTTTATAATCGGTTTCGGTTTCTAGTCCCCAATACACATCAATTTCTGCACTTGGTTCTGTAAACGGAAAGTAAGATGGGCGTAAACGTATTTTGCTTTTCCCAAACATTTCTGTTGTAAAATGTTGAAGTGTTTGTTTTAAATCGGCAAAACTTACATCTTTATCAATATACAATCCTTCTACTTGATGGAAAAAACAATGAGAACGTGCAGATATAGCTTCGTTTCTATAAACACGACCTGGAGAAATAGTTCTAATTGGCGGTTTATTATTTTCCATATAACGCACTTGCACAGAGCTAGTATGGGTACGTAACAATATATCTGGGTTTGTTTGAATAAAGAACGTATCCTGCATATCACGTGCTGGATGATATTCTGGTAAATTTAATGCTGTAAAGTTATGCCAGTCGTCTTCAATTTCTGGACCTTCACTAACGTTAAATCCTATGCGTGAAAAAATATCAATAATTTGATTTTTTACTATGGATATTGGGTGACGTGCTCCAATTTGAATAGGCTCTCCGGGGCGAGATAAATCGCCATAAACACCAACTACTTCTTCTTTGCTTTCCAGCTCCTCTTTTAAGGCATTTACCTTTTCCTCAGCTGTTTTTTTAAGCTTATTTATGGTTTGACCAAATTCTTTTTTTTGGTCGTTAGCTACATTTTTAAACTCAGCAAAAAAGTCGTTTAACAATCCTTTTTTACCTAAATATTTAATTCGGAAGGCTTCTACCTCATCTTTCGATTGAGCTTTAAAGGCTTCTGCTTCTGCTATGAGTTGGTTTATCTTATCTATCATGACCTATTACAAAATGATGGCAAATTTACTGTTTTTTACGTGAACTGCGTTAGGGATTTCAGAGGAAATCCTTTTTTTTGAATCAAGATTAAAAAGATTGTAACGAAACATTTATGTTCATTAATACAAATGTTTAAATTAAAGATAAATGAATAAATCCCGACCCTTGTGGTAACTCCAAAAGTATTTAATTAATATACTCGGTTTCTAAAAAGTAGTTTACAATGGCTTCTTTCATTAAAACACTTTGTTCGCCAGCCTTTAAATGCGGCAATGCTTCTAGTGCTTTGTAATGTGGCCAACCCTCCTCATCAACAAAATCGAGTTCATAATAACCATACGGAACTAGCAGTTTACATATGGCAATATGCATAAGATCTAATTTTTGATCTTTTTTAAATGCTCTATCTAATTGACCAAGTTCTTGTACTCCTATTAAATAGATAATAGCATCAAGATCCATACTGTCTCCATCTGCAAATTGATTGGAAAGTTTTTGTACTACCAATTCCCAACGTTCTTTTAATTGTTCGTCTCTAGCCATAATATTTTGAAAGCTGCAAAGTTAATAAACCTAAGTGTTAGTATTATTTTATATTTGTTTTAAATTATTTTAATATGGGGGTTATTGATATTGTTTTAGGGGCATTAATTTTATTTGGGCTTGTTCGTGGTTTTATGAAAGGGCTTTTTGTTGAAGTAGCTTCGTTGATTGCTTTAGTTGCTGGGGTTTATGGCGCCATACATTTTAGTAATTTTGCTGCCGAATTTTTGCAAACAAAAACAGAATGGAGTGAAAAAACTATAAACATTGTTGCCTTTGCAATTACCTTTATTATTATAGTTTTAGCTATTGGACTAGCTGGAAAAGCATTAACTAAACTTGCTAATTTTGCTGCTTTGGGTATTATAAATAAACTTGCTGGTGCTGTTTTTGGAGCACTAAAAATTGCTCTTATTTTAAGCGTGGTTTTAAATATATTTGATAAGATGAATAGTACGATAACATTTGTTGATAAAGAAAATATTGATGAAACCATACTTTATAAACCTGTTATATCTTTAGTGCCTTTAATTTTTCCAAATATTTTAACTCCTAAAGATGAAAATACAGCTTCTGAAAACGAAGCATAAAAAAAGCCACTTTAAAGTGGCTTTTTTTATTTAATCTAAATGATATATTTCCATAATATCTTTTAAATATTTTTTAAAATTAATACTTAAATCTATCAATTCTCCAGTATGTACATTAAACACCCAACCATGCACTTGTAGACCTCTATCTCTATAGGCTTTTTGAACAGCAGCTGTTTTAATTAAATTTACACATTGTTCTTTTACATTTAATTCTACCAAGCGGTCGTATTTTTTTTCTTCATCTTTAATACTATTTAATTCTAGTTTATGAATTCTGTATACATCTCTAATGTTACGTAACCACCCATTAAGAACTCCTAAATCTGCCGATTGCATGGCAGCTTTTACTCCGCCACATGCATAATGCCCACAAACTACAACATGATTTACTTTTAAATGAGTAACGGCATATTCTACAACAGACATGGCATTTAAATCTATACCTGAAACCATATTTGCAATATTACGATGCACAAATACTTCTCCTGGCCCCAAACCCATTAAATCTTCAGCTGTTACACGACTATCACTACAACCAATATAAAGTAATTCTGGACTTTGGCCTTTACCTAGCTTTTCAAAGTAATTTTCATCAAAAGCTAATTTATCTTTAATCCACTTTTCGTTATTCTTAAATACTTTATCTAAAGTCTTCATTTAATATTCATCTTTAACATTAGCTTTTATCCATATCATACATTCATGAAATGTTTTAAATATATGCTCATTAGGTATAAAATCTGGAATGATGTCTATACGTTCCATCATATAACGAGGTTGTTTTAATAAACCAACAAATAATACTTCTACATTATTTTTCTTTAAGTCTTGAAGCATATCTTCCATGGCATAAAGCCCAGATTGATCCATGTATTGCATTCGTCCAAGCCTAATTATAACGGTTTTCGCTGTATAAGGGATTTGTTGTGCTAAAGCTTGAAAATCGCTAGTTGAACCAAAAAACAATGGCCCTTTTAGATGTTTTATAAACACTTCTTCTTTTAAATTTGAAGGAAACTCACCTTCATCTGACCATGCTTCTTCTTTTAAAGATTTTACATCTGAACGCTCGGCAGTTAAATCTCCAATCTTTTTCATAAACATTAGAGAGGCTATAACCAAACCAATACCTACAGCATAAACCAAGTTCCAAAATGTAGAAAGTAGTAATACAATTAACATTATTAAAACTTCTGAACTCATTTTTAATGGTCCAATTTTAATATCTTTAGGAAGTGCTGGTATCGCTTTTAATCCTTTATAATCCATAACACCTATACCTACTGTAATTAAAATACCCGCTAAAACTGCTGCTGGAATTTGTGATGCTATAGGTCCTAACCCTAAAAGAATTATTAATAACATAATTCCGGCTATCATCCCAGATAGTTTGGTTTTTCCTCCAGAAGTAATGTTTACTACTGTTCTTATTGTAGCTCCTGCTCCAGGAATACCTCCAAAAATAGCAGCAATACTATTACCTATACCCTGACCCACCAATTCTTTATTTGGCTTATGCTTAGTTTTAGTCATATTATCTGCAACTACACTAGTAAGTAATGAATCTATAGCTCCCAAAAGCGCTAATGTGAGTGCTGTAAACACATAAGGTGTTACACTACTTAAATTAAAACTTGTGAAAATTTCCAGATTAGGAATTGGCAACCCGCTTGGAATCTCTTCAATAGGTCTGTAATTTAATCCGAAGCCTACAGCAATACCAGACATAACAATTAATGCAACCAATGTACTAGGAATAGCTTTTGTAATTCGTTTAAAACCATATATTATAAAAATGGTTCCTAATGCCAAGATTAATTCTAACCAGTTAATGTTTTGTATGGCTTTTGGGAAAGCCTTTATAGCTCCTAAGGCTCCTGAGGTTTCTTTTGCAGCTAAAGTTTGAGATTCTTTTAAAATTGCTTCTTGTGAAATTTCTTGAGCTCGATTTATGGTTTCTTTAAAATTCTCTAGCACTAAAATACCTTCCCCAGCTTCGTCTTTTAATATATTTTCAAGAATAACTTCTTCGGCTTGCGCTTTAAAGGTGTTTACAAATTCTGCATCTTCTTTTGGGTAATAACCAAGAGATGGTAAAATTTGAGTTAATAAAATAATAACTCCTATGGCAGTCATAAAACCAGATACAACTGGATAGGGTATATATCTAATATATTTCCCTAAACCTAAAACGCCTAAGCCAATTTGCATTAACCCTGCTATTAAAAATACGGTAAGAATTACTGGTAGAGCTTTATTAACATCGCCATCATTTGTAGCAATAATACCTGCTATTACAACCATACTAACTGCGGTCATGGGAGCTGTTGGCCCAGAAATCTGTGTACTTGTACCACCAAAAAGAGCTGCAAAAAAGCTAATAAAAATAGCTCCGTAAAGCCCTGCTGTTGGCCCTAAACCAGAAGACACTCCAAAAGCTAATGCTAAAGGCAATGCAACTATACCCGCTGTTATACCTCCAAATGCATCTCCTTTAATATTTGAGAAAAGATTTTTCATATTTAATTATAGTTTAGAAGTACCAAGTTAATTCAAAAAAGTGTCAAAAAAAAAAATCAACACTTAGGGTATTGATTTTTTTTAAAATTAAATTTTTTATTTAATTATTCGAAAAAATTGACAGCACCTGAATTGATATCATACATTGCTCCTACAATTTTTATGTCTCCATTATTCTGCATTTCTGCTAAAACAGGACTTTCTTTCATTATCCTATCTATAGTTAACAATACATTTTTTTCTGCTACATGATTAACAAAATCTATGTTTGAGGAGTTTCTTAAACTTGCATCTGCTGGTTCTTCCACAGCATTAACTGCTGGTTTAATTTTGCTTAACATGGCTGTTAAGTTTCCAAGTTTAGCATCATCACAAGCTCCTTTTATTGCTCCACAACTGGTATGTCCTAAAACTACAATTACTTTGGTTCCTGCTAATTTACATGCAAATTCCATGCTTCCTAAAATATCTTCGTTTACAAAGTTTCCTGCTATACGAACACTAAATATATCTCCTAAACCTTGGTCGAAAACTAACTCTGCTGATACCCTAGAATCAATACAGCTTAAAATTGTTGCAAATGGAAATTGACCATCACTAGTATCATTTACCTGCTCCAAAAGGTTTCTATTAGCTTTTAAGTTATTTTGAAACCTTTGATTCCCTTCTTTTAAAAATTGAATGGACTTCTCAGGTGTCATTGTTAATTGTGTTTCTCTAGTATGTGCTTTCATAATATATATTTTTAAATTAAATTGTTTAGTTTAAGGTATTCGATTCTCCGGATAGTAAAATTGGGATTTCAAGTTTTTCTATTACATCTTTTAAATCAGATTTTTTTAAACCATCCTTTTCTTTACTTACTCTACTTAAATACAATAAATTAACGTTACTTTTTAATAAGTATTTTGATAAATTACTAATTGTATTATCGTTACGCTCAAAAACATACTCGACTACCTTATTATTTGAAGTGATTTCAACCTTTTCTTGTTCTTGACCTTGATTTATAACTTTAAATGCTTTTAATGGCTTTTGTGATTGCAACAACAAATCATTAACTAACGATTCGTTGTTATTTAATCCATTACTATTTAAAACTCCTATAGACAAATCAATATCTGGATCTAAAGTGTTTTCGTTACCAACAACCAAAATAGTTCCTTTATGGGCTTTTAAAACAAATTTGGTTATAGAGTCTCCTATTAATCCCATTGTTTTTATTTTTCTTTTTCCTAAAACAACAATGTCTGGTTGATGTTCATTTAAATAATCTTGAATTTCGTTTTTCACATTACCAAATGCATGACTATAATCTATATTAACATCATAAGTTTTAGACACAGATTTAATCAAATTTTCAATATGCTTTGTGGTTATATTATGCTGTTCATTTATAGTTCGAAAGGTTGATAACTGACTATCTCTTTTAACCACATCAGTTGGTTTTTTTACATGAAAAAACTTAATATCAGCACCTAAATTTCTAACTAAACTTATGGTGCTTTTTAGTGAGTTTTCTGTCGCTTCTTTTAAGTCGGACAGGACTACAACTTTATATTTATGATTTTTCATGATTTTTAACTTAAACTTAAACTTGATTTAGGTCTTTCATTAAAAAACTGAACAAAGCTTGATGGGTTTTCTACGACACCACGTTTAGATATTAATTTAATATCAATATTTCGCTCTCTGGCTTTTAATAAAAAGTCTTCTAAAATTTCAATAATATCATTATCCAAATATCTTGTTTTTAGTAAATCGATTTCTAAATAAGTATCTATTGGTAAACTATCTAGTTCTTTTAAAATAGCACCTTTATTAAAAAATGTTACCTCTTCTGCAAGGGTCATTTTTATTCTGTGCTTTCCATTACTCTTATCTTCAATATGTAAGAAATGAGAGTTTTGGTAGCTTTTCATTAAAATTACAACTATACCAACAGCTAGGCCTAAACCAATACCCCAAAGTAAATCAATAAAAACAATTCCTAAAACCGTAACAAAAAATGGTATAGATTGTTTCCAACCTAAATCAAACATTTTTTTAAAAAGTTTTGGTTTAGCCAACTTATAACCCACAACAAGTAAAATTGCAGCTAATACCGAAAGAGGAATCATATTTAACAACCTAGGAATTAATATAACAGATATTAATAAGAAGAAACCATGAATGATTGCCGACATTTTTGAAACCCCACCTGATTGAATATTAGCCGAACTACGAACAATTACTTGAGTTATAGGTAAACCACCAACTAATCCTGAAAGAATATTTCCAGCTCCTTGAGCTAATAATTCACGGTTAGTAGGCGTAACGTTTTTATGTGGATCTAATCTATCTGTAGCTTCTACACATAATAAAGTTTCTAAACTAGCAACCAATGCTATTGTAAAAGCAACAATCCAGACTTCTGTATTGGTAATCGCACTAAAATTTGGAAAACTAAATTGATTTAAAAATGATGTAGCATCTTCAGGAACTGGCACACTTACTAAGTGCGATTGAGAAATAGCTAAAACTTCATTTGATTGTGTTAATACATAAAATATAATACCAACAACAACAGCCACTAATGGGCCTTGAATAATTTGAAATATTTTCCCTTTTTTAGATAATACTTTATCCCATAGTATTAAAATACTTAAACCAATAATACCTATTAAAGCAGATCCTGGAGTAATAAATTTTAAAGATTTAAAAATATCTGAGAAAGTATTTTCGCCATCCACTTGAAAAAATGCAAAATCTCCTTCTGGATCTGCATCGTAACCGAAAAAATGTGGTATTTGTTTTAAAATAATAATAATCCCAATACCTGTAAGCATGCCTTTAATTACCGATGAAGGAAAATAATAACCAATAATTCCTGCTTTTAAAAAGCCAAAAATTAACTGAATTATTCCTCCTAAAACTACTGCAACTAAAAAGTTTTCATAACCACCCAAAGTGCCTATTGCAGTTAGTACAATAGCTGCTAAACCAGCAGCAGGACCACTTACTCCTATTTTAGAACCACTAAGAGCTCCTACAACAATTCCTCCAATTATACCAGCTATTAATCCCGAAAACAAGGGTGCTCCACTGGCAAGAGCAATACCTAAACACAATGGTAAGGCAACAAAAAATACGACTATACTCGCTGGTAAGTCATTTTTAATAGTTTTAAACATATTATAATGATTTTTTCTTTTGGCATGTTTAATACCAAAAGTTATTAAATTTTAAGTTAGACTTTATAAAAAGTCTATGAATTTGTAATTATAATATGTAAGAATCTGGTGGAGGAAAAATTAAGTTTAAATGTGGTTTGGGGTAATTTTTAAAAAAATATTCTAAATAAGATTCTTTTTCGGTTAAATTAAAAACTGAAGTTGAGTTTAAAAAATCGTAAAAAATTAGATCTTTGTCTTTACTTTTTTCATGACCTTTTTCTTCTTCTTCACTAGAGATATAAAAGCTACTAATATCGGTTGTATTGTCTATAATTAAAATGATGGTTGGTGCTGTTAGAAACAACACAAACATTGTAGAAAATATTAAAGAAATAATGTTTCTTCTCATTTTAATTTTATTGGAATGGTAAATATATCATTTTTTGTTCATGAATAATCATAGATTATTTAACAATTTTATATCTTCAGATGAAATCCACCCTATTTTACCATCTGAAAGTTTTATTTTATTCCATTCATCTACTGCATCTATTACTTGAATCTTAGTACCTTCATGCAACCTAAAAGACTCTTCACTTCTTGTATTAGGTTCTGCTTTAACCTTAGCCTCTTGAGCAAAAACAATTGCTGGATTGTTATTTTTATCTAAATTAAATTTATGGAAAGCAAAAGCAAGTGTAATAAAAACTAGTATTAAAGCAGTAATACTTCCAATAAAGGCTAAACGCTTATTTAAAGTTGAATAGGCAAAATAATATACCAAAAACAACAAAACAAAACAAAATACTAAGCCAACAGATGTTTTTGCCCAATTATCATAAGACATTTTGTTTGTTGTATTATTTAATATTTTTGAAAAACCAACATCTGGCACAACATCTATAGCATCAATAGTCATATTTTTTGCAAATGCTAGATTGTTAATTATATCTGTATCATCAGGGTTTAATAAAAGTGCCTTTTCATAATAATAAATACTTGGTGCAATATTATTGAGTTTATAATGTGCATTCGCTAGATTATAATATAAATCGGCTGAATGCTTTTCTGTTTCTAAAATTGCATTGTAATTATCAATAGCTTCAGCATATTTGGCTTCGTTATAATAGGTATTAGCTTTTTCAAACAACTCTTCATTTTGAGCAAAAAGTCCAAAACTGAACAATAACGATAGTATGTAAAATATTTGTTTCATATTAACGTGCTTGTTTATCAATTAGAGAAATTGTTTTTGCAGACTTATCATAATCTTCCTGCATGGTAACAATGTCAATGGGTGTGTATCGAGCTAACTCACAGCTTTCAAGAATACTTTTAAAATCCTCTATAACAGTATCTTCAACGCCTTTTTTACTTAATAAATCCTTGATTTTATCTTTACTTAACTCATTAGTTTCAATATGTAATTTTGCTTTTAAATAATTATGCAGTGCTTTTTCAAGTGCAATATAAAATGCTTCTTTTTTTCCTAAAGATTTTTTTGCATTGCCTAAATATTTCCTTGCTAACTTATTAGCCTTTCTTATTTTATTACCATAAACATCAGCATCTCTTGTGGCTTTCTTTTTACGAATAAATATAGCCAATGGAATTACTAAGAAAGGTAACAGTAATAAACTCCAAAATAAATTAGATTTAAAGAAATGTTGTTGCTTTATAGAGTAAAAATTTGTTTTTGTTTTAATAAATGAAAACTGATCACTACTTAAAACAACTGCCTGTTTATTATTAGAATTTACATTACTTTCAGTTGAAGATGTATTATTTGAAGGTCCGTTTAAAACATTAATTACAATTTCATCTGAAGACAACCTTTTATAACTTTCAGTTTTTAAATCAAAATATGAAAAAGATATGCTTGGTATAGGGTATTTACCTTTATATTGTGGTACCACCGTATATCTATCAGATATATTTCCTTGCATTCCACCTAAATTAGTTCTAACATTTTCTTCATGCTCAGGTTCATAAACTTCTAAAGAACTTGGTAATGATATTTTTGGAAGTTTAAATAATTTTAAATTTCCATTTCCTGATACATCTACTTTTAGTTGTAATGACTCTGAAGCATCTAACTCTGATTTAGAGGCCGATACGTCAAGAGAAAAATCCCCAACGGCTCCTGTAAAATCAGCTGGCTTTCCTGCATTAGGTAATGCTTTAACATTTATAGTTTTATTACCTGCAGAAACCGTTTTATTAATTCGAGTCATTAATAAACTCCCAAAAATATCTCGTCTATTTGTAGGCACTCGCATAGAGAGGTCGAGGGTTAATGGCTCAATATTTAATTTACCTGTTTTTTGTGGATATAACACCGTTTTTCTTAATACTAAATAACGATAATCTTCACCTTTGTAAGTCCCATTTTGCACTTTTTGGCCTTGAGTGTTTATATTTTGGCTCCAAAAATCATTATATCTTGGTGTGTCAATTTCATTCCAATTATCAACAGCTATTTTTGGCGACACATACAGTTTATAAACTACGGTTATTGCCTCATTTATATATGGATTGGTTTTAGAAACCTCAGCTACTAAATGAATATTTTCTGATGCTAAGTAATTTGGATCATTAGGGTCTTTAGGTATATCTACAGCTGCTGTAACCTCAACCTTTATTGGAGTTGTTTTATAAATCTCATCTTTTATATTTATTGTAGCTTGAGAAATAGTAAAAGTGCCTCGCTTTTTAGGTGATAAAAAGTACGTATAGGTTTTTTTAAAAGACCGCTTACCATTAATCCAAGAATTACTTACTGATTGATTTGGACCACCAACAACAGTAAATCCTGTAAAATCTGGTGGATTAAAATTATCACCATCTTGATTCATTTCAAAATCTATTCGCAAACGTTCATTGACCCCAAGTTTGTTTTTACTTACTTTGGCGTCAAATTTTACCTGTGCATAGGTAAAGGTTGAAATGAGTAAAAATAATATGTATGTGTAGGTTTTAAATTTCATTTTAAATTTAATTGAGATGCTTCAATTACGCTTAGCAAAACAATATGAGTGTTTTTAATCTTATTCTTTATTTTAAGATTTAGAGTTATTAACTACCAATCTTTTTCTGTTTTAATTTTTACGCCTTTTTGTTTTTCAGCATTCATTTTTTCTTGAACTTTTTGCTCTTGATTATTCATTGCTTCTAACAAATTTTTAATTTGTTGTGGAGACAATTGTCCTGGCTGTGGCTGAGGTTTTTGTTGTTCTTTCTTTTTATCTTCATCACCTTTTCCGTTTTCTTTTTTATCATCTTTCTTCTCATCCTTAGGCTTTCCTTCATCGTCTTTTTCATCTTCTCCTTCTTTCTTATCTTGATCGCCTTCGTCTTTTTTGTCTTCTTTATCTTCTCCTTCTTTGTCTTGGTTTTCTTTATCCTTGTTATCTTGATTTTCTTTATTCTCGTCGTTTTGGTCTTGGTTATCTTGTTTATCGTCTTTGTTTTGGTCGTCTTGCTTTTGTTGCTCTTCAGCACAAATTTTAGCCACACTTAAATTGTAACGTGTTTCATTATCTGAAGGGTTATTTCTTAATGCATTTTTATAAGCCTCAACAGCTTCTTTACATTTTTTATTTTGCATTAAAATATTACCAATATTATGAAATGCTTTATGTTTTTCAGGTTTTGAAGTTGCTGTTTTTGTGGCTTGCTGAAGTCTATAAAGTGACTCATCAAAATTTCCGCTTTTATAATACGAAGTTCCTAAATTATACGCAGCAGCTTCTGTTGTTGGTTTTTCGGAAATAGCTTTTCTATATTCCATTTCGGCTAAAACATAATCTTGGCTCTCAATTAATTCATTGCCTTGATACACAAAGTTATTAGCTTTCTTTGCTGCTAATAATAATTCTTTATTTTCTTCTTGGGCAAAAGAAATAAAAGAGATTATTGTTAATATTAATGCTATTATATGTTTCATTTTTATTTCTAAAATATAGAATCTTATGTGTTTTTCTAGTTAAATATTTTATAAAATTAAAACCTTTAGACTATGTTTAAGATGCTCATTTATTTTTATTTAAAGGTTCTCATTAAATAGATTTAACTTCTTTAACCATGCTGTTTTTCGTTCTAATAGTAAAATATCCAATAGTAAAAAGAAAATTCCGAAACCTAAAAACCATTGAAATTGATCTTTAAAATCGGCAAATTCTTTAGCTTCAAACTCGGTTTTATCCATAGAATTTAAAATCTCCCGAATATTTTCAACTACATCGTTTGTATTTTTACCGTTAATATAAGCACCATTAGCTTCTAATGCTATATTTTGAAGGGTTTCTTCATTTAATTTTGTTATGACTGTTTCGCCTTGACTATCTTTTTTATAGTTTAAAACAATACCATTACGTTTTTCTGGAATTGGCCCTCCTTTTACATCTCCTACTCCAATAGTGAAAATTCTAATACCTTCTTCGCTAGCTTCTTCTGCCACAAGAGCAGCTTGTTCGCTATGGTCTTCACCATCTGAAATTATAATAAGTACACGATTAGTTTGCTCTTCATCATCAAAATACGTTTTAGCCAATTTAATAGCTTCATTAATTGCTGTTCCTTGTGATGATAACATATCGGTATTCATGTTATTTAAAAACATTTTTGCTGATGCATAGTCCGTTGTAATTGGTAACTGCGGGAACGCTTTTCCTGCATAAGCAATAATACCAACACGATCACTCGCCAAATTATTTATGATTTGAGTAACTAGTTGTTTTGATTTTTCTAATCTATTTGGTGCAATATCTTCTGCTAGCATACTTTTAGAAACATCGACAGCAAAAACAATATCTACACCTTCTCGCTTAACGGTTTCTAACTTAGTTCCAATTTTAGGGTTTACCAATGCTATTACTAAACAAAAAAATGCCATACATAAAACAATAACTTTTAAAACAGATTTAAAAAGGGATCTATTTGGGCTTAATCGTTTAAGAAGTGGTAAATCTGCAAACTTTTTTTGTGTTTTGTATCTCCAGAATTGAAGCAATAAAAAGAGCAAGATTATTACTGGAATAATCCCTAATGCCCAAAACCATATTTTTTCTTCTAATTGAAACATTAATTATTTTTTATACGAAACTTCTAAAAACAGTATAGCGTAATAGTAATTCTATAAGCAATAATAACCCTGCCAATATTACTAGTGGTCTGTATTTTTCTTCGTAATTGTAATATTTAAACTCTTCTATTTCTGTTTTTTCAAGCTTATTTATTTCGGCATAAATCTCTTCAAGCTTTTTATTATTGGTGGCTCTAAAATATTTACCTCCTGTAACTTCGGCAATTTCTTTAAGCAAATCTTCATCAATCTCTACTTGAATTCTTCCATATTGAAAATTTCCATTTGGTAAAATAGCAACTGGTGATAGTGCCATACCATTAGTTCCTAAACCAATGGTATATGTTTTTATACCATATTCTACAGCCAATTCACTAGCTATTTTTGGGTCTATAAACCCCGAATTATTTACTCCATCTGTCAATAAAATAATAACCTTACTTGATGCTTTACTATCTTTTAATCGATTTACCGAGGTTGCTAAACCCATTCCAATAGCTGTTCCACCCTCAATTATTGTATTATATTTAATACTTCTTAATGAGCGAAGTACAATAGATTTATCGCTTGTTATGGGTGTTTTAGTGTAACTTTCACCTGCATATTCTACTAATCCTATTCTATCATTTGGCCTGCCTTTAATAAATTCTGCTGCTACTTTTTTTAAGGCTTCTAATCTATTTGGAGATAAATCTTTAGCAAGCATACTTGCAGAAACATCAATAGCCATAACAATATCTATTCCTCTGGTGGTTTTTGTTTTTGTAGACACATCAACAGATTGTGGTCTTGCCAATGCCATTATTAATAATGCTAAAGCAAACAATCTTAAAACAAAAAGCAAATGTCTTAATTTAGGCAACCATGAATTAGTTACTTTAAAGCCTTTTAGGCTTGATATTTTAAGTTCTGCGGTTTGTTTTTTGTTTTTAAAAACATACCAAAGCACAACCAATGGAAGCGTTAACAGCAACCAGAAAAATTCCTTATTTACAAATTCAATGCCTTCTAACATTATTCGTCTGCTGGTTTAAGTTCAACTGAATTTAAAATGCGTTCTACTATTTGGTCTGCGTATTTATCATCTCTTGGAGAAGAAATAATAATTTGTTGCAATATGTTTTCTGAAACAAATTGTAATAAAACATAATTACCTTCTTGTGTTTTTTGAGTTAAAAGATTATTGGTTTTTAATGTACCGTAAGTTTTTAATCCTTCTGCGCCGTTAGGTGTTTTAAACTTATCTCTTAAAACAACAATATCTTGTGCTCCTTGTTGCTCCATTCCTTTTATACTCCCTTCAGATGTTTGCTGGAGATCTATTTTTTTATCGCCTAAATTTTTGTAGGTTGTAGTATTTACCATTACGCTGAATGGATCTAAAATAGACCCATACAAGAATGATGTCATACTTATTTGCGACTTCATTTCATCTGGAACAGGTAAATCAAATCGTTTTAATACTTTAGGTGTTGTTATTGTAACTGGAGGGAATCCATATTCACTTCGTACCCAATCGCCCTCTAAAAGCTCTTTACTATCATGACCAATTATGGTATCCTTTACAATATCAAACCCATACTTAATTGAAAGCCCGGTTAAGGTAGCTAATAACAAAAAGATACTTATCCCAACTGTTAGCCATATTTTTTTACGTTTCTTTTTTCGTTCTTGTTCTTCTCTATATTTCTCATCTAAAAGCTTTTCTTCTTCAGTTGGTTCTGGTAATGCCTCTTTTACATGATCTATTTCAACATCGATTGTGTCTCTATCAATTTTAGCTAACTCTACATCTGGAGCAGATTTTGCGAATTTCACTAAATCTGCACGTTTTAATATACTTTCAAGGTTCTTTATATCGTCATGACTTAAATCGACTTGATTCCCTTCTTTAAGTAAATTTAATCTTGAAATTAACTCGTCGGTAGTACTTTCTAAGGCTTTATCATATACTTTCTCATCAAGATATTTTCTAATAATAAACGTTAAATCCGAGTAATAATCCTTTAGGTTTTTATTTTCTAAATACGGACTTTCGTCTAATTTACGTAAAGCTAATTTTGCTCTATCATATGGTGGTAATAAGGCTATTTTTTCATCTTCAGACAATGGTTTTTTTCTCCAAATAAACCAATATAATAAGAATGCTATTGCTCCTATAATTAGTAATGCCAATAATAGGTATTTCCACCAATTACTTCCACTTTTTTCAACACCAATTATAGGTTTTATATCGTAAAGTCCTTGAGTAGTATCAACCACAACATTGTTAACTTCAACTTTTAAAGAATCTGTGAAAAAGGTTTTATCGCCAATTATTATTTTTTGTCTTGGTATAGTGTAAGCCCCTGAGTCAAATTGTGTTAATCCATATTTTTTAACTAGGTTATATTTATCCTTTTTCTTGAGTGTATCAATGTCATAAGATTCAATCATCTCTAGCGGTGAGAACGTTTGACCTTCTGGAAAAACAACCAAATTTGTAGTGTCTGTTTCAACTTGAATATGATATGTGATTTGCTCACCAATTTTAATTGATGTTGAATCAATAGTTGATGAAACCTGAGAATATGATACTAAAGATAGAAACACGAAGACACAAGACAGAAGTAAGCTCCTTTTGAAACTTTTTTCTGCTTTTGAAATGCAATGCATAAATCGTAAATCGTTAATCATAAATCGTTAATATTATTACCCTCTTCTTTTAAAATATCCTAAAAGCTTTTTTACATAGCTTTCGTCTACACGACAATCAATAGCGCCCGCTCCAGATTTCGTAAAACTCTCTTTATAATAATTAACCTTTTCATTATAAAATTTAGCATAGTTAAGACGCACTTTTTTTGAAGATGTATTTACCAACATCAACTCACCAGTTTCCTCATCTTGCATTTGTACGATACCTAAATTTGGAATACCTTCTTCTCGCTTATCATAAACTCTAATTCCTGTTACATCATGTTTACCAGAAACAATTTTCATGGTTTGATGATAATCGTCTGCAATAAAATCAGACAATACAAATACAATAGCCTTCTTTTTCATAACATTTTGCATAAATTTTAATGCTTCGGCTAAATTAGTTTGTTTGCTTTCTGGCTGAAATTCTATAAGTTCTCTAATAATACGAAGTACATGAGAACGCCCTTTTTTAGGTGGGATATACAACTCGACTTTATCTGAAAATAAAATCAATCCTATTTTATCATTATTTTGAGTAGCCGAAAATGCTAGAGTAGCTGCAATTTCTGTAACTACTTCGTTTTTAAATTGCTGCTCGGTACCAAATAACTCTGAACCCGACACATCTACCATAAGCATCATGGTAAGCTCACGTTCTTCTTCAAAAACTTTTACATAAGGCTCATTGTAGCGAGCGGTAACATTCCAGTCTATATTCCTAACATCATCACCAAATTGATACTGTCGTACTTCGCTAAAAGTCATACCACGACCTTTGAAGGTTGAATGGTATTCTCCTCCAAAAATATGATCAGACAACCTACGTGTCTTAATCTCTATTTTACGTACTTTTTTTAGTAATTCTTTAGTATCCATTTTCCAATTTACGATTGAGGATTTTTGATTTACGATTTCTTATAACTTAGAAATCACAAATCGTAATTCGGCATTCTTAAATGTGAAATCCTATGGTACTTCTATTTCGTTTACTATTTTATTAATAATATCTTCTGAAGTTACATTTTCAGCTTCAGCTTCGTATGTAATACCTATTCTGTGTCTTAATACATCATAAACTACTGCACGAACATCTTCAGGAATTACATATCCACGACGTTTAATAAATGCATAACATTTAGCTGCTGTAGCTAAGTTGATACTTCCACGAGGAGATGCCCCAAATGATATTAATGGCTTTAAAGCTGGAAGCCTATATTTATCAGGATAACGTGTTGCGAAAATAATATCTAGTATGTATTTTTCAATTTTCTCGTCCATGTATACTTCACGAACAGCTTCTTGAGCTTTTAATATTTGAGATATTGAAACTACAGAATTTACTTTATCCCAAGCACCTTTAAGATTAGCCCTCATAATTAATTGTTCTTCGTCAAGTTTAGGATAATCAATAACAGTTTTTAACATAAAACGGTCAACCTGTGCTTCAGGTAATGGATATGTTCCTTCTTGCTCAACTGGGTTTTGAGTTGCCATTACTAAAAAGGGCTTATCAAGCTTAAAAGTTTCATCACCAATAGTCACTTGCTTTTCTTGCATCGCTTCAAGTAAGGCAGATTGTACCTTAGCTGGTGCTCTATTTATCTCATCTGCTAATACAAAGTTGGCAAAAATTGGTCCTTTCTTAATTGAAAAATCATTAACCTTCATGTTATAGATTAATGTACCAGTAACATCTGCCGGCAATAAATCTGGTGTAAACTGTATTCTGCTAAAACTACCATCTACAGCTTGTGCCAAAGTATTAATTGCCAAAGTTTTTGCTAAACCAGGAACACCTTCTAAAAGGATGTGTCCTTGACCTAGTAAACCAATAAGCAAACGTTCTACCATGTGTTTTTGGCCTACGATGACTTTATTCATCTCAAGCATCAGTAAATCAACAAAAGCACTTTCTTTTTCAATTTTCTCATTAATTGATTTAATATCAATTGTTCCTGTTTCTTCCATCATTTTTATTTTATTAAAAGCTTGTGTTTAGGCTTCGTATTTTTCGGCTTGCAAAATGTTAAAAAAATACTTGTAATGGTGTTAAAAAATGGTTAAAAATATTAAGGAATCTCAATGTTGATGCCATTTAACAAATAATTATTATAAGTTTATCTTAAATACATAATGCATCCTTACTTTTATAATTCAAAAAGCTTGTATTATATAATACCTTTTAGGTATTTTTAAAGATAATACTAAAATACACTAAATGAAAAAAACAGCATTAATTACTGGAGCAACAAGCGGAATTGGCGAAGCTACAGCTTATGAGTTTGCAAAACAAGGCATTAACTTAATAATATGCGGAAGGCGTTTACAACGTTTAAATACCATTCAAAAAGCTTTAGAACGTTTAACTAATGTGCATATTTTAAATTTTGATATTCGCGATAAACACGAAACTTTTAAAGCCATAGAAAGCTTACCAAAACCTTTTAAAAATATTGATATTTTAGTTAATAATGCAGGAAATGCACATGGCTTAGACCCTATACAAACTGGAAATATTGACGACTGGGATGCCATGATGGATATAAACGTAAAAGGTTTACTATATGTTAGTAAAGCTGTAATTCCACAAATGACAGAACGAAAATCGGGGCATATAATAAATATTGGGTCTTCGGCAGGTAAAGAAGTATACCCAAAAGGTAATGTTTATTGTGCTAGTAAACATGCTGTTTTAGCTATTACAGAAGGGATGCGTATTGATTTAAATCCATTTGGAATTAAAGTTGGTTCAATTAATCCTGGTTTAGTTGAAACCGAATTTTCACAAGTACGTTTTAAAGGAGATGCTATTGCTAATAATGTTTACAAAGGCTTTAAAGCTTTACAAGCTAAAGACATAGCCGAAATTATTTATTTTGCTATTTCAAGACCACCTCATGTAAATATTGCCGATTTATTGGTACTTCCTACGGCTCAAGCAAGCTCTACTATTGTGAAGAAAAAAGTATGAAAGATTGGTTAAAAAATGAATGGTACACTTTGGTTTCTGAATATTCAGAAGATGATTATTTAATTAATAATCTTTGGGAAGAAATTGAAAAGAAATATAATCATAAATCTAGGCATTATCACAATTTAACGCATATCTATAATATGCTCATTCAGTTTGAAGAATTTGTAAATGACATTAAAGATAAAAAATCTTTAAAATTTGCTATTTGGTATCATGATATTATTTATAAATCAACAAAAAATAACAACGAAGAAAAAAGTGCTGTTTTTTCAAAAAAACGACTAAAACAACTCAATTTTAATGAAAAAAGACTTGAAATTATTCAAAACCTTATTATTTCAACTAAAAAACATGAATTAATTTTAGTTGATAATAATGATAATTCAATTTTTTTAGATTTAGATTTATCTATTTTAGGAACCAATTGGGAGACTTATAAAATATATATTCAAAATATTAGAAAAGAATATGCTATCTATCCTGATTTTATGTACAAAAAAGGAAGAAAAAAAGTATTACAACATTTTTTAGAACGCGATACATTATTTTTTACCAAAAAATATAAAACCCTTTTTGAACACCAAGCTAAAGAAAATTTGAAGAAAGAAATCGAATTACTATAATAAGACTCCCTTCAAAATGAGGGAAAAAACGATGATTAACAAACGCTTACTTATAAAACACCTTTTAGCTCACAACGATGAGAACAGTTTTTATGATAAAAAGCGAAAAACTGATATAACACATAAAGAAGGCAAAGCTAAGTTTCTTAAACATATTTGTGCGCTTTCAAATAGCAATCCAAAAAACAATTCATACATAGTTATAGGTGTTGAAGACGAAGACAATACCATTATTGGTGTTGATTTTTTTGATGACAGTAAAATTCAAAATCTCATAAATGCCTATTTAACTAATCCGCCAATTGTACAATATGAAAACATTCCGTTTCCTCATTTACCAGATGATAAGGTCGTAGGGTTAGTAACTATAAGACCTACAGGAAAAATTACTTCACTTAAAAAAAACATTTGGAAATATTACGGTGGTTCTGTTTTTTTTAGAGATGGTAGTATGAGCATGCCTAAGATTTTTGATATTGAAATTAAAGATGTGAATTCCAAAATTGTTGAAGCCATTGAAAAACACGCTCAAAATAATATTGAGCATACATTAAATGGTGTTTTTGATTTTATGAATAACCGAAAAGACTTTAATGCACAATACAAGGTGTTTAAAGAGTATTTTGTAGTCTGTTGGGCAGGCCAAAAAAAAGTAGTAAAAAATGAAACATTTTACTCTAGAGTAGATATTGAATTAATTAACGAACAAGTTCGCTTATTCTTCTCAGCTTTAGATGAAGTTTCAATTGGTATTAACGATGATAGTTTTAAAATTATTGAATACGTAAACTTAGGTCTTCAAGGGTCAAACAAATATTATAAACTTGAAGAAACTATAATTATATTTGAAGACAATGCCAATTATAGTATAGAAACAAAACTACTATTTGAACCACCTCAATTTGATAAAAAAATACTCCATCATATTTACAATACCAATAATGCTATTTTAGAAAAATTAAAAAAAGGGTTAGAACTTACTAAGAGTGAAGAAATTGATTTAAAAAACCTACCAGCAACCTATTTAATATGCTATTTAAATTTATTTCATCAAGCAATTGACAAACTTAACGAGGCAAAACCTTACTTAAAAGCCTACAACAAAGATATTTACAATTTATATAAGGAATCTTTGAGAATACTTCGAAAAATGAAGTATAATTAACAAATGTTAATAAATTTAACCTTAAGTTAACTTTAAAATTTTGAAATTAAAGATAAAAAAGTAACTTTGCATTGCTATTAATCTTTTTAATTAAACCTTGTGCTCCAAATCGATTTTACAATCTGAGTCAAGGTTTTTTTTTGCTTTAACATTACTCTAAACCTTTATTACTTTACAAAATCCATTGATTTTATATAAAATCTAGTTGTGTAAATGACCTATTTAGCACTTTTTTATCATCTACTTCTAACCATTTATTTAAAACAGTTGCATATATGGTTCTAAAATCAATTTCAAATTTTAAATCGCCGTTATCATCTAAATCACTCAAACTTGCCATATTATTATAAAAACCTTGCTTTTTAAGGTTCTCACCAATTACAAAAATATTGTTTGCCGTACCATGATCTGTACCAATACTGGCATTTTGTTTTACTCTACGACCAAATTCGGAAAAAGTTAAAATTAAAGTATTTTTAAAAGTATTATTGGTTATTAAATCTTGAACAAAGGCCTCAATACCATCTGCATATTGGCTTAAAAGTCGTTTTTGGGTATTAATTTGATTAACGTGAGTATCAAAACCACCTAAAGCTGTATAAAACACCTTAGTTTTTAATCCTGAGTTTATAAATTGTGCAGTAGTTTTTAATTGTTTCCCAAACTTGTTATTTGGGTATTCTTGAAGACTACTATATGTTTTACTGGTTTCAAATATATATTTAGCTGAAGACTCTGCAGCTATCATAGATTTATATAAATACCCCAAATTATGCTCGCTTAAATGAGCATCATTTTTATGTTTGCTTAAATTTTTAAAATATGGGTCTTTTGATAGGTTGTAAAAAGATTTAGCATCTTGTGTTGCAATGGCATTTACATTTTCGCCTTTCATCGCTAAAGATAAACTTTCGTCTATTTCGATAGCGCTATAAGGTTGCTTTCCAAAGTTGTCTAAATAACGCCCTAGCCACCCGCTTTGCGAATATTCATTAGAATTTGTTGCGGTTTGCCAAATATCCATAGATCTAAAATGAGATCTTACTGGGTTTGGGTATCCTACATTGTTTATTATAGATAAATAGCCTTTGTCATATAACTTTTTTAGTGGCTTTAAACTTGGATTTAAACCTACCTCATCATTTAGTTTTATAATATCTTTTTCTTTTATTGCCAACGATGGGCGTTCTTTATAATACAAATCATTCCTATAAGGAATAACTGTATTTAAACCATCGTTGCCTCCAGAAAGTTGTATTATTACTAATCGTTTGTAACCTAATTTGTTACTTGCAACTTCTTCAAAAGCTCTAACAAAGCTAGGAACAAAAAACAAACTACTTGCTAAAGACGACTGCTTTAAAAATTTTCTTCTGTCCATAATTAACACATTTGATATTCGGGTAACGACATAAGTTGTATACAATACTCCTGTTTTGATACTTTTTTTAATGAGCTTAAATATGCTTTAGTACCTTCATTTATCTGGCATGCTATTAAATGATTTTCTATAGCATCTATTTTAACATTTTTAAATTGATTATTGAAGTACTTCCAGTTAGTTTTAACATTAAATCGATTTCCCATTTTTCGTTTAAATAGCTCTTTTTCTGTGTTTACACTTTCACTAGCTTCATTTTGTTTTAATTTGGAGATATATGCGTTATTTAACAACATTGATGGCAATTTTAATCGCAAAACAATGGTGTTGCTATCTATCCAATTTTTACCACCTTTCCACCCAGATACATTTGGGGGTTTTAGCAAAACCTGTCCTAATAAACGTTGAATATATATTAATTGCTTAGGGTTTTTAAATGTTGTTGGTACAGTTTGTTTTAAACCTACTAAAAGTTCAATGGGCGATTTAATTTTTGTTCCTATGTTTTTTTCATCATAGAACCATTCTGAACTTAACATAAAACGCATAACACGCTCAATGTTATAGTCTTTATAAAAAACATTTACCATGGCGCTTATATGTTTCTCATCAATAGTTTCGTTAACAAAATAACGATATAGTTTTTCACATATAAATTTTGCACATTGCTTTTGTTCTAAAATAATTTCAATAATATCCTCGCCAGTAAAATTTCCTTTTTTTCCAAAAAATGTTTTGTCTCCTTCGTGATGAGTTCGCTTTCTAAAAACAAATTCACCCTGTAAATTATGGCTGTATCCAGTAAAGGCTTTGGCACTTTCTTTAATATCATTTTCAGAATAATGACCAACTCCAAGTGTAAACAATTCCATTAACTCTCGAGCAAAATTCTCGTTTGGTTTCTGCTTTTTATTTTGTTTTGTATTTAAATACTTTGTCATGGCTGCTTCTTTGGAAATAGCGTTTACAAAATCTTTAAAGTTACCTAAAGCATGTTTTCTTAATGTATTATTAAATTGTTGGATGTATGTAATACTGTTATCTTCACAAACAAAATGATTTGCCCAAAACAACACCATCTTTTCTCTTAATATTTCTGGAGTATTACTAAGTCTATTTATCCAAGCAATATTAAATTCTATTTGTTTTTTACGACTAATTTTTTGAATTTTTCTGCGAGTATCTGGATCAATTTTTTTGATATCCACCATACTCCTAAAAATCTCTTTTATTTCAGAAGTATCAACCTCCAAAGGTGTTACTTTTTTTGAAGCTGTAAAAAGATTATTGATTATAACTTTTTTACTCTTACTTGATAATTTATAAGTTTCAACGGGTAGAATTCCAAAACCAATACGTCTATATAAATGTTGTATGTTTTTAGTTTCCATAGAGTAATAATGTTAATAACAAGAAAATTAATAATCTTGTAATCTATTAGACTACAGATTATTAAAATAGTTTAAAAAGTTAATTTGAATACAAAAAAACCGTTTCAATTTTTGAAACGGTTTTTTTAAATAATTATTGGTTTGAGAACTTATTTCCCACCATCTAATTCGTCTTGTAATTTTAAAAGCGCTTCCCATTGACCTTCGTAAGCTAATTTAGCTTGCTTTGGCCATGTACCAGGCTTGTGAATTTTATAACGATTTCCTCCAGAATTTAAAACATCCTGGCATTTATCTATTGTACATTCTGATAATGCTTTCCATGTTTTCACATCATGATTATGAAATAATTCTTGAATTTTTGGACCAATACCTTCAACAACTGTTAAATCGTTTTCTTTTATCTTTTTACCAAAAACTGCTTTTGCTGCAGATGCATCAAATGCTATTGACGTTGCTGTTGTAGCTGTTAAAGACGATGCTGGAGCTGCACTCGCTGCCGCTAAAGATGAAGCTAATGATGATTTTGTTGATTTTAAATCACCTTCTAAAGAAACCTTACTTAACTTACAAGCATCTAATTCAGTTTGTAATTTTCCAAGTTTTTCATGGCAGTCATCATGGTTAGAGCCACCTAATAACTTACCTAATAAGTAACCTAATATGGCACAAATTGCGCCAACTAATAATGGGATTAATATACACCAATTCATAATTTTATATTTTTTAAATTTTAGTTAATTGTTATTACTGTTCTTCTGTTCTCTGCTCTACCTGCTTCTGTAGCATTATCTGCAATAGGTACATTTGGTCCTTCAGAAGATGTTTCAATATTGCTTTCTAAAATGCCATTTTTAACTAAATAGCCTTTAGCAAAATCGGCACGTTGTTGGCCTAGAACAATATTGTTTGTTGCATCACCAGTATTATCAGTATGCCCTACAACCTGTATTATAACACCTAATTTATCTACGCAATGAGAAATATCTGCTATTTTCTGGCGTTGTTCTGATGTTAAGTTAATAGATGCTTGCCCTGTTTGAAAATGCAATATTAATGGGTTTGCTCTAATAGCATCACAAGCTGTTTTTAAAGCTTCGATTGTCGAAGTATCTGATTCATCTGTTGTTAAAACACCAAACTCTACTGGGCCAAATAAAATATTACTTTCATCTGGATTAATGCTATCATTTAATTTTCCATAAGTATCTATTTGTCTTGAAGACACACCATGTAAAACCAAGTAATTTTTAACCGAATTGGCTCTTGCTATCCCAAGATTAGGGTAGGCCGAATTGTTGGTTTCATCACTTTTATAAAAACCTGTAATATCAACGGTTTTTGTAGGATTAGCCAATAAATAATCTTTTAATTTTAAAACACCATTCTCAACATTTCCTGAAACTGGGTCTAAAATTGAAAAATTAGAAGTTTTAAAATTGAAATTATCACTCATTTCAATACTAAAATCGCCGTTAGCGTCTTTAATCATAAATGCATTTCTGGTTGCATCTTTAATTTCTGGTGTTACAACACTTTCAGTCTCGTTTTGTTTGTTTTTACATGATTCTTTGCCACAGCAAAGACTACAACATAAAAAATAATACAGAATCGTACCGAGAATAATAGTGAGTATAATTCCTAAAAGATAGGATGATTTTTTACTCATTAGATATTAGTTTTTGGTTATTAAAATATAAGTGCTTACAATATAACACTTTAAGTTCTAAAATTAAGAAACATAAAAACCAAAAAAGTCACATTTATAAAAATGTGACTTTAATATGAGTAATTTAATAAATTTTATAAATCAAATTTAATACCTTGAGCTAAAGGCAACTCAGTAGTGTAATTAATGGTATTGGTTTGTCTGCGCATGTAAACTTTCCAAGCATCTGAACCCGATTCGCGTCCGCCACCTGTATCTTTCTCACCTCCAAAAGCACCACCAATTTCGGCTCCTGAAGTTCCAATATTTACATTAGCAATGCCGCAATCTGATCCTTGAACAGACAAAAAACGTTCCGCCTCGCGTAAATTATTCGTCATAATAGCAGAACTTAACCCTTGCGCCACTTCATTTTGAATGTCTATAGCATTTTCAACCGTTCCAGAATATTTTAACAAGTATAAAATAGGTGCAAAAGTTTCGTGTTGTACAATCATAAAATTTGGTTTAGCTTCTGCAATTGCAGGCTTTACATAGCATCCGCTTTCATAACCTTTTCCAGAAAGCACGCCACCTTCAACTACAAGGTTTCCGCCTTCTTCAACTACTTTCTCTAAAGCATTTTGATACATTTTAACAGCATCTTTATCTATTAACGGTCCAACATGATTGTTTTCATCTAGCGGGTTTCCAATGCGCAATTGTTTATACGCATCAATAACAGCAGTTTTTACCTTATCGTAAATCAATTCGTGAATTATTAATCGGCGTGTACTAGTACAACGCTGTCCTGCGGTACCAACGGCCCCGAAAACAGCACCTATAACCGTCATTTTTATATCGGCATCTGGCGTAACAATTATAGCGTTATTGCCACCTAACTCCAATAAACTTTTACCTAAACGCGCAGCAACTTCTTGAGCTACTATTTTGCCCATTCTAGTAGAACCTGTGGCAGAAACAAGGGGAATTCGGGTGTCTTTAGTCATAAATTCGCCTACCTTATAATCGCCGTTTATTAAACATGAAATACCTTCTGGTAAATTGTTTTCGGCAAAAACTTCAGCTGCTATGTTTTGGCACGCCACACCGCATAAAGGTGCTTTTTCTGACGGTTTCCAAACACAAACATCTCCACAAACCCAAGCTAAGGAGCTGTTCCAAGCCCAAACAGCAACTGGGAAATTAAATGCTGATATAATACCAACCACACCCAGCGGATGGTATTGCTCGTACATGCGGTGTCCTGGCCTTTCAGAATGCATAGTTAATCCATGTAACTGTCGTGATAACCCTACTGCAAAATCACAGATATCAATCATTTCTTGAACTTCGCCCAAACCTTCTTGATAACTTTTACCCATTTCGTAGGACACTAGTTTACCTAAAGCCTCCTTTTTTTCTCGTAATTTATTACCAAATTGGCGAACAATTTCGCCTCGTTGTGGCGCTGGCATTGTTCGCCAAGTTTTAAAGGCTGAAGTAGCGGCTTCCATAACGTTTTCAAAATCAGCTTTTGTAGTAGTTTTTACTTTGCCAATAAGTTGACCATCAACAGGTGAATTACTTTCAATAATATCCCCATTAGAAAAATTATTTGCTCCTGTAGAAGTACCCATATTTATTTCTTTTACACCTAAGGTTTCGAGTGCCTTATCTATACCAAAATCAGTCGCTTTTGTATTCATTAATTATTGATTTATTGATTATTTTGAAATTCTTTACGAATATACTAATTAATAGTCGTTTTTATTGAAATTTACTAATGATAAAAATTACTAACTTTATTGACAAATAAAATGCATTCTTCATGAAAAAATTTATTTATTTATCCCTGATTTTCTTAATTGTTTCTTCCTGTAAAAAAACACCCAAATTAGATTCCAAAAACATAGAAAATGAACCAAAAAAAGTAGAGTTTTCTATAATTATACATGGTGGGGCTGGTAGTATAAGGCGTGATAATATGTCTGAAGAAAAAGAAGCTGAATATAGCCAAAAACTAGAAGAAGCTGTACGCGTAGGCTATAACATATTAAAAAATGGTGGCACAAGTTTAGATGCCGTACAAAAAACAATAAACATTTTAGAAAACTCACCACTTTTTAACGCTGGAAAAGGAGCCGTATTAACTTATGAAGGCATTAACGAACATGATGCCTCTATAATGGATGGAAACACTCTAAATGCTGGTGCTTCCGCTGGCACAAAAACCGTTAAAAACCCCATTAATTTGGCTAGAGCTATAATGGATAAATCACCGCATGTGATGCTGTCTGGACATGGCGCAGAAACCTTTGCAAAAGCACAAGACTTAGAAATTGTAGCACCTAATTGTTTTTTAATCGAGCAAAAATTAAAATCGTTAAAACGCGTTAAAGCTTCAGAAAAAAATAAAGTTGCTTCGTTTTATGATGCAGACCTACAAGATTCAAAATTCGGAACTGTGGGTTGTGCAGCTCTTGATAAACACGGTAATTTAGCAGCCGGAACTTCTACTGGTGGTATGACCAATAAACGTTGGGGACGCATTGGCGATTCGCCTATAATAGGTGCTGGTACATATGCAAACAATAACACTTGTGCTGTATCAAGCACAGGTTGGGGTGAGTTTTTTATTCGTGGTATTGTAGCTTATGATATTTCTGCACTTATGGAATATAAAGGCTTATCACTAAAAGACGCTGCAAAAGAAGTAATTCAAAACAAATTACCCTTTATTGGAAACCAAGGTGCAACAGGCGGTATTATCGCCATAGATAAAAATGGAAATATGGTTGCCGAATTTAACACTCAAGGTATGTTTAGAGCTACTATGAATGAAAACGGAGAATTATACATTGGTATGTTTAAAGAATAATTTTAATAACGATTTAACAACTCTTAAAAGTCTAAACTTAAAAAAATGAACGTACTTTTAATAACTAGTAAAGCCCCTACACTTTCTTTTCATATTTTGTTCATTTAAATTCATCAATCCATGTCATTAAAAAAGCTTTTCACTACCGTATTAATTATTACGCTAGTTATATCCTGTAAAAAAAAAGTTGTAGAAACCGATAACCTTTTTAAGTTTCGAGACTATATAAGCTATACCACTTCGGGCATAACATCGGTAGCAAATCCTATTCAAATTAATTTAGCTAATGAGGTTGAAGGCTGGGAAATGGGTCAGGACATTACAGATAACATTATAAGTATTAAACCTCATGTAGAAGGCAAATTAACAGCCGGAAATAAGCACACGCTCCTTTTTACACCCGATGAAAATCTAGAACCAGATACCGAATATACAGTTACCCTAAAACTTCGCGACATTTATAAAAATATGCCCGATGGTTTTAGCGATTACACCTTTCAGTTTAAAACAATAACACCAAGTTTTAATATAGATACCAATCATTTACAATCGTATAGCAAAAATTGGCAGTACTTGGAAGGCGTAATAAAATCTGCCGATATCATTTCGCTTAAAGATGCCAAAACCTTAGTTGAAGCGACTCAAAATGGTAAAAACCTATCCATAGTTTTTAACGAAGCCAATACATCTTCAAAGTATTTCGAGTTTAAAATTGATAGTATTAATCGTAAAATAGACGACGATAACATACTTGTTAAATGGTATGGAAAAGCCATAAAAGCATCAAACGAGGGCGAAAACACCATGGCTATTCCTGGTATAAATAATTTTAGCATTGTAAACGTAGACGTCATTCAATCGCCCGAACAATATTTATCTATTAACTTCTCAGATCCGTTAAAAAAACAACAAAATTTTGATGGTTTAGTCACTATTCAAAAGGTAAAAAACCCAAAATACATTGTAGATGGCAATGTATTAAAAGTATATCCAGACACTAAATTAGTTGGCAACATTCAAGTTGATGTATTTCAAGGCATAAAAAATACCGATGGTTTTAAGCTGAAGAAACCTTTTTCTGAAACCATTGCTTTCGAATCTTTAAAACCACAAGTTCGACTAATTAGCAATGGTACTATTTTACCAAATTCCGAACAACTAAAATTCAATTTCGAGGCAGTTAATTTAAGTGCTGTTGATGTTCGTGTTATTAAGATTTTTGAAGACAATATCCTTCAGTTTCTACAAGACAATAATTTAAGCAGCAATAACACTTACGATATTAAAAAGGTTGGTCGTCGTATTGCAAAACAAACTATACCACTACAAACCGCAGCCGAAAATTCTGGAAAATGGAAAGCCTATAGTATAGATTTATCTCAATATTTTAAAGCAGATGCTGGCGCCATTTACCGTATAGAATTAAGTTTTAATAAAAGCTATTCGTTATACGATTGCGAGGCTAATGCCGGCATTTCAAATTCTGAAAGCGATGATTACAATGATTATTATGAAGATGATTACTACGAGGGCGATTACACCGAAACAGATGGTGAAGATGAAGAATTACGGGAAGAAGCATATTGGGACAACAAGGCTTACCGCTACAAAAACTATACATACAATTGGCGCGAAGAGCAAAACCCATGTCATGATGCGTATTACGGCGAAAATAAAATAGTGTCTCAAAATTTATTGGCTTCAAACTTGGGTGTTATTGCTAAACAAGGCGCTAACAACTCGTATTATTTTGCAGTTTCCAATATACTTAATACCAATCCTGAAGCTGGTGCTACGGTGGCTATTTATAATTTCCAGCAGCAAGAACTAGCCAGTAGAAATACCGACGAGCAAGGTTTAACCTTAATCGATTCCGATAAAAATACAGCATTCGCCATTGTTTCAAAAGGAAAAAACAAAACCTATGTAAAACTTCATGATGGTAACTCATTATCCTTAAGCAAATTCGATGTGTCTGGAAATCGTTTACAACGCGGACTTAAAGGTTATATTTATGGCGAACGCGGTGTTTGGCGACCAGGAGACACGTTACATTTAACCTTTATGCTAAATGATAGAGCAAACCCGCTCCCAAAAAACCATCCTGTAAAACTCGAAATTACCGACCCCAATGGCAAATTGGTACATAAAAACGTTACCACCAATAATATTGATAATTTTTACAAGTTTACAGTAACAACCTCTACCGAAGATAAAACAGGAAATTACAATGCTAAAGTATCTGTTGGAGGTGCTACATTTTACAAACCTTTAAAAATTGAAACTGTAAAACCTAATCGCTTAAAAATTAAAGTCGATTTTGAAAACGAGATACTTTCTAGCAAAACACCACTAGAAGGGCACCTAGATGTAAAATGGCTTCATGGTGCTCCAGGGAAAAATTTAAAAGCCGAGGTAAAAGCTAAATTTAGTACAGCCTATACGGCGTTTAAAAACTATAAAGATTATACGTTTAGCGACCCAACACGAAACTTTCAAACCGAAGAAATAAATGTTTTTGAAGGCAAAGTAAATAACGAAGGCTTAGCCACAATAAATAAAAAACTGAGTGTTGGTAAAAATGCTCCTGGTATGCTTAACGTTCAATTTTTAGTCCGTGCCTTCGAAAATGGTGGCGATTTCTCAATGGACGCCTTTACAAAACAATACGCACCTTACGAGTCTTTTGTCGGGTTACGTTCGCCAAAAGGCAATGCGTACGGTTCGTTTTTTACAGACGAAAATCAAACGTTTGATGTCGTTGTAGTCGATAAAAATGGCAAGCCTATAAAACGAAACAATCTAGAAGTTAAAATTTATAAAGTAGAATGGCGTTGGTGGTGGAATTCCTCTTACGATAATTTGTCTAGCTACGTGTCTAGCAACTACCATAGGCCTTACACCACAACAAAAGTAAATACAGATGCAAATGGGAAAGCCACTTTTAACATTAAGGTTCCCGATAATGATAGAGGCCGCTATTTAATAAGAGTTTCCGATCCTATAAGTGGTCATGCCACAGGGCGAACAGCCTATTTTTATAAAAACTGGTGGCAAAAAGCACCGTCTAGCGATAAAGAAGCGGCTAAAATGTTAGTCTTTTCCTCAGATAAAGAAAACTATAATGTTGGCGAAACCGCTAAAATTACCTTTGCATCAGGAAGCGAAGGGCGTGCTTTGGTAAGTATAGAAAATGGTACCGAAGTTTTAGATTATAAATGGGTAAAAACAGCCAAAGGAGAAACCGTAGTAGATATTCCAATTAGTAAAGACATGGCACCAAATGTGTTTGTAAACATCTCATTACTACAACCGCATGCTATTACGGCCAACGATTTACCAATTCGTTTATATGGCGTAATTCCAATTATGGTAGAAGACCCAAACACTATATTGGAACCTCAATTGCAAATGCCAGATAAGTTACGACCAGAGCAAACCTTTGAGGTTAAAATATCTGAAAAAAACAAAAAAGCCATGACCTATACCATTGCTATGGTTGAAGAAGGCTTGCTAGATTTAACACGTTTTAAAACCCCAAATGCTTGGGATGAATTTTATAAACGTGAAGCTTTAGGTGTAAAAACTTGGGATGTTTTCGATGATGTTATTGGTGCCTATTCTGGTAGCATAGACCAAGTGTTTGCTATTGGTGGCGATGGTAGTGCTGCTGGCGGAAAAAACAAAAAAGCAAACCGTTTTAAACCTGTGGTTACTTATTTAGGGCCTTTTAAATTGGATGCAGGACAAACCAAAACACATCAAATAAAACTACCAAATTACATAGGTTCGGTACGCACCATGGTGGTTGCAGGAAACAACAGCAATGAAGCTTACGGAAGCACAGATAAGGCTGTAGAAGTTAAAAAACCGCTTATGGTTTTAGCAACGCTTCCGCGGAAGTTAAGCCCAGGTGAAAAAGTAACGTTACCAGTTACCGTTTTTGCTATGGAACCTAAAGTGAAAAATGTAAACATTAGTTTAAAACTGAGTGATGGTATTTCGATTGTTGGAGAAACCACTAAAACCTTGAGTTTTGCCCAACCGGACGAACAAATGGCTTATTTTGAATTAGATGTTAGTAAAGCTAAAGGCGTTAATACCGTTGAAGTGATTGCTACTGGAAATGGTGAAAAATCGACTTACAAAGTAGAGTTAGATGTTTTAAACACCAACCCAATAACATCTAAAGCTATAGATAAAACTTTGGCAGCAAATGCTTCTGAAACTTTAGATTTCACAACCTTTGGTGTGGCAGGAACAAATGCTGCAACCATTGAGTTTTCAACCCTTCCGCCAATGGATTTTTCACGCAGGCTGCAATACTTAATTCAATATCCGCATGGTTGTGTAGAACAAACTACATCGAGTGTGTTTCCGCAATTATTTTTAGCCGATATTTTTGATTTAACTTACGATAAAAAGAAACAAATTCAAACCAATGTAGAAAATGGCATTAAGCGTTTAGGGCATTTTCAACGGGCTCATGGCGGACTAAGTTATTGGATTGGAGAACAAAGCGCGAATGATTGGGGAACAAGTTACGCTGGTCATTTTATGCTTGAAGCCGAAAAGAAAGGCTATGTATTACCACTTACCTTTAAAAGCAATTGGTTAAAATACCAAAAGCAAGCGGCTAGAAATTGGCGCCCTAGCTATAGAAGCTATAATTCCGATTTGGCTCAAGCCTACAGGCTTTACACATTAGCATTAGCCGGAAGTCCGGAATTAGGAAGCATGAACAGGCTTCGAGAATTTTCCGAAATTTCTAACGAAGCCAAATGGCGATTGGCAGCAGCTTATGCTTTAGCAGGACAGCAAGAAGCTAGCGATAAAATTTCGCAATCGGCAAATATTAATTTTAAACCTCAGCGTTATAATTATTACACCTATGGATCTGTCGATAGAAACCGTGCTATGGCTTTAGAGACTATGGTGCTTACCAAAAACGCTAAAATGCGAGAACTAGCCGAAACTATTGCTAAAGATTTATCGAGCGACCGATGGATGAGTACACAAACCTCGGCATACAGCTTATTAGCTATGGCTAAAATGGTTAATGCCAATGGCGGAAAAGCGTTAAACGTAAATTACACTATAAACGGAAAAACTGAAAATATAGACACCAAAAGTGCCATTGCACAACGTGAATTACAAGTTGTTGATGGCGCTAATAATTTAACTTTTACAAATGCGAAAGACAATGTGGTTTATGTTAGAGTTTTAAATTCTGGAAAATTACCGCTAGGTCAAGAATTGGTAGAGCAACGTGGTTTAAGCGTATCTGTTAAATACAAAGACTTAAAAGGCAATCCAATTGAAATATCTAAGCTTATGCAAGGTCAAGATTTTATGGCCACCGTTAGCGTAAGTAATTTAAAAAATGCGGCAGTAAATGATGTGGCTTTAACCCAAATTTTCCCCTCGGGTTGGGACATTGTAAACACTCGTTTTACAGCCTTTGGAAGCACCGTAACAAGCGCAGCAAGACATACCGATATTAGAGACGACCGCGTAAATTTCTATTTTGATTTACCAGAAAAAGGCAAACACAGCACCAAAACGTTTAATGTGATGTTGAATGCCTCGTATTTAGGCACCTATTATTTACCTGGTGTACAAGCCGAAGCCATGTACGATAATGAATTTTTAGTTAGAACTAAAGGAGAATGGGTTACGGTTGAGAAGTAATTTGCATCACAATCAACTCCTTCCCTTAAAAAAGGGAAGGTGGCTATAATTACTAAAGGCATTAAAGCCCGAAGGGTACAAAACATAAAACGAACTCCCGTAAAAACAAATCAAACTTAAAATTTAATACGATAAGCTAGCAAACAGGTGCGTTAGGGATTGAACGGCATGTTTGAAATCCCCGACGAAGGAGGGATTGAGTAGTGAAAGCCTGACCCTTGTGGTAACGCTAAAAAACTATCGCTTTAATGTGATGTGGCCTGTAAATTTCTGGCCTTCGATAATGATGATATACCAATAATCGCCTGTTGGTAAAAGTTCTCCATTATAGGTTCCATCCCAAGATAGCGATGTGTTTACGCCGTTTTTAATGAGTTTTCCGTACCTATCGAAAATAGTTACTTGTGATGAACTGTAATATTCAATGCCTTTTAAGTTAAAGGTATCGTTCGCGTTATCTCCATTAGGTGTGAAAAATTCAGGAATGTAAAAATGAATATGTTGCATGGTTATTAACTCATCGCAATCTTGATGTTTTACATGTATAGTGTATAACCCGCCCTCTACATTAAAAAATGTTGGACTGGATTGAAAAGTTATACCATCTAGAGAATATAAAAAATTACCTGTATTTGTGGTTGTAACAATAATATTTGTTCCGTTGGATGCTATATTCTCGATAATTGGATTATCTATTTGCGATAATGTTATGGTTTTTGTAACACTACACGAGTTATTTGATACTACGACGGTGTATGTACCCGGGTTTGAGACTTCTGTTTGCTCTGTACTACTTCCATTACTCCACAAATAAGAAGTTACAGTACTAGGGTCTGCTGGGTTGGCGTGTAGTGTAATTGTTGTGTTTTCGCAAAATTCCAGAGTTTCATCTGTAACTTGTGGGGTGTTGTAATAATCAATTTGTAGGGCTGTTCTTGATGATGATATACAACTACTTTCTATGGTTTCAGCCTCGGCATAGTAAACTCCAGAACTACTAGGGTTGTATGAAGTACTATTAGTTAATAGTAAATTCCCGCCAATATTAGCATCATACCAATTAACATTAACGCCTGTTGGAACAGTTACAGATAATGGTGTTGAATCGTTTTCGCAAATCATTAAATCACCATTACTCAAAGGTGCATTAGGAAAAGGAACAACTCTAATTTCATAAATTTCTGAAGCAGAATTACAAAAATCGTTATCTATATTTGATAATGTTTCGGCAACTTTAACTCTATAATAATTATCTGTACTTATTGATGGTGTAGTATAACTACTATTTGTTTCACCAGTTATATTTATCCAATTTATACCATCTATACTTTCTTGCCATTGGTAAAAATGAGATGAAAATATAGTGTAATCTGGTTTTGCTGTTAGTGTAGTTGTAAAAGGTATTTCGTCTTCACATAAAACTGTAGTATTTGTACCGGTAGCATTTTCTATTTCAATAGTATCACCACACGATTTAAAAACTATATCATCTAAAGCTAAATCGTTTCCACAACCACCAACACCGTTATTAAGCATTTTTAGTATAATTGATGTTTGACTTGGTAAGGTTTGGAATACTAAGGCATACTGTTGCCAATTAGGACTTGATGTACCATTAATATTACCCGTATCACCACTCGCTAATAAGTTTGTATCGGTACTATCCCAAATTTCAAACTTAACATTTATAGGAATGCCATTACCTCCACAGCTAGAGGCGGGGAGCAAATTAATCATCCAAGAAGAAAACTCGTAAGATGTGTTTTCACAGAGTCCGTTTATATAGGTTCTATAAAACTCACCAGAAGCATAATCTGCATTAATTATTAGCATGCGCCCGTTTGTGTCGCCTTCAGTATGGTCCACAATATCATGGAAAGTAAACCAATTAGTGTTGCTTGAAACATTATAAAACCCATCATCTGGTCTCGTGCTACTGTAAGTATAAGATGTAGATCCGGCAGGAAGTGGTACTGTAGCACCTGATCCAAAAGTTTCTATAAAAATTGGATCGCCAGAATTACCAGAGCAGAATCCTAACTGTGCAAAAGCGTTTTTTGATATGAAAACTACCAAAAAAAGCAACCAAGTTTTATATTTCAAAATTTTCATTACTTTATTTTGATTCACAAAAGTTAAAATTAGATTAGCCAAATTAAGTATTTAACTTTGTTTAATATAAAATTATCTTAAAAAGCATCTAAATTGAAGCTTTTAGAGTACATAAAATGAATGGCAACAATAATTGATTACATAATAAAGCATCGTATTAAATCTACAATGATTATTATTCTTATTGTTTTTTATATTTTTTGCTTACCTAAACAACTCTTTAAAGACCCAACAGCAACTGTTATTACTAGTTCGAATTCTGAGTTATTAGGTGCTCAAATATCAAAAGATGGGCAATGGCGATTTCCCCATAACGATTCTATTCCAGAAAAATTTAAGACATGTATTGTTCAGTTTGAAGATGAATATTTTTATAAACATCCTGGATTTAATCCAATTTCTATTTTAAAAGCTTTAAGAGATAATTTAAAATCCAATAGTGTTAAACGCGGTGGAAGTACTATAACCCAACAAGTTATTAGGCTTTCTAGAAAAGGTCAAAAACGCACCTATTTAGAGAAATTAAAAGAAATTATTCTAGCAACACGTTTAGAACTTCGAGAATCAAAAGAATCTATTTTATCTTTTTATTCTAGTAACGCTCCTTTTGGCGGAAATGTAGTTGGTCTTGATGCGGCCTCTTGGCGATATTTTAATAGAAATGCCAATAATTTATCTTGGGCAGAAAGTGCTACTTTAGCAGTATTACCTAATGCACCTAGTTTAATTTATCCAGGGAAAAATCAAGAACAGTTATTAGAAAAAAGAAATCGCCTGTTAAAAAAATTACTAGATAATTCGATTATTGATACACTCACATATCAACTTTCTATTGCTGAAGGTTTGCCGCAAAAACCTTATCGATTGCCACAAATTGCACCTCATTTATTGCAAAAAGTAGCTCAGAAATATTATGGAAAACGCATTCAAACAACATTAATCATGCAACTTCAAGAGCGTATAAATCACCTTGTTAAAACACATTATAATCAACTTAGTCAAAATGAAATTTACAATGCTGCTGTTTTGGTTTTGGATGTAAAAACTAGACAGGTTTTAGCTTATGTTGGTAATACACCCACAGATAAAATGCATCAAAAAGATGTCGATATTATTGATAAGCCAAGAAGTACAGGTAGTATTTTAAAACCTTTTTTATATGCGTCGATGTTAGATGCTGGCGATTTACTTCCTAATACCTTGGTAGCCGATGTACCCACACAATTTGGAAGCTACAACCCAGAAAACTACGATAAAACCTATGATGGCGCTGTACCTGCAAGTCGCGCTTTATCACGCTCGTTAAACGTACCTGCCGTTAGAATGTTGCAAGATTTTGGTTTAGATAGATTTTACCATTATTTAAAAAAGCTCCATCTTAAGGATTTAAAATATAACGCCAATCATTACGGGTTATCTTTAGTTTTAGGAGGTGCCGAAAGTAACCTTTGGGATTTATGTAAAAGCTATGCTGCTTTATCTTCAACCTTAAACCATTTTTCTGAACATTCTAGCGAGTACTTTTCAAATGAATTTTGCGAACCTACTTTTTTGGCTTCTGAAGTTATTGATTTTGGAAACAAAACTACTGATAAAACGCTTTTTGATGCTGCCTCTATTTATCTTACCTACGAAAGTTTAAAAGAAGTAAACCGACCTGAAAGTGATGAAAGTTGGGAGTTTTTTGATGGCTCGAAACAAATAGCTTGGAAAACTGGTACTAGTTTTGGGTTTCGAGATGCTTGGGCTATTGGAGCCACAAAAGATTATGTAGTTGGAGTTTGGGTTGGTAATGCCGATGGTGAAGGGAGACCTGGATTGGTTGGTGTACAAACTGCTGCGCCTATTTTATTTGATGTCTTTAATTTACTTCCTAATAGCGATTGGTTTATTAAGCCCTTTGATGAATTGAAAGAAATTACTATCTGTAAACAAAGTGGATATAGAGCTTCTGCTTATTGTGATGATGATGAAAAGAAGTTTATCCAAGTTAGCGGATTGAAAACAAAACCTTGCCCATATCATATTCTAATTCATGTTGATAAAAATGAAGACTTTCAGGTTAATTCTTCTTGTGAAGACATAACCAATATTAAACATAAGTCTTGGTTTGTATTACCACCCTTAATGGCCTATTATTATAAAGCAAAAAATCCTTTTTACAAACCTTTACCAAAATACAGAACTGATTGTTTAAATAATAGTTCTATATCAATTGAATTTATTTATCCTAAAGCAAATAATAACATCTTTTTACCTAAAGATTTTAATGGAGAAACTAACGATCTTATTTTAAAAATTGCCCACTCTAAACCAGAAACTACTGTGTTTTGGTATGTTGATGATGCTTTTTTAGGAAGCACTAAAGATATTCATGAATTGGCCGTTAAACCAAACAAGGGAAAACACGCCATTACTGTAGTTGATGAATTTGGAAACGAATCCAAACGTTGGTTTGAAATTTCAGAATAATTATTCTAAAACTTCTTTAAAGATAAAACACGAATAGTACTGGTGCTATGAATAAATAAAAGCTATTACATTAATTCAACATACGTATTGCTAAAAACTTAACCTTTACCTTAAAGAAAACCCTTTTGCAGCCCACCATGGGTGTATTTCAATTACTAGCCTACCAGCTATTACCATTGGGTCTGAATTGGCTAAACTATCTGCCATTTTTAATGTTGGTACATTATAAATGGTAACTCCTCTTAGATTACCATCATCTCCAAATGGACCAGAAATATCTGCGTAACCCATCTCATACATTTTAGTTAAATGCTGCAAATGTAATTTTTGTAGTTCTGCAGACTCTTCTTCGTTTTGTCCGCGAATTGGACCCTTTTTTAAAAATGCCATAAAATATTGTTGCATTAAAATAGTGTCTTGCGTTTTTGGGTCGATATAATCAAAGATTTTAAAACCTTTACCCTCTAGTTCTTCTTTTAATTGTTTCATGGTTTTAGAAACAACAGGAACAATACTATCTTCATTTTCTATTAAAATTGAATCTTTAATTACTGTTGCTACCTCTTCAACATTTTCGTTTATTTCAGATAACGTGGCTTTTGATTCTTCTTTACAATTAAAAAAGAATATTATGGATATTGTTAATACTATTAATTTTTTCATGATTTCCAGGTATTATATGGCTGCTTACTTAACTGAGAATTATAATATTTTATTTGTCCTGTCACTTCTTTTCCTAACCAATTTGGTGTTTGAAAGGTTTCATTTTCATTTTCTAATTCAACCTCAGCAACTATTAAACCTTCATTATCTCCAAAAAAGTCATCCACTTCAAAAATGTGATTCCCTACTTTTATTTCATAACGCATTTTATCAATAACACCCGGTTCACATAGCTTTAATAATTGATTTGCTTCTTTTATTGTTATTTTTTTTTCCCATTCAAAACGTGATAATCCATTTTTTGAAGATTCACCTTTAATGGTTAAATAACCACAATCGCCTTTTAATCTTACTCTAATAGTTCGCTCTTTATGGGTATTTAAAAATCCTTGAGTAATTCGAGTTACATTATAAGCTTCTGTTTTAAAAGCATCAGAAAGTACTAAAAATTTACGTTCAATTTCTATCATTTATTATCCAATTCTTAATTTAATTAAAAGGTATTTAATTCCTAAATTTACAGTATGTCTACCGATTTACCAATTCGAAAAATAATTCACGTTGATATGGATGCATTTTATGCGTCTGTTGAACAATTGGACAATCCTGACCTTAAAGGTAAACCAATTGCAGTTGGTGGTGGTGGAAAACGAGGTGTTGTAAGCGCTGCTAGTTATGAAGCTCGGAAATTTGGAGTTAAAAGTGCTATGGCTGGAAGTTTAGCTATTAAATTATGTCCAGATTTAATTTTTGTAAAAACAAACTTTGAAAGGTATACTGAAATATCAAAAAAGATTAGAAAAATATTTTATGAATATACCGATTTAGTCGAACCATTATCCCTTGATGAAGCCTATTTAGATGTTACCAATAACAAAAAGGGAAACCCAAGTGCTTCCTTAATTGCTGAAGAGATTAGAACACGTATTTTTAAAGACCTTGGTTTAACAGCTTCAGCAGGTATTTCTATTAATAAATTTATTGCTAAAGTTGCGAGTGATTATAATAAACCTAATGGGCAAAAAACAGTAAACCCAGAAGAAATTCTTGAATTTTTAGAAAATTTAGATATAAGAAAATTTTATGGTGTTGGTAAAGTTACTGCTGAAAAAATGTATCAAAAAGGGATTTTTACTGGTTTAGATTTGAAAAAAAAATCATTAGAATATTTAGATGAAAATTTTGGTAAAGCTGGCAGATACTATTACTACATAGTTAGAGGCATTCATAATAGTGAAGTAAAGCCGCATAGAACTCGAAAAAGTTTAGCTGCAGAACGTACTTTTAGTGAAAATTTATCGTCTGAAATTTTTATGCTTGAAAAGCTAGAACATATTGCCGAAGAAGTATCGCGTAGATTATTAAAAAGTAAAGTAGCTGGTAAAACTGTAACATTAAAAATAAAATATAGTGACTTCACATTGCAAACACGAAGCAAAACATTACCATATTATATTAGTGATAAAAGTGTGATTTTAGAAACTGCTAAAGAGTTATTATACCAAAATAAAATGACTAATTCTGTTCGATTACTAGGTATTTCTATGTCTAATTTAAATACTGAAAAAAAGAAAAAACCAGAGTTAACAAAAAGTGTTAGTGTACAGCTAAAATTTGAGTTTTAATAAAATAGTGTTATTATACAAGGAAGTTAAAATGTAAATCTTATAATTTATTACATTTGATTCATATCAAAAATTAAATCAAATAATTTATAAGCTTCAATTACTACAAGAAAAAGTACATGCCAGAAACTAAAGAACCTGTAAATATTAAAAAAAGTGTTTGGGATACTTCCGTAAAAGTAGAAGAAAACGGATATTATTGGAATAATGACCCCCTTTTTAAAAAAGGAAGTAATATTAATACCGATAAACCTATTGTAGCAGAATTATTTTGTGGTTGCGGAGGTACATCTTTAGGTTTTGAAATGGCTGGTTTTGAAACTGTTTTGGGTTGCGATATTCATACACCATCTATTCAAACATTTCAAGCAAACCATCCAAATTGCTCAACAATTAATGGTGATATTAAAAAAGTAGACCCAGAAGTTGTTAAGGAATTACTTAATGGCAGACAGCTAGATGTGCTAATTGGAGGAATACCTTGCCAAGGGTTTTCTCTAAATAACAGAAAAAGACACGAGCAAGACGACAGAAATTATATGTACAAAGAATTTGCACGTTTTGTAGAAGTTTTACAGCCAAAAGTGGTTGTTTTAGAAAATGTTTCTGGAATGAAAAGTGTTGGTAGTTTTGTCTCAGATATAGAAACCCACTTAAGTAAAATTGGGCATATGAACGTAAAAAGCAAACTACTTTACGCTCCAGATTATGGTGTGCCACAAAAAAGAAAGCGACTAATATTTATTGGTATTCGAGACAACGTATTTGATTTTAGAGATATTATTAAAACCCATGGACCTGAAACAGAAAATGAATATGTAACTATAAAAGATGCTATTGGAGATTTACCTGCTTTAAAAAATAAAGAAACTAAAACCAAATATAATTCAGAACCTTCTAGTGATTTTCAAGAGCTAATGCGTTTAAATACAAATGGTCGTTTTACAGGTCATACTGCTCCAAATCATCCAGCAGCAACTATTGAAAGAATAAGAAACACTAAACCTGGAGAGCCTATGTACGATAGGTTTAAACAACGAATACGTTTAGCTTGGAATATTCTTAGCCCAACTCAGGTTTCTGGAGGAATACGACCTCAATTTCAACTTGGTCACCCAAAAGATAATCGTGGATTAACCATTAGAGAAAGGTGCCGAATACAAAGTTTTCCAGATAATTTTATTGTAAAGGGTGGTACGGTTCAAGCGAGAGTACAAACAGGAAATGCTGTACCTCCATTTTTAGCCAAGGCTGTAGCTTTAGCAATAAAAAAATATATTGAATGAGTTACTGCATTAATTAATAAAAGTACATTTTACTAATTTCATGATTGAAGTTTTAATTACACCAGATATTGTTGAGTATGCTAACAACAAATTAGAGCATGTAAACACTCTTGATAATTTAGGACTTAGTAAATTTGGTTCTGAAAGAGATAGGATTTTAGTGGGATATATTGGTGAAAGAATTATGATGAAGCACCTTGGACTAAAAAATGACGAAGACAAATATCATTATGACTTAATATCAAATAAAGGTAAAAAGCTTGAAATTAAAACCATTACCTGTAAATTTAAACCAAAACCTGATTATTGGTGTACAGTTAACTCACACGACTTATCTGGGGTTTATAAACAAAATGCCGATTTTTATATATTTCTGAGAATTTTAAATGATTATAGCAAAGGGTGGATACTTGGATGGATATCATGCCAAGATTTTTTTGAAAAAGGAACGTATATTAAAAAAGGTAAAGACTTTGGTAAATTTAAATTTGTTAAAGCTAATGCTACTATATTACCCATCAATGAACTAAGTAAATTTAAAAATAAAACAAACACCTTTTAGTTTTTTAAAAACTTTGAGTAATATTAATTTGTATTAGGAATTGTAACGGTATACTTTTAAATAGAAAAAACTGCCCAAAAGCAGTTTTTTCTATTTAAAAGTATAGTGCTAAGTGTATTACTTTAAGTTGCATGTTTCAATTTCTGTTACACGCAAAGTATTTACCATTCCCTTATCTTTCATTGGCATTGCTGCTAAACTAATAAGCATATCTCCAACATCTAAATACCCCATTTTACAGGCAATAGCATTAACATCTTCAATCGTTTCATCAGTACTTACAAACTTATCATAGTAAAATGCACGTACACCCCAAAGTAAACTTAAACGCGTTAAAATACGCTTGTTTGATGTAAATACTAAAATGTGACATGATGGCCTCCAAGCCGAAATTTGAAAAGCTGTATACCCACTATTTGTTAATGTTGAAATAGCTTTCGCATTAATTTCGTTTGCCATATTAGCAGCGTGATAACATATCGATTTTGTTATAAAACGATTGGTACGAATATGAGGTGGCAGTTGAGGTACTTGAATTAATTTTGAATTCTCTACATTTTTTAAAATGTTAGACATTTGTCTAATTACTTGAACCGGATATTGACCCACAGATGTTTCACCAGATAACATTACGGCATCAGCACCATCCATTACAGAGTTTGCAACATCGTTTACCTCTGCTCTAGTTGGTGTTAAACTATCTATCATAGTTTCCATCATCTGTGTTGCAATAATTACTGGAATTCTTGCTTTTTTAGCACGCAACACTAATTGTTTTTGAATAAGTGGTACTTCTTCTGCTGGAACTTCTACACCTAAATCTCCACGAGCTACCATTAAACCATCACAATGAGCAACAATTTTATCGATATTTTCTACCGCTTCTGGTTTTTCAATTTTTGCAATTATAGGAATTTTATGAGTGCCATGTTTTGCTATTAAATCACGAAGCTGCATTAAATCTTCAGCATGACGAACAAAAGAAAGTGCTATCCAATCTACATCTAAACTAATTGCGAAAATAGCATCTTCTATATCTTTTTCAGTTAGTGCAGGTTGTGAAATATCTGTATTTGGAAGGTTTACACCTTTTTTTGATTTTAATGGTCCGCCTTGAATAACTTTAGCTTTTACTTCAGATATTTTATCTGTAGAAACAACTTCGAAAAGTAATTTTCCATCATCTAAAAGAATGCGTTCACCTGGTTTGGCATCTTGAGGGAAATTCTCATATGTCATGTAAACACGTTCTTTTGTGCCTTCAAAACGTTCACCAGTAGCAAAGATTATTTCATCTCCAGGATTTACAACAACTTCTTCTTTCATAACACCTACACGAAGTTTTGGTCCCTGTAAATCTGCTAAAATGGCTGCTGTAAAACCATATTCTTCATTAAGTTCACGTATCATTTTTATACGCTCTTTTACATCATCATAGTCTGCATGAGAAAAGTTTATTCTAAAAACATTTGCGCCTTCTTCAAGCATGCCTTTTAAAACTTCTTTTGTGCTGGTAGCTGGCCCTAGAGTTGCTACTATTTTGGTTTTTTTATTTATTGACATTAGTTAAAAATTAAATTCTCTTTAGATTTCAATTGTTTAGAATCTACACTATAAGCAGTTGCAATTTGAGGTATTTTTAATATACTGTCTAAAATATATTTTTCTTTACTGGAACTGAACTCATTATCTATTTTTAAAAAATAGTTTACAGTTTTATATTCTGGCAATAATTGAAATGTTTTGGTTATTTTTTCTTGGTTGTCGAATAACGACGTATTATTTGATTTTTGGAGTTCTTCTGTTTTACAAATATTAGACACTAAACTCCAGGTTATTAATTGTTTTTCATCTTCCCATTCATAAATTGAATACGAAACTTGTCCATTCTTAAAATCTAAATCTGATGGTTTTCTAGATAGTGTTATACCTAAATATTTGTTAAGAAGATATGCTAAACGATAATCTTCCAGTCTGCAATGTATTGCTATTAAAGTGTATAATACTTCATCAAAAGCATCATCAAGAATAAGTTTGTGAACAGCCATAACTTATTTTTAAATTTCGTAAATATAATATTTAAAAAGTTCAGTTCAATTACCTTTATGTTAATCTTGGCAATAAATGTGACTAAAACGTTGTAGTAATTATTGATAAAAACCTCATTGATATAAATACAAAAAGTACTTTATTTATTTTAGATAAGATAAATAATTTAAAAAGAAGCTGTTAATAAAAATATCTAAATCATCTTAGACATTTTACTTTGAAATGCAAAAAATGCTCGTTTTGATGCTTTTTCTTCTGCCTTTTTCTTCGAGGTTGCTCTGGCTTTAGCTATGACTTTTTCATCTATAGATAGTTTTACAGAAAAATGCCTTACATCATCATTACCGGTATCTTCATAAACATTATAACCAAATGTCTTCTTTTCTTTTTGGCACCATTCAATTAGTAAGCTTTTGTAGCTTATAACCTTGCCTTCTAAAGTTTCAATATCAACATAAGGTATGATAACACGGTTATAAATAAATTTTTCACAGTATTTATAACTTCTATCTAGAAAAATGGCTCCTATTAATGCTTCAAATAAATTACCATGTATATTGTCTCCAAATTGTCCGGCAGGAATTTTGCTTTTTACTAAATCTATGAGTTTTAAATCTTTCCCTAGCTCATTTAAATGCTCTCTACTAACTACCTTAGATCTCATTTTAGTTAAGTAACCTTCATCTCCACTAGGTACTTCAAGATATAAGTGAGAAGCAATTACTGAGCTTAACATGGCATCACCTAAAAACTCTAACCGCTCGTAATTAAACGGGTTGCCTTTCGGGTCTTTTATATTCATAGACCTGTGGGTAAAAGCTTTTTTATAATACTTTATGTTTTTAGGTTTAAACCCAAGAATTTTAGTTAATTCCATAAAAAAATTCCCGTTGCGTTTAAAACGGGAATTTAGTATGTTACGAATGCTGTCCATTCGGGATTTAATCTATTTTTTTGAATAACACACAAGCGTTGTGACCGCCAAATCCAAATGTATTACTCATTGCTACTTTTACATCTCGCTTTTGTGCCTTGTTCAAGGTTAAATTTAATTCAGGATCAATATTTTCATCTACTGTTGTATGGTTTATTGTTGGTGGTACAATACCATGCTCCATTGCCAATATAACCGAAATAGCTTCAATAGCTCCAGCTGCACCTAAAAGATGACCTGTCATTGATTTTGTTGAATTAATATTTATATTTTTAGCGTGACTTCCAAATACTTCTGAAATTGCTTTAAGTTCTGCTACATCTCCTAAAGGTGTAGATGTACCATGAGTATTAATATGGTCTACATCTTCTGGCTTTAGGCCAGCATTTTCTAAACAATTCTTCATAACTGCTATAACACCTATGCCTTCTGGATGTGGCGCTGTCATATGATATGCATCAGAAGATAAACCTCCTCCAATACATTCTGCATATATTTTAGCTCCTCTTGCTTTTGCATGTTCATATTCTTCTAGAACCAATGCTCCCGCACCTTCTCCTAAAACAAAACCATCTCTTGTTCCATCAAATGGACGAGATGCTGTTTCAGGGCTTTCATTTCTAGTAGATAATGCATGCATGGCATTAAAACCACCCATACCAGCAATAGTTACTGCCGCTTCACTTCCTCCTGTTACAACCACATCTGTATGCCCTAAACGTATTGAGTTTAAAGCATCAAAAATAGCATTAGCAGAAGATGCGCAAGCAGAAACCGTTGTGTAATTTGGCCCCATAAAACCATGTTTTATAGAGATATTACCTGGTGCAATATCAGCAATCATTTTAGGAATAAAAAATGGGTTGAATCTAGGTGTTCCGTCACCTGCAGCGAAGTTTAAAACTTCATTCTGAAAGGTTTCTAAACCACCAATACCTGCACCCCATATAACACCTACACGTAACTTATTGACTTTATCTAGATCTAACTTAGAATCCTCAATAGCTTCGTCTGCCGCTACCATAGCGTATTGCGCAAACTTATCCATTTTACGAGCCTCTTTTCTATCAAAAAAGTCTGTAACGTTGAAGTTTTTTAATTCACAAGCGAACTTTGTTTTAAACTTCTCAGTATCATAATATGTTATAGGCGCAGCCCCACTTTTACCACTAATTAAGCCTTCCCAATATTCTTCTATGGTATTGCCAATTGGTGTTAAAGCGCCCAATCCTGTGACTACAACTCGCTTTAATTCCATAAAGTATTTTGATTGTTTTTTTTACTTATTTAGCTTCTTCTATATAAGAGATAGCTTGACCTACTGTAGCGATGTTTTCAGCTTGATCATCTGGTATTTGTATATCGAATTCTTTTTCGAATTCCATAATTAATTCTACAGTGTCTAAAGAGTCGGCTCCTAAATCGTTTGTGAAGCTAGCTTCAGTAACAACTTCGTTTTCATCTACTCCTAATTTGTCCACGATAATCGCTTTTACTCTTGATGCAATGTCTGACATAATCTTTTAATTTAAATGTTTTAATTAGTTGGCAAAAATAAAAAACTTTATTTTATAATACACTTTTACGATAAAAATGTGTTGGTAATTTACTAAAATAACTTTTAAGTATTTAGTTTTTACCTTCTAATTGTTAATAATTATTCTTTTTTTTGTTTGAATAATATTTAACACTATAGTCTGTAAAATGAAACGTATTGTAATTTTTGCGTCCGGAGGTGGTACTAATGCTGAAAATTTAATTAAGTTTTTTCACAACAGCGATAATGCGTCTGTTATTCAGGTATTATCTAACAATCCCCATGCCAAAGTTTTAGAGCGAGCAAAAAACCTAAAAGTTAGCGCATTGTCTTTCAATAAGATAGCGTTTTCTAAAAATGATGATGTCCTTAATTTGTTAAAAGCATCAAAGCCAGATTTAATTATTTTGGCCGGATTTTTATGGAAATTTCCAGAACATATCTTAAATGCTTTTCCAAATAAAGTAATTAATGTTCATCCTGCTTTACTTCCTAAATACGGAGGAAAAGGTATGTACGGCATGCATGTTCATGAAGCTGTAGTTGCAAACAAGGAAAAAGAAACCGGTATTACAATTCATTATGTAAATGAGCATTATGATGAAGGAGCTATAATTTTTCAAGCAAAATGCGAGGTGAATCCTAACGATTCGGCAGAAAATGTTGCTGCTAAAATTCATAAATTAGAAATGGAACATTTTCCTAAAGTTGTAAATAAATTGTTGTCTGAATAAAGTTTAGAACTTAAATTGATGAGATATCCACATTTGTGGAAACAAAAAAATGGCACGGAAGAAAAAAAAATATTACACCGTTTGGAAAGGACATCATACTGGTGTTTTTGATTCTTGGGACGATTGTAAAGCACAAATAAAAGACTTTCAAGGGGCACAGTATAAATCATTTTCAACTTTTGATGCAGCAAAAAAAGCACTAAAAGGCAATTATTTTGATTATGTTGGCAAAAACAAAGGTTTTAAAAGTGAATTATCTGAAATACAACTAAAAAAAATAGGGCTACCTAATTATAATTCTATTTCGGTTGATGCAGCTTCAAGCGGAAATCCGGGCATTATGGAATACCGAGGTGTAGATACAAAAACCAAAAAACAAATATTTATACAAGGCCCTTTTGAAGAAGGCACAAATAATATTGGAGAGTTTTTAGCTTTAGTACACGGGTTAGCTATTCTTAAAAAAAACAATAGCAATAAAATATTATATACAGACTCTAAAACAGCAATGAGTTGGGTTAGAAAAAAAAACTGCAATACTAAACTAAAACGTAATGATAAAAATAAACCCGTTTTCGATTTAGTTGATAGAGCTATTATTTGGTTAAAAAGTAACACCTATAATACCGTTATAGTTAAATGGGAAACTAAAGCTTGGGGGGAAATACCTGCCGATTTTGGGAGAAAATAATATATTCCCTAGGAAAGGTTTTAAATACTAAATCAAAAAACATTTTAAAAAATTAAGGGATATAATAAATTACACCCCCCAATTAAATTGATAATAGCATTTAACTTTAAGACACCCCTTTATCTAAAAAGTCACTTTATAATTATGCAATGTTTTTTAACGCTATTTATTGAAAAAAATATAGTCGTTGTAATCTATAAAAAGACTTATATTTGCACCTTAATTTCATACCTCATTATATGAGTAAATTAGTAATTGTAGGTACTGTAGCTTTTGATGCTATTGAAACACCTTTCGGTAAAACCGATAAAATTCTTGGTGGTGCTGCAACATATATAGGCCTTTCTGCATCGCATTTTAATGTTGATGCTGCTGCAGTCTCTATTGTTGGCGGCGATTTTCCTCAAGATTATTTAGACTTATTATCAGATAAAAACATCGATATTTCAGGTATTGAAATTGTAAAAGAAGGAAAAACTTTCTTTTGGAGCGGAAAATATCATAACGATATGAACTCTCGTGATACTTTAGTGACGGAATTAAATACACTTGCTGATTTTAATCCTTTGGTACCAGAGAATTACAAAGATTCCGAAATTGTAATGTTAGGAAATTTACATCCACTAGTTCAATCTAGTGTTTTAGATCAAATGACTACTAAACCAAAATTAGTAATCTTAGATACTATGAATTTTTGGATGGATTGTGCATTAGATGATTTATTAAATGTTATAAAACGCATAGATGTTATTACCATAAATGACGAAGAAGCTAGACAACTAACAGGAGAATATTCTTTAGTAGTTGCTGCCAGAAAAATTCATGAAATGGGACCAAAATATGTAGTTATTAAAAAAGGCGAACACGGTGCCTTATTATTTTATAACGAACATGTGTTTTATGCACCTGCCTTACCTTTGGAAGAAGTATTTGACCCTACTGGAGCTGGTGATACTTTTGCTGGAGGATTTGCTGGTTATATTGCTAAAACAGGCGATGTATCTTTTGAAAATATGAAAAATGCTGTTATTTACGGTTCTACTTTAGCTTCGTTTTGTGTTGAAAAATTTGGGACTGAGCGCATGCTTAATTTAACAAATAATGAAGTCCATAAACGACTGATGCAGTTTAAGCAACTAACACAATTTGAAATAGAATTAACATAAACCAACGCGCTCTACTAATTTAGAGTGCGTTTTTTATTATATATTAATTTTTTATCCGCAAAATCAAAAGATTCACAAAAACAGTATAATTTAATGTGAATTTAAGATTAAAGCGAAAACATTTACAAACTATGAGTGATGCCTTAAAACATGAATGTGGAATAGCGATGATTAGGCTTTTAAAACCACTAGAGTTTTATAAAGAAAAATATGGTAGCGCATTTTACGGTGTAAATAAAATGTATTTAATGATGGAAAAACAGCACAATCGAGGTCAAGATGGTGCTGGTTTTGCAAGTATTAAATTAAATACAAAACCAGGAGAACGTTATATAAGCAGAGTACGATCAGTAGCACAACAACCTATTCAAGATATTTTTGCCCAAATAAACAATCGTATTAATAACGAATTTGATGCACACCCAGAATATAAAGAAGATGTAGCTGCACAGAAAAAAAATATACCTTATATAGGTGAAGTATTATTAGGTCATGTACGTTACGGAACTTTTGGAAAAAACAGCGTAGAAAGTGTTCATCCATTTTTAAGGCAAAATAACTGGATGCACAGAAATCTAATAATGGCTGGAAATTTTAACATGACAAATGTTAAAGAACTTTTTAGCAACCTTATAGAATTAGGCCAACATCCTAAAGAATATACCGATACCATAACAATTATGGAAAAAATTGGTCATTTTTTAGATGATGCTGTAAGCAAAATATACAAAGACTTAAAAAAAGAAGGCTACAATAAAAAAGACGCCTCGCCCCAAATAGCTGAACGATTAAAAGTTGGTAAAATATTACGACGTGCTGCAAAAAACTGGGATGGCGGCTATGCTATGGCAGGCCTTATTGGTCATGGAGATTCTTTTGTATTAAGAGACCCTGCAGGTATTCGTCCAGCATATTATTATCAAGACGATGAAATAGTTGTTGTTGCGTCAGAACGTCCTGTAATTCAAACAGTTTTTAATGTCGATTTTAAAGATGTAAAAGAACTTGAACCTGGGCACGCTATTATTACAAAAAAATCTGGTCAAGTTAATATCAAAAAAATTCTAGAACCACTAGAAAGAAAATCTTGTTCTTTTGAACGTATATATTTTTCTCGCGGTAGTGATGCCGAAATTTATCAAGAAAGAAAAATGCTAGGAAAACTATTAATGCCTAAAGTACTTGAAGCCATTAATAATGATACAAAAAACACGGTATTTTCATACATTCCAAATACTGCCGAAACTTCGTTTTTTGGAATGATTGAAACAGCTGAAGCTTATATAAATAAAACAAAAACAGCAGCTATATTAAATGGACAACGATCTTTATCGGCAGCTAAGGTTACTGAAATTTTATCTGAAAGAGCACGTGTTGAAAAAATAGCTATTAAAGATGTTAAACTTAGAACGTTTATTACAGAAGATAGTAGTAGAGATGATTTAGTTGCGCACGTTTACGATGTTACATACGGCGTAATAAAACCAAACGACAATTTGGTTATTATAGACGATAGTATAGTAAGGGGTACTACACTAAAAATGAGTATTTTAAAAATGCTAGACCGATTAAATCCTAAAAAAATAATAGTTGTTTCTTCGGCTCCACAAATACGATATCCAGATTGCTATGGTATAGATATGGCTAATCTTGAAAGTTTGGTGGCATTTAGGGCAGCTTTGGAACTATTGAAAGACACCAATAAATACCATATTGTTAAAGACGTTTATAATAAATGTATCAAACAAGCTGATCTTGATGATAAACATGTACAAAACTTTGTAAAAGAAATTTATGATCCATTTTCTGCTGAGGAAATATCTAATAAAATTTCTGAATTATTGAGTGATAAAACAGTAAAAGCAGAAGTGAAAATTATTTTTCAGCCAGTTGAAAATTTACATAAGGCTTGCCCTGAACACTTAGGTGATTGGTATTTTACTGGCAATTACCCAACAGTTGGAGGAAATCGAGTTGTAAATAGAGCATTTATTAATTTTTATGAAGGCAATAAAGAACGCGCCTATTAATTATCAAATTGTTAAATTTCATGTGGAGAAACCGCAAATAATGCATTTCACCCTAAAAAATAGCAGTTCATCTAAAAAATAGTCAAAATATTTAAATTACACATAAATTGGTATCACCATAACATAAGTAGGTTAAGTTCATGGTAGATTTGGGGCAAAAAAAGGTGAACATCTGTTCGCCTTTTTTTATGCACATAAGTTTTCTTTTTTATCTAGATTATTCAATAATAATATTTAATCTAATTAATTAACACAAACTCTTTTAAGCCAATATTTGCGCCGTTTAACTAAAATATTTTAGCAAACAATATAGCTACCATATATTTGAACCACCATAACATAAGTAGGTTAAGTTTATGGTAGATTTGGGGCAAAAAGGTGAACATCTGTTCACCTTTTTCATTTTAAATACTTTCCTGTTAAATTAGGTGTTATATCTAATTTGATTTTCTGTTTTATTAATATATTTTTTAATTGAATTTGGGCTAAAAATTGCATCCCATTGTAAATTATTAATGTAAACTAAATTTTTTGAAAATAGAATCTTAACTATTTTTCCTTAATATATTCTAGACTATTTAACTAAGAAAGATGAAGTGTTTAGCCAACAAATAAGTAATGCAAAAAAAAAAGCAAATCCATTTCTAGATTTGCTTTTAAATATAAAATATTGAATATTTTACTTTGCTTCTGCGTAACGTTTTTCAACTTCATTCCAGTTAACAACATTAAAGAATGCTTTAATGTAATCTGGACGACGGTTTTGGTAATTTAAGTAATATGCATGTTCCCAAACATCAAGTCCTAAAATTGGAGCACCACCACAACCAACTCCTGGCATTAATGGATTGTCTTGATTTGGTGTTGAACATATTTCAACCTTACCGCCTTTATGCACACATAACCAAGCCCAACCTGAGCCAAAACGTGTTCCTGCAGCTTTAGAAAAAGCAGCGATAAATTCTTCTTTAGAGCCATAAGCAGCCTCAATAGCATCTTTTAAATCGCCAGATAAACGACCTCTATCTTCTGGATTTAAAACATCCCAAAATAAAGAGTGGTTATAAAATCCTCCACCATTATTTCTAACTGCTCCATTAGTCATATCTAAATTTTCAAGAATATCATCAATAGATTTTCCTTCTAAATCTGTTCCTGCAATAGCGTTATTTAAGTTATTTGTATATCCTTGATGATGTTTAGTATGGTGTATTTCCATAGTTCTTGCATCAATATGAGGTTCTAAGGCGTCATAAGCATATCCTAATTTCGGTAATTCGAAAGCCATAATTATTTAGTTTTTATTTATTAATATTTAAATTCTTTCAAATTTACATATAAAACAGGTCATTTAAAAATAATAAATTGTTATCAAACCATTGATAGTTTTTATCTTGTAAGCAAATCATTATTCATGCATCAAAAGCATCCTTTTACTATTTATAATGCTTCTGCTGGAAGCGGGAAAACCTATACGCTTGTTAAAGAATATTTAAAAATTCTATTTACCTCAAAACATTCAGAACCTTTTAAAAATATACTGGCAATTACTTTTACTAATAAAGCAGTAGCTGAAATGAAGGAGCGAATTATTAAAACACTTACTTCTTTTTCTGATGATGCCATTTTAAATGATGAAGATGCCATGTTTAAAAGCATTTGTGAAGAATTACAAATGGAGCCTATTAATCTTCATCAAAAATCTAAACTTTTATTAAATAATATACTGCATAATTATGCAGCTTTTGATATATCAACTATTGATGGTTTTACACATAAATTGATAAGAACTTTTGCATATGACTTAAAACTTCCATTAAATTTTGAAGTTGAATTAGACCAAGATTCCCTTTTAAATGAAGCTGTAGATAGTTTAATATCTAAAGCGGGTAATAACGATGTACTTACAAAGGTTTTAATCGATTTTGCTATTGAAAAAGCAGACGATGATAAAAGTTGGGACGTATCTTTTGATTTTAATAAGATTGCTAAATTATTGGTAAATGAAAACGACATTCCTTTTATTAATAGCTTAAAAGACAAATCTTTAAATGATTTTAAAGTGCTTAAAGCACAATTAAAAAAAGAAATTTCGGATTTAGAAAAACAAATTATTAAAAATGCTGAAAACACTCTTACCTTAATTGACGAATCTGGATTAGAATATACTGATTTTTCTAGAGGCACTTTACCTAACCACTTCAAAAAAATTTCAAAATTAGAATTATTTAATGTTTATGAAAATAAGCTAGAAGAAAATATAACCGAAAGAAAATCTATTTATAAAAAAACCACAAAACCAGACATAGCAAGTACTATTGATGCCTTATTACCAGAAATTGAAGTCTTATATAAAACAATTAAAACTCAGGTATTTCATTTAAAATTTTTAAAAGCCTTTTATAAAAACATAACTCCTTTATCGGTATTAAAGGTTATAAATAATGAATTGCAAATTTTAAAAGAAGAGCAAAACAAAATGCTAATTTCAGAATTTAATGCTATTATTAGTAATGAAATTGCAGAACAGCCAACACCTTTTATTTACGAAAGATTAGGTGAAAAGTTTAAACATTATTTTATTGATGAGTTTCAAGACACTTCGGTAATGCAATGGGAAAACTTAATTCCGCTATTAGATAATTCTTTATCTGCTGTAAACGGTAGTACCATGTTGGTAGGTGATGCCAAACAGGCTATTTATAGATGGCGAGGTGGAAAAGCAGAGCAATTTATAAACTTGTTTAATAAAAAAAGTGTGCCATTTTATTTAGAACAAGATGTTAAAAATCTAGAAGAAAATTATAGAAGCTATAAAGAAATAGTAAATTTTAATAATAGTTTATTTAAGTATTTATCAAACCAGGTTTTTAATAATGATGACTATAAAACACTTTTTGAAAATGCAAACCAAAACATAACAAATAAAAATGAAGGCTTTGTAAAGTTATCATTTTTAGAAATTGATAAAGAAGATGAACGAAATGAGATTTTCCCTGAAGCTGTTTTAAAATCTATAAAAACATGTTTAGAAAACGGCTTTAGTCTTGAAGATATTTGTGTTTTAGTTAGAAAGAAAAAAGAAGGTGTTGCTATTGCTGATTATTTAAGTAAGAACAACATAGCCATAATTTCGTCTGAAACTTTATTAATTAATAATTCTATTGAAGTTGTATTTATTAATGATTTATTATCTCTTCTTATTCAGCCAGATAATAATGAAACTAAAATTAAGGTTTTAAATTATTTAACTATACTTTTTAATATTGAAGATAAACATGAATTTTTCACAAATCACATCAATCTTTCAATTGATAAATTATTAAAAAGTTTAGCACATTATAATATATATATTGATAGCAACACATTATTACAACTTCCGCTTTATGACTTAGCAGAAACGATTGTTAGGAGCTTTAAATTAGTAAATAAATCTAATGCATACATTCAGTTTTATTTAGATATTGTTTTAGATTTTTCACAGAAAAAAGGTTCAGATATTTCAGGGTTTTTAGATTATTTTGATAAAAAGAAAGATAGTTTAAGTATTATTTCACCTCAAGGACAAAACGCTGTTCAAATCATGACTATTCATAAATCAAAAGGTTTAGAATTTCCAGTAGTGATTTTCCCTTATGCCGATTTAGATATTTATAAAGAAGTAGAGGCTAAAGAATGGTTTAGTTTAGATAAAACAAAATATAATGGCTTTTCATATACATTATTAAATTACAATAAAGATTTTGAAAATTTTGGTGATGAAGGACTTCGTATTTATAACAAACATAAATCTGAACAAGAATTAGACAATATTAATTTATTATATGTTGTTTTAACACGAGCTGTTGAACAATTACATATCATTTCAACAAAAGATATATCTTCAAAAGGAGAAGTTAAATCTAAAAAATATTCAGGCTTATTAATTAATTATCTTAAAGATTTAGGGATTTGGAATGATTCTACAAGAACTTATAGTTTTGGAAACGAAAAAAGAATTTCCTTAAGCTCACCACACAAAAAAGAAACTGTACAACAAGAAACATTTATTTCAACAGCTAAAGAAGATCATAATATAAAAATAGTTACAAAATCTGGCCTATTATGGGATACCTCTCAATTAGAAGCTATAGAAAAAGGAAACCTTATACATAATATTATGTCTAAAATAAAGACAGGCAATGATGTTGATATTGTAATTAAAGATTTTCAAAAGGCATCAACTATAAGTAAAGAGCAAGCTATATCACTTAAAGAAACTATTTCAACTATTTTAAAACACCCTAAACTACAAGATTATTTTACTTCAAATTATACAATCTATAATGAACGTGATATTATTTCAAAAGAAGGAATTATTTTAAGACCAGATAGAATAGTAATAAACTCTAAAAATGAAGCTACTATTATAGATTACAAAACAGGCTTTGAAGATAAAAAACATTGGCAACAACTTCAATCCTATCAAGATGTATTAGAAGACATGAAGATAGCTGTGAAAAAGAAAATTCTTGTCTATGTAAATGATGATATTTTAGTAAAAGATATTTAAATTTGCGTAAAACGCAACAAAATGTACGGAAAACTGAAATATCATCTTCAAGAACAGCTTCAAGACATAAAAAAAAATGGACTTTATAAAGAAGAACGTATTATTACATCTGCACAAGGAGCTGAAATAACTTTAAATACTGGTGAAACCGTTTTAAATTTTTGTGCCAACAATTATTTAGGTTTATCATCGCACCCTGAAGTTATTAAAGCGGCCAAAGATACTATGGACACACATGGTTTTGGCATGAGCTCTGTTCGATTTATTTGTGGTACACAAGATATTCACAAAGAATTAGAGCAAAAAATATCAGATTTCTACGAAACAGAAGACACCATATTATATGCAGCAGCTTTTGATGCTAACGGAGGTGTTTTTGAACCTTTATTAGGTAAAGATGATGCTATTATTTCAGATTCATTAAACCATGCTTCTATTATAGATGGTGTACGCTTGTGTAAAGCCGCTAGGTACCGTTACAATAATAATGATATGGTTGATTTAGAAAATCAACTAATTATTGCTAACAAAAACAATGCAAGATTTAAAATTATAGTAACAGATGGGGTGTTTTCTATGGATGGTTTAGTTGCTCCATTAGATAAAATTTGTGATTTAGCCGATAAATATGACGCCTTAGTTATGATTGACGAGTGTCATGCAGCGGGTTTTATTGGTAAAACTGGCAGAGGCACTCTTGAAGAAAAAGGGGTAATGAATCGTATTGATATTATTACAGGAACCCTAGGAAAAGCTTTAGGGGGTGCTATGGGTGGTTATACAACAGGTAAAAAAGAAATAATAGATATGTTGCGACAACGCTCTAGACCATATTTGTTTTCCAATTCATTAGCCCCAGCAATTGTTGGAGCTTCCATAAAGGTTTTTGATATGTTAACTAACAATACAGAGCTAAGAGACACATTAGAATGGAATACTAATTATTTCAAAAAAGGGATAAAATCTGCTGGTTTTGATATTGTAGATGGAGATTCTACTATTGTTCCAGTTATGTTATATGACGCAAAATTATCTCAAACCATGGCAAATCACCTTTTAAAAGAAGGAATTTATGTAATTGGCTTCTTTTTTCCTGTAGTTCCCAAAGAAAAAGCCAGAATACGAGTACAACTCTCGGCAGCACATACTAAATCACATTTAGACAAAGCTCTCAGAGCCTTTGTTAAAGTCGGAAAAGCTCTTAATGTTATCTAAATTCATTATGAACTATCGACTAACTGTATATATCTGCTATTTTTTTATATATTTGTCTTTGTTAATAACATTTAACAACTTACTTTTGCAGACAATTAACACTTAAAAATTAAACTTTTGAATATGAAAAATCTTAGCAGATTATTGTTCGCTATGTTGCTTGTACTTGGTTATAGCAACGCTAATGCGCAAGACAAAAACAACCCATGGCAAATTACTATTGGTGTAAACGCAGTTGATGCATACCCTAATGGAGACGGTGGGCTATTTAGTGAAACTTTCGGTGACGAATATTTTAATGCTTCTGATCACTGGAACATTTTACCTTCTTTATCAACTATTTCTGTATCTAAATATTTAAGTGATGGTATTTCTTTTGGAATTACTGGATCTTTAAATAAAATAGAGAAATGGGGAGATATTAGTAAAGGTCCTGACGTAACTAACAATGTTGCTGATTTATCTTATTACGGATTAGATGGTACAATTAAATATAACTTCCTTGAAGGAACAACTATCGATCCTTTTGTAGGAGTTGGTGGTGGTTACACTTGGATTGATGAAATTGGAGCTGGTACATTAAATGGTACTTTAGGTTTCAATGTATGGTTTAGTGAAAACATTGGTTTATCACTTCAAACATCTTACAAACATGCATTTGAAGATTACTTAAGTTCTCATTTCCAACATTCAGCTGGTATTTCTATCAAGTTTGGTGGAACTGATACTGATGGTGACGGAATATATGACAAAGATGATGCTTGTCCAGACGTTGCTGGTTTAGAAGCTTTCAATGGTTGTCCAGATACTGATGGTGACGGAATTGAAGATAGTAAAGATGATTGTCCTAATGAAGCTGGTTTAGCTGAACTTAACGGTTGTCCTGATAGTGATGGTGATGGTATTGCTGATAACAAAGATAACTGTCCTACAGTTGCTGGTTTAAAAGCTTTAAACGGTTGTCCTGATGCTGATGGTGATGGTGTAACTGATGCTGATGATGCTTGTCCTAATGAAGCAGGTCCTTCTGCAAACAAAGGTTGTCCTTGGGCTGATAAAGACGGTGACGGTGTATTAGACAAAGATGACAAATGTCCAGATGTTAAAGGTACTGTTGCTAACAATGGTTGTCCTGAAGTAACTCAAGCTGTTCAAGCAACTCTTAATGAGTATGCTAAAACAATCTTATTTGATACTGGTAAAGCAACAATTAAAGCACAATCTGCTGCTGTATTAGGTGATATTATCGGAATTCTTAAAGAATACCCTACTGCTAAATTTACAGTTGAAGGTCATACTGATAGTGTAGGTAGCGATAAATTAAACCAAAGATTATCTGATTCTAGAGCTAATTCTGTAAAAGAATACTTAGTTCAAAATGGTATCGATGCTTTCAGATTATCTGCTCTTGGATATGGAGAATCTAGACCAATTGATTCTAACAAAACTAGAGCTGGTAGAGCTAACAACAGACGTGTAGAAATTAACTTAGCAAAATAAGCTAACTTAATTTTAAAATAATAAGTTTTGAAAAACGCTTCGGTTATTCCGAAGCGTTTTTTATTTTTATACAATGACTACTTTTATTCACGATGTTTTAAATGACTTACAAAAAAACAATCAAAACCTATCTGATTTAACCTTTGTATTACCGAGCAAAAGAGCTGGTCTTTTTTTAAAACATCAACTATCAGGTATTGTTAATCAAACAATATTTGCTCCACATATATTAAGTATTGAAGAGTTTGTTGAAGACTTATCTGAACTTAAATATATATCCAACACAGAGCTTATTTTTGAATTTTATACCACATATACACAATTAACAAAAAAAGAAAATTTAGAGTCTTTTGAGTCTTTTACAAAGTGGGCACAAATCTTAATTCAAGATTTTAACGAGATTGATCGTTATTTGATTCCTCAAGAAAAGATTTTCAATTATTTAAGTGCTATACAAGATTTAAAACATTGGTCGCTTGAAAAAAAGAAGACCGATTTTGTTAAAAACTACCTTTCTTTCTGGAATAAATTATACAGCTATTACACACATTTTACAGATCACCTATTAAATAAAAACATAGGATATCAAGGTCTTGTTTATAGGGAAGCTGTTAAAAATTTAGAAACCTATATCAAAAACAACACAAATAAAAAACATGTTTTTGTGGGATTTAATGCTTTAAACACTTCAGAAGAAACCATCATTCAAAAATTACTTCAAAATAATTTAGCAGAAATATACTGGGATATCGACAAGATATTTATGAATAACATAAAACATGATGCTGCATTATTTACAAGGCACCATTTAAAAAAATGGGACTACTTTAAAGAAAAACCATTTAATTGGATAACCGAAAATTATTCAAAAAACAAAAACATATCAACCTTTGGTATTCCTAAAAACATTGGTCAAGCAAAATATATTGGTTCTCTTTTAAATGATTTACAAGAAAATAATAATTCATTGAATAATACTGCTGTTATTTTAGGAGATGAAAATTTATTAATCCCAGTTCTTAATTCCATCCCTACTTCAATCCAAGCATTAAATATTACAATGGGGTTTCCTTTAAAGTCAATTCCGTTAGCTTCATTATTCGATGCGTTATTTAATTTACATAAAACAAATTCAAATTCATTTTACTATAAAGATATCATCAACATTATTTCGCATCAATTTATTAGACCATTATTATCTATTGAAGGCATAGATTACGCCTCAAAAATCATTAAGACCATTGACGAAAATAATCTTGTTTTTATAAATACTAATCGATTAATTGAAATAGCAGAAAAAGCAAAATCTATTCTAGAAATATTATTCTCAAATTGGGGAAACTCAATAAATAAGTCCTTAGAAAATTGCTTAAGTTTAATATTAACTATTAAGGCTGCTTTAGACAAGAATAAAGCATCAAACTTATTATCTTTAGAATATGTATTTCGTTTTAATGAACTATTTAATGAACTATCAAGACTAAATATAGAACACACACACATAAAAGATATTTCAACCTTATACAGTATTTACAAAGAGCTTTTAAGCATTGAATCATTAGATTTTCAAGGAGAGCCTCTTCAAGGGTTACAAGTTATGGGTATGTTAGAATCACGTGTTCTTGATTTTGAAACAGTCATTATTTCATCAGTTAATGAAGGTATTTTACCTGCAGGCAAAAGTAACAATTCTTTTATACCTTTTGATGTAAAGTTAGAAAACAACTTACCAACTTATAAGGAAAAAGACGCTGTTTATACATATCACTTTTATAGGCTTTTACAACGCGCAAAAAACATTTATATAGTATATAATACTGAAGCTGATGTTTTAACCGGAGGAGAAAAAAGTCGATTTATTACGCAACTAGAAATAGAGGGAATTCATAACATTAATCATCAAATTATTACACCTCAAGTTCCAATCATTCAAACAAATTTAAATGTTGTAAAAAAAACAAATGAATTAGAAAAACAAATAATTAAGTTGGCCAGTAATGGGTTTTCACCTTCATCTTTAACTAGCTATATTAGAAATCCTATTGATTTTTATTATCAGAAAATTTTAAAAATTAAGGACCACGACGATGTTGAAGAAACAGTAGCAGCAAATACACTTGGTACTGTTGTGCACAACACACTAGAAGACTTTTATAAGCCATTTGTTAATAGCTTTTTAACTATTAATAATGTTGAAAATTTAAAATCTAATATAGAACAAAAGGTTACACAACATTTTAAAAATGAATATAAAGAAGGTGATATTACAACAGGAAAAAATTTAATTATTTTTGAAATAGCAAAACGCTTTGTATCAAATTTTTTAGACTTAGAAATAAAAGCTTTAAAAGCTGGAGATAAAATAAAAATAATTGCTATTGAAACTAATAATAATTTTGAAATTAAAATTCCAGAATTAAAATTCCCCGTTAAAATTACTGGTAAAGTTGATCGCGTTGATGAATGTAATGGAGTAACTAGAATTATAGATTATAAAACAGGCAAAGTACAGCAAAATGAAGTGGAAATTGTTAATTGGGAAGACATTACTACCGATTATAAAAAATACAGCAAAAGTTTTCAAATTTTAACTTATGCTTTTATGATGTACAAAGAAAAAAAGATTCAATTACCAGTAGAAGCTGGTATTATTTCTTTTAAAAATTTGAAAGAAGGCTTTTTGAAATTCGCAAAAAAAGACAAATCTGGCAGCTATGCAAAAAAAGATTCACTAATTACTAATGATACTTTAGATGCTTTTGAAATTGAATTAAAAAAATTAATAATTGAAATTTGTAATCCTCAAATAGATTTTATTGAAAAAGAAATTTAATACTATGACTATCACAAAAAATATAATCGTTCCAGGTAAACATACAAAACCAATTATTACAGATGTTTTTTTTAATGAGAAAAATACATTAAAACCAATTATTATATTTTGTCATGGCTATAAGGGTTTTAAAGACTGGGGAGCATGGGATTTAATGGCAAAGGCATTTGCTAATGCTGGATTCTTTTTTATAAAATTTAATTTCTCTCATAATGGAGGAACGGTTGAACAACCCATAGATTTTAATGATTTAGAAGCCTTTGGAAACAACAATTACACAAAAGAATTAGATGATTTAGAAACTATTATTGATTGGATTAGTACAATTAATGATTATAAAAAAGAAGCGAATACTAATAATATTAACCTAATTGGACATAGTAGAGCTGGAGGTATTATAACTATAAAAGCAGAAGAAGAAAATCGTATAAAAAAAGTTGTAAGTCTTGCTGGTGTTTCTTGTTTTGAGAAAAGAACAGCTACAATTGGCAACTTAGAACAATGGAAAAAAGATGGTGTGAAATTTGTTTTAAATGGGCGTACAAAACAACAAATGCCCCATTATTATCAGTTTTATGAAGACTTTATTTCAAATAAAAAAAGACTTACAATAAAAAGAGCTGTTTCAAATTTAAAAATACCGTATTTAATAATACATGGAAGTGGAGATACAAGTGTATTAATTGACGAGGCTTACGAGCTTCATAAATGGAATTCAAATAGTGAAATATTAATCATAGAAAATGCTAATCACGTTTTTGAAGCCTCACATCCATGGAACAAAAAAGAATTACCTAAAAACTTAAAAGACACTACAGATAAAATAATCAATTTTTTAAACTAATTTGTAGAAAATAAGCGTGTGATAAATTTTTCAATTTTAAACAGAGGAAATCAGCTAAAAACAGTAGCTACCAATACATTTGATTTAGCAATTATTGGTGGCGGTGTTACTGGAGCAGGAATAGCCCTTGATGCTGCATCTCGTGGTTTGAATGTCTGTCTTATTGAGAAAAATGATTTTGCATCAGGAACCAGCAACAAATCAACCAAGTTAATTCATGGAGGTTTACGCTATCTAAAACAATTTGAAATTGGGTTGGTAAGGGAATCTGGAACAGAGCGAGCTATTGTTCATAAATTAGCACCACATTTAGTTGTTCCAGAGAAAATGTTATTACCCTTAATTGAAGGGGGAACATATGGCAAAATAATGACTGCAATAGGCCTAAAAGTTTATGACTATTTAGCTGATGTTGATGGTGATGATAAACGCATCATGCTTGATAAAAATGAGACAATATTAAAAGAGCCTTTATTAAACAAAAATAAAGTTTTAGGTGGTGGTTTTTATGCTGAATACAGAACAGATGATGCACGACTTACTATTGAGATTTTAAAAAAGGCAACTTCCTTTGGTGCAACCATAATTAATTATTGTGAAATGCAATCGTTTAATTATGATAAAAATTCTAAAATAGAAAGCCTTGATTGCCTAGACCATAATTCAAATAATAAACTAACAATTAAAGCACATCATTATGTTTCGGCAGCAGGCCCTTGGGTTGACACATTACGTAAAAAAGATGCTTCAATAAACAATAAATATTTACACCTTACAAAAGGTGTTCATATTGTATTACCTTTCAATAAACTACCTATTAAACAATCTGTTTATTTTGATAATACAGATGACAGAATGATTTTTGCCATACCAAGAGGTCGTGTAACTTATATTGGTACCACAGATACTAATTATTCTGGAAATTTAGATCGAGTTGTAACAACTAAAAAAGATGCTAATTATTTGCTAAAAGCAGTTAATAACATGTTTAAAGTTAACTTAATCTTAAACGATATAGAATCTAATTGGGCTGGTCTTAGACCACTAATTCATGAAGCTGATAAAGACCCTTCTGAATTGTCTAGAAAAGACGAAATTTTTATATCTAAAAGTGGCCTTATTTCAATTGCTGGTGGAAAACTAACTGGTTACAGAAAAATGGCACAACGTGTTTTAGAAACGGTTTTAAAAGCCATTCCTAATAAACGCAAAGAGCAATTAAAAAAATCTTACACAGATAAAATAATTTTGGTTAAACCACCTCTTAAATCTGTATTAGAGGTAAGCGCTTACCAAAAATATCTTGAAAATAAATTATCTAATTTTGGTAATGAAAACGCTTATTATTCATGGTATTTATGTTCTAACTATGGAAAACAGGCAGACATTATAATAGATAAAATGGATAACTTTAAAAATACCGATATTTCTGAGCGTTTAATTAGAGCTGAACTTTGGTATTGCATAAATTATGAAATGACAAATAGTTTAACCGATTTTTTTGTAAGACGAACAGGTAGGTTATATTTTAATATTTTAAGTATTAAAAAGAATGCGTCTTTAATTTTAAATGATTTTGTTTACTATTTAGATTGGGATAAGAATAGAATTAAAAACGAAACATTAAAACTAGAAGAAATTCTAGAAGACGCTACTACTTATTATGATGAAGAATTTTAAATTCTTTTCTGTGGAGAAGATGGGATTCGAACCCACGACCTCTTGACTGCCAGTCAAGCGCTCTAGCCAACTGAGCTACATCCCCATTTACTACTTCAAACCGCTTAAAACTAAAACCGGTATTTTACTATGAAAATCTTTTTTAAGAATGGTGTTCTTTTCCCATTTCTTGGCAAAGAAACCACGTTTACGTCTTACCACACATAGCATGTCTGGTTTATAGGATTCAAAATGCAACAAAACACCTTGAAAAGTCGTAGCATTTTCCGTTTTTGTAATTTTGTTCACTATAGATTTTAATTCATCATTTACATCTAAATCTCCTTGTTTATGAAACGGTGTTTTTACTAATAATAAGTCGGCAGTAGCTTTAAAATTATCTAATAAAGACTTAAGTGGCGTTAAGACCTTATCCTTTTTAATAACAGCCGATTTAATTGCCATTAAAATATTAGAAGGTGCAGAAAATTTATAACCTTCAGGAATAATAAGCGCAGGAACATCCATTTGCTTAATAATTTTACCCGATGTTTTACCTAAATATACCTCATCCTTTATAGAATTTGTTCTTGGTTCAATTAAAACTAAATCGATGTTTGCTACTTTACATGCCAATTCCAATGTATCAATTAATTTACCTTTTAAAGTTTTTACAATAACTTCAACATGCTTTGTGTCAATTTTTGAAACCAAATCATCTAAAAAAGCTTTACTCTCTCTTTCAATTATTGGCTCTACTTTTAACATAGTACCAGCTTTTGTATAAACATTATACACTTGCACCACAAAAAGTTTTGCACCAAAAGCTTCAGCAAAATCTACGGCATATTGTAAGTGACTCAATGCATTTTTAGACGATCCAACAGGAACTAAAATATTCTTCATAACAAATAAGTTTAGAAACTAAATTTACAATAAATTTGAAGCAAAAGTAAAACATTTAAATGATTCGAAAAGGAACATATGATGATATAAATAGCATTATTAAAATAACAAATGCATGTGCTGCACATATGGTTGCTAAAAATATTTTTCAATGGAATGAATTTTACCCCAATAAGGCCGCTTTTAAAAAAGATATAGAAAAGGAAGAATGCTATGTTTTAGATATTGAAGACAAAATAATTGGTTGTATTACAGTTTCTACTTTTATGGATCCAGAATACAACCCTGTCTCTTGGTTAACACCAAACAAAAATAATTTATATATTCACCGTTTGGCCATTCATCCTAATTATCAAAGAAAAGGTTTTGCCAAACAATTAATGAGTTTTGCAGAAGCCTATGCAAAAGAAAATAGTTTTAAATCTGTAAGATTATATACTTTTTCGCAAAATAAAAGAAATCAAAAATTTTATAAACTTAGGGGGTACAATAAACTTGGCGAGATCTATTTTCCAAAACAAAGTAAACATTCTTTTTACTGTTATGAGCTAATACTGTGAATATAAACATTAGTTTAAAACATATAAACAAATTGGCGATTCCAGCATTAATTTCTGGTGTTTCCGAACCTATATTATCATTAACTGATGCGGCCATTGTTGGAAATATTAATATTAACGCAACCGAATCTTTAGCTGCGGTTGGTATTGTTACTACTTTTTTGTCTATGCTTATTTGGGTATTGGGGCAAACTAGAAGTGCTATATCTTCTATAGTATCACAATATGTTGGAGCAAACAAATTAGAGCAAATAAAAAACTTGCCATCACAAGCTATTTTTATAATTACTTCTATAAGTATACTTGTTATATTCAGTACATATCCGTTTGCTAAACAAATTTTTAAACTCTATAACGCTTCTAATTTAATATTAGATTATTCTGTTATTTATTATAAAATTAGGGTTCTAGGATTTCCTTTTACCTTATTTACAATAGCAATTTTTGGTGCGTTTCGTGGTTTACAAAACACATACTACCCCATGATTATTGCTATTATTGGGGCAATAACAAATATTATTCTAGACTTTATTTTTGTTTATGGTATTAATGGTTATGTTAACCCAATGGGGATTAAAGGTGCTGCATATGCAAGTGTCATAGCACAAATTTTAATGGCTGCGTTTTCGGCATATTTTCTTATCAAAAAAACAAATATCCCTTTAAAACCTAGCTTTCCTTTTAATCCAGAAATAAAACGTTTTGCTTTAATGATACTTAACTTATTTATAAGAACTATAGCTTTAAATGTAACGTTATATTATGCTAGCGCATTTGCTACAAGTTATGGTGCTCATTATATTGCCGCATACACCATTGCTATAAATTTGTGGTTTTTGGGCGCTTTTATTGTTGATGGTTACGCAAGTGCTGGAAACATTTTATCTGGTAAATTATATGGAGCAAAAGCCTATTCATCTTTAATGATACTAAGTAATAAACTAATAAAATACGGACTTATAATAGGTGCCTTATTAGGCCTACTTGGTGCAATATTTTATTACCCTATTGGGGGCATATTTACTAAAGAACCCGAGGTTTTAGAAGCCTTTTATAATGTTTTCTGGATTGTACTCCTAATGCAACCACTTTGTACTTTAGCCTTCATTTTCGACGGAATATTTAAGGGTCTAGGTAAAATGAAATATTTACGAAATGTCCTTTTATTTTCAACCTTTATTATTTTTATTCCTATACTTTTTTGGTTAGATAGTTTAGGTTATAAACTCCACGCCATATTTATTGCTATTACATTTTGGATTATTGCTCGAGGTATACCACTTATTATAAAATTCAGAAAAATATTTATGCCACTTGCTCAAAACAATTAACTTTGCAACATTGTACAACAAACAGTTATGAAACTATTTATTGCTTTACTTCAGCAGGTAAATATTGAAGAGAAAATTAAAAATGCACCCGATAAAAATTATGAAATCGGAGTATTTATTGGCTCAATGCTACCCTTTGTAATTCTTGTTGTACTTGCCTATTTAATGTTTAGGTATAATAAAAAAAGAAATCAATAAAAAAGCATTATGGATATCATGTCATTTCTTAGCGGCAACGGGTTGTTTCTAATACTAGGTTTAGTTTTAATCATTGTTTACTTTGTAAATAAAAGAAAAAGAAGATAATGGGAAACAACATTCGCATCACCAAACAATTCTCTTTTGAAACCGGTCACGCACTATATGGCTACGACGGAAAATGTAAAAACGTACATGGTCACAGTTACAAACTATCAGTTACCGTTATAGGGAAGCCTATTACAGACAACACCAACGTTAAGTTTGGGATGGTTATAGACTTTGGCGACCTTAAGAAAATTGTGAAAGAAGAGATTGTAAACGTATTTGATCACGCAACCGTTTTTAACAAAAATACTCCACACGTAGAGTTAGCTAAAGAGTTACAGGATCGCGGACATAATGTTTTACTAGTAAATTATCAGCCAACGAGTGAGATGATGGTTATAGACTTTTCAGAAAAAATAACCAAAAGGTTACCAAAACATATCAAATTACACTCTTTAAAACTTCAAGAAACCGATAGCTCGTTTGCAGAGTGGTATGCAGACGATAATAATTAAATTTATTTTATTAACTGGCTAGGCAAATAGCCTAATTTTTTTTTAAAAGCAACCGTAAAATGTTGCGGGTTTTTATAACCAACTTCGTATGATGCTTGGGCAATGGTATAATCGTGCTTTAAAATTAACTGAATCGCTTTTTCAATCCTTAAAGACGTAATATATTGAAATACTGGCATACCGAAAACCTGCTTAAAATCGTTTTTAAATTTTGAGGTATTAAACCCAGCTAAAGCTGATAGTTTTTCAATACTTAAATCGCTTTTTAAATGAGTTTGAATATAGTATTCTATTTTAATTAAACGCTCTTTATCGTCTTTCCTTAATTTATTCGTTTCAGTTTTCAAATCATTTGATGCTAGAGCTACTAACACCAATTCGGTTAATTTAGATTCTAAATATGATTGTTTTGTAACACCATCAAAAGAGCAATTAAGAAATTCATGTACTAGCCCTCTTAATTGTCCATTTATCATTAAACCATTATTAAAAAAGGGATAAATCTGTTCTTCTTTTTTTGATTGCTGATATTTTTTAGAATTAATAATAAAACATGCTCCCATTTTACTAATTAAAAAAGCTTCGGTAAAATAAATACTTAAAACCTGCTTTTTTTGATTAATAGGCTTATATGAATATTTAGAAGCAGGAATGTAAAATAAGTTGTAATTGTTTTTACTTAACTTATAAGTAGTTTTCTTGTTTTTATTTAAAGAGAAAGATACCATTCCATCAATTACAAATTGAAGTAAAAAAACAGGATGGTTTTGAACAACTTGTAATATGGAGTTTTTTAAATTTTCATTATTATAATTTTGAAAAAGAATGTAAGCATTATTTATATGTATCTCTTTTACTGTACCTGTAATACCATCATTAAACTTAGAATGTTCTTCTTCAGTTAAAAGAGTTGTTTCAAAATCTTTATTAAAACGTTTCACTAATTCTCCATTATTACACTCTGAGCTTTTAAATCGAATTTCCATTTATTCCTTTTACGTTATAATAAATCCTTTTTGCGTTATTAAGAATCAGTCTAAAGAAGATACTTTTGCAAATATATTATTTTTATTAAGTCTAAATAAGTGAATGTAAAATTATTTTTAGTAGCCTTTTTTATAGCAATTTCTGCTTATTCACAGGGCAACCAATATTTAATTTCGGGAAAAGTAACAGATCAGTCTGGACAACCATTATTTGGGGCTACGGTAACTATAAATAATAACTCGAAAGCAACAATTACCAATGAAAACGGGATTTACAGACTTAAAAACATAGCCAAAGGTAAACATACTGTCAAAACTTCATATATGGGGTTTAAATCTGCTTATAAAGAAATAAACCTTGTTGAAAACAATAGAAATAAAGAAATTACTTTAAACTTTAAACTAGCAGAAAAACTTGAAACTTTACAACAAGTTAACATAAAAGGCAAAACGGCAAAACGAAAAATTGAAGAAAAAGGCTTTGCAGTAAATGTTATAAAAACCAAAGAAGCCAGTCTTAGAAATATTCAAACCAACGAATTGTTAAATACTACCGTTGGGGTAAAAATTCGACAAAATGGTGGTTTAGGTTCTAATATAGAATACAGTTTAAATGGTTTAACTGGAAGTGCTGTACGTATTTTTATTGATGGAATTCCTATTTCTGTTTATGGCTCTTCTTTTAATTTAAATAGCATTCCACCTTCAATGATAAAAAATATTGAAGTTTACAAAGGTGTGGTTCCCGGGCATTTATCAGACGATGCACTAGGTGGTGCCATCAATATTGTATTACATAAAGGAACAAAAACTAATTTTAACGCTTCGGTTTCTTATGGTTCATTCAACACCTTGCAAACAAATATTAATGGTTTGTATCGTTTTGATAAATCAGGATTTACTGTTAAAGCATCTGCTTTTAATAATTATTCTGATAACAACTATAAAGTATGGGGTGGACAAGTAAAACATATTGAAGTTAATGGAATCCAAACACCAATAACAGCAAGAAGATTTAATGATGCTTATAGATCTACAGGAGGGATGGCCCAAATTGGATATACTAATGTAAAATGGGCAGATCAGTTTTTAATTGGCGTAACTGGTTCTGATGATTATAAAGAAATACAACATGGTACTTTTATGACCATACTGCCTTATAAAGGTAGATATTTAGAATCCGATGCCATACTTGGTAGTTTAACTTACCAAAAGAAAAACCTTTTTACTAAAGGCTTCGACATAAATATTAACGGTTTAATTGGTAAACGCAACCGATTTGTAAGTGATACCGTTTCTCAAGCTTACACATGGCGTGGTGTTAAAATGCAACGCGAACAATTTAATGAAGATGGAACAGTATCTATTGTAGACCACAAATACACCTGGGGTTCACAACAAGAAGGCGGGCCAACATTACTTCAAATAGACAGAAACGTAGCTTCTATTAGATCAGGAATGTCTTATGCTTTTAATAACAACCATAAAGTTTTAGTAAACCATGTATATAGCGGAATTAAAAGAAAAGATAGTGATGCTTTAAAATCTGTTTTAGAAAACACTTTTGAAGGCACTAGAGATTTAGATAAAAATATTTACTCCTTAACTTACGAGTTAACTGCTTTTAAAGACAAACTAAAAACCAGTTTATTTGGAAAATATTATCAACAAAAAACTACAAGTGTTGATCCTGCAATAGAAACAGATAGTAATGGAAATAGTATTATAGTAAATGAAACTATAAGCAGTAATAAAAAACATAATGGCCATGGTCTTGCTATTTCTTATGAAATAACACCAAACATAACGGTATTAACCTCGGCAGAAAAAGCTATTCGCTTACCAAGTGAAACTGAAGTATTTGGTGATGATGGAGATAATGTCATAGCAAACTCAAGTATTAAACCCGAGCAGAGCAATAACTATAATTTGGGTTTTAAATTTGGGACTTTTAATATAAAAAAACACAACTTTAGCGTTTCAACCAATTTTTTTACTAGAAATTTAAAAGATAGAATTGGGTTGCCTATTGAAACATCATTAAATGTTAATGACGAAACAATACTTTATGTAAATCAAGGAAGTGGTTCTTCTAAAGGAGTAGAAGCGCAATTAGATTACTCTTACAATAAAAACTTTGGTCTTAATTTTAATATTTCTCATTTCAGTTTAAAAGTATTAAGTGAAGGTGTTGAGATAGATGTGCCAAACACACCCTTTTTTACAATGAATAGTAATTTAAGGTATTCCTTTAAAGATGTCTTTCAAAAAAATACACACTTAAACTTATTTTACAGTCTATACTTCACGGGTGAGTTCTCTTACTTAAACATTCCATCTGGTGTTGGAGGAGCCGGTTTTTTTAAAGTCCCACAACAATTAGCACAAGATTTCGGGCTTAGTTACACATTTCCAAGTAAGAAAATTATCATGAGTTTTGACATTAAAAATATTTTTGACAAACCTTTATATGACAACCTAAGAGTACAAAAACCAGGACGTGCTTTTTACTTAAAAATTAATTATTCAATCAATAAATTTTAAATATTTTCAAAATGAAAAACCAATTTCTAAATTTCAATAACATAACCTTTTTATTTAGTTTATTGTTGCTTACTATTAGTTGTAGTAGCGATGACTCAACAACTATAATTGAAGAAGATAAAGAGGACTCAAGCCGATGGATTACTATTGCCGCAGCACAAATGGGAGATAATCCAGGTGACGGAAACGGAGGTACTTTAATTTATGCCTTAAGTAGCCAAGATGCTAAAGATCCAACGGTATCCATCGAGCCTTTTAACAACGGATTTATTGTGCCTTCAAACAGAACTGCTAGATTGCAATCTTCTGAAGATGGTAATACTATATTCAATATTAGTTACGCAGGAGATACTGGTGGTAACTATTCTAAATATACAGTTAACGGTGGTCAAAATTTCACACCTACAGGTTCAGAGGTAAGTATAGCACCTTACGTAGGTACTGCTCCTAGATGGATTAAATTATTTGATGGCGATAAAACAGGAGCTGCAGTATATGTAAATACAGAAGCTGAATTTAATGATAACGGTACCCCAGATGATGCTAGTGATGATACTTATATACGTACAGAGGCTACCATAGGGATTGTTACCTTAGATTTAGAAAACTCTTCTATAAAAAACTTCCAAGAGCATAGTGTTTCTTTATCTACAGAAGAAGAAGCTAATGGATATTATTTCTCTAGAATTGATATGCCAACATTAAATCAAGCTGGTAATAAATTATACATTGGTGGGCGCTTAAGTAAAGTCGATCCTGCTACTGGAGAAATAGATAGTGATTATGAGATTTTAGGCTCTAAAACCATAGTTTTAGATTACCCTTCATTACTAAACCCAACAGTAATTACATCTACAGTAGGACACGGAAATACGAATGGGTACCGCAGTATTAATGCTTTTGAGTACAACGGAAGTGTTTATCAAGCAAACCAAAGCGATCCAGAAGGTTCACACATTTTAAAAATCGATTCAAATAATCAATATGATAATAGCTATGATTTTAATTTAGATGATGCTTTAGGGGTAGAAGGTGCATATATTCTAGCTTGGAGACCAGCAGCAAACGGCAAAGCAGTATTGGCTTATCGTCATGATGGGTCTGCAAATGGTATTGCTGGTGCTCAAGGGTTTTTCGCTCTTGTAGACTTAAATGCTAAAACAGCTGTTAAAATTGATGCTATACCTTATGATCCAGATTTCTACTTATTCCAATACCAAGGTTTTGTTGTTGATGGAAATGAAATATACGTAACACAAGCTCCTGTGGGGCAAAACGGAAATATCTATGTAATTAATACTGAAACTGCCGAAGTAACAAAAGGTGCAGAATTAGTAAATGCAGCAGGAAGCCACTTTATTGGTGCTTTTTAAATTTTCTCAATAAAAATAAATTAATCTCTTTCTGAAAATATTCAGAAAGAGATTTTCTTAATTAAAACAACTATGAAAAAATCACTTATTTTACTGCTGTTGGTGCCAGTTCTACTTTTTGCCCAAAGACCTCAAAGCACTAACGAATTTCATAACAGATCATTTTGGCAAACACAACCCGATGTTGCAGCCGTAAAACAAAAAATAAAAGAAGGTCATGATGCTGTAACACCTAATTTAGCTGCTTTTGATGCTATTTGCTTTGCTATTATGGCTAAAGCCCCTGTAGAAACAATTGAATACTTACTGTCTTTACCAGGAAACGATATTAACAAGTCTACTCATGACGGAAGAAGTTATTTAATGTGGGCTGGTAGTTCTGGTGATTTAGATACCATGAAATTATTAATAAATAAAGGTGCCGACATAAACGTAGTAGGAAGCCATGGTTTTAACTGGTTTACTTTTACTCTAAATGCTGGTCATGACAATACAGATATTTATGATTTAATGGTTGAAAATGGTGTTAATCTAAAAGAAACTAACCGTGCTGGAGCCAATGCCATTTTATTATTAGCACCACATAGCAAAGACGGAAAAATAATAGAGTACTTTCAACAAAAAGGAGTAGATATTCATGCTATAGACAAACAAGAAAATAATATCATGTTTTATGCTGCTAAGGGCGGAAACATAGATTTGATAAAAAAATACATTGCTCTAGGTTTTAACTACAAAAAAAACAATAACCTTGGAGAAAACATAGTACTTTTTGCAAGCCACGGAGGAAGACGCAAAAGCAACCCTTTAGAAGTCTATCAATATTTTGAAAGTTTAGGCTTAGACATGACATTAACAAATAATAATGGTGAAAATGCATTACATAATATTGCCTTAAATACTAAAGATGTAAAGATTATAGATTTTTTTATAGAAAAAAATATTAATATTCAACAAGAAGATAAAGATGGAAATACAGCCTTCTTAAATGCTGCCAAAGGAAATAATTATTTAGCCTTACAAAAGTTAGCTCCATTATATAAAAACATTAACCAACAAAATAAAGAAGGGTTTTCTGCAATAACTTATGCCACGCAACACATGAATTTAGAAGCTTTTAATTTATTAAAAGAAAAAGGTGCTAATATTCAAATAGTAGATGCTCAAGAAAACAATTTATTTTACCATTTATTTAATGCCTATAACAGACGAAACGCTCAACATTTTGAAGCTTTCACAAAAGCTCTAACAACAGCAGGTGTTTCATTTAAAAATGCTTCAAAAACACAATACCCATTACATATAGCTATAAGCAAAGGAGATAAAAAATTAATCCAAAAAGCAATAGCATTAGGTGCAAGCATCAATCAAAAAAACAGCAATGGTTTAACTCCTTTACATTTAGCAGCTATGAAAGCCACCAATGTAGAATTATTGCAACTTTTAATCAATAAAGGAGCCGATAAAAAAGCACTTACCGATTTTGATGAAACTGCTTATGACTTGGCTCAAGAAAATGAGTTACTAAATAATACAGATATTACTTTTTTAAAACAATTTTAAATAAATATACATGAAACTCTATAAATACATGCTTTTCGTAGTATGCCTATCATTCATGGCTTTTACTACATTAAAAAACACAGAACCTAAACCAAAATACAAATGCATGGTTCAGTTAAAAAACTATGAAGGAGAAGGTGCATACGTTGTAGTATCATTAGTAGATAAAAACAACAATTATATTAAAACATTACATGTTTTGGGAGATGATGAGAAATGGTATCCGGACATCCCTTCATGGTGGTCGTTTTTTGAAACCTTAAAAACTAATGATATTGATGCAATAACGGGAGCAACTATTGCTGGAGGAGAACGTTCAATATTTACATTTCAATTAAATGAAAATGATTTAAAAACAGACAATAAATTAAGGTTTGAAACCGCTGTTGAACATCAAGATTATCATGAAAAAGATTTAGAAATTGTATTAGATCACAATAATCTCAAAAATAAATTTGAAGGAACTGGCTACATCCGTTATGTTAGAATTATACCAAACTAATTAAAAAATGCTTAACAAAATATGGAGATACAGTCATTTTTATTTAACTGTATCTTCTTCTTTATTTTTACTTTTAACCACTATTACAGGTGCTTTTTTAGCTTTTGAGCCTATACAGGAAAAAGCACAACCTTATTATATTAAAAATGCTAAAAACATCTCTTTAGCTAAGCTAGTTAATACCCTAAAAAATAATTATGACGAAGTTTTAGATATTGAAATAGATAAAAATTATTTTGTGAAAGCAAATGTTTTTAGCATGGAATCTGATGTGGATGGGCAATTTTACATTAACCCATATAAGGGCAACAAAATTGCTAATATTCCTACTAAAAGTCCTTTTTTTGAATTTTTAACCAATTTCCATCGTTCCTTATTTTTAAAAACCCCTGGGCGTTTGTTTGTTGGAATCACTTGTTTTTTATTGTTTTTAATTGCTATAACAGGCTTGTTACTAGCTATAAAAAGACAAGGTGGTTTTATAAAATTATGCTCAAAAATAATTAACGATAAATCAATACAATACAACCACGTAGCTTTAGGAAGGTGGCTACTAATACCTATTATTATTTTAGCATTATCTGGAACTTATTTGTCTATGGATAGGTTTTCTTTATTACCAGAAAACAAAACTAGTATTACCCATAAAAAATCTGATTCTAAAACTACCATTCCTATTTCAAAATTTCCTGTTTTTAAAAACACTTTATTAAAAGATGTAAGAAAATTAGAATTTCCTTTCACTACAGATGAAGAAGATTATTTCGTTCTTAACCTTCATAACAAAACTCTTAAAATACATCAAAAAACAGGTGAAATAATACAAACAACCTATTATCCTTTCACAAAAATATTAGCAGTACTAAGTTTTAATATACATACAGGTTCAGGAAGTATTATTTGGTCTCTAGTTTTGTTTATAAGCTCTATTTCAATTTTATACTTTATGTATTCTGGTAGTATAATTGCATATAATAGACTGCGCTCTAAAACCAAAAACAAGTTTAAAGCCAACCAATCTAATTTTATAATTTTAGTTGGGTCTGAAAATGGAAGTACAAAAAAATTAGGGAAAATATTACAAAAATCTCTATTAAAAGCAGGCAAAAAAGTATTTATTGATGACTTAAATAACTATACAAACTATTCAAATATTGAACAGCTAATTATAATAACCTCAACCTATGGAGATGGCGAACCGCCAAGCAATGCTAATTTATTTTTAAATAAACTAAAGCAAACCGAAATTAGTAAACCATTTACCTGTCATGTTATTGGTTTAGGCTCTTATTCTTATCCTCAGTTTTGTGAGTTCGCAAAAAAAACTCATAGTCAAATTATATCGAAAGATAAGATTCATGTACCTTCAAAAAACCCAGAATTAATTCACAATCAGAATTACGATCAATTTAGAAATTGGACTTTAAAATGGGCAACTTCCTTGAACTTAAACCTAAATATTCCAACTAAATTAGTTTCAAAAAAACAAAAAGAAACCGTTTTTAAGGTAATCGACAAACAAAATGTTATTGATATGTATGGTGAAACTTTTAAACTCACATTAAAAGCAAAAAAACAAAAAGCTATTATACCCGGAGATTTATTAGGAGTTACACCTTCTAACGAAACCACAGAACGTTTATATTCTGTTGGAAAAAATAGTAATGGCGATATTTTACTATGTGTAAAAAAACATTCTCATGGAGTTTGCTCAAATTATTTAAACCATTTAAACCCTAATCAAGAACTAAAAGTAACTATTAAAAAAAACAAAGCTTTCTATTTACCTAAAAAGAGCAAACAAGTTGTTTTAATTGCTAACGGAACTGGCATTGCACCATTTTTGGGTATGATACATCAAAAAACAAAAGCATCCTTAATATTATATTGGGGGACAAGAACTAAAGCTTCTGAAAAATTATTTAAACCACAAATTTTAGAAGCGATACAAAAAAAACCATTGCAACAATATAACATTGCTCTTTCTAAAGAAGAGACACCTTATAAATATGTTCAAGATTTAATTAAAAGAGATAATAAAAACATAGCAAAAATACTTGCAAGTGGCGGAACAATAATGATTTGTGGCTCTATTGCAATGCGAAATAATACTTTTATTCTTCTAGAAAAAATTTGTCTTAAAAACAATATTAAACCTTTTGATGTGTATATAGATAATGGTCAGATTCTAGAAGATTGCTATTAAAGGTTTATCAATCTAATTATTTTTATTTTAAACTTTAAATTACAGGCAATAAATAATTATAATTTATTTACTCGCTTATTTTTAAAACAAATATTCTTGCATTAACAGGAATTAGTATATTTACGCATGCAAATTCCAAAAGGAAAAAAAATATATTTCGCTTCAGACAACCATTTAGGCGCTCCAACAATGGAAGCCTCTAAGCCACGCGAAAAAAAATTTGTAGCCTGGTTAGACGAAATAAAACACGATGCTGCTGCTATTTTTCTTTTAGGCGATTTGTTCGATTTTTGGTTTGAATACAAAACCGTTGTTCCAAGAGGCTTTACAAGAACACTAGGTAAACTTGCCGAAATATCAGACTCAGGCATTCCAATCCATTACTTTGTAGGTAACCACGATTTATGGATGAATGGCTATTTTGAAGAAGAGCTAAACATACCCGTTTACCATAAACCCAAAGAGTTTACCTTTAATAATAAAACATTTTTTATAGGTCACGGCGATGGCTTAGGCCCTGGAGACAAAGGCTACAAACGCATGAAAAAAGTATTTATAAGCCCGTTCTTTAAATGGCTTTTTAAATGGGGGCATCCAGACATTGGAATGAAAATTGCCCAATATTTATCAGTAAAAAACAAGCTTATTTCTGGTGACGATGATGCAACATTTCTTGGTGAGGATAACGAATGGCTCGTACAATACTGCAAACGCAAGTTAGAAAATAAACATCGAGATTTTTTTGTTTTTGGTCACAGACATTTACCGCTTAACATAGACCTAAACGAGAAATCAAAATACATTAACCTTGGTGATTGGATTCAATACTATACTTATGGTGTTTTTGATGGAGAAAATATAGAGTTGAGAGAATATTAATCAGCTTTCTCATTAGCCTCCATATCTTCTGTTAAGTCCAAATCTCTAAGTACTGAGTTCTTAATTCCTATAACAAATACAGTAATTAAAGTCATGGTGCCTCCAAAAACTACAGCAGCCACAGGTCCCATAAGTTTAGCTGCTACTCCACTTTCAACAGCTCCTAACTCATTAGAAGAACCAACAAACATAGAATTTACAGAAGATACTCGTCCACGCATATCGTCTGGGGTTTTTAATTGTAATATGGTTTGACGAATAATCATAGAGATACCATCGGCAGCCCCACTAATAAATAACATTAAAACACTTACCCAGAAAATAGATGATAAGCCAAAACCAATCATACTTAATCCAAATATAAAAATTGAAACAAGTAGTTTTTTACCTGTGTTTTTACTTATTGGAATATACGTAGTTACAAACATAGTAATGATGCTCCCCAGAGATATTGATGCATTTAAAATACCTAAACCTTGGCTTCCAACCTCTAAAATATCTTGTGCAAAAATCACTAAAATAGCTACAGTACCTCCAAATAAAACTGCAATCATGTCTAAGGTTAAAGCGCCTAGTATCGCTTTATTTTGAAACACAAACCAAATACCCGCTTTTAAACTTTCCTTTACAGATTCGCCAATTTTCTTGTTTAAAATAGGCTTCTTTTTAATTAAAAACGTTAGAAGAAATGATGTTAAAACCAATATAAAAACTACGCATAATGTATTAGCTACACCAATCCAACTTATAAAAAAACCCCCAAATAGAGCCCCTAAAACCGCAGCTGTTTTCCAAGTACTTGTACTCCAAGTTGCTGCATTAGGATATATTCTTTTTGGAACAATTAAAGCAATTAAAGAGAAAATAATAGGTCCAAAAAAAGAACGTAAAAAACCACCAAAAAAAACAAGGGCATAAATAGAATATAAAATTAGTTGTGTAGACCAGCTAGTAACCACTTTATTAGTAGTTAATAAAAATAGTCCTAAACTTATTAAAGAAAAAGCACCTATACAAAGTGCAAAAAGATTTCTTTTTTCTTTTTGGTCTACAATATGACCTGAAAATGGTGCCATAAAAAAAGCTGGAATAAATTCACAAGCTCCTATTAAAGCCAAGCTCCAAGGGTCTTTTGTTAAACTATACACTTGCCACTCAATAACAATAAATTGCATGGACCATCCAAAAACTAGAAACAAGCGTAACAATAAAAAAATATTAAACTCCTTAATTCGTAAGGCTGCGTAAGGGTCGGTTTTTGCCATAATTTACAAGGTAGTCTCCTTATGTTTTTTTATATCTCTTAACTTTAATTGTAAACTTACATTACCACGCCACTCATTTTCATCAATAGAATAAACAGCTCTAAATGGTTTACCTTCAGAAATTTTATCAAATTTATCTCCCATGCTAAAACCAATACCTACCATTCTACTTGTAGAATCTGGTTGAGTTGCTGTTAATCTTAAATGTGTTTTATCTGCACCTACACATTTTCCATAGCCTGTATCTCTTAAATTTTCTGTCAAAAAAACAGGTGTCATGTTACTTGGCCCATATGGTGCAAATTGTTTTAAAATTCTGTAAAATTTAGGAGTAATATCTTTTAAATCAATTTTTACATCAATCTTAATTTCGGGTATTAATAAGTTCCTATCGATAGTTTTAGACACTTCATCTTCAAAAGCTTGCTTAAATGCTTCAAAATTTTCTTTTTCAAGTGTTAAGCCAGCTGCGTATTTATGTCCACCAAATTGATCTATATATTCTTTACAATTTTCTAAGGCATTATAAATATCAAAATCTCTTACCGATCGTGCCGAAGCTGCTAATTTATTACCACTTTTAGTAAAAACTAGTGTAGGTCTGTAATAGGTTTCTGTTAATCGAGAAGCCACAATACCAATAACACCTTTATGCCAATTTTCATGGTAAACAACAGTAGTAATGCGGTTCTGTTCGTTTTGTTCTTCAATTTGTTTAAGAGCTTCTTCTGTAATTCTTTTATCTGTTTCACGTCGGTCTAAATTATACTCATTAATTTCTGCAGCATATCTTCTAGCCATTTCTGGCTCTTCCTCAGTTAATAAAGTTACAGCATAATTACCATGCTTCATACGTCCTGCAGCATTTATTCTGGGTGCTACTATAAAAACAACATCGGTTATAGTAAGTTCTGTTTTTTCAACCTGATCTAAAATAGCTTTAATACCAGATCTTGGGTTGGTATTTATTACCATTAAACCAAAATAAGCTAGTACTCTATTTTCTCCATTTATTGGCACTATATCTGCACCTATTGCAGTAGCTACCAAATCTAGATACTCCGATAAGTCTTCGGCTGTTTTGCCATCTTTTAAAGCCAGAGCTTGAATTAATTTAAAACCAACACCACAGCCACATAATTCTTTAAAGGGATAACTGCAATCATCTTGTTTTGGGTCTAATACGGCAGCTGCCTTTGGTATTTCGTTACCGGGTCTGTGATGATCGCATATAATAAAATCGATACCTAATTTTTTGGCATGAGCAACTTTATCTACAGACTTTATTCCGCAATCTAATGCTATAATTAAAGTAAACTCATTTTCTAAAGCAAAGTTTATTCCTTTATAAGAAATACCATAACCCTCATCATATCTATTTGGAATATATGTATAAACTAAATTGTGTTTAGTTTTAAGATAAGACGACATTAAAGCTACAGCAGTTGTACCATCCACATCATAATCACCATAAACAAGTATGTTTTCTTTATTGGCGATGGCTTTTTCAATTCTTGCAACAGCTTTGTCCATATCTTTCATTAAGAATGGATCGTGCAATTCATCCAAACTCGGTCTAAAAAAAGCTTTTGCTTCTTCAAAAGACTCAATACCTCTTTGAACTAGCATAGTTGCTATTTTAGAGTTTACTTGAAGTGCCTTTTGTAAAGCTTCAACTTTTTCTTTTTGAGGTTCAGGTTTTAAAGTCCAACGCATTGAGAGAGGTGTGAGAGTTTTTAAACAAAAATAAACGGATAATACTCCCCTTTATTTCTTAGAAAAATGAGTTTCTATGGTTAATTCTGAAAACTGACGAAACATTTCCATAACACCACAGTATTTCTCGATAGATAGATCAACTGCCCTTTGGAGTTTCTTTTCATTTAAATCATCGCCATAAAAACGAAAATGCATAGCTACTTTATCGTAATATTTTGGATGTTCTTCTGTTAGATTAGCTTCGGTTTCAATTTCAAAAGAATCTACTTTTAATTTCATTTTTTTTATTAAAGCCGCAACATCTAGACCGGAGCAACCTGCTAAACCAGATAACATTAATGCTTTAGGTCTGTATCCTTCGCCTTTGCCACCGTTTTCTTCTCCTGCATCAATAAATAAGTTGTGCCCAGACGGATTTGTACTTTCAAACCTCATATCTCCTAACCATTTTGTGGTAACCTTTACTGCCATTTCTAATTATTTTTCGTTTCTTGTAAGTATCAAAAATACTACAAAAAAAAGAAAATATGCCATTAGTAACTCCCCTTTCACCTAATCATGACTTAGAAACCAAAGAATTAGCAGAATTTTTTAATGAAACACTAGGTTTTTGCCCTAATTCTGTTTTAACCATGCAACGCAGACCAGCAATAAGTAAAGCCTTTATTAATTTGAATAAAGCGGTTATGGCAAATGAAGGTCGAGTAACCTCTGCATTAAAGCGGATGATTGCCTGGGTATCAAGCAATTCAACAGGTTGTAGATATTGTCAAGCACATGCCATTCGTGCTGCGGAACGTTATGGTGCAGAGCAAGAACAATTAGATAATATTTGGGAGTACCAAACACATCCTGCTTTTAACGAAGCAGAACGTGCTGCCTTAGATTTTTCTTTACAAGCAAGTCAAGTACCAAACGGTGTTGATGAAGCTATTAAAAAGCGCCTTTACGAACATTGGGATGAAGGAGAAATTGTTGAAATGCTTGGTGTTATTTCTTTATTTGGTTATTTAAATAGATGGAATGATAGTATGGGAACCTCAATTGAAGGTGGTGCTGTTGAAAGTGGCGAACAGTATTTAGGAAAACATGGTTGGGAGAAAGGTAAACATGTTTAGATGGTTATACTTTTGAACTAAGGAATAAGAGGGTATGTTTCAAAATTTCTAATAGTTTAGAGTTATAGGAAGTTTTATTCTAGTAGAAGTTTAGATTAAAACTTTCGCGCATTCCAAAATTAAAGTACTAACCAAAATTTTACCCATAAACTTTGTAAAACAGCCTCAAGACATAAATGTTTAAAAAAACATTTTTTACTATATATTTGGTATATCTTCTAAATCAAGTACTTTTTAATCTCAAAAATAAATCCTTTCTATAAATTTAAACAGTAAGATTGTATTATAAATAAACTATGATAGCACCTGAATTCCCTAAAAACGAAAAACAAAGACAAGCAGCTGTAGAAAAATATAAAATTTTAGACACACTACCTGAGGAGAGTTATGATAATATTACTGCTTTGTTGTCTTACATTTGTGATACACCAATATCATTAATAACCCTTTTAGATAACGATCGAAATTTTTTAAAATCTCATTTTGGTGTTCCTTTTAATGAATCGCCTCGCAAAATTTCATTTTGTGGTCATGCTATTAATGCAGAATTTCCCGTTACTATAATTGAAGATGCAAGATTGGATGAGAGATTTATTGATAATCCGTTAGTTAGTGAATACAAAGCTATATTTTATGCAGGTGCACCCTTAGTAGATTCAAATGGTTTTAAGTTAGGAACCTTGTGTGTTTATGATCATAAACCAAGACAATTAACCACACAACAAATTGATGCTTTAGTCGCATTGTCTAAACAAGTTGTTAAATTGTTTGAGCAGCGACTACAAAACCTCAGGCTTCTTAAATATCAAGAAAAACTTAGAAAAAGAAATGAAAATCTTAAAAAGTTTGCTCGGCTTGTATCACATGATTTAAAATCACCATTATCTAATATTATTTCGTTAACAGATCTCTTGGAAGAAGAAAATAAAGGGCTATTAAGTGAAGATTCCTTGCTGTATATAGAATATTTAAAAACCTCTTCAAATTCCTTAAGAGAATATATTGATGGCCTTTTAAAGTATTACAATAGTGATGAATTATTATTAAGAAAACGAGAGCATATTAATACAATATCTTTACTTAAAGAAATAGAAACAATTGCAAACATTGACTCTAACACATCATTAAATTTACACTCAAATGTAGAAACTCTTTTTATTAATAAATCTGCTTTAATGCAAATATTGGTAAACCTTATTACAAATGCCATTAAGTACAATTCAAAACAAAAACCTATTATTGATATACATTTAGAAGAAACTAAAGCACTTTATCAATTTAAAGTAAAGGACAATGGCAATGGTATACCAAACGAACATATTGATAAGATTTTTCAACTTTTTTCTGTTGTTGGGACACTAGATAAATACGGGAATAAAGGAACAGGAATTGGTTTAGCGACTGTTAAAAAAATTATTGATGATCTTAAGGGAAAAATCAGGGTGTCTTCGATTCTTGAAGAAGGTAGTGTATTTACATTTACACTCCCAAAAAAACTTTAAAGCTAATTAAGATTTTAGATTAGATTTTTTAAGGTTTTTCTTAAAACGGGTAAAACTTCATCGTCAAACCAAGGATTCTTTGTCAACCAAAACCGATTGCGTGGCGACGGGTGTGGTAATGGTAAAAATTTAGGTAAGTATTCTTGAAAATTATCAACGGTTTCTGTTAAGGTTTTCTTTGCAGCTTTTCCTAAATAGTACTTTTGGGCATACATACCTATTAAAATAATGAGTTCTACATTTTTAAGCTCATTAAATAAAGGTTTATGCCATTGTGGTGCACATTCTAGTCGTGGTGGTAAATCGCCCGTTTTTCCTTTTCCGGGGTAGCAAAAACCCATTGGGATTATGGCAAATTTAGTTTCATCGTAAAAATCTTCATAAGATACATTAAGCCATTTACGCAATTGCTTACCGCTAGCATCATCCCAAGGAATACCAGATGCATGCACTTTAGTTCCGGGAGCTTGACCAATAATTACAATTTTAGAATCTGGGTGTGCAGAAACCACAGGTCGTGGTCCTAAAGCTAAATGCTCGGCACAAATGGTGCATTGTTTTATATTATCGAGTAAATCTTGCATTTAGTTTTAGCTTTTAGGAACTCCTTGAGAATACAAATTGGAAGCTTTATTTTTTGGTTAAAGGGTTTCCTTTAAAACTCAAACCACCAAAACCTGTATTCATAAAATTTCTAATGTTTTGGTGCCCCGTTCCGTTAGGGTCCTTTAAAACATCATCAAAATAATACTGACCAAAACAAGCTAATGTTTCATCTTTAGATAAGCCTTGCGCTTTAGCAAAAGCAAATAATTTACAAGAACCCGAATTTTGACCTTCGGCATTTTCTAGAGTTCCGTTTTTAAATGCTGTAGGTTTAAATTTGTAATTCTCTTCAATTACGCTCATGGTTTCGGTAAACACTATGGCCGTTTGATCTTCTTTTAATTTTTTCTTGAATGATTCTAAATTCATTTTTATATATTATTTCTACTTACTTTTTCCTCCAACAATTACTACTATCTCGCCTTTTGGAGGTTTGTTTGTATAATACTCTAACACTTCTTTGGCTGTACCTCGAATAGTTTCTTCAAATAGTTTTGTTAATTCTCTCGAAACCGATACTTGTCTTTCTTCTCCAAAATACTCGCAAAAATGCCCTAAGGTTTTTAATAGTTTATGCGGACTTTCGTAAAAAACCATTGTTCTAGTTTCTTCTGCTAAAAGTAATAATCGTGTTTGTCGGCCTTTTTTTACGGGTAAAAAACCTTCAAACACAAACTTATCGTTTGGCAATCCAGAATTTACCAATGCCGGCACAAATGCTGTGGCTCCTGGCAAACAATCAACTTCAATACCGTTTTCAATACAGGCTCGTGATAATAAAAATCCAGGGTCTGAAATGGCTGGCGTTCCCGCATCGCTAATTAGCGCCACCGAAGTTCCGCTCTTTAATTTTTGAATAATATTTTCAACCGTTTTATGCTCATTATGCATGTGGTGCGATTGCATGTGTGTTGAAATTTCGTAATGCTTTAAGAGTTTCCCTGAGGTTCTAGTGTCTTCTGCTAGAATTAAATCGACACTTTTAAGAACTTCAATAGCTCTAAACGTGATGTCTTGCAAATTTCCAATGGGAGTTGGAACTATATATAGTTTACTCATGTGTTAGTGATTGAAATGGTTAGCTTTTGGCGAGGCGCGCATCGAGCCAAAACTATGAATGAAAAGCACGACCGCGCTTTTTCTGCGCGGTAACACCCAAATATTAATTAAATTTTGCTTCTATGATATGCATAAAACGCTCTTCGAACTCCTCTTTTCCTTCCCAATTATTATAATCTGGCTTTACCATTTGCAAAATAAAATTTTTGGCATTAGCATAAGTTACAAACGTATTTAGTTGCGACAAAACTCGATCGTAATCTTCACTTTTGCCATCAAATAAGTGTTTAATAAATGCAATTTTATCGTTTAGTCCAATATTTAATCCGCCACCTTTAAGTTTATCATTCAATGATTTTTTTTCATTTGAAATCCCGTTATGTGATTTAGAAATGGGGTCAAAAATTGGAATATCTTCGAATCCAGCAGTAATATCTTCTAAATTATGTTTTTTTATAGGTTCATTTGGTAAAGTGTCTTCAAAAACAGTATCAATCTCTTCCGTTTCTTCCGGCATATGAGCAACCATATCTTTAATTTTATTCATCACAGGTTCCATAATATCATCATGCTCAACCTCATCAAGATTTATATATATTTTATCTTCAACCTCAATATTATCACTAACCTTATTATTAAAAGCGCTATCTAACATGTCAAAAAATGAAGAATCGCTACCAATAATAGGTAAATCAGCTTCAAAATTTTCTTGTGCAAACTTCAAAACACTTAGTTTCTCATAAAGCACAGAAACTTCGGTATGCATTTTAACAACATCTTCTTTACCCTTTAATTTAAGAATTCTATGTGCTATACTCACAAGTTCAGATTCAAGCTTCTTCTTCATTGTTTATAAATTTTAAATTATTGCACTATTAGACTTTTGTTTTTTAATAAATTTACGCCACCTTTATACAAACGATAAATCACCTTATTTTAGTGTTAAAATTACGAAATGTTTCTTGAAAATACAGTAAATCATAAAGAACAATTTGGATGGATAGAAGTTATTTGTGGCTCTATGTTTTCTGGAAAAACCGAAGAACTTATCCGTAGGCTTAGGCGTGCGCAATTTGCAAGACAAAAAGTTGAGATTTTTAAACCCGCTATTGATGTTCGTTATGATGAGGATATGGTAGTATCTCATGATGCCAATGAAATACGATCAACACCTGTGCCTGCTGCAGCAAATATACCCATTTTAGCAGATGGTTGCGATGTAGTTGGCATTGATGAAGCACAGTTTTTCGATGATGAAATTGTTCGTGTTTGTAACGATTTAGCTAATAAAGGTATTCGTGTAATTGTGGCTGGTTTAGACATGGATTTTAAAGGAAATCCATTTGGCCCAATGCCTAACTTAATGGCAACTGCAGAATATGTTACTAAAGTACATGCCGTTTGTACTCGAACTGGAAATTTAGCGCAATATAGCTATAGAAAAAACCAAAACGAAAATCTTGTTTTACTTGGTGAGGTTAATGAATATGAACCTTTAAGCAGAGCAGCCTATTATAAAGCGATGCTCCGTGATAAGGTAAAAAATATGAAGGTTAATGAAGTTGAAGAAGTAAATTCAAAATCCAAGAACCCCAATGCCTAAAGCACAAGAAACTGTGCTTGAAATAAATTTAAAAGCACTTAAACATAATTTTGAACATTTAAAATCTAAGCTTAAACCCGATACAAAATTTTTGGCGGTAGTAAAAGCTTTTGCTTATGGAAGCGATGCAAGTAAAATTGCAATTTATCTTCAAAATTTAAATGTAAATTATTTTGCAGTTGCATACATTAACGAAGGTATTGCACTTAGAGAAGCTGGGATAACACAACCTATTTTAGTGCTGCATCCACAAACTGTAAATTTTAAATTGCTAATAGAACATTGTTTAGAACCAAGTATTTATAATATTAAAATTTTAAATGAGTTTATTAATATTGCTTCCGCGCAAAATCAATCTAATTATCCTATCCATATAAAATTTAATACCGGCTTAAACCGATTGGGATTTTCTGAAAAAGATGTTAGTAATGTCGTTTCTAAATTAAAATCAACCAAAACAGTAAAAGTGAAGTCTATTTTCTCTCATTTAGCTGCAAGTGAAGATTTAAATGAAAAAGAATTTACATTATACCAAATTGATACTTTTAAACATATAGCTAAAAAATTTATAGATCTAATTGGTTACAAACCCATAATGCATATGTGTAATACTTCTGGCATTTTAAATTATCCTGAAGCACATTTTGATATGGTTAGAAGCGGCATAGGTTTATATGGCTTTGGAAATTCTAAAAAAGAAAACCAAAATTTAAAGCCTATTGGGACATTAAAAACAGTTATATCTCAAATACATACAATTACAAAAGGGGACTCTGTTGGCTATAATCGCTCCTTTAAAAGTAATGGTTTATTAAAAACAGCTACACTTCCTATTGGTCATGCCGATGGTATTGGAAGACAATATGGAAATGGTAAAGGTTTTGTTACTATAAATGGACAGAAAGCACCAATAATTGGAAATGTTTGTATGGATATGATTATGGTGAATATTACAAATATTGACTGCAAAGAAGGTGATGAAGTGATTATTTTTGGCGAAAATCCTACTGCTGAAAATTTAGCCTCTCAAGTCCATACTATTTCGTACGAGCTCATAACCTCCATTTCACAACGTGTTAAACGCATTTTTGTTAGTTAATGTTTTTTGTAAATTGGTGTGACTTTTTTAATTATCTTGGTCTAAATTATATATTTAACCATTAAAACTAATTAAAATGTTAAAAGAATTTAAAGATTTTATCACAGGGGGTAACGTTATCGAATTTGCCGTTGCTGTAATTATGGCTGGTGCAATTGGAGCTGTTGTTACTGGATTTGTTAATAATATAGTAATGCCATTTGTAGGTCACTTTACTGGTGGAACAGATTTTGCAGACAAAAAAATCATCTTAGATGAAGCTGTTGTTGATGCAGCGGGCGTTGTAACTACTCCAGAAAATGCTATTATGTGGGGAAGTTGGGTAAATACAATTATTAACTTATTAATTGTAGGTCTTGTTATGTTCTTAATTGTTAAGGCTTATAACAAAACTAAAAAACCAGCTGAAGAGCCAGCTCCAGCAGGACCTTCTCAAGAAGATTTATTAGGTGAAATTAGAGATTTACTTAAAAAATAACAAATAGTTAAATAAATAACATCTTGTTATTTGTTGTTAAAAAGCCCTCGTTTTTATAAAATGAGGGCTTTTTTTAAATTTTAAAATGGAATAAATACTTAGTTTTGTCCTCACAAAAATTATTAAATCTATAAAAAGATGAGAGTAGCTGTAGTTGGTGCAACTGGAATGGTTGGTGAAGTAATGTTAAAAGTTCTTGCAGAACGTAATTTTCCTGTAACAGAATTAATTCCTGTTGCTTCTGAGCGTTCGGTTGGAAAAACAATAACATACAAAGGAACAGATTATAAAGTTGTTGGTTTACAAACAGCTGTTTCAATGAAACCAGATATTGCCTTATTTTCTGCAGGTGGAAGCACATCGTTAGAATGGGCACCTAAATTTGCAGAAGCTGGTACAACAGTAGTTGATAATTCTTCTGCTTGGAGAATGGATGCAACAAAAAAATTAGTGGTTCCAGAAATTAATGCGAATGAGTTAACTAAAGACGATAAAATTATAGCAAACCCAAATTGTTCAACCATACAATTAGTAATGGCTTTAAATCCGTTACATAAAAAATATAAAATGAAACGTGTTGTGGTTTCTACATATCAATCGGTTTCAGGTACTGGTGTAAAAGCTGTTCGTCAATTAGAGAATGAAATTGCAGGTATTGAAGGAGAAATGGCTTATCCTTATCCTATTGGTAGAAATGCATTACCTCATTGTGATGTTTTTGAAGCTAATGGATACACTAAAGAAGAAATGAAACTAGCCAGAGAACCTCAAAAAATAATGAATGATAGAAGTTTTTCAATCTCTGCTACAGCAGTAAGAATCCCTACTGCTGGTGGGCATTCTGAATCTGTGAATGTAGAATTTGAAAACGATTTTGATTTAGCCGATGTTCGTAAATTATTAAACGAAACTCCTGGAGTTGTTGTTCAAGACAATACAGACACTAATACTTACCCAATGCCTATTTTTGCACATGAAAAAGACGAAGTTTTTGTTGGTAGAATTAGAAGAGACGAAACACAACCAAATACATTAAATATGTGGATTGTTGCAGATAACCTTCGTAAAGGTGCCGCAACTAATACCATTCAAATTGCAGAGTATTTAATCGAGAATAAATTGGTATAATTCCTTTACTCTTAAGATTTTGTTATAAAACTCCTGTGTAAAACTATGCAGGAGTTTTTTTATTTATTTTTAATATTTAAATGTTAAAAAAACAATATTTAAACCAATAAGCGTTTTTCAATTAGTAGCTTGCAAACCAATAAAGTAGAAAAAATATTTCCGTGAATTATCCAAACTCTAAAACTGTAGATACTACAGATACCTATTTTGATATTGAAGTAAAGGATCCTTACAGGTGGCTGGAAGATGATAGAAGTGAAGACACAAAAACTTGGGTAAAAGCTCAAAACAAAGCTACATTTAAATATTTAGATAATATACCATATCGTAATGAAATAAAAAATCGTTTAACTGAAATTTGGAACTACGAAAAAATTGGTGCTCCTTTTAAAGAAGGGGATTACACGTATTTTTATAAAAATAATGGCCTTCAAAACCAATATGTAATTTATAGATATAAGACTGGAGAAGATCCAAGTTCTGCTACCATTTTTTTAGACCCAAATACGTTTAAAGAAGATGGCACAATTTCTCTTGGAGGCATAAGCTTTTCAAAAAACGGTAAGATATTGGCCTACTCCATTTCTGAAGGTGGGAGTGATTGGAGAAAGGTATTAATTATGGATACCGATACCAAAGAAATAATTGAAGACTCACTTACAGATATAAAATTTAGTGGGATGTCTTGGTATAAAAATGAAGGTTTTTATTATTCTAGTTACGATAAGCCACAAGGTAGCGAATTATCTGCTAAAACAGACCAACATAAAGTATACTATCATAAATTAGGAACCCCTCAAAAAGAGGATGTTGTAATTTATGGTGCTTCAGCAATTGAAAAACATCGTTACATCTACGGTACAGTAACACAAGACAATCGTTATTTAATTATTTCGCCAAGAGTTTCAACAACTGGTAACAAATTATTTATAAAAGACCTTACAAAACCCAATAGTAAATTTGTAACTATACTAAATCATACAGATAGCGATACTTATATTATTGAAAACCAAGGCAGCAAATTATTTTTAGTTACAAATTTAAATGCACCAAACAAAAAAATTGTAACTGTAGATGCATCTAATCCAATTCCCGAACATTGGGAAGATTTTATTCCTGAAACAGAACATGTTTTAGTACCAACAAAAGGTGGTGGTTATTTCTTTACTGAATATATGGTTGATGCCGTATCTAAAATTTTACAATACAATTATAATGGTAAATTAATAAGAGAAATAAAATTACCTGGTGTGGGTAGTGCCAATGGTTTTTCTACAAAAAAAATAGACGAAACAGAATTATATTATTCTTTTACAAACTATAAAACACCAAGTAATATATATAAGTACAATAAAAACACAGGTGCTTCAGAGTTATACCGTAAACCTAAAATCGACTTTAATCCTGATGATTATGTAAGTGATCAAATCTTTTACAACTCCAAAGATGGCACTAAAATACCTATGATTATTGCTTATAAAAAAGGATTAAAGTTAAATGGCAAAAACCCAACAATACTTTACGGCTATGGTGGTTTTAATATTAGTTTAATACCAAGTTTTAGCATAACCAATGCTGTTTGGATGGAACAAGGTGGTATTTTAGCTGTTCCTAATTTACGTGGAGGTGGCGAGTATGGAAAAGCATGGCATGATGCAGGAACAAAAATGCAAAAACAAAATGTTTTTAATGATTTTATCGCTGCCGCAGAATACTTATTAAGTAAAAAATATACATCATCAAATTTTTTAGCAATTAGAGGTGGCTCTAATGGTGGATTACTTGTTGGAGCAACCATGACACAACGTCCAGATTTAGCAAAAGTAGCTTTACCAGCAGTTGGTGTTTTAGATATGTTACGATACCATACCTTTACAGCTGGTGCAGGTTGGGCTTATGATTATGGTACTGCTGAAGATAGTAAAGACATGTTTTTATATTTAAAATCTTATTCTCCATTACATAACGTGAAACCTAATGTAGAATATCCTGCTACCTTAATTACAACTGGCGATCATGATGATAGAGTAGTACCTGCTCATAGCTTTAAATTTGCTGCAGAACTACAAAGTAAACAATCCGGTAACAACCCAACATTAATTCGTATTGAAACCGATGCAGGACATGGCGCAGGAACACCTGTTAATAAAACCATAGAACAATATGCAGATATTTTTGGCTTTACTTTATACAATATGGGCTTAGATACTCTAACTTCTAAAAACCAATAAACAGTATGGAGATTGATGCGTATAAAACACACTTCTGTTAAAGAAACGTATATTTTTCTGCTATTTTTGTAATAATATGTTAAACGTAAAAAACCTAACTTTTTCTTATAATAAAACAACGGTTCTCAAGAATATAACTTTCAAAGTAAAACTAGGGGAAAATGTTGCTGTTATTGGTGAAAGTGGTTCTGGAAAAAGTACCTTATTAAAAGTTTTATATGGTGAATACGATATAGATGCAGGTGATATTTTTTGGAATGATAAGAAAATATTAGGTCCAAAATACAATTTGGTTGTAGGATACGACTTTATGAAGTATGTTGCACAAGAATTCGATTTGATGCCATTTATAACGGTTGAAGAAAATATAGGTAAATTCCTTTCTCGTTTTTATCCTGAAGAAAAGCATCGTCGTACTGAAGAATTATTAAAAGTTGTTGAGCTTACTAAGTTTGCTAAAATTAAAGTAAAAACTTTAAGTGGTGGTCAAAAACAACGTGTCGCTTTAGCACGTGCCTTGGCAAAACAACCAGAAATTATTTTACTAGACGAGCCTTTTAGCCATATTGATAATTTTAAAAAACAAAGTCTTCGCAGAAATGTTTTTAAACATTTAAAAGACAACAATATAACTTGTATTGTTGCAACTCACGATAAAGAAGATGTTCTTGGTTTTGCAGACCAAATGATTGTTTTAAACAATAATAAAATTGCCGTTAACGATAGTCCTGAAAATTTATTCAACACACCAGAAACACCTTTAATAGCCTCCTTTTTTGGTGAATTTAATTTAATTAATAATGAAATTATTTATGCACATCAATTAAAAGTGGTTGAGCATTCTACTCTAAAAGTTGAAGTTAAACAGTCTTATTTTAAAGGGTATTATAATTTAATTGAAGCTAATTTAGAAAGTGAAATTGTATTTTTTGAACATCAAGAAAGCCTTAAACCTGGAACCGAAGTTTGTTTAGCTATTAAGAAATAAAAAGCTATAAAACGTTAAGGATTTTAAAGGATTCACCTCTAAACGTTATTATAGAACCTGATGTATTTCCTAACAAAAGTTGCCCAATAGGTGTATTTGCAGAAATAGCATAAAACTTCTCATTTTCTACTTTAATTTCGCCAACACTTATTGCTATAAAATAATTAGCCTGTGAAGTATAAATAACACTACCTAAACCAATACTATTTGCGCTTATATCAACATTTACTTTATTGAGAATTTGTTTTGTTTTTTCTATTTCTGCCAATTGATTTCCAGCTTTTTCGCGCTCGAGTTGTAACATAGCACGACCTGTTTCGTGCTTATCGCCGGCACTACTTTTGGTTTCACTAGTCAAAGATTTTTGAATGTCTTTAATGGTATTTTGTACCGTTTGAATACGCGTCTCAACAAATGAGACACATTGGTTATATAATTCTTGCTTTATATTCATGTTACTAAATCTGCTAATTCTTTTCCTACTAAGCTACCAATAGCAATACCCATACCGCCCAAACGAACACCACAAAACGCGTTATTACTTAATTGTTTTACAATTACCTTTTTTTGAGAACCAACACCCATAATACCACTCCATCTGTGGTCTATTTCAAAAGGTGTTTCGGGTAAAATAATGTTTTTTAAAAGGTCTTCGAGCTTATTTTGAATTAGCTTGGTTTGATTAAATTCTGTGGTTTCTTCACCTTTAAAATCCAGATTGCGCCCGCCACCAAGAAGCACTCTGTTATCTATATTTCTAAAATAATAGTAGCCTTTATCTAAATGAAATGTGCCTTTTATATTTAAATCTTTAATAGGTTTTGTTATTAAAACTTGTGCTCTTGCTGGTTTTACCTCTTGATTGATTAATTGTGATGCAAAACCATTTGTAGCTATAAGAAGTTTTGAAGCTGAAAATTCAAATTGATTGGTTTGTATTTTTACTAAATTATTATTTTCTGAATAACTATCGACTTTTATATTGTTTAAAATTTTTATGCCTTGTGATTGTACTTTTTCAAGCAAGGATTCCATCATTTTTCCCGTATCAATTTGTCCTTCAAACTGATTAAAAACATATTGGTTATTTATGTTTTTAAAATTAAAAATATTGTCTTTTATACTAAATACAATATCTTTAAAAATAGGTTTTAACAACCTATTTATGGTTTCTTTTTTAGAAATACAGGTGTTAAATAATGTTTGGTTTGAATTTATAAACAGCTCGTATCCGCCTAATTGTTGGTAGCCAATTTGCTTATCTCCGAGAGTTTGTCTTAACTGTTTTAAACCTTCAAAACGTTTTTCTATTAGCTGAATAACTTCATGCTCTGAGTGTATTACTAAATCGTCTAGTATTTCGCTTAGGCTCCCAAAACATGCAAACCCTGCGTTTTTTGTGCTTGCTCCTTGTGGTATTGTGCCTTTTTCTAGAATTAATATTTTAGATTCTGGAAATTGCTTTTTTAATTGAAGGGCACAATTAAGACCAACAATACCGCTACCTACAATACAAAAATCTATATTTGATAGCCATGATTTTATTTCCCAATATGATAAATTCATGAAGCTAAGTTAGAATTTTTAAATGAAATTCTGCTTTGCGTTAGGGATTGTAATGGTTAGCTTTTGGCGAGGCGCGCATCGAGCCAAAACTAGTAATGGAAAGCCCGACCCTTGAGGTAACGCCATAAAAAAACTCCGAAATAATTTCCGGAGTTTTCTTGATATTTAATCTTCGTTTGGTTTATCCATAACAAAGTCTTCCATAAATTTAGTGGTGTAATTACCGGCTAAATAATCTGGATGATCCATAAGTTGCCTATGGAATGGAATGGTAGTTTTTATACCTTCTATAACAAACTCATCTAAAGCTCGTTTCATTTTATTTATAGCCTCTTCTCTGGTTTGCGCTGTTGTAATTAACTTAGCAATCATAGAATCATAATTTGGCGGAATGGCATAACCTGCATAAACATGAGTATCTAAACGTACACCATGGCCACCTGGGGCATGAAGTGTTGTTATCATACCTGGTGAAGGTCTAAACCCATTAAAAGGGTCTTCTGCATTAATTCTACACTCAATTGAATGTAATTTTGGTGTATAATTTTTACCTGAAATTGGCACACCTGCTGCTACAAGAATTTGTTCTCGAATTAAATCGAAATCTATTACTTGCTCTGTAATTGGGTGCTCTACTTGAATACGTGTATTCATTTCCATAAAGTAAAAATTACGATGCTTATCAACTAAGAACTCAATAGTTCCTGCACCTTCATACTTTATATACTCTGCTGCTTTTACAGCAGCATCACCCATTTTTTTTCGAAGTGCATTGGTCATGAACGGCGACGGAACTTCTTCAGTAAGTTTTTGATGACGACGTTGTATTGAACAATCTCTTTCTGATAAATGGCAAGCTTTTCCTGAAGAATCACCTACTATTTGAATTTCAATATGTCTTGGCTCTTCAATGAGTTTTTCCATATACATATCGTCATTTCCAAAAGCAGCCTTAGATTCTTGTCTAGCAGAATCCCAAGCTTCTTTAAGGTCTTCTGGTTTCCAAACTGCACGCATACCTTTACCACCACCACCGGCAGAGGCTTTTAGCATAACAGGATAACCTGTTTCTTCAGCTACTTTTACACACTCAGGAAAATCTTCAATAACACCATCACTACCTGGTACACATGGTACGCCGGCAGCTTTCATGGTTGCCTTGGCATTTGCCTTATCGCCCATGCGGTCTATCATTTCTGGAGACGCACCAATAAATTTAATTCCGTGCTCTTCACAAATTTTTGAAAACTTAGCATTTTCTGATAAAAATCCGTATCCTGGATGTATGGCATCTGCGTTTGTAATTTCTGCGGCAGATATTATGTTAGACATTTTTAAATAGGACTCGCTACTTGCTGGAGGACCTATACATACAGCTTCGTCTGCAAATTTTACGTGTAAACTTTCTTCGTCTACGGTAGAATAAACAGCTACTGTTTTAATGCCCATTTCTTTACAGGTTCTAATAACACGAAGTGCTATTTCTCCTCTATTGGCAATTAATATTTTTTTAAACATCTTTTTTGAATTAGATAATTAGAGAATTGGATTATTCGATTATTAAAATATTAGAAATATAAAATTCTAATAATTCAAGGGGTCTAATAATCTAAAATTAAGATGGGTCTACTAAAAATAATGGTTGATCAAATTCTACTGGAGAAGAATCATCAACTAAAATTTTAACTACTTTTCCTGAAACTTCAGATTCAATTTCATTGAAAAGTTTCATAGCCTCAATAATACAAAGTACATCTCCTTCTGCAATAGTTTGCCCTACCTCAACAAATAAAGGTTTATCTGGTGATGGTTTTCTATAAAAAGTACCAATAATTGGTGATTTTATTGTGATGTATTTTGAATCTTCTGCAGCAGCCTCAACTGGTGTTGCAGCTGGTGTAGCAGCAGGCGCAGCTGGTACTTCTAGAGTAGGTGCAGCAGCCATAACTTGTTGTGGCATTTGAGTAGCAGGAACTTGATGCACAATTGTTGTGTCTGAATCTGATCCTGTTTTAATGGTGATTTTTATATCATCCATTTCTAGTTTAACCTCGCTTGCTCCTGATTTTGCAACAAACTTAATTAAGTTTTGAATCTCTTTTACGTCCATAATATTACTAATTAGTTAGTGGTTAGTTTTTTGAATTATAAGCCCATTTTAAATAAATGGCTCCCCAATTAAATCCGCCTCCAAAAGCGGCAAATATAATATTGTCTCCTTTTTTAAGTTGTGATTCATAATCATTTATTAGAAGCGGTAAAGTTGCAGATGTTGTGTTCCCATATTTATGAATATTCATCATAACTTTATCCTCATCTAAATCTATACGTTGTGCTGTAGCATCAATAATACGTTTGTTTGCTTGATGTGCAGCTAACCAATCAACTGTATCTTTTGTTAAATTATTTCGTTCTAATATTTTTACTGTAGCATCTGCCATATTAAAAACAGCATTTTTGAATACGGTTCTTCCTTCTTGAAAAGCATAATGCCCTCCTTTTTCTAAAGTTTCTGCTGTTAAGGCATGTGATGAACCGCCATAGGTAGCTTGAAGAAATTCTCTACCAGTACCATCACTTCTTAAATATTCGTCTTGCACCCCAAGATTTTCATCATTAGGTTCAAATAATACAGCACCTGCGCCATCTCCAAAAATGATACACGTTGCTCTATCTTTGTAATTGATTATTGAAGACATTTTATCTGCTCCAATAAGCAGCACATTTTTATATCTCCCAGATTCAATATAAGATGAAGCTACAGACATACCAAATAAGAAACTAGAACATGCTGCATCCATATCAAAAGAAAACGCATTTGTTGCACCAATCTCTGAGGCTGTAAAAGAAGCTGTTGAGGCTGCTTTCATATCTGGAGTTGCTGTTGCTACAATAACTAATTCTATATCTTTAGGGTCTATCCCTTTTTTGTTTATTAAATCTTGAGCAGCTTTTATGGCTAGGTAAGATGTTCCTTTTCCATCGTCTTTAAGAATTCTACGCTCTTTAATTCCCGTTCTAGAGGTAATCCATTCATCGTTTGTATCAACCATCGTTTCAAGAATTTGATTGGTTAATACATAATCTGGCACATAAGCGCCTACAGCTGTAATCGCTGCTGAGATTTTACTCATACCTTTATTTTTAATTTGACCAAAAATCGTTAAAATTGGACGAAAACACGCAAATTTTTATGAAAACTAATAAATTTTGGTCTAATAATATACAAATTAAGTGTTTTTGTTAATTAGAAAAAGTATTTCATAAAAAAAACGCTCATAAATGAGCGTTTTATATTTAAATGCATAAATAATTATGCAACATTTTCTATTTCTTCAGAATTGTCAATTAATACTTGACCTCTGTAGTATAACTTTCCTTCATGCCAGTGTGCTCTATGGTATAAGTGTGCTTCACCAGTTGTAGGGCAAGTAGCAATCTGTGGCGCAGTTGCTTTGTAATGTGTTCTTCTCTTATCTCTTCTTGTTTTCGAGATTTTTCTTTTAGGATGTGCCATTTTATATCTTTATTTATCCGTTAATAATTTCTTTAATGTATTCCAACGAGGATCAATTTCCTCTTCTTTGTCTTTTTTATCTTTGAGTTTAGGGCTTAATTCTTCTAATTTATTAAGTATGTCAGAATCTAATGTACCATCTTCAACTCCTGGGTGTATCCTTTTTAATGGTACAGCTAGTATAACTAATTCGTAAATATATTGCTGAATATTAACTTCATAAGTTCCATGAGGAACTATTAAAATGTCTATATTTTCATCATTATATTCATCACCAAACTTAACTACTAAATCAAACTCATTCTCAATGGGTTGATTAAAGGGTTCGTTTGTTAAATCACAATTAATATTTACCCATCCAGAAATTTCAAAATGTAACTCAAGTAATGTTGTCTTTTTTTCTAATTCAAGATTAACATTAATGTTTACATCATTAAAATCTTCATACTCAAAATGTTCAAAGAACGCTTGCTTAACTTCGTACTCAAAATGATGTTTTCCTATTTTTAATCCTACAAATGGGATTGTAAACTCTTTCAGTAGCTTCATAACCGCATCTATTTTGAGCCTGCAAATATATAAATTTTTATTTACCTAACACGAGTTATCAACATTTTTTTAATTATGTTTTTTTTGACTTGTTTTGGCAAAGGTTTTAACTAATAATCAACCAATTAACGATGCACTTTTCGAGGTGCTTTTTTTAACGGATTTGAAGTAAGTTGTTCATAACTCATTCTGTTTTTATATATTTTAATCGCACTAAAAATTGCTTCTTTAAATGAGTTTTCGTCTGCAATTCCTTTCCCTGCGATTTCATATGCAGTACCGTGATCTGGTGAGGTTCTTACTTTATTTAAACCTGCTGTATAATTAACACCTTGACCAAACGAAAGTGTTTTAAAAGGAATTAACCCTTGATCGTGGTATGATGCAATAATGGCATCAAAATTTTTATAATTATTTGAGCCAAAAAAACTATCAGCAGCATAAGGTCCGTAAACTAATTTACCACTTTCTTTTATTTTATGGAGAGTTGGCCTAAGTACATCATCATCTTCACTTCCAATAACACCATTATCTCCTGTATGCGGATTTATACCTAAAACAGCAATTTTAGGTCTTTCTATTTTAAAATCTTTTTTAAGCGAATTATAAACCGTGTTAATTTTTTGCTCTATCAATTCTGGAGTGATATGTGTTGAAATATCTTTAACAGGTACATGATCTGTAAGTAGTCCTACTCTTAGCGTATCTGTAATCATAAACATTAAACTCTCACCTTCAAGTTCTTGAGCTAGATAATCTGTATGCCCAGGGAATTTAAAATCTTCTGATTGAATATTGTGTTTATTTATAGGAGCAGTAACCAAAACATGTATAGCATTTTCTTTTAATGCTTTTGTGGCTGTTTCTAAAGATTTTATTGCAAATCTTCCAATTTTTGTGTCTTCTTTCCCAAACTCAATTTTTACAGGTTCATTCCAACAATTAAACACATTAACTTTATTATGAGTTATTTGATTTAAATTATTAATTATATTAAAATTAATTTGAGATTTGAAGTGTGTTTTAAAAAAAGTCATAGCTTTTGCCGAAGCAAAAATTACAGGAGTGCAAAAATCTAAAAACCTATTGTCCTCAAATACTTTTAAAATTATTTCTCCACCAATACCATTTAAGTCACCTATAGATATTCCTACTATTATATTTTCTTCTTCCTTCATTAAAATGACAACTTTTGTTCGTAATTTTGAAATTCATTTAATACTGCAAATTTAACCAAATAAACAAACAATATTATGTTTACAGGAATTATTGAAGATATTGGAGTCGTTTCAAATTTAAAAAACGATTTAGACAATCTACACATATCAATAAAAAGCGCCATCACTTCTGAGTTAAAAATAGACCAAAGTGTAGCTCATAATGGTGTTTGTTTAACCGTTGTTAAAATTAACAATGATGAATATACTGTTACCGCAATAAAAGAAACCTTAGAAAAAACAAATCTTGGTACTTTACAAATTGCTGATAAAGTGAACTTGGAAAGAGCTATGAAATTAGGAAATAGACTCGATGGACATATTGTTCAAGGGCATGTTGATCAAACGGCTATTTGTACAAACATTAAAGAAGAAAATGGTAGTTGGGTGTTTACATTTAATTATGATAGTACTTTAAACAACATCACTATTGAGAAAGGATCTATAACAGTAAACGGAACAAGTTTAACTGTAGTAAACTCAAAAGTGGATACATTTAGCGTTGCCATTATACCTTATACTTATGAACATACAAACTTTAATACCTTCAAAATTGGTACAACAGTTAACTTAGAGTTTGATGTTTTAGGGAAATATGTGGCAAAACTTGTAGACTTAAACAAGTAATCTATTTATTTTTTTTAGAAAAAACTAGCTTTCTTACCCCATAAAATATAGCGAATACAATACCGTAGAATATACCTCCATCAATTGGAAAACCCGGTGGTGGTGGTGGCCCTGGCGGTGGAGGGGTTGGCCCAGGTAATGTCTGAGCTGCGCACACAAAGCTTATTAATACAAATAAGGTTGAGGCAATTATTCTTTTATTTTGTATTGTCATGGGGTCACAAATGTATAAAAAAAAGCGAGTTAACAAAACAAATATATCTTATAGGTGTTAAAAATATCTATGAAATGTCAAAAAATATCGATGAAATGCGTTTTTTTGATTTATTTCGATTAACATATGTTAACAATACCAATATACAAATTGTAATAAATATAAAATTAATCCCTCACTTTTAATTTACAGAACAAATATATATAAATCACTGTAAAAAAAATTAAAATTAACTAGCGAATTTAAATCTATATATAAACGTTGTGTTTTAATATAAATTATAAAAAAAGCCTTCAATTTCTTGAAGGCTTTTACAATTTCTAGAAGTGGTCCCACATGGACTCGAACCATGGACCACCTGATTATGAGTCAGGTGCTCTAACCAACTGAGCTATAGGACCGAAATTGGAGTGCAATATTACTACTTATTTTGATTGTTAGCAAGAAAAATTATTTCTTTATCTCTTGACATAACTCAATTAAAACCCCATTTGATGATTTTGGGTGTAAAAAAACCACTAACTTGTTATCGGCGCCTTTCTTTGGTGTTTCATTTAACACCTTGAATCCCTCTTTTTTAAGTCGCTTAATTTCAGATACTAAATCATCAACATCAAAAGCAATATGATGAATACCTTCTCCTTTTTTATCAATAAATTTTGCTATTGGGCTATCTTTTTTTGTGGCCTCTAATAATTCAATTTTATTTTCACCTACTTTAAAAAAAGATGTATTAACTCCTTCAGTTTTTACCTCCTCAACTTTATAATGAGGTTTACCAAAGAGTTTGGAAAACAATTCATTAGAATTTTTAAGGCTTTTTACAGCAATTCCTATGTGTTCAATTTTATTCATAAGCACAACTTTTACATTAAGATACAAATTAAGTAATCCAAAAGTAACATAATCTTTAAATATCCGTTATTTTTGTAGCGTAGTTAGAGTAATACTACATAAAATTTAACATGGAAGAAAGTCAAAGACAAAAAAAAATAGGGTCTGTTTTACAAACCGATTTAGTTGATGTATTACAGGGAGCTGCTACACAAGGCGGTATGCGTGGTGTTTTAATTTCGGTTACAAAAGTTAAAGTAACTGTAGATTTAGGTGTTGCTAAAGTTTATTTGAGCATTTTTCCTAATGATAAGGGCAAAGAGTTACTTGAAGGTATAAAATCTAATACGCCATTAATTCGCCACGAATTAGCGCAACGTACCAAAAACCAACTACGTAGAATGCCTAATTTAGAATTTTTTATTGATGATTCTTTAGAATACATTGACCAAATAGAAAAATCTTTAAAAGGGAAAGAAAACCCAATTAAAGATCCTTCAATTTTAGATAAAAGAAAAAAATCTTAATTTTCTAATTGAGTTTCCCTCTTCACATAGCAAAACGTTACTTACGCTCTAAAAGCTCTAACAATGCTATAAATTTTATAACCAATATTGCCTTAATTGGTGTTATTCTTGGTTCAGCATCCTTGTTTATTGTCCTGTCTGGCTTTGCAGGTTTAAAAGATTTTACATTACAGTTTACTAGTCAAGTTGATCCTGATTTAAAAGCTATACCCAGTATTGGAAAATCATTTATTCTAACCGAAAATGATGTTAATAAACTAAATAATTTATCAGACATTGCCTATTATTCTAAGGTTATAGAAGAACGTGTTTTTATAACTTCTGGCAACAAAAACACACCTGCGGTTTTAAAAGGTGTTGATGAGCACTTTCAAAACGTAGTAAATGTTGATTCTACTCTAGATCATGGAAGTTGGTTTGAACAAAAATCTAACCAACTGGTTATTGGCTGGGGCATTTCTAATAGTTTATCTCTTGGGGTTTTAAATTATACGAAACCCATAACTATATATGTTCCTAAACCCGGAAAAGGAGCAATATCATCAATAAAAAATGCATTTAATAGTATTAATGCTATTAATGTTGGTGTGTTTTTTATTAATGAAGATTTAAACGATACTTATATTTTTGCACCTTTAGATTTAGCAAAAAATCTTCTTAATTATAAATCTAATCAAATTACAACTATAGAATTTAAACTCAATAATAATATAGATGAAAACGAGGCTATATCTAATATTAAAGCTGTATTAGGCGACAAAGTAATTTTAAAAAACAGAGCACAACTTAACGATGCACTTTACAAAATGTTAAATACAGAAAATTTAGCTGTATATCTCATTTTTACACTTGTACTAATTATTGCCTTTTTTAACGTAATAGGTTCTTTGATTATGATGATGCTTGATAAAAAAAGAAGTCTAAATACCTTATTTAATATAGGTGCCACAGTAAAAGACATTCGGACAATATTTTTTTACCAAGGTAGTTTAATGAGCATTGTAGGAGGGCTTATTGGTTTGGTTTTAGCACTAATAATTACTGGCTTACAAAAAGCGTTTAGTTTGGTTATGATAACACCAACACTCGCTTACCCAATAACTTTAAAGTTTGAAAACTTTATTATCGTGTTTTTAACCATTTCTATTTTAGGGATTGTAGCTTCAAAAATTGCTTCTAGTAGAATTACAAAATCATTAGTACAGAATATATAGTTTACTCTGTAAATTGGTGTCCAGCAAATTTTTCAAGTACCTCGTCAAAAGCAGCAAAAACATCTTCAGATTTATCACTAGTTACCATTTTCATGCGGTATTCTTTAAAATGCGGAATGCCTTTAAAATAATTTGTATAGTGACGTCGTGTTTCAAAAACACCAAGAATTTCTCCTTTCCAATCAATAGACATTTGTAAGTGGCGGCGAGCTGCTTCTACACGTTCTTCTAGAGAAATTGGCGCCAAATGTTCTCCTGTTTTAAAAAAGTGTTTTACTTGCTTAAAAAACCAAGGATTTCCAATAGATGCTCTACCAATCATGGCACCATCTAAACCAAACTCATCACGCATTAAAGCAGCTTTTTCTGGAGTATCAACATCGCCATTTCCAAAAACAGGAATGTGCATTCGTGGGTTGTTTTTAACGGCTGCAATAGGTTTCCAATCGGCATCGCCTTTGTACATTTGTGCTCGAGTGCGCCCATGAATAGAAATAGCTTTACAGCCAACATCTTGCAAACGTTCGGCAACCTCAACTATTCTTATAGAATCATGATCCCAACCTAATCGTGTTTTTACAGTAATAGGTAAATTAGTACGCTTAACCATTTCGGCTGTAAGTTGTTCCATTAAACAGATATCTTTTAAAATACCAGCACCCGCGCCTTTACTCACAACTTTTTTTACTGGGCAACCAAAATTGATATCTATAATATCTGGTTTAGATTCTGCTACAATATCAATGGTTTGCAACATACTATCTAAATTGGCTCCAAAAATTTGTATGCCAACTGGTCGCTCTTTTTCATAAATATCAAGCTTCATAACGCTTTTTGCAGCGTTACGAATTAAGCCTTCGCTTGATACAAACTCTGTATACACGACATCTGCACCTTGCTCTTTGCATAATGCTCGAAACGGTGGGTCGCTAACATCTTCCATTGGTGCTAAAAGCAATGGGAAATCTGGAAGTTCTATGTTGTCTATTTTTACCAAAATATTACTCGCCTAATTCTGTGATTTTTTTCTCGTAAAGCTTTTTACTTTCAACAACAGCTACATTAAGCTCTTGCATAATACCATCTACTCTATCTTCTATGCTTTTCATTTGTCCGTTAATAGAATCAAATGAATTTAATGCTGCAGCCACCTCAAGTGCTTTAACAACCTCAACAGCATCATTATGTAAAAGTCTTAGTTTTCCTATAGCCTCTGAGGTATTTGCCAATGTACTGTTATACTTTGTTTTGGCTTTATTTATTGCTTTTAAAAGTGTATTTCTACTTTTTTCGTCGCTTAAGCTATTGGTTTGAGTTTCCATAGCAGTAAATAAGTTTGCTGCTTTGGTTTTTAAATCTTCGTATTCTTTATTTAAGTTGTTTACTCGTTTATTTACTTTTTCCCAATCACCATAAACTTTTGCAAACTCTTTGTCTTCATTTTTAGCATCTTCTAAAGCAGATTTTAAAGCGCCCAAAGATGATAATCCTTTGGTTACATTTTTATTCGCAACTTCTTTTTTACTCTCGAAAGTAGCTACTTGAGATTTAAATTTATCTTTTAAACGAATTAAATCTTCTGGACTTTTATCTTTCCAACAAGATGTTACTATTAAAAACAATCCTACTAAAACTAGTGCTTTTTTATACATTTTAACGATGTGTTATCCTTTATTTTGGCTGCAAATATACAATGAACCTAATAAACTAAAAGAATTTGAAGTTTTTTAAATGTGTTATAACCATTTTAAGGGCATTAAATTTTAATTAAAATAACCACATATAAGCAAACAAAATAACCGAAATTAGCATTTATAAAAAAGTAAACTATTTGCAAATCCCTTTCGAGCCCCAATTATTTGGGTATAACATAAACATTCACTTGGTTTTAGAATACCTCGCCTTTTTTGTAGCGTTTAGGTATTATGTGTATTTACGTAAAAAATCTACTGATATAATTTCAACAAACAACCGCTTATCAATTATTTTGGGTGCTGCTTTAGGCGCACTAATAGGTTCGCGTTTGGTTGGATTTTTGGAAAACCCACTTATTGAATTTTCGCAAGAAAACATGATTAAGCTTCTTAACACTAAAACCATTATGGGTGGTTTGTTTGGTGGTTTACTGGGTGTGGAATTTGCTAAAAAGCGTATTGGTGAAACCCAATCTTCGGGAGATTTATTTGTGTTTCCTATTATCTTAGGGATTTTTATTGGCCGTGTGGGATGTTTCCTTTCGGGAATTAATGAGTTTACTTATGGCTACGAAACAACTTCTGCTTTCGGGATGAATTTGGGAGATAATTTACTTAGGCATCCAACATCTTTATACGAATTGGTATTTTTAATAGTATTATTTTTTGGATTAAAACACATACAGAAAACTAAAAAACTTAAAAATGGTGACTTGTTTAAATGGTTTATGATACTGTATTTTACATTCAGGTTTTTTATTGAATTTTTAAAACCGAATGTTTTTTATGTTTTTGGGTTAAGTAGCATCCAAATATTATGCATACTTTGTTTGCTGTATTACCGAACTACAATTTTTAAATTTAAAGAAAACTGGAGCGCGCGTTAGGGATAGAAGCGGCATCCTTTTTTGAAACTATCGAAACCAAATTATTTTTTGGTTGAAGACACCGAAGCTAAGCTTTAAAAAAAATATAGCGGATAGCCCGACCCTTGTGGTAACGCACAACTAATCAATAAAAACACAACATATGCCTGTTAGAGATTACACCTATTACGATTTTACTTTAAGCCTTTGCCCCGAATGTTTAAAGCGTGTAGATGCTAAAATTGTGTTTGAAAACGACAATGTTTATATGCTTAAACGTTGTAAAGAGCACGGAAATAGTAAAGTGCTTATTGCAGACGATATTGAATATTATAAAAACATTAGAAACTACAATAAACCCAGCGAAACGCCGTATAAATTTAATACAAAAACCGATTATGGTTGCCCTTACGATTGTGGCTTGTGCCCCGATCATGAACAACACAGTTGCCTAACAGTTGTAGAGGTTACAGACCGTTGTAATTTAACCTGCCCAACCTGTTACGCGGGGTCGTCGCCAACCTATGGCAGACATCGTACTTTAGACGAGGTAAAGGCTATGCTAGACACCATTGTTAGGAACGAAAAAGAGCCCGATGTGGTACAAATTTCGGGAGGCGAACCTACCATACACCCGCAGTTTTGGGAAATTTTAGATTATGCAAAATCCTTACCCATTAGGCATTTAATGCTCAATACGAATGGGATTAAAATTGCAAAGGATATCGCTTTCGCGGAAAGACTAAAAACCTACGCTCCAGATTTTGAAATTTATTTACAATTCGACTCTTTTGAAAATAGCGTATTACGAGAACTTCGTGGCGCCGATTTAAACCATATTCGTAAACAAGCTATTGAAAATTTGAATAGTGTAAACCTATCGACCACCTTAGTGGTTACTTTACAAAAAGGTCTGAATGACGGCGAAATTGGAAAAATTATAGATTATGCTTTAAAGCAAAAGTGCGTGCGAGGAGTTACACTACAACCCACGCAAATTGCGGGCCGTTTAGATAATTTTAACCCCGAAACGGATAGGATGACACTTACAGAAGTGCGCCGTAAAATTATGGAACAGACCGATATTTTTAATCCTGATGATTTGCTTCCTGTACCTTGTAACCCCGATGCTTTAGTTATGGGTTATGCGTTAAAATTGGAAGATGAAGTGTTTCCGTTAACACGTTATATTAACCCGAATGATTTATTGGACAATAGTAAAAACACCATTATTTACGAGCAAGATTCACAATTGCAAGATAAAATGATTGAGTTGTTTAGCACAGGAAATTCTGTTGAAGTAGCCGAAGAAAACCTAAAAAGCATCATGTGCTGCTTACCTAATATTGATGCGCCAAACTTGGGTTACGATAATTTATTCCGTATTATTATCATGCAATTTATTGATGCTTACAACTTTGATGTGCGTGCTATTAAAAAATCGTGTGTGCATATTGTAGATAAAGACAATAAAATTATCCCTTTTGAAACCATGAATTTGTTTTATAGGGATGATAAGAAAGCGCGTTTGGAGGAATTAAGGAATGAAGTATAATGAATAATATATTATTAGAAAGTGCCGCTTTAGGTTGGTATATAATTTTACTTATATTTTTAGTTTTTGGTCTACCAACTATTCTTTTAATAGTTGGCATAGCTATAAGACAAAAAAAGAAAAAGACTTCTAACGTCTTACTAATTATAACAGCAGTTTATGCTATTATTGGTCTAGGTATTTGCGGTAGTTTAATGTTTTAAATTTTTAAAAATGATACATTTATTAAGTCCGAATATGAATTTAGATGGTTTGATTTACTTAATCCTTGCCATTATGTTTGGACCTGCAATTTTACTAGCCATTATTGGTTTTGCAGTACTTAAAAAGAATAAATATGCTGCAAAAGTTTTATTTATTTTAGCTGCTATTTATGTTATTGTTAGTTTAGGTATTTGTGGTAGTATGATGGTTTAACAAAACCCAAAGTCCGTAAAAGCCAAGAAACAACTCGGCAAAAGTTCCAAAAATATAACCAAACGTTGGTGTGCCATCAAGTATTAAACTTAACACTCTGCCCGAGCCTAAACCTAGCATAAAAATTAAGTTTGTAATTAAAGCAAGTTTTAAATAGTTAGTTTTAAAAACGCCTAATACCCATACTATTGAAAACCCTATATACAAACCCATTATGGCTTTAAAAAAGTTATGCTCATCAATAGTATTTAAATGAATATCGAATTGCCAATCCGGATTAAAGCCATAAACAAAAGACACAGGTACAACGATTAAAACCGAAATAATTAAATGTATTTTATTAATAAAATCCTGTTTGGTTTTAATCATTTAAAATGTTTAAAATTGTATATCGGCCTCAACCAATTCTCCTTTTCTATCAACAACAACTTTGGTCTTGTTTCCAGTTTCAAAAGTTGCTAAAACTTTCATGTAACTCATCATATCGGTAACAGCACTATCACCTAATTTAACAACAATATCGCCTTTCTGTAAACCTGCTTTTTGTGCTGGCTTGTCTTCGCTTAAACCATCAATTCGCATGCCATTACCATCAAACATATAATCAGGAATTACACCCAACCCAACTTTAAATCTTGGGGTTTCTTCACTTTCGTTTTTAGTTTTTCTAAATGGTAATTTACCGTTGTTATCTAAATCTGTAATAACTTCAAAAATATAATTTGAAATGGTTGTCATTCCATCATAATTCAGTTTTTCAAAATCGTCTGTTGGTTTATGGTAATCTTCATGCTGACCTGTAAAAAAATGCAACACAGGGATATCTACATTGTAAAACGATGTATGATCGCTTGGGCCTATACCGGATTCTTTTTGAATTAATTTAAAATTGCTATTATGAGCCTTTAAAGTTTGTTTTAAAATGGGCGATGTGCCAACACCATAAACAGCAAGAGTGCTATCGGCTTTTAAACGCCCAACCATATCCATATTAATCATGTAATTGATTTTTTTGGTATCAATAGTGGCATTTTTTACAAAATAATTAGAGCCTAATAAACCCATTTCTTCACCAGAAAATGCCAAAAACAAATAGTTATTGTTCGTGTTTTTATTTTTTAATTTTTCAGCTAAACTTAACATAACGGCAATACCACTTGCATTATCATCGGCTCCGTTATGAATGGCTTTTTCGCCTCTATGTAAAGAACCTTCGGCACCATAACCTAAATGATCAAAATGTGCACCTATGGCAATGGTATTCTCTGCATTATTATTTATAAACCCAATAATATTTGTTCCGGTAATTGTACTATCTCCATCTTTTACAGTATAATTTACTTTTTGATGCGGATTTGTTTTGGGCTTAAACGTAAAAGCTTGAAAATAACCATTGGTTCCTTTTGCTTCTACACCTAAATTTTTAAAACGCTTAGCAATGTAATTTGCAGCTGCTTTCTCGCCTTCTGTTCCGGTTTGGCGACCTTCTAGCGCATCATCAGATAAAAAAACAACATCGTCTTTTATGGATACTGCTTTAACAACTTCTTGTTTACAAGAACTTAAGAAAAACAAAAAAAATAGGACTATTGAGTATTTCATGGTTATTAATATTAATTTTGTTCAAATTTAATCAATACTTCTAAATTTTTCAGAATGAATAAGATATACTTCGTTGTTATCGTACTTTTAGTCTTGGCGTGTAAACAAGAGAAAAAAGAAAATACCGTAAAACAAGAGGAGCCTAAAACCACAAAAGACTCATTAATTTTTACTGGAGAAACACATTTTAAATCCATTAAGCAAATTACTTTTGGTGGCGATAATGCTGAAGCTTATTGGAGTTTTGACGACAAACAAATTGTATTTCAATCTAACAACAAAAACTGGAACGTAAGCTGCGACCAAATGTTTTTAATGAATGTAGGTGAAACTTTTAAAGACAACATACCCCCAATGATATCTACAGGTAAAGGACGTACAACATGTTCTTATTTTTTACCAGACAACAAGCATATAATTTACGCATCAACACATTTAGGAGACGAAAAATGCCCAGATACACCATTGCGTAAAAACGGCAAATACATTTGGCCGGTATATGATACGTTCGATATTTTTGTTGCCGATTTAAACGGTAATATTGTAAAGCAATTAACCAATGAAAAGGGGTATGACGCAGAACCAACCGTTTCTCCAAAAGGTGATAAAATTGTATTTACATCAACTAGAAGTGGCGATTTAGAACTTTACACCATGAATATTGATGGTACAGATGTTAAACAAATAACTAATGAGTTAGGTTATGATGGTGGCGCTTTCTTTTCGCCAGATGGTACCAAAATTATTTTTCGTTCTTCACGACCTAAAACCGAACAAGAAATAAAAGAATACAAAGATTTATTGGCTGAAGGATTAGTAGAACCAACCGATATGGAACTGTATATTTGTAATGCCGATGGAAGCGATTTACGCCAATTAACCGATTTAGGAAATGCTAATTGGAGTCCGTTTTTTCATCCTTCAGGAAAGAAAATATTATTCTCATCTAATTTTGAAGCAGAACGTGGTTTTCCTTTTAATTTATATTTAATTGATATTGATGGCAAAAACCTAGAGCGCGTTACCCACAGCGAAACTTTTGATGCCTTTCCTGTGTTTTCAAACAATGGTAAATATTTAGCATTTTCATCAAACAGAAACAATGGTGGAGGGCGTGACACCAATCTTTTTATTGCTGAATGGCAAGATTAGTATATTTATAGCTAAATAATTAAACTATCTTTGCGAAATCTTTTTTAGACGAGATTTGATTTATGAAGAACATTAGAAATTTTTGCATTATAGCACATATAGATCATGGTAAAAGCACACTAGCCGACCGTTTGCTAGATTTTACTGGATCTGTAACAGCCAGAGAACAACAAGCACAGCTACTAGATAGTATGGATTTGGAGCGCGAACGTGGTATTACCATAAAATCGCATGCCATACAAATGGATTATGAATTTGAAGGTGAAAAATATATTTTAAACTTAATAGATACTCCTGGTCATGTAGATTTCTCTTATGAAGTGTCTCGATCTATTGCTGCTTGCGAAGGTGCTCTACTAATTGTTGATGCAGCTCAAAGCATACAAGCGCAAACCATTTCTAATTTATATTTAGCTTTAGAAAATGACTTAGAAATTATTCCTGTTTTAAATAAAGTAGATTTACCTAGTGCCAACCCAGAAGAAGTTACCGATGATATTGTAGATTTATTAGGTTGCGAACCAGAAGAAGTTATTCATGCTAGTGGAAAAACAGGTTTTGGGGTTGATAATATACTGGAAGCTATTATAAAACGTGTTCCTGCTCCTAAAGGAGATCCAAACGCACCATTACAAGCTTTAATTTTCGATTCGGTGTACAACACCTTTAGAGGTATAGAAACTTATTTTAGAGTTTTTAACGGCGAAATTAAAAAAGGACAACATATAAAATTTGTTGCTACTGATAAAGATTATTACGCCGATGAAGTTGGAACCTTAAAACTAACTCAGGTAGCAAAGCAAAGCGTAAAAACCGGTGATGTTGGTTACTTAATTACCGGTATTAAAACGGCTAAAGAGGTAAAAGTAGGTGATACTATTACAGATTTTGCAAAACCTACAACTAATATTGTTGAAGGTTTTGAAGATGTAAAACCTATGGTATTTGCTGGTATTTACCCTGTTGATACAGAAGATTATGAAGAGCTTCGTGCCTCTATGGAGAAGTTGCAATTAAACGATGCATCCTTAGTATTTCAGCCAGAAAGTTCTGCTGCGTTAGGTTTTGGCTTTCGTTGTGGGTTTTTAGGAATGCTACACATGGAAATTATTCAAGAACGTTTAGAGCGTGAGTTTGATATGACTGTAATTACTACGGTTCCCAATGTATCTTATCATGCTTACACCAATAAAGAGCCAGATGAGGCCTTTATTGTAAATAACCCTTCTGATTTACCAGAACCATCAACTGTAAATCGTGTTGAAGAGCCTTTTATAAAAGCAACTATTATTACCAAAGCAGATTTTGTTGGTAATGTTATGTCTCTTTGTATTGAAAAGCGCGGACAAATTATTAATCAAACCTATTTAACTACTGAGCGAGTTGAATTAACTTTTGAAATGCCTTTGGCTGAAATTGTATTTGATTTTTATGATAGATTAAAAACAGTTTCCAAAGGATATGCTTCTTTTGATTATCATCCAATTGGTATGAAAGTATCAAAACTGGTACGTTTAGATATTTTATTGAATGGCCAAACAGTTGATGCGCTTTCTGCATTAATTCATGCCGATAATGCTCAAAATATTGGTAAAAAGATGTGTGAAAAGCTTAAAGAATTAATTCCGCGTCAGCAATTTGATATACCAATTCAAGCAGCAATTGGTGCCAAAATTATTTCTAGAGAAACTATTAAAGCACTTCGTAAGGATGTTACTGCTAAGTGTTATGGTGGTGATATTTCGCGAAAACGTAAACTTCTTGAAAAACAGAAAAAAGGTAAAAAACGTATGCGCCAAGTTGGTAATGTAGAAATACCTCAACAAGCGTTTATGGCGGTATTGAAGTTGAATGATTAACTACTTAACTTTAGCGGATAACTTGCGTTAGGGATTGCAGAGAAAAGCCCACAGCGAGGCACGAGTGAGGACTTGTAACGTAAAGCCCGACCCTTGTGGTAACGCCCTAAAAACTATTGTTCTAGCCACTTTCTAAAATCTGAGGTTGTAGATGAGCTAGTCATTGCCTTGTCTTTTATACCTTTTATGGTAATGAGTAAACGGTTTTTAAAATGACTTTCAATATTATCTATAGCATCGATACAAATAATTTCGCTTCGGTTAATTTTAAAGAATTTATTGGGATGTAATTGTTGATGAATACTTCCCAAATTTTGAGAAATGGTATGTCTTTTTCCTTTAATATCTGTAGCAATACAAAAATCGCCAGAAGCCTCTATTTTACTAATTTCCGAGACATTTAGTAATTGAATGCCCGTTGCTTTTTTAATTACAAAACGCTTTTTATAATTGGTGTGTTCTTCTTTTAAAGCCGATTTAAGCTCTGTAATGGTAGTTTTGTTTAATATATTATAGTTACCTTTTTTAAACAGCGATTGGTATTTTTCCATGGCTTTTTTAAAATCGGTTTGAGTGTATGGTTTTAAAATGTAGGCAATACCATTGGTGTTAAAGGCTTGAAACAAATATTCGTCATGAGCAGAACAAAAAATAATGGGAATATTTATAGAAATATCGTTGTATAAATCGAACGACATGCCGTCTAACAATTGAATGTCTGACAAAATAAAATCGTAAGTGTTTTTTTGTAAAAAGGCTTTACCCTCTGCTATTGAACGCGCCCAATGGTGTGGTATATTATCTTGAAAATAATCGTTTACAAAGGATACTAATTTTTGATATGCTGGAATTTCGTCTTCTAGAATTAGAATATTCATTGTTTTAGTTTTCTTCTATTAATTTAATAATTGGAATGGATATTTTGAATTCTTGCTCGGTATTAATAACTACAACTTCTTTATCTGATAATAATTTATAACGGGCTTTTAAATTCTCTAATCCTGTACCAAATGATTCGTTTTTAGGTTTAATATTGGATTTTGTATTACTAACCTTAAGTTGGTCTTCATCAATTGAAATAATTGTTTTTATAGCAATACCTTTAATTGGTTTATTGTGTTTTACAACATTTTCTAATAATGCTTGAAGCGCTCCGGTTGGAATAAATTTGTCTTCTAGGGTTGTCTTGTTATCTATTTTAAAATCGTAATCGTCTTGAAAGCGTGTTTTTATTAAAAACATATAATTTTCGGCAAGCTGTAATTCTTCAGCAAGTTCCATAACCTCAGCATCTTTTGTTTTTATTAAATAGCGATAAATTAAGGATAGCCTATTAATGTATTCTTTTGCTTTTTCGGTATTACTATCAATTAAAGAATCTAGAGTATTTAGATTATTAAACAGAAAATGCGGATCTATTTGAGAGCGTAATAATTTTAACTCGTTTTCTTTTTGCTGTTTTTCAATTTTTAAAAATTCATTCTGTCCTTCGTAAAATTTCTTGGTTAACAACAAGGCAAAAGGAAAAGCCATTTGTTGTGAACTTATATTAATCATTAATAAAATAAAGCTTAAACCTTTAGGGTATTTACTCCAATCGTTATCTCCAGACCAAAAGCCAATTGTGTAATCTACTGCCGAAATAGAAACCATTAACAATATAGCCAAAACAAAAAATAGAACGTATTTTTTTTCCATTACAAATTTTGGAATTAACCAGTAAATAAATAATAGAATTAAACTACAAACGCAAATTAACTCGATAGTGAAATCGAAGAAATACTCTCTCAATAAGGCACCTCTATCATAATAATCTATACCTTGAATAATAAAGGAAATACAAAAGTAGATTCCTAATATTATAAAATCTGATATATTAAGTTTCGTATTCATAATTAGATAAACTTATTAATTATTGTCATTAATTCTGTTTTCTTCATCTTGGGATGCATTACGTCTGCTTTTCTTTTTACCAAATTTAGAACCAAAACTATAAGATAATCTTAACTGAATGTTTTGCCTAGATTGATTGCTTTCTACTTCGGCAAATAGGTTGTTATAATCAATAACACCTACAAAACCTCTGTTTAACATTTTATTAAATCCTAAATTAACTTTTAGTTTATCATCTAAAAACTTTTTACTAAACGAAAAACCTAACCCTGCAAACCACTCTGCATCAATACCTCCCTCTAAAGCTCCTGTTCCGTAATTTCCATTTAATTCTGCGTTAATTTCCCATGGAAGTTCGTAATTAGCTTGTGTAAACCACATTAAACTCCATTTTTGTAAATTTAAATTATTTGGGTTAGATTCAAATTTATTATAATTTACAATAAATCCCGTATAACCATTTACCCCTTTTATAAAGCTTAATGGGCCAAATAATCTAAAATTCCAGTTTTTACTTTCGTTAAGGTTAATAGTTGTACGCTCAATTTGAGCTGTATCATCGTCTTGAGAAACATATTGAAACATAGCATCTTTGGTTTTATTATAGCCTATGGTAAAAAATGGTTGACCATCAAAAGTTAAGTTAAATTGATATCTATTTGTAAAAGATGGTTTTAAATTTTCATTTCCAACATCAGAAGATAAAGGATCATAATAGGTAACAAACGAATTTAAAGTATTGTAATTAGGACGACGAATGCGGTAACTGTAAGACACACTTGCACCTAAATTATCATTTATTTTTCGGCTAATTGACGCACTAGGAAAAAGTTTAGAAATTTCACGTTTTCGGGTTTCATTATTACTGCTTGAAGTCCCTTGAGTGTTACTATCTTCAAATCGAAGTCCTCCAGAGAACGACCACTTTCCTTTGGTTAAGTTTATTTTTGAATAAAGTGCAAATATAGTTTCATCTACCAAAAATCTATTACTAGCATTTTCATCAAAATTAAAACCACCACTATTATTTTCATTAAATGATTTTAAATCACTATCTGTATTTACTTGAGAATATTTAGCGCCAAAACTTAGCTTAAAATCATCTGAGTATAGTCTAGAATAATCTGCTTTATAAGTTTTAATTTGGTATTTAGCATTTTGTAAATAGCGCTGGTTTGTATATGCAATAGTACTTTCTGGAAGCGATGAAATAGTATTCGTATTATCATTTTTATAATCTACAAAATTAAAATCGGCAGTAAGATTATGTGCTTTGTTCTTAAACTCGTAGTAAGGGTTTATATTAAAAACCTCTTGGTCTCTGTTAAAGCTGTTTTTAGATAATAATCTATCTGTTGTAGTTGGTGTTGTAATTAAATTAGAACTTCTAGAATCCCTATCTGAATCTGTTGAATTTTTTCTTACGGCAATGCCTATTGAGTGGTCGTCATTTAAATAGTAATCAATACTAGCACTCGCTCTAATACTTTTAGGGTCGTAAGGCTCAATAGTAGCTTGGTTATAGGTTTCATTTCTAACGGTTCTTTTAATAAATAAATCTTCTCGCCATGTAGGTGCAGAATACCCTGCGCTTGCTTGCCAATTTAATTTGTTTTTGTAACTCGCTATCGATGCACTCGTGCCATATTCTAAACCTTCATCTTCACCAAACCACCCCATAAAGTTTCCGTGTGTGCCTAATTTTACATTTTTCTTTAATATAATATTTATAATGGGCCCAGAACCCTCGGCATCAAATTCTGCTCCTGGCTGTTCAACCAATTCTACTCTAGCAATATTATCAGCAGGCATATCTCGAAGCAACGTCTCCATATCCATATAATCGGTAGTTTTTCCATTAATAAGGATTCTAATGTTACTTTGCCCGGCATAGCTTATACCATTATTGGTTACTAAAATTCCTGGAACACCTTTCATAACATCTTGAAGATTAGAATTTATCATTTCAGACTTTTCTAAATCTACAATTAACTTTTCTGCGGTTTGCCTAATTAAAGGGCGCTTACTTTTAATTACAACTTCATCTAAATTTTGATGCTCTTCAGTTAAATTAAAATCTAATTTTTTATTTGCCTCAAGCTTAAATATTTCAGACTTTTTAGTTTTAAAACCCAACATAGATACTTCCAAATAATAATTTCCATTTACTACGTTATTAAAAATATAATCTCCTTTTTCATCAGATATTACACCTATAAAAACCTCTTTAGATGCCTCTTCATAGAGTATAACATTAGCAAACTCTAGAGGCTGATTGTTTTCTAAAATTTTTCCTGAAACTTGATTTTGTGCACTTAGAGTAACAACTCCTAAAAGAAAAACTATAATAATTTTGATTAATACATTCATAACTACTTGTTTTAAAATTGACAAGATAAATGTATACCGAAGACCTTATTTAATAAAACAGTTTCTGATGAATTAGGCTAAAATAAAGTTGAATACTACTTTTTTATTGATAAACTTAAACTCACTATTTATAAAAAAATTAAAAAGAGGTTTAATTAAGACCGCTTACAAAGCGTATATTTTTGTAATAATCATAAATGATTAGAAGAGTAATTCTTTAATAATTATATACCAAGGTTTGTTTTAATTGCATGATTAAAACCAAAATTGAACTTTTACATGTTTTTTTTATTGATAATCTCTTTTAATTAGAATTCTGCCTTTTTTTTCATAAAAATAAATGACTTCAAATTTTTTAAGAATAATTTTTGTATGTTTATAACACATTAAAAAACTATTCAACTAAACTAATCAAATCTCACTTAATCCTACACTATTATTGATATCATCAATTTTATTTATATATTTTTATTAATTAAAAGTTATTAACAATTAATAAAATATTACATTTAATTTTATCTCTTAATTTTTTAAAATAGATTTATAAATAATTAAGACACAAGCCTCATTAAAATGTTGATTATTATGTTTTTAGAAATAGATTTTTAACAATAAATACGATATATATTATTAATTTATGAAAGCACTTTTTTACACTAGAGAATTTCCGCCATACGTTTATGGTGGCGCAGGAGTACATGTTGAATATTTAGCAGATGAGTTGGCTAAATTAATTGAAATGGACGTAAGGTGCTTTGGAGACCAAGATAGTAAATCTGGTAATTTAACCGTTAAAGGATTTCCTTTTGATAATGATGCTTTTGATAAAGCTGATGATAAATTAAAATCGGTATTTAAAACCTTGAGTACTTGTATTCAAATGAATGCAGACCCTATTGATGCAGATGTTGTGCATTGCCATACTTGGTATGCACATTTTGCCGGAATTGTTGCAAAATTATGTTACGGTACACCATTAGTTATAACTACACACTCTTTAGAGCCTTTGAGACCATGGAAACGTGAACAATTAGGTAGAGGTTATGACGCTTCTTCATGGGTTGAAAAAACAGCTATTGAAATGGCCGATGCACTTATTGCAGTATCTGAAGAAACAAAAGAGGATGTTTTAAAACATTTTAATGTAGACGAAAATAAGGTTCATGTTATTTATAATGGCATAAACCTTCAACAATATGTTACAACACCTGAAACTTCAACTTTAGATGAATATGGTGTAGATAAATCGAAACCTTATGTGCTTTTTGTTGGTAGAATTACTCGTCAAAAAGGTATAATTCATTTGGTAAATGCTATAAAATATATTGATCCAGATACGCAAATTGTACTTTGTGCTGGTGCTCCAGATACTCCAGAAATTGGTAAAGAAATGGAAGATGCGGTTAGTGAAGTTCAAAAAACACGTAACAATGTTATTTGGATTGATAAGATGGTAACTAAAGAAGAAATTATACAATTATACTCGCATGCCGATGTATTTTGCTGCCCTTCTATTTACGAACCTTTCGGTATTATAAACATTGAAGCCATGGCATGTAACACAGCAGTTGTTGCGAGTGCTGTTGGTGGTATTAAAGAAGTGGTTGTTCATGGTGAAACTGGATTACTTATTCCGCTAGAACAACAAACCGAAGCCCCTTTTGAGCCTATTAACCCTGATAAATTTTCAAGAGATTTAGCCAACGGAATAAATAAAGTAATTAGTGATAAAACGCTAAGAGAAACTATGGCAAAAAAAGGAAGGAAACGTGTTGAAGATTATTTTGATTGGATTGCCATTGCAAAACAAGTAGAAGAATTATATAAAACACTAGTATAAATAAATGTAACTAACTAAAAATCCAAAAGATATGATTAATAATAAAGTTTTATCCATTGTACTAGGAGGTGGACAAGGTTCTAGACTATATCCTCTAACAGACCGACGATCTAAACCAGCAGTATCAATTGCAGGTAAGTACAGATTGGTAGATATTCCTATTTCTAACTGTATTAATGCAGATATCAAGCGAATTTTTGTGTTAACACAATTCAATTCTGCCGGATTGAACAAACACATTAAAAACACCTATCATTTTAGTTTTTTTAGTAGTGCTTTTGTTGATGTACTTGCGGCAGAACAAACGCCAGAAAGTAAAACGTGGTTTCAAGGAACTGCAGATGCAGTAAGACAAAGTATGCATCATTTTTTACAACATGATTTTGAATATGCTTTAATACTATCTGGTGATCAATTATACCAAATGGATTATGATAAAATGATTGAAGCTCATGAAAAAAGTGGCTCCGAAATCACTATCGCAACCATTCCTGTAACCGCTAAAGACGCTACGGGCTTTGGTATCCTTAAAGCCAATGACGAAAGTACAATCACCTCTTTTATAGAAAAACCAGACGCTAGCTTATTACCGGATTGGACATCGGAAGTAAGTGACGACATGAAATCGCAAGGACGTAATTATCTAGCCTCCATGGGTATTTATGTATTTAATAGAGATTTGCTAGTAGACTTAATGAAAAACCCAGATACTAACGATTTTGGGAAAGAAATTATACCACAGGCTATCGATAAACACAAAACATTAAGCTATCAATACGAAGGTTATTGGACTGATATTGGAACTATAGAATCCTTTTTTGAAGCTAATTTAGGATTAACAGATGATATTCCTAAGTTCGATTTATATAATAGAGATAAACGCATATACACACACGCAAGAATGTTACCTACAACTAAAATTGCTGGTACAGCTCTAGACAAAGCTGTGGTATCAGAAGGTTGTATTATAGGTGCTGCTAAAATTGAAAAATCAGTAATAGGCATCCGTTCTAGAATTGGTAAAGAGTCAACCATTATAAACACTTATATGATGGGAGCAGATTATTACGAATCGCTAGAAGATATGCAAAGCAATAAAATTGAAAATTTAATGGGTATTGGCGAACGATGCTTTATAAAAAACTGTATCCTCGATAAAAATTGCCGTATTGGTGACGATGTTAGAATAAATGGAGGTAAACATTTAGAAGATACAGAAACCGAAACATATTGTATTAGAGATGGTATTGTAGTTATTAAACATGGTGTTACCATACCAAAAGGCACAGTAATATAATTAACCTTTTATTTTTCTTATTATAATTAATCAAAATGCAAGACCAAAGAAGAGTTGTAATAGACCACATTTCACCAAGTGTAAATTGTGGCAAGTTTTATATAAAACGTGTAGTTAACGAAATTGTTAATGTAGAGGCCCATATCATGGCCGATGGTCATGATGTTTTGGGTGCATCAATTCTATATAAACACGAAAATGGTAAAGTTTGGAAAGAAACAAGAATGACATTGTCATCTAATGACGAATGGCAAGCTTCATTTACTGTAAACAAACAAGGCTTTTTTACATATAAAGTACAAGCTTGGGTAGATTATGCCCTTAATTGGCGTTATGGTTTAATTAGAAAAATTAATGATGGCCAATATGTTGCTTCTGAATTACTTGAAGGCGCCGAATATATTGAAGCTCTTTTAGATAAAGTAAATGCTACCGATAAGGCATACCTAGAACATCTTTATAAATTATTTAAAAATGAAGATGACTATGGTGAAGCTATTACAGAAGCTACAGCCGATAAATTATATCAAATATTCTTTAACAACCCAACAAAAATACTTGATAATAACACAAAAGAATACAGGGTTTATGTGGACAGAAAAAAAGCTAGGTTTAGTACTTGGTACGAGTTTTTTCCGCGTTCTGCATCAGAGCATCCAGGAGTTCATGGTACTTTTAAAGACTGCGAACGTTTGCTTCCTAGGGTTAAAAACATGGGATTCGATGTGGTATACTTACCACCAATTCATCCAATTGGCGAAGTAAACCGAAAAGGAAAAAACAATACTACCGAAGCTCATGAGGGCGATGTTGGTTCAACTTGGGGTGTGGGCTCTCAACATGGAGGTCATAAAGACATTCACCCACAACTAGGTACGCTCGATGATTTTAAATCTTTAATCCAAAAAGCAAAAGAAAACAATATTGAAATCGCTATGGATTATGCTTTACAAGCTGCACCAGACCATCCTTGGGTAAAAGACCATCCATCGTGGTTTAAATGGCGACCAGATGGCACGGTACAATATGCAGAAAATCCACCTAAAAAGTATCAAGATATACTTCCTATTTATTGGGAAAGTGAAGACTATAAAAACCTATGGCAAGAATGCCTAGATATTTTAATGCATTGGATTGATTGTGGTATACAAATTTTTAGAGTAGATAATCCACATACAAAACCATTCTATTTCTGGAATTGGATAATTAACCAAGTAAAAGCCAAACATCCAGATGTTATATTTTTAGCAGAAGCTTTTACCGCACCTAAAGTGATGCAGCAATTAGCAAAACAAGGCTATACGCAGTCATACACATATTTTACTTGGCGAGAAAACAAGCATGAACTTATTGAATATGTTGAAGAATTAACTAAATCTGAGTTAAAGGAATATATGCAACCTAATTTCTGGCCAAACACGCCAGACATAAACCCATATCATTTACAAGGCGCCAATGAATCTAAGCATATTCAAAGATATGCACTTGCTGCAACCTTAAGCTCAAGTATAGGTATTTATGGGCCTGTTTTTGAATATATGCTATCTAATTCTTTACTAGGAAAGGAAGAGTATTTAAATTCAGAAAAATTCCAAATCACTCATTATAATTGGGAAATCCAAAATAAACTCACAACTATTATTGCAAAAATAAATTATATAAGACACAATAATCCTGCACTTCAACAAACTAATAATATTAAATTCTGCCACATAGGAAACGATAATTTATTAGCATTTTATAAATGGAATGATGACAGAACAAATCAAATATTTGTTATTATAAGTTTAGATGATAATAATTCACAACAAGGTACTGTTCAGGTTCCACTTCATGAAATTGGGGTATATCATGGACATAATCTTGAAATGCATGATTTAATAACTGATAGTCGATACAATTGGAATAGCGAATGGTGTTATGTGGAATTACATCCAACTATGCCATTTCACATCTTCAAGATTAACAAATAATTTATGACTGAAGAAGCCTCAATATCATCAGTAAATCCCCTTTTTGAGTCAAATGACTCCTGGGAAGTTTTACTAGAAAATCAAGCGTTTGTTAAAACGTTTCTTTCTGAGGTATTAGAGGCCTACATTATTAAACAACGCTGGTATGGTGGCAAGTCAAGTCAATTAAAATACATTGAACTAGCTGAATATTTTAGAATTCAACAACATGGTGAAGTTTATTTTGGCCTTATACTAGAAGTTGATTTTGTCGAAGCCTTTTATCAACATTATTTTTTACCAATAGCTTTTGTAACAGATGAAAATTTTGCAAAAAAAGACAGAATTTTACCTATTAGCATCAATAATCAAAAAGGCTATATTATTGATGCAATAAATTTAGAATCATTCAGAAAATTAGTTTTTGAACGTATTGCAACTGCAACCCCAAAAGACACTACAAAAGTACAATATCATAAAAGCCATTTGTTTAATAATGTAATTTATGAGTCGTCAAGGTTCATGGGTTTAGAGCAAAGCAATACTTCTATTGTCTATAACGAAAAATATGTATTAAAGTTTTTTAGACGCATTTTTGGGGATAAAAACCCAGACTATGAAATGAGTCGTTTTCTCTCTGAAAAAAAAGAATTTAAAAACACCCCTTCATATTTAGGGAGTATTAATTTAGTAGATTCAGAAAACACAAATATTACCATAGGTTTGATGCAAGAAATGATTCCTAACGAAGGTGATGCTTGGGATTATATGCTAAAAGAATTACACAAAGTATTTTTAAATTTAGAGCAAAAAAAGATAAGCATTGAAAACTTGCCAAATACTGCATTATATCAGCGCTTAACTATTGAAAACATTCCACCTCAAATTATAGATTGGGCTGGATTAAATTTATTTAATCAAGTTAAAACGTTAGCAAAACGTACTGCAGAAATGCATATAGCATTAGGTTCAGAGTTTGAAGAAACAGCTTTTACACCAGAACATTACAATGGTGACTACACAGTATGGTTAAAAAACAAAATGCTTTATCAGTTTCAAAATAGGCTAAATATTATTGAAAATAGCTTAGATAAATTAGACGGATTAGCATTAATATTAGCAAAAGAGCTTCTTGAAAACAAAAACACTATACGAAAACGTTTTGTAGACTTTGATTGGACAAAACTGAAAGGCGAACGCATAAGAGTTCATGGCGATTATCATTTAGGCCAAGTTTTAGTAAAAGATAATGACTATTACATTCTTGATTTTGAAGGTGAACCAGAAAGCACTATACGAGATAGAAAAGTAAAGCAGCCGCCTTTAAAAGATGTTGCTGGTTTATTTAGGTCTTTTCATTATGCCATTTACGCCACAGTTTTTAATAATAGCAAAACGCATTATAAAGCAACACAAGAATCTTTATTTCAAGCCTCTGAGGTTTTGTATAGATATATTACAGGTTTATTTTTGGGTACCTATGTTACAGAAACTCAAAATGCAAATTTAAATTTAGGATACAATCAAGAACGTATATTTATATTAAAATACTGCTTATTAGAAAAAGCAGTTTACGAGTTGGGTTACGAGCTCAACTCTCGTCCGCAATGGGCAGTCATTCCTTTAAAAGGAATATCTAATATTATAAATCATTAATTTATGGCACAAGTAAAAGTTCACAGTTTATTTACCGAGTTTGATATTAACCTTTTTAAAGCTGGAAAGCATTTTAGACTATATGAAAAATTTGGTTCACATCTTGTAACTGTTGACGGTATTGACGGTGTATATTTTGCCGTTTGGGCACCAACAGCTAAGCAAGTTTCTGTAGTTGGAGACTTTAATTATTGGATGGAAGGCGAACACCAACTTAATGTGCGTTGGGATTCGAGTGGTATTTGGGAAGGTTTTATTCCTTTAATTGGAAAAGGTGCTACTTACAAATACAAAATACAAAGTCATAATAACGATATTAAAACAGAAAAAGCAGATCCTTATGCTAGACGCTTTGAACACAACCCAAATACTGCATCTATAGTATGGGATGATAATTATAAGTGGAAAGACAAAGACTGGATGAAAACACGTAAAAAGAATAACGCTATAGATGCTCCTTATTCTGTTTACGAAGTCCATTTAGGATCTTGGAAAAGACATTTAGAAGAAGATCGTTTTTTATCATATTACGAATTAGCTGATGATCTGGTAAACTATGTAAGCGACATGAATTTTACACATGTAGAGCTTATGCCTATTATGGAATTTCCATACGACCCATCGTGGGGTTATCAAATAACTGGCTATTTTGCACCTACGTCGCGTTTTGGATATCCTGAAGAATTTAAATATTTAGTAGATAAACTACATCAAGCTGGAATAGGAATAATTTTAGATTGGGTACCATCACATTTTCCAGAAGATGCTCATGGATTAGGCTTTTTTGATGGTTCGCACTTATACGAGCACCCAGATAAACGCAAAGGATATCACCAAGATTGGAAAAGTTTAATTTTTAATTATGAACGAAATGAAGTACGTTCATTCTTGATTAGTAATGCTGTTTTTTGGATGGATCAATATCATGCTGATGGCTTGCGTGTAGATGCCGTAGCGTCTATGCTATTCTTAGATTACTCAAGAGAAGATGGCGAATGGGAACCAAATATTTATGGCGGAAGAGAAAACTTAGCCGTTATAAGCTTTCTTAAAGAATTAAATGAAGAGATTTATGCCTCTTTTCCAGACGTTCAGACCATTGCAGAAGAATCTACTGCATTTCCAATGGTATCTAAACCTACTTTTGAAGGTGGTTTAGGTTTTGGAATGAAATGGATGATGGGTTGGATGCACGACACTTTAGAGTATTTTGCAAAAGACCCTGTTTATAGGAAATATCATCAAAATGATATTACTTTTAGTTTAGCCTATGCATTTACCGAAAACTTTATGCTGCCTTTATCACATGATGAAGTCGTTTATGGGAAAAATTCTATTTTAGGAAGAATGCCGGGTGATGAGTGGCAACGTTTTGCTAATCTTCGTTTATTATACGGTTATATGTTTACACACCCAGGAACCAAGCTATTATTTATGGGAAGTGAATTTGGGCAGTATAACGAATGGAATTTTCAAGAAAGCTTAGATTGGAATTTGTTAGAATTTAAGCCTCATAAAGACATGCAAAACTATTATAAATCTTTAAATGCAATTTATAAAAATACGCCCGCTCTTTATGAAAAAGGTTTTAGTGGAGAAGGTTTTGAATGGATAAGTTACGACGACCATGAAAATTGTGTAATTTCTTATATACGAAAAGGTTATAAGGAAGATGAAAACGTAGTTGTAGTCTGTAATTTAACACCTACAGTAAGAAAAGGATATAAAATAGGTGTCACAACAAAGGGTAAACTTCTTGAGATATTTAATAGTGATGCCCAAGAATTTGGAGGTAGTGGAATTACTAACAAAAAACAAATTACTATTAAAAAAGACCCATGGAATGGTAAAGACTATTCAGCAGAAATTACATTACCACCACTAGCGGTTACCATTTTTAAATTTAAATAAAATTAAAAACACCTTAAAAGTAAAAAACACCAGTTAGCTTCAATATTTATTGACTAACTGGTGTTTTTTTATATTTATTACATCTGTTATTTAAAAAAATCACACAAAAGCTTAAACTAATTTATATCAATGTTTTAAGACAAAAACTAAGTCTGTATAAGGTAATAAAAAACGGCTGTTTTACAAACCTTTAAATTATCCACAATTTAACAAGTTATTATTTGGTTTTATTCAAAATTTATTGCGATTTTTTAATAAAAAGTGATATCCAAGGTCTTTTAATTTTAGTATTTTCGTCTATTAATATTGATTACATCATTTTATGATATTAAATACAGAATTAGAATATAAAGGAAACTTATTTCCATCCAAAATAGTTTCATACGAAAAGAATCTTAATGTACTATCTTTTACTACAGCAAACGGAGTAGTTTTAGAAGTTACTGTGCGTAGAGATAGCATCCTTCGTTTTAGGTTTACTACAACAGGTATTTTTGAAAATGATTTTTCTTATGCTATAACAAAATATGCTAGCAGAGGGTATAATCACCTTGAAGTTACCGAAAATGATCAAAATTATATTATTACTACAGCAAAGCTAATTTGTCACATTTCTAAATTAGATTTACGTACTTCTATTTATGATGCTAAGGATAAATCTTTAATATGTGAAGATGAACTTGGTTTTCATTGGGAAGAAAGTTACCAGTTTGGTGGAGATATTGTAAAAATGTCTAAGACCGCTCAACCAGGTGAAAGTTATTATGGTTTAGGAGATAAACCTGTTGATAATAATTTAAAAGGAAAGCGTTTTGAAAATTGGGTAACAGATTCTTATGCATATGGAAGAGATACCGACCCTATATACAAAACGATACCGTTTTATACAGGATTACACAATAAAAAATCTTACGGAATATTTTTTGATAATACATTTAGATCGTTTTTTGATTTTTGTAACGAACGTAGAAATATTACAAGTTTTTGGGCACAAGGTGGTGAAATGAACTACTATTTTATTTATGGTCCAGAAATGTCTGATGTTGTTGCAAACTATACAGATTTAACTGGTAAACCTCATGAAATGCCTGCTCTTTGGACCTTAGGTTACCACCAATGTAAATGGAGCTATTATCCAGAATCTAACGTAAAAGAAATTACAGCTAAGTTTAGAGAATTACAAATTCCTTGTGATGCTATTTATTTAGATATCGATTATATGGAAGGTTTTAGATGCTTTACTTGGAGTGAAGAGTATTTTCCAGATCCAAAACGTATGGTTAAGGAATTAGCTGATGATGGTTTTAAAACTATTGTTATTATAGACCCGGGGATTAAAATAGATATGGATTATTCTGTATTTAGAGAAGGTCTTGAAAAAGATTATTTCTGTAAACGTGCTGATGGTCCTTATATGAAAGGTAAAGTTTGGCCCGGGGAGTGTTATTTCCCAGATTTTACAAATCCTGAAGTTAGAGATTGGTGGTCAAATTTATTTCAAGAACTTGTTGAAGATATAGGGGTTAAAGGTGTTTGGAATGACATGAACGAACCTGCAGTAATGGATGTTCCTGGAAAAACTTTCCCAGATGATGTAAGACATGATTACGACGGAAACCATTGTAGCCATAGAAAAGCACACAACGTTTATGGTATGCAAATGGCTCGAGCTACTTATCAAGGTTTAAAAAAGTTCTCATATCCAAAAAGACCTTTTGTAATTACTAGAGCTGCTTATTCTGGTACACAGAGATATACATCAAGTTGGACAGGCGATAATGTTGCAACCTGGGACCACTTAACCATTGCAAACTTACAAGCACAACGTATGTGTATGTCTGGTTTTTCATTTATTGGCTCTGATATTGGGGGATTTGCAGAACAACCAAATGGTGAATTATATGCCCGTTGGATTCAATTAGGTATTTTCCACCCATTTTGTAGAACACACTCATCTGGAGACCACGGCGATCAAGAACCATGGGCTTTTGGAACCACCATTACAGATGTGGTTAGAAAGTTTATTGAATTACGTTATCAATTACTACCATATTTATATACAGCATTTTGGAGATATGCCGAAGAGGGTGTTCCAATTTTAAAATCTCTTGTTTTGTATGATCAACACGATCCACAAACACATTATAGAAATGATGAATTTGTTTTTGGTGAAAAAATACTAGCTTGCCCAATAACAGGACCAAACCAAAAAGGAAGACGTTTATATTTCCCTATTGGTAAATGGTATAACTTCTGGACTGATGAAATAATTAAAGGAGGAACCGAACAATGGGTTGATGCCGATTTAGATAGTATGCCAATTTTTGTAAAAGAAGGTGCTATTATACCAAAATACCCAATTCAGCAATATGTAGGTGAAAAAACGATTGATGAATTGATACTTGATGTGTATTATAAAGAAGGAAAAGAAACCTCTCAAGTTTATGAAGATGCTACTGATGGTTATGACTATATTAAAGGAAGGTTTAGTCTAAGAGACTTTAAGTTATCTGGTAAGAAAAACGAATTAATTATTCAGCAGCATAAATCTGGTAAGTATACAACAACTTATAAAACATTTAAATTAAGTTTACACGGCTTACCATTTAAAATATCTGAGGTTGAGGTTGATAATGTAGTAATACCACTAAAAGACTTAAAACTTAATGGAGAAAATACATTAACTCTTACTAAAGAGTTTACAGAACTTCACATTATAGGGTAAAAACAACCTTAAAATTAAATTAAAAAAAGCCTTTCTTTTAGAAGAAAGGCTTTTTTATTGAACTAAAAATAAAATCTTTATTACACGTATTTTATTATTTATTATCTACAGTTGGAACTTCCTCAACATCAAACGGTTTTCCTAAATACACTAGTTTATACCCAGCTTCTATGTTTTCAATTTCTAAATTATAGGAGGAGATAATGTGAAATTCACCTTCATTATCCTTCACAAATAAAGGAATAATCTCTGGGTCATCATTTGATATTGTAATAAGCTTATCATAATGTTTTTTATCTTCTAAATCAATTTCTTGAATCGATGGATAAGCTCTGGTTAACTCTAATAAAGCGCTATAATCATCCTTGTGAGAAAACAAACCTTCTTTAGGGTTGTTAGTATCATCTAACATTTCTTGGGTGGTTACTAATCTATATGAACCATTTTCACCAAATTGCTTACTAAATTTATCAATAGCATATTTATTTATATCCGGATTTCCTGTTAATGCCATAATGTAACCCACATCACTAAGCTCAATATTGTCCATTAAAGTATCAGAATAAATATTTGTACTAATTGCCTCTAAACCTAATTCTTTAGCTTTTTCAATATTCTTTTCATTACTATCTATAAGAACCACATGTCTTCCGTGAGTTACAAGATAATGTCCAAGTAATCTTGAAACTTTTGATGCGCCTACGATTAAAATACCTTCAGATTTTTTAAGAAATACACCCACTAATTTTGCAAATAATCTTGCTGTTGTCGCGTTTAAAAGTACAGTACCTAACACAATCATAAAAACCAAAGGTGTAATATACTCTGCACCTTCAACACCTTGTTTTAAAAGCTTACTACCAAAAAGAGATGCAATACCAGCGGCAACAATACCTCTTGGACCAACCCAACTAATAAATACTTTTTCATTAGTTTTTAATTTTGAACCCATAGTGCTTAAAAAAACTGCAGCAGGTCTTATAATAAATACTACAGCAGCAAAAAGAAATGCTGTTTTCCAGGTATAAAGCAGCAACATATCTTCAATGTTGATGTTTGCAGCTAATAAAATGAATAATATTGAAATTAATAAAACACTTAAAGATTCTTTAAAATAGAGTAATTCTTTTAAATTTTGAAGTTTTCCATTACCCAAAACCATACCCATAACAACAACCGCTAATAATCCAGATTCGTGAGCAAAAATTTCAGATTCAACAAAAACCAATAAAACAGTAGATAAAGACACTACATTTAATAAATAGTGTGGAATTAATTTTTTATTAATAGCAAATGCCAATGCATGAGCAAATGTAAATCCAAAAGTAGTTCCAAAAAGAATAATTTTTCCAAACTCAATTAATGCTGTTTTTGTAAAACCACTATCACCTTCTACACTTATAAACTCAAAAACTAATACAGCAACCAAAGCGCCAATTGGGTCTATTAATATGCCTTCCCATTTTAATACTGTTGAAATATCTTTTTTAAGCGGAATATTTCTTAAAATTGGTGTAATTACGGTTGGGCCTGTAACAATTATTAATCCAGAAAACAAGAATGATAATTGCCAGCTTAAACCAAAAATAAAATGGGCAAGCACCCCAGCTCCAAAAAAAGTAACTGCAGAGCCAAGTGTAATTAACTTAGTAATTACAGGGCCAACATTTTTAATTTCAGATCGTTTTAAGGTTAAACCACCTTCAAATAGAATAATACTAATAGCTAAAGAAACGAAGTAATACAAGCCTTCTCCTGGAAACAACCCTTTTTTTCCATTCCAAATAGGTTCAATCCATTTAGAGCCATCTTCACTTAAAAACTCTGCAGCTATTGGACCAACCAAAAGACCAATTAAAATTAAAGGTAAAATTGCGGGTATTTTAAATTTCCAAGCTACCCATTGTGCTAATATTCCTAAAATGATAATTCCTGCAAGTTCTAACATAGGCTAATTATTTTTTATAAAAACACTAATTTAAGTAAAACACATGATTTATTGTTTTTAAAAAATGTTATCTTTCAACTTTTACACCAAAATTAGTAAAACCTTTGTCTTTAAAGCCTTTTAAAAGTATTGGAATTGGAGTAGCATATTCTCCAAACTTAAAAGCAAACCTTTTTGAGGCCGCAAGGCTTTCTGTTTTTTTTGGCGCAAAATTGTTTTTAATTCATGTTGGAGAACCTTCTGAAGAAAAAACAAACATGTTAAGCATAATTCTAAAAAGTTTTGAAAAAGATAAATTAGATTATGAAGTTATTTTTAAAACTGGCGACCCTGTTAACGTTATACTTTCAACCACAGAACAAAAAAAGATAGACTTATTGATTCTTGGAGCTGTTCAAAGAGAAAAGATTTTAAAATACTATGTAGGTTCTATTGCTAGAAAAATTACTCGTAAAGCAAAATGCTCTATCTTATTATTAATTAAACCTGCTGTAGAGCGTATGGCCTGCAAACATATTGTAGTAAATGGCTTAAAAGACCCTAAAACAGAACAAACTATAACTACTGCTTTTTATGTAGCAAACCAGCTTAAATCTAATAAAATCACTATTGTTGAAGAAATAGAAGAAGAAGAAATTCATGTAAAAGTTGATGATGATAAATCTCTTAGACTAGCAACTATAAATAAAGAGCGAATAAAGCTTAGAGAAAACTCAAGAGTAAAAGAAATAATTACTCATATACCTGAAGAGTTAACTAAAAATAAAACCATAAAATTGCAACCTATTTTTGGTAAACGCGGATATTCCATAGGGCATTATGCTCAAATTACTAGAGCAGATTTATTAGTTATGAATAGCCCATCAAAAATGACATTTTGGGACCGGTTATTTCCGCACGATATAGAGCATATTTTAACCGAATTACCAACCGATGTGTTAATCCTTCAATGAGTCCAAAAAAAAATAATATAAAAGATTTTTTTAAAACCTTACCCAAAAATATCTTTTCTGGTTTTGTGGTTAGTCTTATAGCATTGCCATTAGGCCTAGGACTAGCTATGGCTAGTGATGCTCCTCCAATTGCAGGTATTATTGCTGCTGTAATTGGTGGTATAACTGTTTCTATTTTAGGAGGAAGCCATGTTACTATTGTTGGGCCAGGAAATGGTTTAGTTGGGGTACTTTTAGTAGCAATAACTACTTTAGGCCTAGAGGGTGCTTATGTAGCAATTATGTGTTCTGGTATTTTACTTTTACTACTTGGGTTTTTTAGAATGGGTGCACTTGCAGATTTTTTCCCATCTTCTGCTATTCAAGGAATGCTTGCAGCCATTGGTTTAATTATTTTGGGCAAACAGTTTCATATAATGCTGGCTCATAAAATTAAAAGAGGCGATACTATTGATTATCTTTTAGAAATTCCATTTACTATAAATGATGCAGTCCATTACGAAAATAAAGGTCTAATATTTGCTGCGTTAGCCGGTATTTTAAGTTTAACAATTATGCTTTTTTATTCAAAAGTTAGGAATAAATATTTGCAACTTATACCCGCACCTATGTGGATTGTTATACTTTCTATAGGGTTTAGTTATTATTTTGAAATAGGCCTACACGAACCTAACCCAATTGCTCCAGAATATATGGTTTCTGGAATTCCAAGTATTCAAGAAATTATTGCAGATTTACCCACACCAAACTTTAGTGGTATTTGGAGTTTTTCCTTTTTTGGTAGTGTTTTAGCATTAACATTAATTTCGAGTATAGAGTCTCTTTTAAGTATTAAAGCCGTTGATAAATTAGACCCAGAAAAACGACGCTCTAATGTAAATAGAGATTTAAAAGCATTAGGTTTAGCTACCGTTGGTAGTGGTTTATTAGGTGGTTTAAATGTTGTAACGGTTATTGCACGTAGCTCGGTAAATGTTAATCAAGGAGCAAGTAATAGGTCTTCAAACTTTTTTCATGCACTATTTTTAGTTTTATTTATTGTGTTTTTTAGTACACAATTAACACGTATTCCACTCCCCGCTTTAATGGCTATTTTAGTATATACAGGCTATAAATTAGCTTCACCTAAAGTTATTACTAAAATGTTTTCTATAGGTAAAGAACAGCTTATTATCTTTTTTGTTACACTTATTGTTACTTTAAAAATAGGATTAATTACGGGTATATTGGCGGGTGTATTGGCCACATTTATTATTCACGTTATTATTAATAGGCATCTTGGTTACGGTTTGTTTTTTAGAAATTTATTAAAACCAAATGTTTTAATGTACAAAGAACATGGTAATAAAGACAATTATTACGTTAGTGTAAAACACTTTTGTAGTTTTTTAAATTATTTCCGATTAAAAAAACATTTAGATGCAATTCCTGAAAATCAAGATGTTATAGTAGATTTTTCTTTATGTGATTTTGTTGATGATACCGTATTAGAAAACATTAACAATTATCAAGAATTATTTGATAAAAGAGGAGGGCATTTTGGAGTAGTAGGTTTAGATTTACATGATACAGAAACAAAACATCCATTTGCCTCAAGACGCTTATTACCAGTACCAAACATTATTAAAAATAGTTTAACAAGGCGCCAAACTAATATGGAAACTTTGGCAGAAGACTATGATTTAAAGTACTATCCTAAAAAGAAAAAAAACGTTTCATTTCTAAATAGTTTTTCATTTTTCTCAACCAAACATATCAATCATATTTACAATAAATTATCACAAAAAGATAATGATATTACAGTATTTGATATAGAATTTTCCGAAGGTGAATTTATAGCTAAAGAAGAGGGTAGAAAAACCATGCTTCATATTAATTTAGATCAAAGAATTCCAGAATTCACTTTAGATAAAGAAGGTTTTTTAGAAAAAGTTTCTGCTTTTGCTGGGTATAAAGATATTCCTATTGAAAATCATGACGATTTTTCTAATCGCTTTTATTTAAAAGGTGAAAATGAAGCTGGCATTGCCAAATTTTTTAATGATGATGTAACACATTTCTTTGAAAGTAACCCCTATTACCATGTAGAATCTAACGGTAGTGCTATTCTTATTTTTGGAAAAGAGCGACTTGCTAGTATTAAAGAAATTAAAGCTTTATACGATTTTGGCAAACGCTTAAAGCAAGTCATTCAAACTGTTTAAAAACACAGTTTCATTGTAAATCTTTTCTTAATATATTCTTAACATTTTAAAGGATTTAATATAGATTTCTTAATTTTACAATTCTATGAATTTATACCCTATAAATGCAGGTAATTTAAAGCTTGATGGTGGCGCCATGTTTGGTGTTGTACCAAAAACACTTTGGAGCCGTACCAACCCAGCAGATGCTAACAACATGATTGATATTGCTACGCGATGTTTACTAATTGAAGATGGAAATCGTCTCATATTAATCGATAATGGTATGGGTAATAAACAGTCAGATAAATTTTATGGCTATTATAATCTTTGGGGTGATTTTAGTTTAGATAAATCACTTAAATCATTCGGTTTTCATCGCGACGATATTACCGATGTATTTATGACGCATTTACATTTTGATCATTGCGGTGGCAGTATACAGTGGAATAAAGACAAAACAGGTTATGAACCCGCTTTTAAAAATGCATATTTTTGGAGTAACCAAGACCATTGGAAATGGGCAACCGAGCCAAACAGGCGGGAAAGTGCATCATTTTTAAAAGAAAACATCTTACCAATGCAAGAAAGTGGTCAATTAAAATTTACAGCACTTCCAGAAAATAATTTACTTAAAAATTCTAACCTTGGCTTTGATATCTTTTTTGCAGATGGACATACCGATAAACAAATGATTCCGTTAATAAAATATCAAGATAAAACTATAGCCTTTATGGCCGACTTATTACCAACTGTTGGGCATTTACCAATTCCTTATGTAATGGGATATGATACTAGACCATTATTGACTCTAGATGAAAAAGAAAACTTTCTAAATATGGCTGCAAAACATAATTTCTATTTATTTTTAGAGCACGATGCACATAACGAAATTATAACCGTACAACAAACAGAAAAAGGTGTTAGACTAAAAGAAGTTTACACCGCGCAAGATATATTCTTAAAATTTTTATAGACTAATTCAAATAATACCATGAGAACAATTAAATTAATAGCAACGTCTGCATTTATTGCAGTCCTAATGTCTGGCTGTGGAGGAACTGCGGCTATCTTATCAACACCTGTTGAAAATATTGATACCTCACCATTAAAAGTTTCTGAACTAACTGAAGCAGAAAAACATAATTGGGGACATTTAGATTTAGTAAAAGACACCATTCCGGGAATGAGTGTTGATAAAGCTTATGCAGAAGTTATTAAAAACAAAAAAGGGAAAAAAGTAATAGTTGCCGTAATTGATTCTGGAATTGATATCGATCATGAAGATTTAGACGACGTTATCTGGACCAATAAGGGAGAAATACCAAATAACGGAAAAGACGATGATAATAATGGCTATGTTGATGATGTTCATGGATGGAATTTTTTAGGTGATGGCTATAATGAACAATTAGAATTTGTTAGAATATTAGCAAGCGGAGACACCAGTAACCCAGATTACGCTAATGCAAAGGCAGAGTATGATACAGAGTATCAAAAATGGCTAGGTAGAAAAACACAATATGAGCAAATATTTCAGCAAATTAAAACTGCAGATGAAACCTTAACAAAGCATTTTGGTAAAAAAGACTACACTAAAAAAGAAGTGAGTGCTATTAAAACCGAAGATGAAACTTTAGCACAAGCACAACAAATTGCAAATTACATGTTTAGCAATGGTATGGATTCTATGGCTGATGCGGTAAAACAAATTGAAAGTAGTTTAGAAAGTATTAACGACCGTTTAAACTACAACCTAAATAAAGAATTAAAAGGACGTGTAACTGGCGATAACCCAGATGATATGTCTACAAAATATTATGGTAATGGCAATGTAAAACCCGTTAAGAAAACTGAAAGCCACGGAACACACGTTGCTGGTATTATTGCTGCAGAACGTAATAACGGAAAAGGTGCAAACGGTGTTGCAAACAATGTAGAAATAATGAGTGTAAGAACCGTACCTAATGGTGATGAATATGATAAAGATGTTGCCTTAGCTATTCGTTATGCTGTTGACAATGGAGCTAAAGTTATAAACGGAAGTTTTGGTAAAAGCTACTCAACGCATAGTGATTGGGTGCGTGATGCTATTGCTTACGCCGGACAAAAAGATGTGGTTTTTGTTCATGCTGCCGGTAATGACAGTAAAGATGTTGACACAGAACCTAATTTTCCAGATGATAATATTAATGGTAAAGAAGTTTCAAATACTTATATAAGAGTTGGTGCTTTAGCTCCAAAATATGGGTCTAGTATGGTTGCTGGTTTTTCAAACTACGGAAAGCAAAATGTTGATGTTTTTGCTCCAGGAGCAAGTGTATATTCTACAACTCCTGAAAATGAATACGACACTAAAGGAGGAACATCTATGGCTGCACCAGCTGTTGCAGGTATAGCTGCTTTAATTCGCTCTTATTACCCAAGTTTGAGTGCCGCACAAGTAAAACAAATTATTATGGATTCTGGTTTAGCCATAAACACTAAAGTAATTGTAGGTGGAAACTCAGAAGATATTAGACATTTTGCAGACTTAAGTAAATCTGCTAAAATGGCGAATGCTTACAATGCATTAATTATGGCCGCTAAAATGGCAAATTAATTTTTTATAAATTTCAAGGTTGTTTATAATGTCATTTAATTGGCATCAAAAACAACCTTTTTTAATACTTGTTTATATGAATCGTTTCTTTATTTCAATTCTAGCAATATCATTAGTATTCTCGTGTAATTCTCAAAAAAATATTGCAGTTTCACCACCTGAAACACCTATAACTCCTACTGTTACAGTTCCTGGGTATTGGCAACAGCATGCAGATTATAAAATGGAAATTGATATGGATGTTAACACCTATCAATATACAGGAAAACAGAATTTGGTTTATACAAATAACTCTCCAGATGTCTTAAATAAAGTGTTTTATCATTTATACTTTAATGCGTTTCAACAAGGAAGCGAAATGGATGTTCGTTCTCTGACTATTGCAGATCCAGACAGAAGAGTAAAAGATAGAATTAGTAAACTAAACCCAGATGAAATTGGATACATAAAAGTAAACTCTTTAACTCAAAACGGTGTTGCTATAAATTATGAAACCGTAGGAACCGTTTTGGAGGTTGATTTAGCAAAACCTATTCAACCAGGCGAAAGTGTAACTTTTAATATGGATTTTAATGCACAAGTACCTGTTCAAATTCGTCGCTCTGGAAGAAATAATAAAGAAGGAGTGGCATTATCCATGGCACAATGGTACCCAAAATTAGCAGAATACGATTTTGAAGGTTGGCATGCAGACCCATATATTGGGCGCGAGTTTCATGGTGTATGGGGTAATTTTGATGTAAAACTAACCATAGATAAAAATTATGTTGTTGGTGGAACAGGTTATTTACAAAATCCAAATATCATAGGACATGGTTATGAAACTGGTACAATAAATCGCCCAAATACTAATAAACTTACATGGCATTTTGTAGCACCAAATGTACACGATTTTACTTGGGCTGCAGATCCTGATTATATTCATGATACTATGCAAGTTCCTAATGGCCCATTATTACACTTTTTATACAAAAGTACTATGCCTCAAGACAAGCTAGATAACTGGAAAAATTTACAGCCTAAGGCAGTAGAGTTAATGCAGTTTTTTAGCAGTAATGTTGGCCAATATCCATATAAACAATATTCCGTTATTCAAGGTGGTGATGGCGGTATGGAATATGGTATGTGTACACTTATTTTAGGAGAAGGTAGTTTTGATGGCTTATTTGGTGTAACTGCACACGAAATGGGACACTCTTGGTTTCAATTTATTTTAGCTAGTAATGAGCTTAAACACTCATGGATGGATGAAGGTTTTACAGAATATATTGGTACCCTAGCAGAGAGTCATATATTTAATAAAGATTTTGAAGAACTTTCAAAACGTATTTATGCAGTTTATGATCACTTAGTTAAATCTGGTAAAGAGCAGCCACAAACAACACATTCAGATAGGTATAACTTTAATGGTTCCTATTCTATATCTGCTTATTATAAAGGCTACTTATTTTTAAAACAATTAGCCTATATTATTGGTCAAGAAAATCAAGAGAAAACAATAAAACAATATTTTAAAGATTTTTCTTTTAAACACCCAAGACCTGTAGATTTTATTAGAACTGCAGAAAAAATATCTGGTTTAGAATTAGATTGGTATTTAATGGATTGGACTCAAACTACAAATACAATTGATTATGGCGTAAAAAGTATTGAAAATAACACCATTACTTTAGAGCGAATAGGCTTAATGCCAATGCCTATTGATGTTTTAGTCACTTATACAGATGGTACAACAGAAGATTTTTACATTCCTTTACAAATGATGCGTGGCGAAAAACCAACCTCAGCAACAACCATAAAAGATTGGGCTTGGGCATACCCTACCTACACTTTTAAAACAACAAAAGCTGTAAAAACTGTTCAAATAGACCCTAAGGAATTAATGGCTGATATTGATAAGGAAAACAATAAAAAATAAGTTGTTTCTTTAATTCAATAATTCAGGGTTACTAAGAATCAATTCAATTTTTTTGATAATTACAGTAATTTGATTCATTTGTGTTTCTATATTTCTAAAGAAGAGACTAATATCTCTATTAACCCAACTTTCAGAAATAACCCTAGCACCTAAGCTAATTCTTAATACAGCACTTTGTGTGTTATTAGTATATTTTACATTAACTGCTTGACCAATATGACATTTTTGTGCTGCAAGCCTTATAATTTCTAGAGGAGAACCTTCGAATTGCTCAGACAAATCAGAATTTAATAGCATATATAGCTTTTTTACATGATCTAGAGATAAAACTTGGTTGTCTTTAAGTATGAAAAAAGGAAAAATTGTGCGGATATTTCTTATACCAAATTCTTGACTATTAAAACTATTCGTATTAGTCTCATTACCATATAGCGGTTCTAGAAAGGAAGCGTCGTTTATAGAATCTTCAACAAAATTACAAAACATCTCAATACCCATATTTCTATATAAAATTGGTGTTTTGTAGTATCTATCCATTTCAACTATTGCGGCATTCCAGCGCATATAAGAACCATAATTAAATCCATCAGATAAATCTTTAGAACAAAACCATGATGTTGGCCAATCGGAGTGGTTATAATATTTATTTAAACCTTTAGGTAAGGTTTTTTTAACAGTATGAATTAATTTGCTAACATTTTCTGGCAAAATTAAGGCGCCAGAATAAGGAGGACCAGTAAAATATTTACTTCCTGTTGTAGAAACTATATATCCCTTTTCTAAATAATTTTGAATGTCTGTTGGGTCTAGTCTAAGTTGAGCCGCATCAACAATAACTTGTATTGATAAATTGTTAAGTGTGCTTAAGTCTTGCATCATTTTTTCACTAGGAGATTGATAGCCTAATTTTGAATGATCCATTACGTGTAATACAATATGTCTGCCTAGTTTATTTGTTTCTGTAATAGCAGTTAAAACTTCTGTATCTAATTGATCTGTTGATTTTAGTTTACCATTTTCATCTCTAAAAGGTATCTTAATTAAATCAATATCTTTAAACCCCTTAATTTGATCGCCTTTTTTTATAGGATAATTAAGTGCTGTTGTGTTTTCAAAATGACATCCTTTTAATGCGGCGGGTACACCACTTCCTGTTTCATCAGAAGCTACTAAAACATGAGTAATATCCTTATCTGTAATAATTTGAGTAATAGCTGCTATTTGAAGCGAAGCATCGGTTCCTGATGGCGAAAAAATAATTTCACATGCATCATTTAGTTTAAATAATTTTCTAAGATTATTTTTTAATAATTCAGAAAATGCAATGGTAGTGTCTTTAAAACCATTTTTTAAGCTATTTTTTATTAATATACTTCTTGTTTTATCTGTTTTATCAAAAGCAAAATTAGATACACTAGTAGCTGTAGATGATGCAAAAGTAAATGCATCGGGTCTTGGAAATGGTCTGCAACCATATTTATTTAATAAAGCTATTTCATCAATATTCAATCTAAGATCACCACCATCCATTAAGAGGTATTCTGTTGGTTTTGCTAAATTCTTAATAATAGGCTTCCAAGATTCTTTAAAAACATTTGTTTTGTTTTTTATTTCGTGTAAAGCTATTAACTCTTCATTTTGCAATAAAGAATTGATATTTAAAGCTTCTTCACTTTTAATCAAATTAATTAAAAAACTATCTATAGATTTTAGTTTTTCTTTATCGTCTTGAGGTAATAATTTGTAAAATATACGAGTCACTTCAAGTGCTGCTATATCGCATAATATAGCATCTTCTTTTTTGGAATTTAAAGCTTTAAACCATAGTTGCCATTCAATACCATACCTTAGGTAAACTAAAGCTAAAACGGGTTTTTTTAAATAAAAGGAGCCAATAATAATGGCTTTATTAGGAACAATTTTAAAGACATTTGGATCACTATTAGAAGTAATTATATTTATGTTATTTAATTTGGGTACTGTATTAAATCTTTTTAAAACGTGAACTAAATAATTTACATTTTCTTTTTCAAATAAACTTGTTCTTTTATATTGATCTTCTATGAGTATGTTATTTGTCATAAGTGTTTTAATTTAATACCTTCTTCTAAACGACGATTTAATAACGCTAATATTTTAGTAGTTATAAACAGTAAAGATAAAGTGATTTTCTATTTTAAAAGGGGTTTATATTGTTATTTAGATATTTAAAACCATTCTAGATTTTATGTATACCTTTTTTAAATTTTGATAAGAATTAACATTAGTAATCTAAAAATTTAGCCATTTTTATTGAGAATAGTGATATTCGTTTTTACGAACTTTAAACTCTTTTTTTAATATATTTTTTATAAAATCTGGCATATTCTTCGGTAAACGTGACTTACTATCAACAAATACAACTGTTGATTTTGCTGTACTTAAAACCATATTCATTTCGTTTTTTATTTCAAATTCAAACATAAAACGAACTTTTGGCATTTCTTTAATTATTGTTTTTATAGTAATCAATTCATCAAAATGAGCTGGTTTTTTATAATTTATCTCAAAAGAAATTACAGGTAGTATTATTTGCTTGTTTTCAAGTATAATTTCGTCTATTCCTATTTTTCGTAATAATTCATTTCTAGCTTGGTGGCAATAGGTAACATAATTTGCATGATACACATATCCCATTTGATCAACCTCTCCGTAACGAGGTCTTAATTGTAATTTATCAGATATCATAACTTTAATATAATTTGTAATAACATAAATGTTTATGTTTTAATTATTTTAAACTATTGATTTTATGTATGTTTTTAAAAAACCAATTGTTCAGCTATAATAGTTTTGTTTTTTGTGGGTTCTTTGTGATTTTACATTTGGCATAACTCATTCATTTAAATGTACTAATTCATCCTTATCATTAGGGGGGCAATCACCACAACTTGTATTATTTTCAATACCTAGAATTAATTTAAAACATCTATTGCATTTGTACCAATCTTTGTCAAACTCAAACTCCCCTCCTTGAATTATAATTGCTTTACCCTCTACAAAAGCTTGTCCAATTTTTGATAAAGCACTATTATAAATTCTTGTAAGTGTTGGTCTTGAAACTTCCATTCTATCTGCTGCAATATCTTGTGGGAGTTTGTCATAAATAACTAATTTAATTGTTTCATATTCATCATATTGTAAAACAACATGTTCGGTATCACAAAATGCAATACCAAACGGTTTAAAACCATGCATTTGTGGTGGGTTATTAACTTTTCTTTTCTTTTTTGGACGTGGCATCAATTAAATTTGAGACAAATATAATGAACTTACGTTCATAATAACCTTAATTATTATAGAAAATAGTTGGTTTTAATTATTGAATTATTCTAGTGAAAAAAATTATTTATAAAGAAATAGTAAAAATTGATTCCTTGTTTTTATAAACCTAATTAATACCAAGGTTCTTTTTTGTAAATTTTAGTTTTAGCAACACGCTCTCTATTATTTAAACTTAAATGTGTACTATTTATTTGTTTGTTTCTATAACCTAATAAATGAAACAATGGTTTCGCTAAGAACTTAGCTGTTGATAGGTTTACTTTTAATATTCCTTCTGTTTTATTTATCCAGGAAATTCCTGGTAACCATACTAATATTGTATCTGTTTTTATAAACCTTAAAATAGCAGACAATTTTAAAAAAAATGGCTTTATAGATTTTATAATAAAAAAACCTTCTGACCCTTTTTTTTGATATAATGGCATAAAAATACTACCTGTAATTGGTGCTGAAATTTCTTTAGTATTACTAAAAGCTAGTTTTGTTCCTTTTTTAATATGTTCGAAACTGTTAAAACCATTAATCATTTTAAAATGTTCGTTTTTATTAATTTTGTGTAGGTACACAACCTCAAACACATCATTTGTATTATTGGCTTGCATTTTTAATTGTTCATGGTATTTTGAGAAATTGATTACTGCTTTCTTTTTTAATACCCCTGAATAAACTAAAGTTAAATACACAAATGCGATACTATTAGTAATGGCTGAAAAATCATCATGCTGACCAGATTCAAACCCTAGAGACACATAACCCATTTGATTAATGTAACTTAATAGCGGCCCATTTAAATATTCTTCAATACCCAATACAATAGGTACTGGAAATTGTTCTGAAAATTTTCTATTAATTAAAGCATCATTAATAGTAATAAATGGCAATGTTTTGCTAGAAGTTGTATGTAAATCTACAAAGTAAAAAGGAGGCGTGTTGGTTTCTAAAATTTCATTAAGAACTGTATTTAATTCTTTTAATTCTAATTCATCTTCATTTAAATTGGTTTTTTGAAGTATGTCTTGAATTTGTTGTTTAGTCCAAAGCCTATTTAAATCATCTTTTATATAGCGTTTATGTAACTTTAAGGCATTTAAATTACCTGCAACACCATAAATAACACCTTTTACATAAGTAGCGTTAATACCTGCCAAAGCATCTTTAATAGCAAAAACTCCTGAAGTTTCGTTACCATGTATACCTCCAAAAAAAACTACAGTAGGACCTGGTTTTTCGCCCTCAATCTTACCTAGTATTCTATCTACGTTTAAGCTACTATCAAGTGCTTTATTATATACTTCTATCATACATTAAAATCGTTAAGAGTTACTAAACCAATTAGCTTATTATTTTTAACAACTGGCAAACAACCTATGGCATGAGATTCCATTAGTTTTTTGGCGGTTTCAATTGGTGTATATTCCTCTACGGTTATAAGATCTGTTTTCATCAATAAAGCAACATTATTCTCTTTACCTTTAGGTTGGTTTAAATATGCTTCTACATCTTTCCAACTTATTATTCCTAATATTTTTTGATCATGATTTATTACAGGCATGTGATGTATGTTTTTCCACTTCATGATATGTAATACCAAGTCTATACTATCTTTTTTATCTACCGAAAAAATATCTGAACTCATAATATGTTTAATTACATACTGTCCTTTTAAGTTTTTTTTATTAGTGTAATGCAACATATCCCAAACAGAAACAGGATAGCCTTGTTCTTGTTTTATGTACATATTAGTTGTTAGTATTTGCATTGCCTCATAGCGCTTGTGTGATTTTAATAAACCTCTATAATTTCTAACTAACCACTCTGAACCATTAATACCAATAACTCGGTCTTTAATAATTTTTAAATAATATTCTACATCTTTTGGAATTATCCCAACGCTATAAAGCCCTTTATATGCCATGGGTAATAACTCATTTAATATAAGATCGTGACTTGATATGTATTTACCATTCCAATAAAACTGAGTTGCCATACCATAACGTGCGGCATTAAAAAAGTTTGCTTTAACATCTTTAAAATCCCATTGTTTATGTATGTTTTTAAATGTTTTAGGTTTCCCCATCATAACACCAACCCAAAACATCATATTAGCAATTTCATCTGTAGTAGTTGGTCCAGATGGAATGTATCTATTTTCAATTCTTAAGCTTGGTTTTCCTTCAAGAACCCCATAACAAACTCTATTCCATGGGTAAACTGTGCCATTATGTAACTGTAAAGCCCTAAGTTTTGGTGTTTCGTTGTTTTTAATCATATCCACACTATTACGAGTAAAATGTGTGGTTAAAAAACTTCTAAATCTAGAAATGTTATTTTTAAAAATATCTGTTATGCTGCCTTTTTCCCAATCGCTACCAAAGCTAACTCTAGATTGTTTTTCATTTAATAAATAAGAGTTTACTCTAGTATCAATACTTTGTGTAAAAAGAGCAATTCTTGTTTCGCTCCATAATTCTTTTCCAAATAATAAAGGAGAATTTGTGCATATACTTAAAATGGGTCCCGCAATAGCTTGTGCCCAATTGTAATTATCTACAAATTCTTTTGGGCTAAGTTGTAAATGCATCTGAAAACTAGTATTACACCCTTCTAACATTACCGAATCGTGCAATAAATTAAGCTCATCAACACCTTTTATGTTAATATCAAAACTTTTTCTTCGCCTTTGTTTAATAGCATCATTTAAAAATGAATACCTTTCAACATTAGTCATATTTTCTTCTCCAACATTATTAATGGACAATGATGGTAAAATACCAGTAATAATAATTTTAATATCTTTTTTGGCAGCTATCGCTTTCGCTTTATTTAAATAATCATCTAATTGTTTATGAAGTTTAGAAAAACAATCTGCATTAAGCTTAAGAGGGTCTAAATTAAGTTCTAAATTATAATTTCCAATTTCAGTTGTAAAATGTTTGTCATCAATATCATCAAGAAGTTCTAATGACTTACTCTCTGGTAAAAATTGATTGTTTACCAAACAAAATTCTTGCTCTGCCCCAATTCTTAAAGGGTTTTCTTCAATCATGTTATTTTCAATCATGATATCCAAGGCCTCTATATCATTTATTAAATGATGAATATAATTAGCTCTATCTTTTTTTGTGTTGAGTTTAGATACATTTAAATCTCCCATAACGGTGCTGTTTAGTTGGTTATCAAGAAATTAATTTAATATAGTTTAAGCAGTATTAAAATGATTTATGTCATGTATGCTCTTATTTAGTATTGTGTTAATTGTAATTCCTATTTTTGTAAGCATAAAACTATGTATGTCTACAACCTATTCTAAAAAAGAAAAGCTTAAAAGCAAAAAGCTTATTGACCAATTGTTTACAAAAGGGCAATCGGTTTCAGCTTTTCCATTACGTTTAGTATATTTAGAAACAAACCTTGATGATAATATAATAGCAAAAACAGGGGTTTCTGTAAGTAAACGTAATTTTAAAACCGCTGTTGATAGAAACCGTATAAAACGTTTACTAAGAGAGTCTTACCGAAAAAATAAAGCTGTTTATTTTAACAATTTATCAACGCAACATGCGTTTATGATTTTGTACATTGGCAAAGACAAACCTACATTAACCCAAATTGAAACTAAAATGACATTTTTGTTTGAAAAATTTTCAAATAAAATTTCTGAAAAATAACCGTATGAAAAACATAATAAAAAAGAAATTTATAATTCCCATTTTAGCCTGTGTTGTATTCTTAACTACAACAGCTTTTAAAAATGATTTTTTTGAAATTGCTAAGCAAATCGAAATCTTCACTACACTATTTAAGGAGTTAAACATGAATTATGTGGATGAAACTAATCCTGCAGATTTAATGGATACAGCCATTAAAAGTATGTTAGCAGATTTAGACCCGTATACCAACTTCATGAACGAGCAAGATGTTGAAGCCGCTAGAATTAATAATACAGGCGATTACACAGGTATTGGTGCAAGAATAAGCACTTTAAAAGATAAGCTAATTGTTGTTGAGCCATATAAAGATTATCCTGCAGATAAAGCAGGTTTAAAAGCAGGAGATGAAATTATAAAAGTGGGCAATATTTTAGTTAAAGATTATGACGATAACGCAGGCGATTTACTAAGAGGAACCTCAAATTCTTCTGTAGAAGTGACTTTTAAGCGTCAAGGAAAAACTCAAACAGCAACCATTAAACGTGCTGAAGTTGAAATTAAAGCAGTACCACATTTTTCACTAATTAATAATAAAACAGGGTATATTGTTTTAAGCAAGTTTAGCAGAAAAGCACATGCCGAAACTAATTATGCATTACGCGATTTAAAAGCTCAAGGCGCAGAACGTATTATTTTAGATTTACGTGGTAATCCTGGCGGATTAGTAAACGAAGCTATTAAAATTGTAAATCTTTTTGTTCCTAAAGGACAATTGGTTGTTACTACAAAATCCAAAGTAAAAAAATATAATCGCACCTATATTACTCAAAACGATCCTATTGATACAGACATACCATTAGTCATTTTACTAGATGGTAGTAGCGCATCTGCAAGTGAAATTGTTTCTGGAGCACTTCAAGATTTAGATCGAGCAGTTATTGTGGGTTCTAGAAGTTTTGGTAAAGGCTTAGTACAACGCCCTAAACAATTAACTTACGGGACTCAGGTTAAAATAACCATTTCAAGATATTACACACCTTCTGGAAGGTGTATTCAATCTTTAGATTATTGGAATAGAAATGAAAAAGGAGAGGCGGTTAAAGTAAAACAAGAAAACTATAACGCTTTTAAAACCAAAAACGGAAGACAGGTTTTTGATGGTGGTGGTGTTTTTCCAGATGCTCAAGTTGGTTCTTACAAAATTTCTCCAATTACATCGGCTATTGTAAATAATAATTTGATTTTTAACTATGCAACCAATTATTATTACAAACATACTTTTAATGATATAAACAACCTAAAACTAACTGATACTGACTTTTTAGATTTTAAAAACTATTTAAAATCTAATAATTTTTCATTTGAAACAGATACAGAAAAAGCTCTTAAAAAAGCGTTTGAGACATCTAAAAAAGAAGAATTAAATGATAATATTGAAAGTGATTATAACACCTTAATTTCTAACTTAAACAACTCTAAAACCCAAGTTGTAGATGAAAATAAAAACTATATATTAGATTTATTAACTAAAGAGATTGTTAAGCGATATGTATACAGAGAGGGTTTATATGAATATTTAGAAGTACATGATCCAGAAATAAAAAAAGCTACTGATATTCTTAGTAACCTAACCACATACCAAGGTTATTTAAAATAATTATAAGCTTTTTAAACTTATAGTAATTCATACAAAACCGCATGAATATTGGCTTGTGGCATGATTTTAGATTAAAAATAGTATATTTAGCACCTATTCAAAGCCCTTTTATGAATAAATTTTTGGTATTAATATTATTTACTTTTAGTAGTGTTTTATCTTTTTCTCAGAAAGAATTAACACAAGAAGTTTATTTTGATACAGATAAATACGAGGTTCCTAATACAGAAAAAAACCGTTTATTATTATTCATTTCTACTTTAAATGATATTGATATAGCATCTATTTCTATATTTGGTTTTTGTGATGATAGAGGTGCAGACACCTATAACTTAATACTCTCTCAACAACGTGCCGATGCTATAAAAGCTATTTTTGCTAATAACGAAATTAGCGAATCACTAATAACTAATGTAGATGGAAAAGGAGAAATACTTCTTAAAATAGTTGAAGAAGAAAATCTATTAAAAATAAGAGGTTTAAATAGAAAAGTTGAAATAATTGTAAAAGCTAAACAACCAAAACCAGAAGTTAAAGTTAAAAAAGTTATTGATAGCTTACCTAAAATTATAAAAGAAAAAAGTGTTGTAGAACAAATAAAAGATGGCACTAAAGGAGATAAAATTTTGTTTAAAAATATCTTATTTAAATCAGGATACCCAACTGTAACACCTAATTCAAAAAAAACATTAGAATCTATAGCTGTAGCGCTTTTAGAACGTGAAGATATTTACTTTACTATACAAGGCCATGTGTGTTGTACACAGTATACTAGAGATGCAGTAAATAGAAAAACTAAAAAAAGAAATTTATCTGAAGCCAGAGCTAAGTACGTTTATGATTATTTTATTAAAAAAGGAATTGATAAAAAACGCATGAGACATGTTGGTATGCGAAGAAAGTTTCCGCTAGGTGGCGATCCTGAATTTGATAGACGTGTTGAAATACTTATTACTTACACAAGTGACCAAGCTAAATAAATTTAAATGTACTCAAAAACTAAGTGTCTATTAATTAGTTTCTGTTTTATTACAATTAACAGCTTCTCGCAAAATACATTTGTTCCTGACGATAATTTTGAACAAGCCTTAATTGATTTAGGTTTAGATACTCCGCCTTTAGACGATAATGTATTAACATCTAATATTAGTGGAGTCACAGATTTAGATATTGCTAACAAAAACATTTTAGATTTAACAGGTATTGAAGATTTTGTAGCTTTAACCAATTTAGATTGTTCTAATAATCAATTAACTACTTTAAATATCTCTCAAAACATTAACCTTGTAGAGTTGTATTGCAGTACCAATCAATTATCAAGTTTAGAGGTTATTAACTTGCCTAATTTAATACGATTATGGTGTTTTAGTAATCAAATAACAAATCTAAATATTACTCAAAACCCCTTGTTAATTTCTTTACGTTGCGAATACAATCAATTAACAAGTCTTGATACCACAAATAATATTAATTTAAATGTGTTGGTTTGTGAACACAATCAAATAAATTTTATAAATGTTTCTGATAGTGTTAGTTTAAACAGATTTTTATGTGGAAATAATTTGATAACAAATTTAGATTTAAGCGCGAATACTAACTTATCATATTTGTCTTGTGAGCAAAATCAAATAACAAGTTTAGACTTTACCAACAATAATCGTTTAGCTTTTTTAATATGTAATAATAACGCGTTAACATCACTCGATTTATCTCAAAATACTAATCTTACAGATTTAGATTGTGGTAATAATATGTTATGTGCTTTAAATTTAAAAAATGGAAGCAATAACAACATTGTATCTATGAATTTTGATTTTAATCCAGATTTAAATTGTGTTATTGTTGATAATGAGAATGATAATCATACCACTTGGAATCCTGCTTCTTTTCTAAATTATGTAAATTCAATAAATGCATGTAGAGATTTTATACCTGTAGATGTGTTAGAAAATGTAATTGGTACAAGTTATACTTTACCAACACTTACTAATGGAAATTATTTTACAGAAACTAATGGTATGGGAACACCATTAAATACTGGAAATGTAATTAGTACTTCACAAACTATTTATATTTACAATGAAAGCACATGTTATAGTAATGAAAGTAGTTTTGTAGTTGTTATAAACGATGAAGATTATTTTATACCAAAATACTTTACACCAAATAACGATGGATTAAATGATGTATGGCAGGTTTATGATAGATTAAATCTTGTAAACAATATTTCTATTTATAACCGTCATGGAAAACTAATAAAATTTTTACCAAATAGTACCTTAAATTGGGATGGAACTTATAATGGAAAATTATTAAATAGCGACAGTTATTGGTATGAAATTGTGTTAAATACCCATGAAGTTTTACGAGGGTATTTTGCTTTAAAGCGTTAATTAATTTTTTATCATAGCAATATGCGGAATATTATCTTCAAGATACTCATTACCTAAAGATTTAAATCCTAAGTTATTATAAAAATTTTTAAGATATACTTGAGCTGAAATTTTTATAGAAGTTTCTTTAAAATATTTTTTAATAGCTTCTATGGAAGCATTCATAATATCAAAACCATATTTGTGGTGTCTTTCGTTTTTGGCAACCACTACTCTACCAATACTTGCTAATTCAAAATAATCGCCTGGTTTAAAAATACGTGTATAAGCAACTACCTTTTTATTTTTAAAACCTATAACATGAAGAGATTTTTCATCTTTTCCATCAAGGTCTTGATATACACAATCTTGCTCTACTACAAAAACTTCACTTCGTAATTGTAATATATTATATAACTCATTCTTAGTAAGTTCTTTAAAAGATTTTACTTTAATTTCTAACATATTTAATCTTGTACAATAACATCTTTAGCATCATCTTTTCCATATTCTGGTTGAATATTTACATGGTTAATATCGTATTTACTAAAAACAAAATCTTCAATATTATGTAAAATATCATCAAACTCAGATAATGTAATATCTTTATTAAAATCTATATGAGCTTCTAAATGAATTTCATCTTCATTAAGTTGCCATACATGTACATGATGCACATTTTTAATACTTTCAAAAGTATTAATTTCATCAACAATTTTTTTAATTGGAATAGTATCTGGTGTAAATAACATAAGTACTTTAGTGGAGTCTTTAAGTAAATCGAAACCCATCCAGATTAAATACAATGCAATAATAAAAGTAAGTATACTATCTACTAAATACATTTGGTAATACTTCATTAACAAACCACCAATTAAAACAGCGACACTTGCCATCATATCTGTTAATAAATGTAAATAAGCACTTTTCATGTTCATGTTAGCTTTGGCATCTTTTTTTAATAATAAAACACTAAAACCATTGCCTAAAATAGCTATTAGTGAAAGCCAAATCACTAAATTTGATTCAATCTCCTGAGGGTTTTTAAACCGTTTAACAGCTTCAATAATTAGTAAAATAGCAACAACTATTAAAGTGGCCGCATTAATAAATGCAGCTAAAATTTCGGCACGTTTATAACCAAATGTTTTTTGAAAAGAAGCTTTTCTTTTAGTTAAGTTATTAGCTATAAAACTAATAATAAGTGAAATAACATCACTAAAATTATGTAATGCATCACTTAATAAAGCTAAACTTCCAGAAATTAAACCACCAATAACTTGAGCAACAGTTATTAGTATGTTTAATATAATAGATATAAAAAGATTACGACCTTTTAAGTCGCTATGATCATGCGAATGATTATGACCATGATGGTGTCCCATTTAACAAGATAAAGGAATTTTTTCTATACGTGCTTGGTGTCGTCCTCCTTCAAACTCTGTATTTAAAAAAGTTTCAACCATTTTTAATGCTTGAGGTATAGCGGTAAATCTAGCAGGAATACATAATATATTTGCATCATTATGAAGTCTTACTAATTCTACAATTTCATTATTCCAACATAAACCAGCACGTATTTTTTGGTGTTTATTTGCTGTCATAGCAACTCCATTTGCACTTCCACAAATTAAAATTCCAAAATCGGCTTTATTAGTTTCAACATCTTGAGCAACTGGATGCCCAAAATCTGCATAATCTGCTCTATCATTAGTATCTGTACCGTAATTATTAACGGTAATTCCTTTAGATTCTAATAAGGCTTTTATAGCAAATTTGTATTCTGTTCCTGCGTGATCGTTTCCTATAGAAATTGTCATTATTATTCTTTATTTTTATATAGATAGACAAAGGTAGTAATTATAAACAATGTGTATTATTATATTCATTACTTGTTAATAACTGTTTATTGTTTTCTAAAAGTAAAATTAGGATTATTCAGTTAATTTTTCAATCCATAACATTTAATTAACATGCAAATAAGTTAATGTAAATTTTTAGTTAAGTTATAAGCACTAAAAGGTATAGTTGTTAGCTACAAAATGTGTAATACTTATTAAAAATTGTTGTTAATAGTAGTTTCTAACAATTGTTAATAGTATTTTTAAAGAGCTTAATATTAAATATGTTAACTAATAATAAATTGTTCATTACGTATCAACAACATTCAATAATATATATATCAAAATAAAAAATAAAAAAGTTATACCGCTATTAACACACTATAATAATCACCATTTATTTTTTAAATTTTTAAAAGAAAAATGATTGTATTATATATAATGTGGATAACTCAAAAAATATAGAAATTTAAACTAAAACTTTTATTTATTTAAGTGTATATAATATTGAATTAGAATTAAGAAAATAACTGTTTAATTTTAAAAACGTAGCTTTGTAAAAATAAATAGCAATTTCTTCACGTGTATAATGCTATTAAATAACAAAATTTCCTATACCTTAGGAATTGAAAATGATTACAAAATTAAATGAGTAAAAAAAGAAAAGGGAAATCCAAAAACAAAGGTATTTCCAACCTAACAAATACAATTTTAAGTATTTTAAAAAAAGAAAGAAACCAGAGTTTTAACTATAAACAAATTGCTGCTAAACTTGGAGTTAACGACGCAAGTAGCAGAAATCAAATTATAAAAACACTTGCTAAATTAGCTACTAAACAAGAAATTGAACAAGTAGAGCGCGGAAAATTTAAAGCCGTAGTAAATACAGAATACCACATAGGTAAACTAGATTTAGCGGCTAAAGGAAACGGATATGTTATATGTGATGATTTTGAAGATGATGTGTTTATAGCATCCAACAATATCAATAAAGCATTACATGGTGATGAAGTAGAATTTTATGCTTACAAACGTAGAAAACGAGGTAAATTAGAAGGCGAAATTACTAATATTATTAAACGTGCAAAATCAGAATACGTAGGTGTTATTCAAATTCACGAAAAAAAGAATTTTGCTTTTGTAGTTGTTGATAGTAATAAAATGTATAAAGATATTTTTATTCCTATTAATAAAATTAATAAAGCTCAAGATGGTGATAAAGTTTTAGTATCACTTGAAGATTGGCCAGAAAAAGCAGATTCACCTTATGGAAAAGTACTAGAAGTACTCGGTAAGCCAGGAGAACATAACACCGAAATTCATGCTATTTTAGCTGAATATGGTTTACCATTAGAATTTCCTCATGAAGTTGAACAATTTGCTAACGAAATAGATACTTCTATTACAGAAAAAGAAATAGCAAATAGACGCGATATGCGTAAAGATTTAACCTTTACTATAGATCCTAAAGATGCTAAAGATTTTGATGATGCACTTTCATTTGAAGTTTTAAATAATGGTTTATATGAAATAGGAATCCATATTGCCGATGTATCACACTATTTACAAGAAGGTACTATTTTAGATGATGAAGCTTATGAGCGTGCAACTTCTGTATATTTAGTAGATCGTGTTGTACCTATGCTTCCAGAAGTATTATCAAACAATGCATGTTCGTTACGACCACATGAAGAGAAATATACTTTTTCAGCAGTTTTTCAAATGAATGATAAAGCTGAAATTAAAAACCAATGGTTTGGACGTACGGTAACTTATAGTGATGCTCGTTATGCTTACGAAGAAGCACAAGCGGTTATAGAATCTAAAACAAACAATATACCTGCAGAGGTTTCTTTAACAGGAAAAGCATATCAAACCGATCAAAAATTAGCAGATGCCATTTTAAAAATGGATACTCTCGCTAAAATAATGCGCGGACAACGTATGCGTGAAGGTGCTATTTCTTTTGATAAAGTAGAAGTAAAATTTAATTTAGACGAACAAGCTAATCCAGTTGGTGTATTTTTTAAAACCAGTAAAGATGCTAATAAACTAATTGAAGAGTTTATGTTATTAGCTAACCGGAAGGTGTCGGAATTTGTTGGAAAACAATCGCCTAAAAAAACCTTTGTGTATCGTGTACATGACGAACCAGATGATAGTAAATTAGCTTCATTACAAAATGTTGTAGGCCGTTTTGGTTATAAACTTAATTTTAAAGATCGAAAAAGTACAACAGCCTCTTTAAATAATTTATTAAAAGAAGTAAACGGAAAAAAAGAGCAAAATTTAGTTGATACTTTAACTATCCGTAGTATGAGTAAAGCTGAATACACTACACATAATATTGGCCATTACGGTTTAGCTTTTGATTATTATAGTCATTTTACATCACCAATTCGTCGTTATCCAGATGTTATGGCACATCGTTTATTGCAACATTATCTTGATGGTGGGAAATCTGCCAATGAAGAAGAGTACAAAGAAAAATGTAACCATTCTAGTAATATGGAAGGGTTAGCTACAAGAGCTGAACGCGATTCTATCAAATACATGCAAATTCGTTTTATGGAAGACCATAAAGATGAAGAATTTGTTGGTGTAATTTCTGGAGTAACAGATTGGGGTATTTACGTAGAAATTATTTCAAATAAATGCGAAGGTATGGTAAGTGTTCGCGATATGAAAGACGATCATTATGCCTTCGATCAAGATTTATATGCTATGGTTGGTAGAAATAATGGGTTAGTTTATCAATTAGGAGATGAAGTTATTGTAAAAGTAAAAAACACCGATTTAGTTAAAAAACACTTAGATTTTAATTTAATAGGTAAACCTCAAGAATCTTAAATAATTTGTAACATTTAAAGATTTATTACAACTTATATTAAATTTATAAATTATGATACTTACAACAACAAACTCTATTGAAGGCCATAAAATTCAAGATTATTTAGGTATTGTTACAGGAGTTTCTAGTAATATTAAAACGTCGTTTTCTTTTAAAACAGAAAAGAATATGAAATTAATATCTAATATTATTAATAAAGCAAAAGAAGAAGCTTTTCAAAATTTAAAAGAGAATGCTTTAAACCTAAAAGCTAATGCTATTGTTGGAATCCAATTAGATATGGAAACCGAAGCTGGTTCATATTTTTTTGTTTCTGTAACAGGTACCGCTGTAAAGGTTATTTAATTATTATAATGTTTTCATAAAGTTAATCTACTACATAACAATTATTAATAATTTTACGTTTTCACTAAAAATAAAATACATGAAAACTCTAATTAAAGTAATTGTACTTTTTGTATCAACAATATGTTTATCACAAAACCCAATAGAAAAAACTATAGGAGAATTTAGTGAATTAAAAGTTTATGATTTAATAGAAGTAGAACTTATTAAATCTGATAATGATAAAATTAGTATTACTGGAAAAAATGCTACCAACGTTTTAGTAAATAATAAAAACGGTACATTAAAAATAAAAATGAAGCTTGAAGAAGCTTTTGATGGTAATAAAACTAAAGTAAAGTTATACTATACAAATATTGATGTAATTGATGCAAATGAAGGGTCCTATGTTCATTCAGAAGATACCATTAATCAATTTGAAATTGATTTAAATGCACAAGAAGGTGGTAAAATAGATGTAAATGTTGATGTTAAATATATTAATGTTAGAGCTGTTACAGGTGCAGATATAGCTGCAGCTGGTGTAGCAAAACATCAAGACGTTTCTATTTATACAGGAGGCGATTATAATGGTAAACTTTTAAAAACAGAATTAACCGAAGTCTCAATAAGAGCTGCTGGAGAAGCTCATGTAAATGCAACAAAAAAAGTAGTTGCTAAAGTAAGAGCTGGAGGTAATATTTTTATACATGGTAATCCAGATCAGATAGATGAAAGTAGAGTTTTAGGAGGTAAAATTAAAAGAGTTGAACAATAATACTAATTAATTTACCATTATCAATTTTATTTTAATCTATACAAGTACTATACAACAATTGTTTAAACCCACATTTTTATTACCTTAGTGACTTAACAATTTGTATATTTTCATGAAAAGCTTAAAGTTTTTCTTTTTTCTATTTGTTTTAGGTTTTATTGCTCAATCTCAAGAAAGACCGCCAATAAATGTTTTTTATCCTGAAGACTATGGTGGTGATTCCCAAAACTGGTCTATTTCTCAATCAAGTGATCATTATTTATACTTCGCTAATAATAAAGGGTTATTAGAATTTAATGGTGCTAAATGGAGTTTATACAATTCACCAAACCAAACTATTTTACGGTCTGTAAAAGTTATTGATAGTTTAATATATACTGGTAGTTATCATGAATTTGGTTATTGGGATAAAGATGAATTTGGCATACTAAATTATACATCATTATCAACCAAGCTTGAAATAAATTTTTTAGAAGATGAAGAGATTTGGAATATTCTTTCTTTAGAAAATTGGATTCTATTTCAATCTTTAAATCGCATTCATATTTTTGAAAAATCCAAAAATTCTTACAACGTAGTTAATTCCATTTCTACTATTTCAAAACTATTTAAAGTTAATAATAACTTATTTTTTCAAAACTTAAATAATGGACTTTATCAGATTATAAGAGGTAAAGATGTTCTAGTATCTAATGACCAAGTTTTAAAAAATAATGTTATAGTTAATATATTTAATCATAATGATGATTTATTAATAATTACACAAGACAATGGTTTTTTTAGTTTAAAAAACGGAGAATTAAAACCATGGAATATTCCAGCTAATAACCTATTAAAAGATATTAGTGTATTTAGTAGTATTCAACTCCAAGATAGAAGTATTGTTTTAGGAACTATATCTGATGGTATCATACACTTAACTAGTAGTGGTGAGATTAATTATAGAATTAATCAATCTAATGGTTTAAGTAATAATACTGTTTTATCAATTTTTGAAGATATAGATAATAATATTTGGTTAGGCTTAGATAATGGTATTAATAGTATAAATATTTCTTCACCATATCTTTTTTATAATGATAATAGTGGTACCATAGGAAGTGTATATACATCTAAAGTTTACAAAGACATATTATACTTAGGTACTAATCAAGGCCTTTTTTATAGGGCATTAAATAGTAATGAAAAATTTAAATTTATTGAAAATACTCAGGGCCAAGTTTGGAGTATAGAAAATATAAATAACACGCTTTTTTGTGGTCATAACTCAGGCACATTTGTAATAGATAATAATCAAGCTATTAAAATATCTAATATTCCGGGCACATGGCAAATTAAAACAATTGATAATCATGATAATTTAATTATCCAGGGTAACTATGATGGATTACACATTTTAGAGAATAATAATGGCGTTTGGAATTATAAAAATAAAATTAAAGGGTTTAATATATCAAGTAGATATTTTGAATTTTTAAATAATAAAGAGATTTTTATAAATCATGAATATAAAGGACTATTTAGATTAAAAATTAATGACGATTTTACTAAAGTAAACTCATTTTTTAAAGATAGTTTACTCAATAAAGGTTTATATACTAGTTTAATAAAATTTAATAAGGATATATTATATACCAGTAAAAATGGCGTTTATAAATTTAATGTTTCAAGTAATAATTTTAAAAAAGATACACTCTTAAGTAAATTAATAACTAAAAAAGAATTTACTTCGGCCAAACTGGTTCCAGATAATAGTACTAATAAACTTTGGAGTTTTTCAAAGCCTACAATTAAATATTTAACATCGTCTAAACTTAGTGGCGAAATGAAAATTAAATCAATAACTTTTCCGGTTGATATAAGAAAAGATATTGTTGGCTTTGAGAATATAACCCATATTACTGATAATAAGTTTTTGCTTGGCTCATCAACAGGTTATACTGTTTTAAATTTAAATAAAACATTAGATTTAAAACATAGTATTAATATCGACAAAATTACAGTTAGTCATTTAAAAAATAATGATTCAATTCGTTATGTTAATCTTAATTCCAAAACCGAATTTAAAAACAAAGAAAATAATTTTAAATTCACTTATAGTATATCAGGATATTATAAAACCCTTAGGCCAGAATATCAATATAAGCTTGAAGGGATATATGATACTTGGAGTGATTGGAGTACAGACGGAACTGTGTTATTTGAAAATTTACCTTATGGAGATTATAACTTTAGTGTAAAAGGTAGAGTTGGTAATCAATATTCTTCAAATACTGAAACATATTCATTTAAGATTGATAGGCCTTGGTATATTTCAAACTCAGCTATAGCTGTGTATGTTATTTTTATATTACTTTTTTTGTTATTTATTCATAATGTATATAAGCGTTATTATAGAAAACAACGAGAACGATTAATGTTAAAAACTACAAGAGAATTTAATCTTAAAGCGTTAGAAAATAAACAGCAATTAATGCGTTTTAAAAACGAAAGGCTTAAAGAGGATATTGAAAGCAAAAATAGAGAGCTTGGTATTTCAACAATGAATTTAATTAAGAAAAATGAATTTTTAAATACCATTAAAAAAGAACTTGAAAATAATGAAGGCAACAAAAACCTTGATAAGGTAATTAAAATTATAGATAAGAACCTAAATGATTCAGACGATTGGAATTTATTTCAAGAAGCCTTTAATAATGCAGATAAAGATTTTCTAAAAAAGATAAAAAGTATACATCCGAATTTAACAGCCAATGATTTGCGTCTTTGTGCTTATTTACGTTTAAATTTATCATCAAAAGAAATAGCACCACTTTTAAATATATCTCCTAGAAGTGTAGAAGTTAAACGTTACAGGTTAAGAAAGAAAATGGATTTAGCACATGAATCTAGCCTTTCAGATTATATTTTAGAAATATAATTTCCACTACAACGTTATTTTTTACCCATACAATACCACAACATTTACTTTTTAAAGCCTAATTTATGTTTTTTTTAAATAAATTAAATTCATAAAAAAAGCCTATGTTTATTAGTATTTTAATAAAAACTACTGCTTTTTTTTATTATGTATATTTTTTGTTGGGGTAAACTCTGTTAATAAATACTTAACATCTTCTTAAATTTAACCTAAACTTAAACTAACATATTTATGAGACACACGCTATTACAAATTTTAGCTTTATTCTTTATTTCTTTTGCAGGTGCACAGAATATAGATATAAGTGGAAATGTTCAGGATGAAACGGGGTTTCCTATTCCTGGGGCGAACATCATTGTTAAGAACACCTCTAAAGGTACCACTTCAGATTTTGATGGTAACTTTATCTTAACAGGAGTACAAAAGGGAACTACTATCTCGGTAAGTTACATTGGTTATGTAACTAAAGATGTAGTGGTTTCAGACAGCAAAAAATTAACAATTCAATTACAAGAAGATCTTGCTCAATTAGATGAAGTAATTGTAGTAGGTTATGGTACACAAAAAGTAACAAAAGTTTCTGGTGCTATTTCTACTGTAAAGTCAGAATCTATTGAAAAACTAAAACCTTTAAGGGTAGAAGAAGCTTTACAAGGAAGTGCTTCTGGTGTTTCCGTAATTCAAAGTGGTTCACCAGGAAGTAAGCCAACAGTATTAGTTCGTGGTATCCCTTCTTTTTCTGGAGTAGATCCAGTTGTTATTATTGATGGTGTACCGCAATCTTTAGATGATTTAAATTCTATTAGTTCATCAGATATTCAATCACTTAATATCTTAAAAGATGCTGCATCTACAGCAATTTACGGTGTTAAAGGTGGAAATGGTGTAATTGTAGTTACAACTAAAGGCGGAAGAAAAAATCAAAAGGCGGAATTTAATTTAAATACCTACACAGGTTTTCAATCTGTAATTAGAAAAATAGGTTTATTAAATGCTTCAGAATATGCTGTAATGACTAACGAAGGTAGTGTTGCTGCTGGAGGAGATTTAATTTTTCCTAATATTTCTAATTTAGGTCAAGGTACAGATTGGCAAGACGAAGTATTTAAAGACGCTAGTGTAACTTCACACACATTATCTGCAAGAGGAGGATCAGAAAATATAGGTTACTTTTTATCTGCAGGATATTTAAGCCAAGGCGGTGTAGTAGGTGGACAAGATAAATCTAATTTTAATAGAGTAAACTTTACAGCAAACTTAGATTTTCAATTAACACCTAATTTAAAATTCTTACTTAATACGAGTTATGCTAACATAAAAAGTAAAACTATAGCAGAAAATTCATTTAACTCTATTTTAGGTAATGCTATAAACTTCGACCCTACAGTATCGGTTTATAATACCGATCCTAACGATTTTGCATCTTACGGTTATAGTAACTTATTATTATCAGAGATTTTCAATCCAGTACAACGATTAGAAGATACTTATAATCAAAATAATGGTGATAAGTTATATGGTAAGTTTGAAATACAATATGATATACTAGACAACCTTAAAATAACATCAAGATTAGGTTATACTAAATGGGATAATGTTAGAAAAACCTTTTCTCCATTAGCTTATTATGGACCTAATAATGTATCTAGTCAATATTTACCAGATGGTACTGTGCCTTTACAAACAATAGATAATGGTGATGGTACAACTAGTACAATACCTACACATAACAATAGTGTTACAGAAATTGAAGAATCTAATTTTAGTTATACGTTTGAAACTTTTGCTAGTTATGTATTTAGTTTAAATGAAAAACATAATTTTGATGTTGTTTTAGGTATTTCAAGAAGTAAATCTACTGGCGATGAAATTGGTACTACTAGACAAGATGTAAGAGATAACTCATGGGCTTGGGCAGATATTAGCGCCGCTACAGGTGTTAATACAGAATTAAATACTAATGCATATACAGGTTATAGTTCTCAAGATTTAGAGCGTAGAAATATGTCGTTTTTTAGCAGAATTAATTATGATTATAATGATAAATACTTAGTATCTTTTTCAGCAAGACGAGATGGCTCTATAGCATTTGGTGATGATAATAAATTCGCAAATTTCTATGCCGGATCATTAGGTTGGGTTATGTCTAACGAAGAGTGGTTTGATTCAGAAAACATTAATTTCTTAAAAATAAGAGGAAGTTATGGTACTGTTGGTAATGAAAATGTAGACCCTCAATATGTTAGTATTACAGTTGGCGGACCAAGTTATAATTCTACAGCAAATAGTAATGGTTATACTTTTGGAACTGAATTTGTGAATGGAGCTACTGTAAATTCTTTTAGCAACCCAACATTAAGCTGGGAAGAGCAAACACAATATAACATAGGTTTTGATGCTACATTATTTAATAACCTATCTATTACAGCCGATTATTTTAATAAATCTGTTGAAGGCTTATTATTTACTGATGCACCACCACTTTATGCAGGTACTTCTGAACCTGTGAAATCTAATATTGGTAGCACAGAAAGTAAAGGTATAGATTTAACGTTAGGGTATAAAAATAATGGTGATGCGTTTAAATTTAATACATCACTAACATTTACATCATCTAAAAACGAAGTAACTGAAACAAATAGTGATGGTACAGCATTTGTTCCAGGGGGTTCTTATTTTAATGGTCAAGCTCAAGACGCTACACGATTTGAGAAAGGATTTACTCCAGGTTATTTTTATGGATTCCAAACTAATGGATTATTTCAAAACCAATCTGAGATTGACGCACATGCTACTCAATCAGGAGCACAACCAGGTGATATTCGTTTTGTAGATATTAATAACGATGGTATTATTAATGATGATGACAAAACTGATATTGGTGATCCTTTCGCTGATTTTACTTTAGGTTGGAATTTAGGATTTGAGTATAAAAACTTTGATTTAAGCATGTTTACTTATGCTTCGGTTGGTAATGATATATTTAGAGCATACGAACGTAATGCCCTATACACCAACAAGGATAGAAGTATTTTAAATAGATGGACTGGAGAAGGAACAACTAACGATGCCAGTAATCCACGTTACACATTTGCTGATACTAATAGTAATATTAGACCATCAGACAGATATGTTGAAGATGGAAGTTTTATAAAAATTAAGAGTTTAATTTTAGGTTACACCTTACCTGAAACTTCAAATAATGTATTTAGTAAAGTACGTATATACGCGCAGGCTAAAAACTTATTAACGCTTACAGAATATACTGGTTTTGATCCTGAAATATCAGGTGGTATTTTAGATACTGGTATAGACAGAGGTGCTTACCCGCAAGCAAGAACATTTCTAATTGGTTTAGACCTTAAATTTTAACATCCAAAAAAATATATTAGTATGAAAAATATAAAAAACAGTATTGGGTTAATCATAATACTTTCAATCTTTATTGGTTGTTCAGATGTTGTTGAATTCGACCCGCATGATGAGTATGCTGTAACAGAAGTAGATTATTTACAAACAGAAGCAGATTATCAAACCATGGCAGTAAGTTGCTATACACCTACACAATGGTTAAACCAAATGATGGTTATTGGTGATATTGCTTCTGATAATGCCGTAGCTGGAGGTGAAAATGCTTCTGATGTACTTGCGTTACAAAACATAGATGATTTTGATTATCAACTTTTAGCAAATAACAGCACATTAGAAGATTTATGGAAATCTGCTTACGAAGGTATCAATAGAACAAATTACTTAATTAGTTATAAGGATACTAACTTGTTAGGTGATACAGTAGATTTCGATGGAAAAGAAGCTCTTTATGGCGAGATTCATTTTTTAAGAGCTTATTACTACTTTAACTTAACAAGAATGTTTGGTGATGTAGTTTTATTTACTGATGGAAAATTAGGAATATCAGATTTTGGAGGTTTTGAAAGATCACCACAAGCAGATATATATGCTCAAATTGAAACAGACTTATTAGATGCAATTAGCAAATTACCAACATCTGCATCTCAACAAGGTCGAGTAACTAAATATGCTGCTCAAGCTTTATTAGGTAAAGTGTATTTATACCAAGAAAAATTTGACTTAGCAGTTCCTATGCTTGAAAATGTAGTAAACGGCCCATTCATGTTAGTTTCAAATTTTGATGATATCTTTTTGTTTTCTGGTGAAAATGGTCCAGAATCTGTTTATGAGGTTCAATACTCTAATGGTTCACCATACTATAACTGGGGTGGTCAAACAAGAGGTCAAGGAAATTATGCTGTACAACAATGTGGAATAAGAGGTTTAAATGGTACTGCCGAAATGCCTTATAATGCAGGTTGGAGTACAAATTTACCAACACAAGATTTAGCATCAGCCTACGAAGATGGTGATCAAAGAAAAGATGCAACCTGTCTAGATGTTGCAGCTTATGCAGCAGCTAACCCTAGCCTTAACATTACGTTTCAAGTAGCACCTTTTAAAAATACCGATTTATACAATAAAAAGTATTTACCAAGAAAAGGAGAAACTAGCGGGCAAATAGAATTAAACTACGAAAATAATCAACGTATTATTCGATATGCAGATGTGTTATTAATGGCAGCAGAAGCTAATTTAAGAGCATCATCTGGGAGTGCAACAAAAGCTCAAACCTATTTAGATAGAGTAAGAGATAGAGCTTTTGGTGATGAAGATCACAGAGTTACAGCAACAGTACAAGCTATTTGGGACGAAAGACGTTTAGAATTAGCTATGGAAGGTGATCGTTTTTTCGATTTAGTTAGAACAGGACAAGCAGCAACAGTTTTAGGTAGTGGTTATAGTACAGCTACAAAAGGGCTTTTTGCAATTCCTCAAAGAGAAATAGATATTTCTGGCTTATCACAAAACGAAGGTTACTAATAACTTAAAAAACAATTTATGAAAACATTAAAATATATTTTTAGCGCTATCTTAATCTTAACCCTAGTTTGGAGTTGTGATGAAGACAATTTTGGCGATACTAGCTTTATTGATAGTATCACAGCTCCAACAAACGTTTCTGCTGCGGTAAGCGTTACTCAAGATAATACAGGATTAGTAACCATTACACCATTAGGAGATGGTGTAGCTAGTTATACTATTAATTTTGGAGACGACTCTTCAGAAGAAGGTATTTCTCCTGGAGATAGTTTAGAGCATGTTTATGCAGAAGGAACTTATGAAGCTACAATAACAGCAACTAGTTTAAATGGTTTAACTACTACAGTTACTCAAACTATTGTGGTGTCATTCAAATCACCAGAAAACTTAATGGTTACTATCGAGAATGATGTAGCTGTTTCTAAACAAGTAAATCTTACTGCAACTGCTGATTATGCAACCTCTTTCGAGGCTTATTTTGGTGAACCTGGTAAAGATGATCCAATAGTTTTCAATATTGATGAAGCTATTTCTTATCAATATGCAGATGCTGGTATTTATACAATTAGAGTTGTGGCAATGAGTGCAGCTATTGAAACCACCGAGTATTCTGAAGAGTTTGAGGTAACAGCAATTCTTCAACCATTAGTATCGGCACCAACTCCTCCTGCAAGAGGCGTTGCAGATGTAATTTCAATTTATACTAGTGCATATACGAATGTTCCAGACACTAATTATTTCCCAGATTGGGGGCAAGGTAGTCAAGGAAGTGGCTGGGGAACTTTTGATCTTAGTGGAGACGAAATGTTACAATATACAAACATAAGTTACCAAGGTATTGCTTTGGCAGATGGTGTAACTGTAGATGTTTCTGGAATGGATTATTTACATCTTGATGTATGGACTGCAGATGTTGTAACAGATCTTGAAACATCGTTAATTAATAATGCTTCAGGTACTGTAACAGAGGCTCCTGTTGTAAAATCATTAACTCCAAATAGCTGGACAAGTATTGAAATTCCTATCTCAGATTATACAGACCAAGGATTAACTGTTACAGAAATTTTTCAAATGAAATTTGTTGGAACACCATGGGCAGCAGGAACTGTTTTTATTGATAACATTTATTTTTATAAAGAAAGTTCAGATGTATTAAATAGTATAACACCAATCGATTTTGAAGAAGAATTTTCGTTAAGTAGTTTTGATGGTGGAGATATTTCTGTAGTTGCTAATCCAGATACTACTGGAAACCCATCAAGTACGGTAGCTCAAATGATTAAAGGAAGCGGACAACCTTGGGCTGGTTCAAAAATAACAATTGAAACACCTTTTGATTTTTCTACCAATACAGTTATCACAGCTAAAGTATGGTCGCCAAGAGCAGGTTTAAATTTACTTATGAAATTTGAAGATGCAGTACCGTGGCCAGATGTAACTGGAACTGCCGATGTAATTGCTACAACAACAGTTGCAAATCAATGGGAAACATTAACTTTTGATTTTACTGGTATTGATATGGGGATAGATTGGTACAACATGGTATTAATCATGGATAATGGAACCGCAGGAGATGGAAGTGATAATTATACTATTTACTTAGATGATATTTCATCTAACCCTATGCTTGATTTCGAACCAGATTTTTCATTAAGTAGTTTCGATGGAGGAGATATTACAATTGTTGCAAACCCTGATACTGCTGGAAATCCATCTAGCATGGTAGCTCAAATGATTAAAGGAAGCGGGCAACCTTGGGCAGGTTCTAAAATAACATTCCCTACACCTTTCGATTTTTCTACAGGGACTACAATTACAGCAAAAGTATGGTCGCCAAGAGCAGGCTTAAACCTTCTTTTAAAATTTGAAGATGCTGTACCATGGCCAGACGTTACTGCTACTGCAGAAATCACCGCTACAACAACTATAGCTAATGGTTGGGAAACACTTACTTTCGATTTTAGTGGTGTAGATATGGGTATTGAATGGTATAACCTTGTTCTAATCATGGACAACGGAACCCAAGGAGATGGTTCTGCTGATTATACTATTTATGTTGATGATATAGATTTAAACTAAAGAAAAGAACAAAACATAAATTATGAAAAAAATAAAATATTATATCGGAATATTTTTGACACTAGCTTTAGTATTTACTAGCTGTCAAGATGATGATGTTTCTGTTGGCGAATTAATTGCACCAACTGGTGTAACAATTTCTGCTGAAGTTGTTGGAGTAGATGCAGAAAATCCAACTGGAGATGGATCTGGATTTGTACATTTTACTGCGACCTCTAACAATGAAATTAGTTACAAATTTGATTTTGGAGATGGTAAATCAGAAGTAGCTCCTTCAGGAAATGTAACTCACAGATATACAACTACTGGAGTTAATACTTATACTGTTGTAGTTAGTGCTATAGGTACAGGTGGGATTAAATCAAGTACTTCTATGGAAGTTGAGGTTTTTAGTTCATTCTCTGATCTTGAAGCTGTAGAAATGATGGCAGGAAGTGTTGTTGGAGGTTCTAAAACATGGTATTGGGCAGCTAATTTACCAACTCATGTAGGTTTAGGTCCTGTTGAAGATGATTATGGAAATGGTGAATTTGCTTATGAAGCTTGGTGGAATGCTATTGGACCTTGGGATGAAGAAAAATCATGTATGTACACAAATGAATTTGTGTTTACTAGATTAGAAGAAGGTTTAACATTTGAACAAACTGTAGGTCCTGCATTTGTACCGGGTACTTATGCTGACGTTCTTGGTGTTGCCGGTGATACTTGTCATGATGAAACAGTAGCTACAACAATGTTTGGTGTAAAAGATGTATCATTCGCACCTTCTTCATCAAAAGCAGCGCTTGAGGGTTCTTATAATGAGGCACCTTACAGAGGTACGAGTTTTGAAATTGCTGATGGTGGATTTATGGGATGGTATGTTGGCGCATACACTTATGATATTATATCTATTACAGACGACTTTTTAGAAGTTAGAATAATTCAAGTAGGCAATGGTTTTGCTTGGTACCATAAATTTACTTCTGTGAAACCTGTTGAAGGTGAAGCTGTATTTGAGTCTGAGTACGATACTTTAGCATGGGCTGATGAATTTGATACTAACGGGGCACCAGATCCTGCAAATTGGACCTATGATTTAGGCGCTGGTGGCTGGGGTAACGGAGAAGTTCAATCTTATACAAGTGATGCTAGTAATGTTATTGTTGAAGACGGAATACTAAAAATTACCGCTATAAAAGATGGTTCTAATTATACCTCAACAAGATTAAAATCAATTGATTTATTCGAGTTTAAATACGGTCGTGTTGAAGTTTCGGCTAAACTTCCATCAGCTCAAGGTACATGGCCTGCTATTTGGATGTTAGGAGCTAATTTTCCAGAAGTAGGATGGCCTACTTGTGGTGAAATTGATATTATGGAACAAACAGGTGCAGATAAAAACACTTCGCTTGGTACGTACCATTGGTTTGATACTGGCACTAGCGCTAATGCAAGTTACGGTGAAACAATATCAATTGAGAATGCTTCTTCAGAATTTCACGTGTATGGCTTAGAATGGACACCAGAAAAGTTAACTGTTTTGTTAGATAATGTTCCAGTAACTGTAATGGATAATAACGCCGATTTACCATTTTATGATAAAGAATTCTTTATGATTTTAAATATCGCTATGGGTGGTACTTTAGGAGGAGATATTGATCCTGCTTTTACACAAGATACCATGGAGATTGATTATATAAGAGTTTATCAATAATATAGTTTAGTTTGTTTAGAAAAAAAGGGTCGGTATAACTCAATAAACCGGCCTTTTTTAACTTTAGTTGTAAGTAAAAAGCTTTTTAAGCTTTAGCCTTTTCTTAATTTTAATTTTAATTAATGAATAATACCATATCTACAAATAGCAATCATTCTGTTTCTTCTGAAACAAGAAAAATAACATCTGAAATGATAACACTTAACGGTGAAAGTTATTTTAAAATTTCAAATAGCGATAAAATGCGTCCATTTTTTATGAGCATTGTAAGTGATTCAAATCATTGGATGTTTATTTCAAGTAATGGTGGTTTAACAGCAGGAAGAAAAAATGCAGAGTATGCCTTGTTTCCTTATTATACTGACGATAAACTTACAGAATTAGCAGACACTACAGGTAGTAAAGCTATTTTTCAAGTAAACTTAAATGGGAAAACACACTTGTGGGAACCGTTTTCAATACGTCAAACAGGTATTTATAATACTCAAACAAACTTGTATAAAAATGTATATGGAAATAAAGTTGTGTTTGAAGAAAGTAATCTGGACTTAGGGTTAACATTTAGGTACGAATGGAATTCAAGTAATAAATTTGGTTTTGTAAAGAAATCAATATTAATTAATAATTCAGATGCTGCACTTAACATTAAGGTTTTAGATGGTTTACAAAATATTATACCAAACAATGTAAATTCAGAATTACAAAATAGTAGAAGCAATCTTGTTGATGCTTACAAAAAAAGTGAATTACAAAAAGAAGTTGGTTTAGGGATATACGCATTAAGCGCAGTAATTGTTGATAAAGCTGAACCAAGTGAAGCCTTAAAAGCTAATACAGTTTGGTCTATTGGATTTAACAATCCAATACACTTACTATCATCAACCCAACTTGACAATTTTAGACGTGGTGAAGTTATTCATGAAGAAATTGATATAAAAGCCGAAAAAGGGGCTTATTTCATTTGTTCTGATATTGAGTTAAATTCAAAATCAGAAATAAATTGGATGTTTGTTGCTAATGTCAATCAATCTATTTCCGATGTTGTAAAAATTTCTGAGGTTATTAAAAATAATAACAATCTTTCAGATATAATTCAAAATGATATTGATTTAGGCACAAATAACCTAATCAAAATAACAGGAAATGCAGATGGTTTGCAACTTACTGCAGACCAATTAGTAAATACTAGACATTTTTCAAATACACTTTTCAACATTATGCGTGGTGGTATTTTTGATGATGACTATAAAATTGAAAAAAGAGATTTTTTAAAATATTTAGCTCAAGCCAATAACGAAGTATTCAATAATAATGAAGGTATTTTAAAAACTTTACCAGAATTATTTTCACTAAACGATGTTAAAAACATTGCAGAAAACAGTAATGACAAAGATTTTAAAAGACTTTGTTTTGAGTATTTACCATTAAAATTTAGTAGAAGACATGGTGATCCAAGTAGACCTTGGAACAAGTTTTCTATTAATACACAAAGTGAAATAGATGGTTCTAAAATTCTAGACTACGAAGGGAATTGGCGTGATATTTTCCAAAACTGGGAAGCATTAGCGCATTCGTATCCTGAGTTTATAGAAGGTATGATTCATAAATTTTTAAATGCAACAACCTTTGAAGGTTATAATCCTTATCGAGTAACTAAAGGTGGTTTTGATTGGGAAGTTATTGAAGAGCACGACCCGTGGTCTTATATTGGCTATTGGGGGGATCATCAAATAATATATCTTTTAAAATTCTTAGAGTTTATTGAAGATTATTACCCAAATCAATTAGAAAAACGTTTCTCTGAAAATATTTTTGTGTATGCCAATGTGCCATACATAATTAAAAGTTATGAGGATACATTAAAAAACCCAAAAGATACTATTGATTTTAATTACGATTTAAATAATAAAATAGATAAAAGGCGTGAAGTTTTAGGTGCCGATGGTGCTTTATTAACAGATAAAAATGCCAACATATACAAAGTCAATTTAATTGAAAAATTATTGGCTACAGTATTATCTAAAGTATCGAATTTTATTCCAGAAGGCGGTATTTGGTTAAATACCCAACGTCCAGAATGGAATGATGCTAACAATGCTTTGGTTGGTAATGGTGTTTCTATGGTCACACTAAATTACTTATATCGCTTTTTAGACTTTTTTGATAAATTAATTTCAAAATCTGAAACGAAACAAGTTGAAATCTCACAAGAATTAGCTGTTTTCTTCAATAGTATTGTTAAAACACTTCAAGATAATGCAGCTGTTTTATCTGGAAAAATTTCAGATAAAGACAGAAAAACAGTTCTTGATGGTTTAGGTCAAGCAGGAAGTAATTACAGAGAAATCATTTATAGTAGTGGGTTTTCTAATTTAAAATCAGATTTAAATTTAGAAGATATCTCAAGCTTTATTGAAGTTACTAAAGCATATTTAGAACACAGTATAGATGCAAATAAGCGTAATGATAATATGTATCATGCTTATAATTTAATGACTGTTGAAAATGACCAAGAAATATCAATTTCTTACTTATCAGAAATGTTAGAAGGACAAGTAGCAGCATTAAGCTCAGGCTACCTCTCTCCTACTAACGCTTTAAGTTTGTTAGACGGATTGAAAAATAGCGCTTTGTTTAGAGAAGATCAATATAGTTATATTCTGTATCCTAATAAAGACTTACCAAGATTCGATAAAAAGAATAATATCCCATCAACTAAAGTTGAGCAGTCTAGTTTATTAAAACAATTGGTAGCCGATGGAAACAGACAAATTATAGAACAAGATGTTTTAGGAAATTATCATTTTAATGGCAATTTTAATAATGCAAATAGTTTACAAGACGCATTAGATAAGCTAGATGGTCATTATAAATCTTTAGTAGAAAAAGACTCAGATTATTTATTACAAACCTTTGAAGATATTTTTGATCATAAATCTTTTACTGGACGTTCAGGTACGTTTTTTGGTTATGAAGGTTTAGGTTCTATTTATTGGCATATGGTTTCTAAATTATCATTAGCCGTTCAAGAAAACTGTTTACTTGCTATTAATAATAATGAAGATGATGCTATAATTGGAAGGTTGTTAGATCACTATTATGAAATTAATGCAGGAATTGGTGTTCATAAATCTCCAGAACTATATGGTGCTTTCCCTACCGATCCTTATTCTCATACTCCAGCAACAAAAGGCGCACAACAACCAGGTATGACAGGTCAAGTTAAGGAAGATGTATTAACCAGATTTGGTGAATTAGGTGTTTTTGTTAAAGATGGTAAAATAGTTTTTAACCCTAGATTACTTCAAATAAATGAATTTTTAGAAACACCATCAACGTTTAGTTTTAATAATGTAAATAAAGAACCACAAGAAATAAATATTGAAGAAAACTCACTTTGTTTCACATATTGTAAAGTTCCTGTTATATATAAACTATCAAATAAAACAGGTTTAAAAGTGGTTTATAATGATGGTAAAAGTTCTGAATTAGAAGGCATGAGTCTTGATTTAAAAACTTCAGAGTCATTATTCCAAAGAAAAGGAGACGTAAACCAAATTATTGTAACACTAAATAAATAGTAGCTAAAACGATGTTTAAGCTTTTTAAATATATATCAATTTCAATTGTATTAATGATGTTAGGATGTAATGAAAACCCGAAAATAAAAAATCAGTTAACAGCTGCTGATATTTTAGGCAATCCAGAATACCTAGCAATCTCTTATGGGGGTTATCGCAAAAACACTAGAGATATTCAACCAACTATTTTCGAATTAAAAGAAGACATGAGGTTGATGTCTGCAATGGGTGTAAAGATATTACGTACTTATAATGTGCAATTACAACAAGCACCAAATTTATTAAAAGCAATAAGCGAATTAAAAGCAGAAGACCCAAACTTTGAAATGTATGTTATGTTAGGGGCCTGGATAGATTGTGAAAACGCATGGACAGATAAGGCACCAAATCATGATGTTGAAGACCTTAAGAATAATACTGCCGAAATAAAACGTGCTGTCACTTTAGCAAAACAATATCCAGATATAGTTAAAATTATTGCTGTTGGTAACGAAGCAATGGTAAAATGGGCAACGAGTTATTATGTTCAGCCTAATGTTATTTTAAAATGGGTAAACCATTTACAGGACTTAAAATCTACAGGAGAATTATCTAAAGATTTATGGATTACAAGTTCTGATAATTTTGCTTCATGGGGAGGCGGTAGTGAAGAATATCATGTTGAAGATTTAAACAAGTTAATACATGCTGTCGATTATATTTCTATGCACACTTACCCTATGCACGACACTCATTACCACCCAGTATTTTGGGGTGTAGATGAAAATGACACGAATCTATCAAGTTTAAAAAAGTTGGAAAGTGTTATGTTAAAGGCAAAACAATATGCCATTACACAATACGATAGTGTTTTTAATTATATGAAAAATATAGGAGTTAACAAACTTATACATATTGGAGAAACAGGTTGGGCGAGTCATTCAAATGAGCTTTATGGAGCTCATGGCTCTAGAGCTACAGACGAATATAAAGAAGCATTGTATTATAAATATATGCGTGAATGGACCAATAATGCAAACATGTCTTGTTTCTATTTTGAAGCGTTTGATGAAAATTGGAAAGATGCTAATAACCCTCAAGGATCAGAAAATCATTTCGGATTATTTACTATAGACGGAAAGGCAAAATACGCACTTTGGGATTTAGTTGATTCAGGAACTTTTAAAGGTTTAACTAGAAACGGAAATCCCATTTCTAAAACTTATAATGGTGATAAGACAGCACTAATGGAATATGTTTTAATCCCAGATAAAAAACAATTAATAATGCATAATTAATCACATTTTTATATGGCAAAATATGTTATTACATTAATAGTTATTTGTTTTTGTTTGTCTTGTAAAAAAGACAAACAAAATAGTCCTGTTCCTCATTCTGAAAGACATATTTACGTAAACAATAAGCCTTATACTATTAAAGGTATTTGTTATCATCCTGTTCCTAAAGGTAGTGTAAAAAGAGATTTTACAACCATAGCTCAAGATTTGGCTTTAATGCAAGAAGCAGGCATTAATACAATAAGAGTTTATGCTCCTATTGATGATATAACAGTTTTAGACAAAATACATGAAGCTGGAATTAAAATTATTATAGGTTTCGGTTTTGATCAGAATGGTGTTTATGACATTAAATCAGGTACTTGTATAGATTATGTAAATAAATACAAAAACCACCCTTCAATTTTAATGTGGGAATTAGGTAATGAATACAATTATCATCCAGAATGGTTTGAAGGCGATATTAAAAATTGGTATAGCTCCATGAATTCTACTGCAAATTTAATTCATCAAATTGATAATGCACATCCAGTAACAACCGCACATGGTGAGCTACCAGATCAATTAGCGCTTACCTCCTGCCCTAATATAGATGTTTGGGGCATGAATGTTTACCGTTGGGACAACCCAGAACCAATTTTTAAGCAATGGAAAGCAATTAGTACTAAACCTATGTATATATCAGAAGCAGGTGGTGATAGCTACATGACCATAGCAAAAGAAGGTTTTGAAAAAGGAGAAAATGAAAAGGCACAAGCAGCAGCCAACGCTAAAATATTAACTAAGATTTTCGAAAACCAAGAAATATGTTTAGGTGTTACTATGTTCTCTTTTACAGACGGCTGGTGGAAAGCAGGAAACCCTAACAAGCAAGATATTGGGGGCTGGGCACCAAATAGTAGTGGTGTGCCGTATGATGGTTCTCCAAATGAGGAATTTTGGGGTATTGTAGATATTGACAGAAATAAAAAAGAAACATTTAGTATTATAAAAACTAAATATAATTAGATAAATCATTAAAAATGAAGAAGCATAATTTCATTGTTATTTTTATAATTATGATTGTATTATCAAGTTGTAATGTAGAACAAAAAAAGATGAATTTTGAAGTATTTGAAACTTCTAAAGCTGGTAATAAGTTAACCAAAATTACTAAGTTTAAAACTCATGATAGTGTTGTAACTATTAATTTGAAACCAGAACAAACACTTCAAACCATATCAGGCTTTGGTGGCGCCTTTACAGAGTCTTCTGCTTATTTACTAAATAAACTTAGTAAAAAGAATAGAGACACCATTATTCAAGCTTATTTCGCAAAAGATGGTGCTAATTATTCTTTAACAAGAACACATATGAATTCATGCGATTTTTCATTAACAAACTATTCATATACTCCTGTTGAAGGTGATAAAAATTTAGAGCATTTCACTATAAAAGAAGACATGGATGATTTAATTCCTATGATAAAAGATGCTTTAGCAGTATCAGAAGATGGGTTTAATATTTTTGCATCTCCATGGTCTGCGGCACCATGGATGAAGGATAATAATAAATGGGTTGGTGGTAAATTACTTCCTGAATATTATGATACTTGGGCACTATTCTTTTCAAAATATATTGAGGCTTATAAAGCACAAGGAATAGAAATTTGGGGATTTACAGTTGAAAATGAACCACATGGAAACGGAAACAATTGGGAAAGTATGCATTTTTCACCTAAAGAAATGACTGATTTTGTCCAGTTTCATTTAGGTCCAAAATTAGAGACCGACGGTTATGGTGATAAAATAATTTTAGGTTACGATCAAAACAGAGCAGGCTTAAAAGAGTGGGTAGATGAAATGTATAGAGATGAAGCCTCTTCTAAATATTTTCACGGAACAGCTATTCATTGGTATGAAAGTACCTATGATTATTTTCCTGAGGCCTTGCAGTATGCACATAATAAAGCACCAAATAAATACCTAATTGAAACTGAGGGTTGTATAGATTCACAAGTTCCTGTTTGGCAAGATGATGCTTGGTATTGGAAAAAAGAAGCTACAGATTGGGGCTGGGATTGGGCTCCAGATGAGGATAAACATTTACACCCTAAATATTCACCAGTTAATCGTTATGCTAGAGATATAATAGGCTGCCTAAACAATTGGGTTGATGGATGGGTAGATTGGAATATGGTTTTAGACAAGCAAGGGGGCCCAAACTGGTTTGAAAACTGGTGTGTAGCCCCTGTGATTGTTGATCCAGATAAAGATGAGGTTTATTTTACACCTCTTTATTATACCATGGCACATTTTAGCAAGTATATTAGGCCTAAAGCTAAGGTTATTTCTCATAGTAATTCAAATGAAGATCTTATGGTTACCGCAGCACAAAATCTAGATGGCACTATATCAGTTGTACTTTTTAATGAATTTGATACACCAAAATCGATTCGTTTAACCTTAAATGATGAAACTATTGAATTCTCAATAGATGCACAAGCAATCCAAACATTAATAATTACTAATTAGTAGTAAAATATTGTTTAACCAACTAAACTAAAACTAATGAATAACATAAAAACTCCAATAAATGACAGAGTGCCTTTAGGGCAAAAAGCAGCATTTGGTTCAGGACATTTGGTGTTAAATTTGTTACCAGGTGCTTTAGCTGTTTTTATGTTTTTTCTAGTAACAGCTTTTGGAATGGATCCCTTTTTAGCTGGTTTGTTAGGTGGTTTACCCAGAATATTTGATGCACTTACAGACCCAATTATGGGTTTTATTTCTGATAACACTAAGTCAAAGTGGGGTCGACGACGACCTTATATTTTTGTTGGAGCTATTTTAAGTGGTATACTATTCGCTCTATTATTTCAAATGAGTGAAGATAATTCTGTGATGTTCAATTTTTGGTATTTCCTGTTAATGTCCCTTTTATTTTTAGTTGGTAACACCATGTATGCAACACCTTTAGTTGGTTTAGGGTATGAAATGACATCAGACTATAATGAGCGTACACGTTTAATGGCATTTGCAAATACAGTAGGACAAATAGCTTGGATGCTAGTACCTTGGTTTTGGGTAGTTATTGCAGACCCTACAGTCTTTCCTTTAAGTGATGAAACTTTAATGACTATTGGAGAAATGGGACTTTCAGGTGACGATTTATTAAAAATAACAAACGAAAAATTACAAGCAACTGGAGTACGAAAATTGTCTATTGTAGTTGGTATAGGTTGTGCTGTACTTGGAGTTTTACCAGCTTTATTCTGTAAAGGAATGGACGCAGGAAAAATGGAAAACAGAAAAAGAATAAGCCTTAAAACGCTATCATCTAGTTTTAAAGAGTTATTTCAAGGCATTAAAGAAGTATTTAAAAATAAACCTTTTATGAAATTATGCGGTGCAACACTTCTTGTATTTAACGGTTTTCAAATGGTGGCTTCATTTAGCTTTTTTATTATTGTTTTTTATATTTATAATGGTAATTATGGTGATGCAGGAACCTGGCCTGCTTGGTTTGCTTCTTTTACTGCTGTTGTTACTGCATTTATGGTTATTCCAATTATTACACGTTTTGCCAATAAATGGGGTAAACGTAATGCCTTCATTATCTCAACAGTTATATCAATTATTGGTTATATCTTAAAATGGTGGGGTTTTGATAATGGTTTAAATGAACAATTTAATCAAACAGGTCTAGGTAAAGGATTAAATAGTTTTGTAACCTCAATATTTGATACAATTAACCCTTTTCTTGATAGTATTGGTATGTCTTGGTTTAGTATAGATGTTTCTCAAGGTGCTCCTTGGTTAATGTTTTTACCTATTCCATTAATGGCATTTGGTTTAGGCGGATTATTTACATTAATGATGAGTATGACGGCTGACGTTTGTGATTTAGATGAACTTGAAAATGGTATGCCTAGAAAAGAAGGTACTTTTGGTGCTATATACTGGTGGATGGTAAAGTTGGGTCAAGCCATTTCTCTTGTACTTGGTGGCGCTATATTATCCATAGTTGGTTTTGATGAAACTGCTGTAACACAAACAGCCGAATCAATGATAAATCTAAGAATAGCAGATATAGTTATTCCTGCTGCTACAGCTGCATTGGCTATTTTAATTATGCGTAAATATAATTTAAATGAAGAACGCGCAAAAGAAATCAAGGAAATACTAATATCTCGTAGAGGAAAATTATAATTACTTAAATATGTCTTTCAAAAAAGAAAAAATAATGTCTCTTTCTGGTGGTTTTGAAAATAATACTACAAAAGGATTGCATAATAAGTTTAATAGAATTTTAAAAAATGGTATACATGGTATCTGTTTTAGTGCATATGAAGAAGGGCAACAAGCTGGTGATCAAATTACCGAAAAACAAATAAGAAGGCGTTTACGAATATTAATGCCTCACACAAAATGGATAAGAACTTTTTCTTGTACAGATGGGAATGAACTTATACCTGTAATTGCTAAAGAATACGGCATAAAGACATTAGTTGGTGCTTGGTTAGGTGATAATGATGAAATAAATAAAAAAGAAATTGCCGGATTAATCAGGCTTGCAAAAGATGGTTATGTTGATATTGCTGCTGTTGGAAACGAAGTTATGTATAGGGGTGATTTATCAGAACAAGCGTTAATAAATTACATTAATCAGGTAAAAAAAGTAATACCAACCATACAAGTTGGTTATGTTGACGCTTATTATGAGTTTGCAAAACGTCCAAAAATTACTGAAGCTTGCGATATTGTTTTAGCCAATTGTTATCCATATTGGGAAGGATGTAGTTTAGAGTATTCTTTAATTTATATGAAAGATATGTTCAACAGAGCCGTTAAAGCAGCTAATGGCAAAAAAGTAATTATAACTGAAACGGGTTGGCCCAGTCAAGGTTTAGGTTTACATGGTGCAATTCCATCTTACGATAATGCCTTAAAATACTTCATTAATACACAAGAATGGGCTAGTGAAGATTATATAGATATTTTTTATTTCTCATCGTTTGATGAGTCTTGGAAAGTTGGAACAGAAGGTGATGTTGGTGCCTATTGGGGTTTATGGGATAAATACGAAAAGCCCAAATTCTATTCAAAACCATTATCATTAAAGAAATTAAAAAGAGCTATTAAGGCTAAATATTAATTTTTTTTTAAATTTTAGAACTCATAATGTATCCTGTTTTTAACAGGATTTTTTTATGATTAATATTTATAATTCAATGAATTATAAATATTTAAGTTAATGGTAAAGATAAAAAATACTATACAGCCTTTTTTTGGTGGTTAATTGACCACAACATTACCACTACATTTAAAATATTAATAAAATAGTAAGATTTTACTTTCTAGTGTAATTAGCAACAAACAAAGGGTATTTTGATAAATTCTTATTAAATGTGTATTTTTTTTGTCATGTATGTTATTTGTAGTGGTTATAAATGATGTTTTATCAATATATCTAGTTTAATTTTATAAACAACAAAAACTAAATATTAATAATTCATTAAAATCATTTATTATGAAAAAAATTACTTTTTTACTTTTTTTAATTTCTTCTGTGTGCTTTTCGCAAGCTTCTCACACAATAGATTTTGAACCTGCTGGAACAGGAAGCGGTTGGAATTGGACAGCTTCAGACGCTGCACCTAGTTTTTCAGAAATTGCAAATCCTGTTAGTGGAGGAATAAATACGTCTGCTACCGTTGTAGAATTTACAGCATACACAACAGATAATAACTGGGCATTATGTCATACAGACGACGATGGTGAGTTTACTTTTGATGCATCTAATTCTACAGTTAAAATTATGGTATATAAGCCAACTATTAGTGTTGTTGCTGTAAAATTTGAAGGATTAAGTCCTGCTATTGAATTACAAGAGTCTAATACTGTGATTAATCAATGGGAAGAGTTAACATTTGATTTTTCTGCACAAATAGGTAATACTTATAGTAAAATAGTAATTATACCTGATTTTGTTATGCCTTATGTAGATGGTACAGATAGAACCACGGATAATACATTATATTTTGATAATATTGTAGTACCAGATGGTACCGTTACGGGTCCTTTACCAGCTCCTACAACAGCACCAACAGCTCCTGCTCACGATGAGACAGCAAATCAAGTAATATCTATTTATAGTGATGCTTACACAGATTTAGCTGGTTCGAATTTTAATCCAGGATGGGGGCAATCTACTAGTTTTTCATTTGAAACTATAGCTGGAAATCAAGTTGCAAAATATGCAGGTTTAAATTATCAAGGAACTAATTTAGGAAGTGCTGATGGTGGTGTGCCTCAAGATGTGTCTGCTCAAACTCATTTGCATGTTGATTTTTGGACGCCTAACTCTACAGGATTAAACTTTTATATTCTTGACCAAAGTGCTGGAGAACTTGGTTATGCATTGCCTATTACAACCGAAACCTGGGTTAGTGTAGATATTCCTTTAAGTTATTTTACTACTGGTGGAGAAAGTTTAACAGATATTCATCAGTTTAAAGTAGATGGTAATGGAACGGTCTATTTTGATAACTGGTACTTCTATAATGAAACAGCTTTAAGTGCTGAGAAGTTCAATATATCAGACGTAAAAATATATCCAAACCCAACTATTAATGTTTGGAATATTAAAGCTGATAATATTAATATTAACTCAGTAAAAGTTTTAGATGTATTAGGTAAACAAGTATTAACATTTACTCCTGATGCTAGTGAAGTGGTTATTGATGGATCTACCTTAAAATCAGGTATATATTTTGCACAAATAAAAACAGATAATGGCACTAGTAGTGTAAAATTAATTAAGAAATAAGTTTAAACATTAACTTTTAATTTAATAAGAGTGTTTTTTATTAAAAGACACTCTTTTTTTTTCTTTCTAAAAATCATAATGTTATGAAATTAATTTACCCATCAATTCTTAAGAAGTTTTTGTTTTTATTTTTAGGTGTGTCATTAGCTATTAATGCACAAACTACTAACGTAGGAAGTGGCAGTTATACTAACTCGTTTCCGGGTACAGACGCTGCTGGTAGAAATGGATTTCCTTCAGGTTCGCCACAATTATCTGGTAATGCTATTGGGAAACCAGTTCCTACAAACGACTGGTGGTCTAAGCTAATAAAAGAAAATCATGCCGATAATCTTTTTAATTACCCAATGACTATGAAAACTATTAATACAGGTTTAATAGTTACTTATATCCCTTTTGGTGTAATTGGAGACTCTGCTCCCATAGAGGTGGGTATTTCAGGCTTAAATACATCACAGACAACAGTTTCAGATTATTCGGACTGGACGGTAACTATGAATTGGAATGATGGGTCTCATGAACTAAAAGCTACTTCAGGAATAGGTATGCCTTTTTTGTATTTTGAAAAAGAAAATGATGATATTTTAGAAATAAAAATAAATGCAGGAACAGTAACTATCTTATCTGAAATCCTGATAATTGAAAATGCAAGTAGCGGAGCAGATTTTGTGTTTTATGCACCAACAGGCAGTTCATGGAGCAATAGTGGTAGTACATATACCTCAACATTAAATGGCAAAAATTATTGGTCTATGGCTATGTTACCTCAAGATGCATCAAATATAAATACAGTAGCAAATGAATATAAAAAGTACGCTTATGTATTTCCAACCAATACAACTACAAATTGGTCTTATAATCCAAATAATGGATTAGTTCAAACAGACTTTGCTATTACAACCGAAACTAAAGAGGGTTCGGAAACAAATATTTTACAGGGTTTACTACCTCATCATTGGGCTAATTTAGCATCAAGTTCGGCAATGCCAAGTGGCTATAGTTATAATGGTGTTAGAGGAGAAATTAAAACCTTAGATGGTATTGCGTTTACAGTTGAGAATACCTATAAAGGGATATTACCAACAATGCCCTATTTAGCAAATTATAGTTCAGGTTTTAGTCCATCAGAGTTAGAAGCAAAAATAGCACAAATCGAAAATGATGGTTTAGCAACTTGGACAGATTCATATAATGAAGGTCAGGTTATGAATAGGCTTATACAAACAGCTAGAATTGCAGATCAAACAGGAAATGTTACTGCCAGAGATAAAATGATTTTAACTATTAAAGACCGTTTAGAAGATTGGTTAATGTATCAATCTGGCGAAAAAGCTTTTCTGTTTTATTATAATGATACATGGTCGGCAATGTTTGGATATCCAGCAGGTCATGGACAGGACACTAATATTAATGATCATCATTTCCATTGGGGATATTTTATTCATGCTGCAGCATTCATGGAGCAATTTGAACCTGGTTGGGCAGCACAATGGGGAGAGATGATTAATTTATTAATAAGGGATGCAGCATCTTCTAATAGATCTGATACTCAGTTTCCTTTTTTAAGAAATTTTAGCCCTTACGCAGGGCATTGTTGGGCTAATGGAACAGCCTCTTTTCCGCAAGGAAACGATCAAGAATCTACCTCAGAAAGTATGCAATTTAATTCTTCATTAATTCATTGGGGAACCATAACAGAAAATAATGACATAAGAGATTTAGGCGTTTACTTATATACTACAGAACAAACAGCGGTTGAGGAATATTGGTTTGATATAAATGAACGTAATTTTCAGCCTTCACAACAATATGGTTTAGTATCAAGAGTTTGGGGAAACTCTTATGATAATGGCACCTTTTGGACTTCAGATATCACAGCATCATACGGTATAGAACTTTATCCTATGCATGGAGGTTCTTTATATCTAGGTCATAATTTAGCTTATGTTCAAAAAATATGGGACGAATTAAAAACGTATACAGGTATACTAAGTGATAATGATACAAACCCCAATTTATGGCATGATACATTTTGGAAATATTTATCGTTTTTAGATCCTGAAAAGGCTATCGAATTATATGATGCTTATCCTGATCGTAATTTAAAATTTGGAATTTCAGATGTACAAACCTATCATTGGTTGCATGCTATGAATGCTTTAGGGAATTTAGACGCAACTATCACGGCTAATTATCCAATTGCAGCTGTTTTTAATAATAATGGAGATAAAACCTATGTCGCTCATAATTATTCAGACGCTCCTATTACCGTTACGTTTTCAGACGGCTATACACTAGTTGTACCTGCAAACCAAATGGCAACTAGTAAAGATATTAATGTTTCTGGCATATTATCATCCGATTTTACTCAAGCTTTCCCAAACGGAAGTGTAAATCTTTCTGCTAACACTACAGGAACTGGTATTACTAAAGTTGAGTTTTATGATGGTTCAACATTATTAGGAGAAGATACTACAGAGCCATATGAGTATAAGGCAACAAATTTAACTTTAGGTGTTCATGGTATGTATGCCAAAGTATATGTAGGTTCTAATTTTAATGTGACAAACGTTGTATCTATTCAGGTTGGCGAGCAACTCCCCTATTCTGATACACCTATTAGTATCCCAGGAATTATTGAAGCTGGTCATTATGATAAGTATGAAGGTGGTGTGGGTCAAAACATTTCATATGTAGATGTATCAGTAAACAATGAAGGTGATTTTAGAACTAATGAATATGTAGATGCTTCTTCGGATACTGCTGAAGGTGAGATTGTAGGGTATATTTCTCCTGGTGAATGGATGGAATACACAATAGATGTTCAAACAGCTGGAAATTATGATTTAAGCTTTAGATATGCATCTGGAAATTCAAGTGGCGGAGGACCATTTTACTTTGAAATTGATGGTGTTAAAATAAGCCCAGATATTACAGTAACATACACAGGAGATTGGGATGCGTGGACTAACAAAGCCGTTAGCAATATTGAATTAAACGAAGGTGAGCATGTGTTAAGACTCGTTGTTACAAATGGAGAATTCAATATTGGCAAAATGACTTTTAGTTATAATAGCCCTTTATCTTATAATCCTCCCGTTGCCGATGCCGGTAATAATGTTACAGTTATTTTACCAACAACTACAGCATCTTTAAACGGATCTATGAGTACAGATTCAGATACCCCTAGTTTAAATTATAATTGGGAACAAATTTATGGACCCTCAACAATTTCTTTTTCAGATAATACTGCCGAATTACCAAATATCTCTAATTTAGAAGAAGGTATTTATAAAATTAAATTAACGGTTAATGATGGTACATATTCATCAACAGATTCTGTATTAGTTATTGTATCTCAAACAGGTAATACTAATCCAACAGTTTCAATAACAGCTCCAGCAAATAATGCAACATTTAAAGAAGGCGAAAATATTTCAATTACAGCATCAGCCTCAGATTTAGATGGAACAATAAGCTTAGTAGAGTTTTTTGATGGAGCAACAAAATTAGGAGAAGACTCTACAGAACCTTACAGTTATATATGGAATAATGCAAGTATAGGTGCTCATCAAATTACTGCAAAAGCTATTGATGATGTTGGCGGGGAAAGTAATTCTCAAACCGTGAATATATCTGTAGATGAAGTTAAGAAATGTACAGAAGCCGGAACCACAGCTATACAAGGTTCTTTTTCTACTGGTTATAAAAGTACTTTTGAAACTATTGGTACAGATGTTATTGTAACCTTTGAAATGCTAGACTCCGATAAGTTTTCAGGAAATGCTTATTTATGGCAAGAAACACCATTTGCAGAATCTCAAATGGACTTTGTGTCAACAAATATTTTTACAAAAACTTTAAGTGGATTATCTAATGGAATGACCATTAGTTATGCGTGTAAATTTGAGTTTTCAGGTGGTTTAGCTGTTACGGAATACATAAGTTATGTTGTTGGTTCAGATTGTAGCGGAGCAAGCGATACTGAGGCACCTACAAACTTTACTGCTACATTAGGAAATGTTACTTCAACTTCTGTTGAATTATTGTTAAATGGAATAGATAATTCTGGAACTATAGTTTATGATGTCTCATATGATACAGGCTCAAAAAATACTACAGGAACTTCTGGTGTTGAAGAATCTATGAGTATTGCTGCTTTAACCCCTAATACGCTATATACTTTTAATATAACAGCAAGCGATTTAATTGGAAATACAGCAACAAATAATCCTATAATTATTCAAGCTACAACAGCAGCAGATACAAATACAGAGTGCTCTGGAATAGATTCTGATGCGCAACAAGGTTCTTTCGATATTGGATATAATTATAGTTTTTCAACTTCTGGAACAGATGTAACTTTTACTTTTGAATTACTTGATGATAAAGATGGTGTTATTGCCTATCTATGGAAACAATCTCCTTTTGGAGAGACCTCTATGACTAATGTTTCAGGAAAGATTTTTACACATACAGTTAGCGGACAAACTCCTGGAGCATCTATTAGTTATGCTTGTAAATTTGCATTTGCAGGTGGTTTAGCTGTTACTAAGTATTTTTCTTATACTGTAGGCAACACATGCTCTTTAAGTGTTAATGATATTAATTGGAAAAATAATGTTCAAATATTCCCTAACCCTACTCAAGATAGTTGGGTTATAAAAACGAATAGTATAAACATTCAAACAATTAAAGTTTTTGATGTGTTTGGTAAAAATGTTTTATCAATATCACCCAATAAATCAGAAACTAAAATTGATGGTTATAACTTAAATTCTGGATTATATTTTGCTCAAATAAAAACAGAGTCTGGTATAAAAAGTATAAAACTTATTAAAAATTAGTTTAGTTTATTTAGTATGTTTAAAAAGCGGGATTTTATAATCCTGCTTTTTTATGGAATCTTTTTCAAATCTGCTTGTCAAGCAAACCAATAGTTTTAAATTATTTCTTTACTTTGTATAGAAATCTTCTTGTTTTTATGCTAGATGACATTTTAACTGCTATCCCATTCGGAATTATACTCGCTTTTACAATCGGGCCTGTTTTTTTTGTGCTTTTAGAAACAAGTGCAACAAAAGGTTTTAGAAGCGCCTTAATTTTTGATTGTGGAGTTATGTTGGCAGATATAATTTTTATTCTTGTAGCATTTTATAGTACCAATAAGCTTTTAGAAAAAATTAAAGACGATCCTAATTTTTTAATTTTTGGCGGTGTTTTATTAGTAGCTTATGGTATAATTTCATTTGTAAAAACATCAAAATCTTTCAGAGAAATTGTTAGAGAATATCATAAAGTTGAAATAAAGAAAGGTTACGGAAAATTGTTTTTAAAAGGCTTTCTATTAAACTTTATTAATATTGGCGTATTGCTGGGATGGGTCGCTTTTATTGTACTTGCCAATTCTTTAACAGAATCTGAAGATGGGGTAATTCTTTTTTTATCAACTATCTTAATTGTGTACTTTTTGGTAGATTTAATTAAAATAATTGTTGCAAAAAAATTAAAGAATAAATTAACACCTAGATTAATATTTAAAACCAAAAAAATAATTTCGCTGGTAATTTTAGGCTTCGGAGTATTGCTTTTAGTACAAGGTTTTTTTCCAAAAGAGAAAGAACTTTTTAAAGAGAAATTAGAAAAAATTAATCCTATAAAAGAAAAGCTTACAGAATAAACTGAAAACTTTTTAGTGCAACTGTTGTATTCGAAAAACAAACACAGTAATAACTTCTTTTATCTTAGCATTTAATTTTTAAAAAAATTAAATAAAAAAAACCTCCAAGTAAAACTTGAAGGTGCTTTTGAGGCGTCGAGCGGATTCGAACCGCTGTACAAGGTTTTGCAGACCTCTGCCTAGCCACTCGGCCACGACGCCATAAATTCTTTAAAAAAAGAATCTCAATTTATTTATTGAGAGCACAAATGTAAAAAAAAAAGCGATTATTCTACGTTTAAAATCACTTTTTACGTTTTTCAGTCATTTTTATTGTTACGCTTTCAACATCACCACCAATTGGCGGGTTTAATTTACTAACGCAAACAGTTGCTTTTTTTATAAGCTTATCTTCCTTAAATATTCTATTTAGTATGCGTTTAGCAACGGTTTCAAGTAAATGAGATGGAATAGCCATTTCTTCTTTTATAATTCTATTTAAAAACACATAATCAACGGTATCACTAAGTTTATCTGTTTTTGCAGATTCTTGTAAATCGGCTTTAACCTCTAAATCAACACGGTAATCACTTCCAATTTTGGTTTCTTCTTTTAAACATCCATGGTGAGCAAATACTCTAATATTTTCAACTTTTATAATTCCCATTGTCACACAATTTAAGTCGTCAAAATTACCTAATTTTGTACAATATTTTTGTTTAATGGGTTTGTTTTTATTGAGCTATACCCAAAGCGTAACATATTTTATGTCTGAAGAAAGAAAATCACTCAATTTTATTGAGCAAATTATAGAAGAAGATTTGGCAAAAGGAATGTCTAAAAACAGTCTTCGTTTTCGTTTTCCGCCAGAGCCTAATGGCTATTTACATATTGGGCACACTAAAGCTATAGGTATTAGCTTTGGTTTGGGCGAATATTATAACGCCCCGGTAAACCTTCGTTTTGATGATACTAATCCAGCTAAAGAAGAGCAGGAATATGTAGATGCTATTAAAGAAGATGTGGCTTGGTTAGGCTATAAGTGGGATAAAGAATTATTTTCTTCCGATTACTTTCAACAATTGTACGATTGGGCTGTTTATTTAATAAAAGAAGGAAAAGCCTATGTAGATTCTCAATCTAGTGAAGCTATGGCAGAACAAAAAGGAACACCAACTCAACCTGGGGTTGATGGGCCTTATAGAAATAGAAGTGTAGCTGAAAATTTGGATTTGTTCGAAAGGATGAAAGCTGGAGAGTTTGAAGAAGGAGAACATATTTTACGTGCAAAAATAGACATGCAACATCCTAATATGTTAATGCGCGATCCTATTATGTATCGTGTTTTAAAGAAACATCATCACAGAACGGCCAACGACTGGTGTATTTACCCAATGTACGATTGGACTCATGGAGAAAGTGATTACTTAGAGCAAATTTCGCATTCGCTTTGCTCTTTGGAGTTTAAGCCTCATAGAGAGCTTTACGATTGGTTCTTGGATCAAGTTGTCGATGAAGATAAATTAAGACCTAAACAACGCGAATTTGCCCGTTTAAACTTAAGTTACACCATAATGAGTAAACGGAAGTTGCTTAAATTGGTTGAAGATGGCGTTGTAAACGGTTGGGACGATCCTAGAATGCCTACCATTTCTGGATTACGACGCAGAGGTTACACACCAAATGCGATTCGAAAATTTGTTGAAACCGTTGGTGTGGCAAAACGCGAAAATATTATTGATGTGTCGCTATTAGAGTTTTGTATTCGCGAAGATTTAAACAAAACAGCACCGCGTGTTATGGCTGTTTTAAACCCTGTTAAATTGGTAATTACCAATTATCCGGAGGATAAAGTGGAGTGGTTGGATGCCGAAAATAACCAAGAAGATGAAAGTGCTGGCTTTAGAAAAGTACCGTTTTCTCGCGAGTTATATATTGAAAAAGAAGATTTTAAAGAAGAAGCCGGAAGTAAGTTTTTTAGATTAAAATTAGGAGGTGAAGTACGACTTAAAAACGCTTATATTATAAAGGCTGAAAGTGTTGTAAAAGATGCTAGTGGCGAGGTAACAGAAATTCATTGTACCTATTCTGAAGATACTTCTAGAAGAGTAAAAGGCACATTACATTGGGTGTCTATTGCGCATGCTGTAAAAGCTGAAGTTAGAGAATATGACAGGTTGTTTAACGACGAGGCTCCAGATAGTCATGCCGACAAAGATTTTATGGATTTTATAAATCCTAATTCGTTAAAAATTATAGAAGCTTTTGTTGAACCTAGTCTAACTGAGGCTAAGGTAGGAGACAGGTTTCAGTTTCAACGTTTAGGATATTTTAATGTAGATGATGATTCAACTCCAGAACATTTAGTATTTAATAAAACAGTTGGTTTGCGCGATACTTGGGCTAAGGTTAAGCCTAAACAAAACACGAATCAAAATCAGCAAAAACAAACACAACAAAATAACAGATCAGCTATCGAGCAAATAAAATCTTATGGTAAAAAGTATGATAGATTACCAGAAGATAAACAGGCTAAAGCTAAAGCTGAAATTCAAGAATTAGCTAAAAAAGTGAGTTATGACGAGCTTGAACCATTGTTTAATACTTCTGTTAAAAAATCTGGAACACGTATAATAACCATGATTGCTTTAGGGGTTTTATTAGCAAACGGTTTAGATAAGAATGATGCTATAAATTCATTTATTGCTAAAGCTTTAGATGATAAAAATGCTTTGTTGGTTGAAGAAGCTAAGGCTATTTCTTAATAATAGTTAATTTGGTTATACTATTTATTTTTTTGTACATTTAACTACTAACCAAACTTTTTTATTATGGATTTTTTAAACTTTCCTGCAATTCTTGTTGCAGCAGTTTCAGCATTATTTGTTGGTTTTATTTGGTACAATCCAAAAGTATTTGGAAATGCTTGGATGAAAGCTACAGGTTTAACTGAGGAACAATTAAAAGGTGCTAATATGGCTAAGATTTTTATACTAGCTTTTATTTTTGCATTTTTATTAGCTATGACTATGATGCAAATGAGTATTCATCAAACAGGGGCTTTAAGTTTAATTGGAGGCGATGCTAGTAAGGCATTACCATCATACGCAGCATTTATGGCCGATTATGGCGATGCTTTTAGAACTTACAAACATGGAGCTTTGCACGGTGTAATGGCTGGTATTTTTGTTGCTCTTCCTATTATTGGAACAAATGCTTTATTTGAGCGCAAAAGCGCAAAATATATTTTTATAAATAGTGGCTATTGGATAGTAACTTTAGGAATTATGGGGGCAATAGTTTGTGGTTGGAAATAATACTTTTGTAAACTTTTAACATATTTAAAGACTGAGGTAATTAACTTCGGTCTTTTTAATTTCATATTGATATATTATAAACTTTATAAAAATGCAAGTGATCTTCCTGAAGTATGGAATAGACTACCTATACAAGATATTTTTTTAAAAACAGATTTTTTAGAAAGTCTTGAAAAATCTGTACCAACTAATATTTCTGGCTATTATGTTGGTGTTTTTAAAAATAAAAATTTAGTTGGAATTGCCATTATTCAGCGCGTTGAAATGTATGCTGACGATATTTTTAGAAAAAGTAGCAATAGCGTATTAAAGCAGTTTGCAAAACAATTGGTGTCTAAAATTGTTAAAGGAAACGCTTTAGTTGTTGGCAATTTAATGCACACAGGGCAGCATGGAATTTATTTTAATGAAAATGAGATATCACAAAAGGATTATTTAAGTCAACTAGAAAAAGTAATTAATGAGTTAATAAAAGAAGTAAGGGCTAAATTCAATAAAAAAGTGAGAATTATTGTTTTTAAGGATTATTTTGAAAACGATAATATTCATAAAAGCCTAGCCTTTTTTAAAGCAAATAATCTATATAAAGTTCAAGTACAGCCAAATATGGTTTTTGATATTCCTGATACTTGGAAAAAAACCGAAGATTACATTTCAGCCTTCAATAAAAAATATCGTAGACGTTATAAAACTGCAAGGAAAAAATCTACCCTACTTAATTACAAAGAATTAGATGCTGAGTATATTAATAACAACTCTAAAACCCTATTTAATTTATATGAAACCGTTTCAGATAATGCCCGTGTTAATTCTTTTAAACTTCAAGAACAGCATTTCTATCAACTAAAAATTCACTTAAAAGATAATTTTAAGGTTATAGGTGTTTTTTTGCAGGAAGAGTTAGTTGGTTTTTATACACTTATTTTAAATGACAAAATATTAGAAACGTATTTTTTAGGCTATAAAAAATCTTTACAGCATGAGTATCAAATGTACTTGAATATGCTATTTAATATGGCTTCTTTTGGTATAGAAAATGGCTTCAAAAGGATTGTTTATGCTAGAACTGCTATGGAAATTAAAAGCTCAATAGGAGCTAAGCCACATACTATGCATGTATATTTAACTCATACTAATAGTTTTATTGCAAATACGATTTTAAAGGGAGTAGTAAGGTATATGAATCCTATGCGAAAATGGGAAGAACGGCATCCGTTTCAAAATTAATTTTATTAGTTTTATATATAAAAGCTAAAGGATAATTTACAAACAAAATATATGAGTTTAAGAGCCTTAATATTAACTATCATAAATAGTTTAGTTTTTTTAGTAATTGTAGTTCTTTCTATCACTTTTTATAATCAGTTTTCAAATGTATTACAGGAACGGATTTTACTCCAATTAAACTCTATTAAAACTCTAAAAAAGATTCAATTAGAAAATTTAATTCAATCGGAATGGAATAGTTTTTCAGAAGCTCCTTTTTCACAATACTCTACAGACACTTTTAATATTGCAGATATGGAAAACAAATTCCATGTTTCTGGAATTTATGATTTAACTAAATATCATAAAGAAAAGAAAACCTCTATAGGCCTTGTTGTAATTGATGGTAACCAAATGAAATTTAAAATAATAGCTTACAATAAAATAAAGAATATTTTACTAGAAAGAACAGGTATGGGTAATACCGGTGAATCTTATTTAGTAGGTGAAGATTATTTTATGAGGTCCCAATCAAGGTTTTTACCAAAAGAAAGACCTTTTGATATATTAGTAAAAACAGAAGGTTTAGTTAAAGCATTATCTGGTAAAGAAGGCAGGGGAGTTTATAAAGATTATAGAGGTGTTGAGGTTTATGGAGTGTATAGTCAAATTAGTATTTCTAAACTAAAATGGGTTATACTTTCTGAGATTGATAAAAGCGAGGTAATAGCGCCCTTAGAAGACTTAAAAAAGAGACTATTAGGGGTTATCTTAATAATTACAATAGTTGCTATAGTCTTATCATTATTTCTTACCAGAATAATAGCCAACCCAATTATTAATATGAAAAAGAGTTTAAAAATAATGGCTGATGGTGATTACAACCAATCAAACGAATTTGTAAAAAACTCTCATGAAATTAAAGAAATGTTTGAAGCTCTTGATAATTTAAAAAAGTCATTGCAAGGTGCTGTAAAGTTTTCAAATGAAATTGGTAAAATGAATTTAAAATCTCATTATGTTCCAAAAAGTAGCAATGATTCATTAGGTAAAAGCTTAGTGAAAATGAGAGATAAACTCATGGAATTTAGAAATAACGAAAATAAGAATCGTATAAATACCAAGCGACAATTAGTTGATAGTTTAGAAAATGAAAGACGAAGGCTTTCTCGCGAACTTCATGATGGTCTTGGGCCATTATTAACCTCATTAAAATTTTATATTGAAAACAAAATAGAGAGTAAAAAGCAACAAATTGAAATGAAAACAATTGTTGATGATACGATTTCTGAAATACGTTTAATGTCTAACGATTTAATGCCATCAACTCTTGATGATTTTGGAGTAGGAGCAACCTTAACTAATTTTGTAGATAGTATTAATAAGTCATCAGGAATTGTAATTGAATTTGAAGACCTTACCAAACAAACCAATAGTAAGATTACAAAAAATCAAGAAATAAATATTTTTAGAATCAATCAAGAATTAATAAATAATACTTTAAAACATGCTAATGCTAAAACCATTAGAATAACGTTATCTGAATTTGACGATTTTATATCCTTGTTTTATTTTGATGATGGAAGCGGTTTTAATATTAATAAAATAAAATTAGGTTCTGGAATAATAAATATTAAAGAGCGAGTTGAAATTTGTAATGGTGAAATTAAAATCAATTCAGTACCAGGGAGCACGAGTTTTGAAATTGAATTACCAATAGAAAATGAAAAAAATTAAGATAATAATTGCCGACGACCATGAGTTGTTTAGAAATGGCTTAAAAGAGTTATTAAAAAAATACAACGATATTGATATTGTTGATTGTGTTGGTGATGGTGAGGCATTTCTTGAAATAATAAAGAGTACAAAAAGTATAGATATAGTTCTTCTTGATATAACAATGCCAAAAATGGATGGTTTTGAGGTTTTAAACCAAATTAAGAGCCTTAATACTAATATTAAACCAATAATCATTTCCATGCATGATGACGGCATATATATTGCTAAATGTGCCAAAAACGGAGCCTATAGTTATTTACTCAAAAATACAGATCAAGATGAATTAATTAAGGTAATACGAATAGTAAGTGAAGGGAAAAAGTACTTTAGCCCAAAAATCTCTGAAAAGATGATTAATTACATGTCTGAACAAACTATAAGCGAAAATATTCTTTCTAAAAAAGAACAAGAAGTTTTAGAGCTAATATCTAAAGGTTTAACAACTAAAGAAATAGCCTCAAAATTATTTGTGAGCTCTCGAACAATTGAAACGCATCGTGCAAATATTATAAAAAAGTTAGAAGTTAAAAATACGGCAGAACTTATAAAAAAGGCCACCAAAATAAATCTTATTTAGTTCTATATCCGTATAAATACGGATGCACATTGGGTGATTTCTTATACCTTATAAACCTATGCTTTGTGTTTAATTTTACATAAAATTAAATAGAAGATAGGTTATGAGAAATACAATTTTAACATTATTAGTAGTTTTACTTTCGGTAAGTCTTTATGCGCAAAAAAGAAGCGACTTTAAAGGTCCGGAATATAAAAATTATAAGCCTTGGTTGCATAAAAGTGAGCCTACTTTAGTTTATACAGTAGAAACCAAAACAAAATTAACAGGCCCAGAACATAAAAACCAAAAGCCTTGGAAAAATAAAGCAAATAAAGATTATGTAGCTATTGTTTATGGTTCAGATCGTTCTAAACTAAAAGGACCTGCCTATAAAAACTATAAACCATGGCTTAAAGACAATGATTAATTTAAGTTTAAAGGGATTTAAATTAAAGGCTATCAACCAAATATTGGCTGATAGCTTTTTTTATTAATATAAATATAAGTGCGATGGAGTTTTACAGTAAAGTTAAGTGGGTTTTAGGTATTTTGATGGTATTTATATTAATAGTAGCCACTAACTTAATTGACAGGAACAATTTTAAGAGAGTCAATGAATCTGTTGTCGCAATTTATGAAGACAGGCTTATAGCTAGCAATTTGGTATTTGAGATGTTTAAGCTAGTTAATAAAAAGGAAGTTGCTCTAAAATTAACAGATACGTTATTTTTTAATCAGGAAAATGAAATAGTAAATACAAATATTAATAACCTCGTATTAAGGTTTGAATTAACAAAGCTTACGCCCGATGAACATGTTGTTTTTGATGATTTTAAAAATAATTTTGAAACTCTTAAAAGTTTAGATAATAACTTTATATCATCGAATTTTAAGAATAAAATTAATCAAGAAAATATGATTACTCATATTAATAAAAACCTAGATGACTTATCTAAAATTCAATTAACAGAAGGTAAAAGACAGATGTCTATTGGTAAAAAAGCTCTAAGTTCAGTAGAATTTTTAACTCAATTAGAAATCTGTCTACTAATTTTATTAGCAATTACTATTCAGATAATTGTTATGTATAAACCCAAGTAGCTGGGTTATTTTTTTTCTTTATTTCTTGCTTCTTTCATAGCCTCGCCAATTTGGTTACTTGCTGCAAAGCTTGCAACCATATCATTTAGCATATTACTTCCTGCTTGTGGTGCATTAGGTAAAAGAATTAAGTTACTATTTGTTTCTTCACCTAACGATTGTAACGTATCATAATGTTGTGTTACAACGATTAATGCAGAAGCTTCTTGACTATTTATACCAACACGGTTTAAAACCTCTACAGACTCTTCTAAACCACGTGCAATTTCACGACGTTGGTCTGCAATACCTTGTCCTTGTAAACGTTTGCTTTCTGCTTCTGCTTTTGCTTTTTCAACAATTAAAATACGCGCAGCATCACCTTCAAATTGAGCTGCAATTTTTTCACGCTCAGAAGCATTAATTCTATTCATAGCCTCTTTTACTTGGGCATCTGGATCAATATCGGTTACTAAGGTTTTAATAATATCAAAACCATAATCAGACATGGCATCATTCAATTCTGCTTTTACTGCTAAGGCGATATCATCTTTTTTAACAAATACATCGTCTAATTTCATTTTAGGTACTTCGGCACGAACCACATCAAAAACATAACTTGTAATTTGATCGTGAGGATAATCTAACTTATAGAAAGCATCATAAACTTTTTCTTTAATTACTTTGTATTGTACAGATACTTTAAGGCGTACAAAAACATCATCTAACGTTTTTGTTTCTATAATAACATCTAATTGCTGAATTTTTAAACTTAACCGACCAGCAATTTTATCTACTAACGGAATTTTAAGTTGTAAACCAGATTGACGAATACTTTGAAACTTACCAAAGCGTTCTATAATAGCTGCTGTTTGTTGTTTAACAACAAAAAAGGAGGATATTAAAATAAATAATCCAATAACTACAAATGGGATAAAAGCGAAACTCATAATTGTTTAATTAAAATGGTTGAAAATAAGAATTACTAAATTAAGTTATATTTGTTCACTTAACCCTAAAATAGCATGAAAAAAACACAACTTTATCTATTAGTAGCATTCTCAATGTGTTTTGTTACAAAAAGTTTTACTCAAAAAGGCGAATACGATATTGTAAATGGTATTGGCATTTTTGGTGGTATTACAAAAGTGAATCTTGCTACAGATAATTTTACCACAACTGAAGGCGATGGATTTATTGGCGGCTTTAGCGCTACAGTTGAAATTCCTCATAGATGGTATAACATGAGTTATGGTTTACATTTATCTGAAAGCACAATTAGTATTTTAGGAAGACCAACTGCGTTGAGTACTACAAATGAGTTTATTGATTATAAAATTTTCGCAGCTCAATTAGCATTAATGGCGCATATAAAATTGGCAGGTAGTTATGTTACTTTAGATCTTGGACCAATGTTACAATACAATAGTCGTTTAGAGTTTAAGGATAACACTCAAGAAGGTTATTATATTAATAATTATGCTAATTTATTAGCTACAGATATTAGTAATATTTCGCAATTTAATTTGAATGGGGCTGTAGGTATAACAGCTGGTTTTAAGTTTTTAAAACTAAGGGCACATTATATTTATGGTGCCACAAACCTATTAAAAAAGCTTGAAAGCGAAGATATAGATACTTCTGGTGGCGATTCTCGTTTTAAAGGAAATATGTCTATGTTGTTGTTTGGTGCTATGGTTTCTTTTTAAGTAATAATTTATTTTCAGCATTAAATACTTTTATCATTTAAATAGTAGAAGTTATATCTACTACCACGATTAGAAAATATTATACATAAAATTATTTAATACGCTTTGCATGGGTTGTAAAAGATAAACCTTGTTGCCCCATGGTAGAACTCATAACGCCCTCAAATAGAGGTTCTGGACAGTTTTTTGGAATTTTCCAGTCAAAAATAAAGTTAGAACCTGTTCCTCCAGTCACATCAATTTCATCAATTATTATCTCTGTTGTTTCCATAGGAGCCAAATAAATTGGAAAATCAAAATATTTTCTAATTGACTTTCCATGTGTGTCGTAATATTCCGCTTTAATAATATAAATTGAATCAGATTCACTTGTGTTTCTTAAACTTATCATTGCTGTTAAGTTATGTGTTCTATGTTGTGATAAACTATAAATCTGTGAATAAATTGAAAGATATGATTTACCAAATTCAAGCGAATCTTTAGTATTTAAATCAGTCTTTCTTTTCGACCAGTTTTCTGGATTAATAGAACTAATTTCTTTCTTTTCGTCACAACTAAAAAGTTGAAAAGCTAGTATTAATATTAAAACATATATTTTCATTTTAGAGTGATTTTTATATTGATTGAAAAATTTTTAATTCCCTTTTTTTAAATTGAAGCATGTGTAACGAATTTATTGTTTTTTTTCTTATAAAGCCAACTTACCATTAATAAAAAAGCCTCTTTACAATAATAAAGAGGCTTTTTTTATATTGTTAATTAAGAGATTATATTATAATGTACTAATTACATTCTTAATTCGTTTAACAGATTCTGTTTTTCCAATCATATACATAATATCAAAAACATCTGGACCTTGTAGGGCACCAACTAAGGCTAAACGTAGAGGCATCATGACTTTACCAAAACCAATTTCGTTAGTTGTTATCCAGCCTTTAATAGCCGCTTGAAGGTTTGCAACTGAAAAATCTTCGATGTTATTTACAATAGAAACAACTTCAGATAAAATATCTTTAGTATCGTCTTTAAACGCTTTTTTTGATGCTTTTTCATCATAAGATAAAGGAGCAGAAAAGAAGAAATGACTCAAGTCCCAAAAATCGAAAACAAAACTAGCACGTTCTTTAATTAAGTCAATTACCATAGAGATGTAATTGATATCAATTTCTGCTAATTCAGTATTGTGATTTTTAAAAGCTTCAGCTAATACATCATTATGTTGCTCTTGCATGTAATGATGGTTAAACCATTTTATTTTATCAGGATCGAAACGAGCACCAGATTTGTTTACTTTTTTTAAATCGAAAGCAGTAATTAATTCTTCAAGATTAAAAATTTCTTGCTCTGTTCCTGGATTCCAACCTAAAAATGCTAAGAAGTTAACCATGGCTTCTGGAAAATAACCATCTTCTTTGTAACCTCTAGAAATTTCTTTTGTTTTTGGGTCTGTCCATTGTAATGGAAAAACAGGGAAACCTAATTTATCGCCATCACGTTTGCTTAATTTTCCTTTTCCTGTAGGTTTTAAAATAAGTGGTAAATGAGCAAATTCTGGAGCTTCCCAACCAAATGCTTTGTATAATTGAAAGTGTAAAGCTAAACTTGGTAACCACTCTTCTCCACGTATAACATGCGATATTTCCATTAAATGGTCATCAACAATATTGGCTAAGTGGTAAGTTGGCATTCCATCACTTTTAAACAATACTTTATCGTCTAGAATATTGGTGTCAATTTTAATATCGCCACGAATAATATCTGTTAAGTGCAAGGTTTCATCTTGAGGCGATTTAAAACGAATTACATAATCATCTCCAGCATCTAATTTAGCTTTTACATCTTCCGCGCTAAGCGATAAAGAATTGCTTAATTTTAGTCTGTTATGCCAATTGTAAATAAAGGTTTTTCCTTTAGCTTCATGGTCTTTTCTATGAAAATCTAAAGTATCAGCAGTATCAAAAGCATAATAAGCGTTGCCAGAAGCAATCAATTCTTCAGCATATTGTTTATATAATTGCTTACGTTCGCTTTGTCTGTATGGTCCAAATGTTTCGTTTTTATTTGGCCCTTCATCAAACGGAATACCACACCAATTTAAAGCGTCAATAATATATTTTTCTGCGCCTTCAACATAGCGATTTTGGTCGGTATCTTCAATTCTTAAAACAAAAGTGCCACCATGTTTTTTAGCGAATAAATAGTTGAATAAAGCAGTACGAACTCCGCCAATATGTAAAGGTCCTGTTGGGCTAGGTGCAAATCGCACACGAACGTTATTAGTCATGTTTTGTAAATTTGTGGCAAAGATACAATTAACAGATAATTATAAACCCCGTAAAAAATAAAATTGTAGTTTAGTCTATTAAATCAGTTTTTTCATTTCCAAGAAGGTGGAAATTTTACACAAACATGAATAATTTTAAAGACATACAAAACAAATTAGAAGCGTTTATTAGGCGTTACTACACCAATGAGTTGCTTAAAGGGACTATCTTGTTTTTTGCTATTGGTTTGCTGTATTTTTTGTTTACACTATTTATTGAGCACTTATTGTGGTTAAACACAACCTTTAGATCTGTATTGTTTTGGCTGTTTATTACTGTAGAATTAGGCTTACTCGTTAAGTTTATTTTAATACCAGTTGCTAAGTTATTAAAGCTACAAAAAGGTATAAACTACGAAGTAGCATCAAAAATTATTGGTACACATTTTCCTGAAGTGAATGATAAATTGTTGAATGTTTTACAATTAAGCGAAAATGACTCTCAATCAGAATTATTACTTGCAAGTATAGAACAGAAGTCTCTAGAGTTAAAACCTGTACCGTTTAAATTGGCTGTTAATTTTAAAGCTAATATGGGTTATTTAAAATATGCTGCTATACCTGTTGCTATTTTACTTTTAACTTTTTTTACTGGAAATTTTAATTTGTTTAGTGATAGTTATAAACGTGTTGTACACTACAAAACAGCTTATGAGCCTCCAGCTCCATTTCAGTTTTTTGTGGTAAATGAAAATTTAAATGCTATTGAAAATACAGATTTCAAATTACTTGTAAAAACAGCTGGAGATGTAATTCCAGAAAGTGTTCAAATTAATTATAATAATGAAACTTATTTTTTACAACAAAAAGCTGTAGCCGAATTCGAATATGTGTTTACACAACCCAAAGAAGCTATTGTTTTTCAATTAATGGCTAATGATGTAACATCAAAACCATATACAGTTAATGTAGTTAAAACGCCATCTTTATTAAATTTTGAAATGGTATTAGATTACCCAAGTTACACAAAAAAAAGAGATGAAGTTTTTAAAAGTACAGGGAATGCTTTAGTTCCAGAAGGTACTAAAATAAAATGGCAACTAAGTACAAAATCAACTGATAATGTGCACCTATTTGCCAAAGACACACTTAAATTTAAGCCAGTAAATACCGGTATTTTTGTAGGTTCTAAGCAAGTTTTTTCAAATTTCGATTACACTTTAAGCACAAGCAATAAAAACTTAAAAAACTATGAAAATTTAGCTTTTAGTATTGATGTGATAAAAGATCAGTATCCTGAAATTAATTTAAAAGTTGAAAAAGATAGTCTGGATCAACAATCACTATATTTCTATGGGCAAGTTAGTGATGATTATGGTTTTACCAAGCTACAAATGGTTTATTATCCTTCAGGTAATGAAAAAGACAAACAATTTGAAGTAATACCTGTTACCAATTCAAACATCGCAGATTTTATTACTGCTTTTCCTAATAATTTGAATATACCAGAAGGAATTTCTTATGACGTATATTTTCAAGTATATGATAACGATAAAGTTAATCGTTTTAAAAGTGTTAAAAGTCATGTATACACATACAGAAGAAGAACTCAAGATGAAGAAGCTCAAAAAAATCTTGATGAACAAAGTAAAACCATTAAAGATTTAAATAAATCTTTAGAAAAGTTTGATGAACAAGAGAAAAAGTTAGAAGAATTAACTAAAACACAAAAAGAAAAGTCCAATTTAAATTTTAATGATAAGAAGAAGTTAGAATCATTTTTTAAACGTCAGAAAGAGCAAGATGAAATGATGAAAAACTTCAATAAAAAATTAAAAGATAATTTAGAAGAATTCCAAAAAGAAATAACAGAAGAAGATAAATTTAAAGAGGATTTAAAAAAGCGTTTAAAAGATAATGAAGAAAAACTTGAACGTGATGAAAAATTATTGGATGAAATTGAAAAACTTCAAGAAAAAATTAATAATGAAGATTTAATAAAAAAGCTAGATGAACTTGCTAAGCAGAATAAAAATAAAAAGCGTAGTCTAGAACAATTATTAGAGTTAACAAAACGGTTTTACGTTGATAAGAAATTAGAAAAACTCAAAGATGATTTAAACAAGTTAGCTGATAAACAAGAAGAACTATCCAATACAACTGATAAAGAAAACACTAAAGAAAAGCAAGACGATTTAAACAGTCAGTTTGATAATTATAAAAAAGAAATTGAAGAATTAGAAAAAGAAAGTAGCAAATTAAAAAAGCCTATAGATATACCTAGAGATAAATTAGATGAACAAGAAGTTGATAATGAACAGAAAAAAGCCTCTGATGAATTACAACAAAAAGAAGAAAAATTAGATTCTGATAAAACTCCTAACGATCAACAAAAGCAAAATTTAGAAAACGCTAAAAAAAGTCAAAAGAAAGCAGCTCAAAAAATGAAAAAGATGAGCCAAAAAATGCAAAATTCAATGCAATCTGGAGGCGGAGAACAAATGCAAGAAGATGTTGATATGCTTAGACAAATTCTAGATAATCTAGTATTGTTCTCTTTTAACCAAGAGGAGCTCATGAATAATTTTAAATCTATAGAAGCTAATAATAATCATTTTGCTTCTTATCTTAAGAAACAAAATAATCTAAGAGAACACTTTGAGCATGTTGATGATAGTTTATTTGCTTTATCTCTACGCCAACCTAAACTCTCAGAACAAGTTAATAACGAAATTACAGAAGTATATTATAATATTGATAAAGCATTAAGTTTGCTGGCAGAAAATCAATTATATCAAGGAATATCAAATCAACAATTTACAATTACAGCAGCAAATAATCTAGCTAATTTTTTAAGTGATGTACTAGATAATATGCAAGAAAGCATGAGCATGTCTGCTGGCAAAGGAGGACAAGGGGATATGCAGTTACCAGACATCATTATGAGTCAAGAAGAGCTTAATAAAATGATGGAAGAGGGTATGAAGAAAGGTGAGCAAGGAAAACCTAAAAAAGGTGAAGGCAAAAAACCTGGGGAAAGTGATAATGAAGGTGAAAAAGGAAAAGATGGAAAACCAGGTGAAAATGGTATGGAAAAGAGTTATCAAAAAGGAAAGAACGGTCAACAAACTGGTGGAGAGGGCGAAGGTACTAGTGGGGGTGATAGTGAGCTACTTTATCAAATTTACCAACAACAACAACAATTGCGTCAAGCATTACAAGATAAATTAGCGAAAGAAGGTAATGGTGGAAATGGTGATGCTTTAGTTAGAAAAATGGAAGACATTGAATTAGATTTATTAAATAAGGGTTTTACACAACAAACCCTTCAAAAAATGATGGCATTAAAACATCAATTATTAAAGCTTGAAAACGCAACATTTCAACAGGGTGAGGATAATAAGCGTGAATCTGAAACCAATAAGAATAGATTCGATAATAACTCCAATAATCAAATTCCAACAGCAAAACAATATTTTCAAACTACAGAAATATTAAATAGACAAGCTTTACCTTTGCAGCAAGTTTACAAAAAGAAAGTGCAAGAATATTTCAAAAAGGATTATGATTAATTTCAATTACGAAACCAATTTTAAATTAGATTCTGAAGATAAATTATCAACATGGATCACTAATACAATTTTATCGGAAAAATTCAAATTAGAAGAAATTAATTATGTGTTTTGTGATGATGATTATTTACATAAATTAAATGTCGAGTTTCTAGATCATGATACATTAACAGATATTATTAGTTTCGATTATTCAGTCGGAAAAATAATACAAGGAGACATTTTTATATCAGTTGAAAGAGTAATAGATAATGCTAAAGATTTTGGAGTTTCATTTAGTGAAGAATTAAATCGTGTAATAATTCATGGCATTTTACATTATTGTGGATATAAGGATAAAACAGATAATGAAGCAAAAGAAATGCGTAATAAAGAAAACCACTACTTAGCTTTACTTGTTTGATATCCAAGATTTCAATGTATATTTGCAAACCAAAATTTTATTTTGTTCCACGTGGAACATGTGTTTTTAATGAATAGATAAAAGTGTAATCATGTTTAATGAAGTTTATGATGTTATTGTAGTAGGTGGTGGGCATGCAGGAAGTGAAGCTGCTGCTGCTGCTGCAAATATGGGCAGTAAAACATTGCTTGTTACTATGAACCTACAAAACATTGCTCAAATGTCTTGTAATCCTGCTATGGGAGGAATAGCAAAGGGGCAAATTGTACGTGAAATTGATGCACTTGGTGGTTATAGTGGCATTGTTTCAGACACTTCGGCTATTCAATTTAAAATGCTGAATAAATCTAAAGGACCTGCAATGTGGAGTCCAAGAGTGCAAAGTGATAGAATGCGTTTTGCAGAAGATTGGAGATTACTTTTAGAAGGCACACCAAATCTAGATTTTTATCAAGAAATGGTTTCAGGTTTATTAGTAGAAAATCATAAAGTAATAGGGGTAAAAACCTCTTTGGGCATTTCTATAAAAGCAAAGTCTGTTGTTTTGACTAATGGTACTTTTTTAAATGGTTTAATACATATAGGTGATAAAAATTTTGGAGGTGGTAGAGCAGGAGAAAGAGCAGCAACTGGAATTACAGAACAATTAGTTAATTTAGGTTTTGAATCTGGTAGAATGAAAACAGGTACACCGCCACGTGTAGATGGTAGATCTTTAGATTATTCTAAAATGCTAGAGCAGCCAGGAGATGCTAATCCGGAAAAATTTTCTTATTTAGATACTACAAAACCATTAGAAAAACAACGTTCTTGCCACATGACTTATACAAGTCTTGAAGTGCACGATTTGCTACGTGAAGGTTTTGATAGATCGCCAATGTTTAACGGTAGAATTAAAAGTTTAGGCCCACGTTATTGTCCTTCTATTGAAGATAAGATTAATCGTTTTGCAGATAAAGATAAACATCAATTGTTTATTGAACCCGAAGGTTGGAATACTTGTGAGGTTTATGTCAATGGGTTTTCTACTTCTTTACCAGAAGATGTTCAATTTAAAGCATTACGTTCTGTAGTAGGTTTTGAAAATGTGAAGTTTTTTAGACCAGGATATGCTATAGAGTATGATTATTTTCCGCCAACACAATTAAAACACACATTAGAAACTAAGCTAGTAGATGGTTTATATTTTGCTGGTCAAATTAACGGAACTACAGGTTATGAAGAAGCAGCTTCCCAAGGTTTAATGGCCGGTATAAATGCTAGTTTAAAAGTTCAAGAAAAAGATCCATTTACTTTAAAAAGAGACGAAGCTTATATTGGCGTTTTAGTTGATGATTTAATAACTAAAGGCACAGAAGAGCCTTATAGAATGTTTACATCCAGGGCAGAATATAGAACATTGTTAAGACAGGATAATGCAGATAAAAGATTAACTCCAAAAGGTTTTGAACTTGGTTTGGCTTCTGAAAAGCGTTTAAAGCGAATGGAGGAAAAGCATGAAGCTGCAGAAAAATTTGTAGATTTTTTTGAAACTCAAAGCGTAAAGCCAGAAGTTATAAACCCTATTTTAGAATCTAAAAAATCTGCTTTAGTTAAACAATCTGGAAAACTCTTTAAAGTTTTTGCAAGACCTAATATTGAGATGGATGATATTAGAAAAGTAGAAAGTGTCGAGGCTTATATACAAGAAAACAAATTAGATAGTGAAGTAATAGAACAGGCAGAAATTCAAGTTAAATATGCAGGCTATATTGCCAAAGAAAAAAATAATGCAGATAAGTTAACGCGATTAGAATACGTTAAGATTCCAGAAAATTTTGACTATTCAAAAATTAAATCTATGAGTTTTGAAGCACGAGAAAAATTAAAAAAAATTCAACCAACTACAGTTTCGCAAGCGTCAAGAATTAGTGGTGTTTCTCCAAATGATATTTCTGTTTTGTTGGTTTATATGGGTCGCTAATTATAACGAATAATTTAAACGTTCCACGTGGAACACTAAATATTTTATCATTCTGAAATTGATTCAGAATCTTTTAAAATGCATAAAGAATCTATTTTCTTGAAATTAAAAGACTACTCCGTATCTGGAGAAGAGTTTGAATTAATTAAAAATTCAGAGTTCGGTTATCTTGAAACCAAACCACAACCATCTTTAAATAAGTTACCAGAATATTATAAGAGCGAGGACTACATTTCACACACAGACTCAAAAAGAAATCTATTCGAAAAAGCATATCATTTAGTAAGATCGTTTTCTTTAAAAAAGAAATTAAATTTAATAAATTCATTTTCATCTGGCGAAAAGAAATTATTAGATATTGGATGTGGTACAGGTGATTTTTTAGAGATTGCACAACAAAATAAATGGCATGTTTCTGGAATTGAACCAGACAAAAAAGCAAGAGCTATTGCTAATTATAAAACAAATAACTCTGTTTTTCAAGTTGAGCAACTTTTACAATATGAATCAAATAGTTTTGATGTCATTACGCTATGGCATGTTTTAGAGCATTTACCTAACTTGGAGCAGCAGATACAAATTTTTAAAAAACTTTTAAAAACTAACGGAACTTTAATAATAGCTGTGCCAAATTATAAAAGTTACGATGCTAAATATTATAATCAATTTTGGGCTGCATATGATGTACCGAGACATCTTTGGCATTTTAATAAAACATCGATATCAAAATTGGTTTCAAAACAATCTTTCAAAGTTGAAAAAGTAAAACCTATGTGGTTTGATTCATTTTATGTAAGCATGCTTTCTGAAAAATACAAAACAGGAAAAATGAATCCTATAAAAGGTTTTTGTATTGGATTGCTTTCTAATTTAAAAGCGATTACATCAAAAGAGGTGTCATCTTTAATTTATATCATCAAAAACAACTAAAACTAATTTTTAGCAAGCACAGCATTATGTTAAATAGATAGACATCTAAATACAAGCTGTTTTTTTTAAAAGGCCTTAAAACGCTTTATATGGATTCAAAATCAATAGGTTTTTATTATTCGATTTTATTTTAATGATAAATATTTCTTATAAGTTAAATTCAAACCAATTCCGCTTTCATTTTTAACTTACTTTGTTATTTTTGTTCGAATTAGAAATTTAGCTAACCAAAAAAATAAAACTTATGAAAAAAATAATTTATGTAGTATTAGCAACTTTAATTTTTGCTTCTTGTGAAAAACCAAATAAAATTGGTTTTATTGATAATGGAACTGTAATTAATGATTACCAAGAAAAGAAAGATGTTGAAGCTAAATTTCAAGTAAAAGAAGAAGCTTTTAGAAAAAGAGCAGATAGTATAAGTTTAGCTTTTCAAGCAGAAGCTCAAAAAGGACAGGCGGAAGCTCAAAGATTAGCTAGAAGCAATAGAAAGAAAGCGGAAGCTTTAATGGGAGGTTTACAACAAAAGCAACAACAATTACAACAACAAATGCAATTAGAGCAACAAGAATTAACTCAAGCTTTTCAAGCGGAAATTGATTCTGTAATTGGCAATGTAAAAAGTTTTGTAAAAGACTACGGTAAATCTAATGGCTATAATTATATTTTGGGCACTAGTGACGCGGCAGCAACGGTAATGTATGGTGCAGAGCAAAGTGATTTAACTCAAACTATCTTAGATGCGCTTAATTCGGAATATAAAAAAGAATAATTAGCATAAACACTTAATATACAGGTAATTAAATCGTTATTGGCTTAAGTTAATAACGATTTTTTTTAGCAATAAAATGAAATGGCATTTTTAAGAATAGAGACCTCTATATTTCCCTTTCCAATAAGCTCCCCATCAGCTTGTATATAAGGAGCTTTTTTCTGATTTAATTGTATAGCAACCAGTTCTGTCTTAAAAGTTTTTACTTTTTTATATTTTGTAATCGTTCCATTAAAAAGTTTTGGTAAGTTTTTTATGATTTCAAATTTGCTTAAATCTTGAGCGATTGTTATATCTAATAAACCATCAAATGGATCTGGTTTATCAGTAAGCTGCATTCCACCACCAGAATATTTACAAATTCCAATTAAAATCATGAGTGTTTTTCCTGAAATACTTTCTGATTTTAAAGTTACCTTAGATTCAAAGTTTTTAAACGACAAAAGGCTAATTATTGTTCCATATAAATATGATATAGCGCCAATACGCTTATGTTTTTCAACATTGCTAACCACAAACCCATCAAAACCTATACCGGCTAAATTGTTAAAAAACACAGGTGGTTTTGTACTATTTTGAATAACAATTTTACCAATATCTTGAGTAGCTATTACGCCATTTTTTATAATGTTAATTGCAGATTCAAAATCTTTAGGAATATTATGTGTTTTTACCCAATCATTACCAGTACCAATAGGAATTATACCAATATTTATCTTATATGTAGGTATATTATTTTGAGACATAATACTGTTAACCATATTATGTAAAGTGCCATCGCCACCAATACAAATAAAGTTTTTAATGTTTTGATTTATAGCATCGTGAACAAGGTTAATACTGTGCCCTGAATATGATGTAAATGCAAATTTAAAATCAAATTGATGTTTCTCTAAAAGGAATTTAATTTTTGGCCAATTTTTCTTGCTAGAACCATTACCCGAAGTAGGGTTTATAATTACAAACCAAGATTTGGGTTCCACAAACATTAATCGGCTTTTTTATGAAGTAATCGCGTTAATTTAATAGATAAATCTGTTAAAATAATTTTAGAATTCCCGTTACGTTCTATATGGTATATAGCATCTTGAAGTTCGTTGCTAATATCCATTATGTTGTTACCATGTACAAAAGGCGCAAAATTTTCAAGCTTAAATTTTTCCGTTTTTGGTTCGAAATACACCAAATCTGTAGCATTATAATTAAGTAATAATGCCTGACGGAAAAAATCTAAACAAAAGTTCAAAAATTGCTTTTGAGTTTCGCGACCCGTTTTAGCAATATCTTCACTCCAAGAAATTAAATCATGAATAGCCGCTTTATTCCCTTTAGCTTTAAAAGCGCTTCGAATCCAGAAGATAAACCAAGTTTCAAACTGAATATCTTCAGAATCTTGATACACTAAATCGCATGCTTTGTTATAGTTTCCGTTAGATTGATGAGCAATTTTTGTAGCAACACCAATATCAATATTATATTGTTTTACTAAAGCGGTTTTTATCACATCTTCAGCTAATGGCGGAAAATGTAATATCTGGCAACGCGAGCGTATGGTATTAATAATTTGTTCTTCATCTTCAGCAATCAACAAAAAGATAGTCTTTTCTGGTGGCTCTTCAATCAGTTTTAAAAGTTTATTGGCACAAGGGGTGTTCATTTTTTCAGCCATCCAAATTAGCATCACTTTATAACCACCTTCATAAGATTTTAGGGTAAGTGATTTTACAATTTCATGAGCCTCTTCAACACTAATTAATCCTTGTTTATTATCTACACCAAGCATTTTATACCAATCAAATAAATTACCATAAGGCTGTTCATTTAAAAGTTGTCGCCACTCTTCAAGATAAAAACTAGATACTGGTTTGCTCTTTACCTTATCACTGGTAGTTACCGGAAAAGCAAAATGTAAATCTGGATGCGAAAAGTTTTTAAATTTTAGGTTACAAGCATCAACACCTGTATTATTCTCCCCACGAGAGTTAGAGCATAATATGTATCGTGCATAAGCCAAAGCCATGGGTAAAGTTCCAGAACCTTCTTTACCTACAAACAATTGCGCATGTGGTAATCTGCCATTATCAACACTTTGTGTGAGGTGGTTTTTAATATGATCTTGTCCTAAAATATCTTTAAAAAGCATAAAGGCAAAAGTAAACGAATTTTATTAGATGTTAAACATTAACAAACCAGTAAAATTGTATAGATTTTTATTTGGGCGTTACCACAAGGGTCGGGCTTTCTGTTCCAAGTCCTCGCACCTCCTACGTCGGGCTGTGGGCTTTCCTCTGCAATCCCTAACGCGCCTGTTTGTTAGGGTTAGGTTTTATAATTTAAGTGTGGTTTGTTTAAGGTGTTTGTGTGTTATTTCGTTGCTTATTACAGCCAATAAAACTAAATAGAAAATCCGCGAATATTTTAGCAATTAAGCTATATCTAGCAATAAATTATACCCGGCTTAAGTTTGTAATTTTTAATAGATTTTAATGTCGAATTTTTATCCGTTTTTTATAAGTTAACCTTCTCCAAGCCCATTCTAACGGCCCGAATCGATAGTGTTTTAACCAAATATTACTTAAAATTATTTGAATAGCGACAATAACTAAAGCAATAATAAACGTTGTAATTAAACCTATTTTTCCAAACAGACTAAACCCGAAATTATAAAAAATTAAAACCATTAAAACAGTTTGTATAATGTAATTACTTAGGGCTGTTCGTCCTACAGGTATTAAATATTTAAATACTTTTTTACCAATTACAGTTTGGGCAATTTTTATTATTGCTAAGATATAAGAAAAACTAATAAGCAGTTGCCCAACCATTGATAAGAACTTATATCGAATATTTTGAAGCGTAGGCAGCTCATAAGGATTCCCTCCTAAAAGTTTTGCAGCAATAGTAATTATTATCCCACCAATTAAAATAGTTAATATTAATATTGTGGATTTTGGTGCTTTTTTAAAGAATTCTACCGAGGCTAAATAGTAACCCAAAAGAAAAATGCCAAGAAAATTAAAATAACCTCCAGAGGGTATATAGCTTAATTGCTTCCATATAAAATTATGAATATTTAACTTGAATATTTCAATAACAGAACCGTCTCTAAAAGTATTAATAACATCTACATTCGACATATCTGGATAAGAGACGCGAGCCGTTGGTATTTGATTTGTGTTTACAGGGCTATTTGGTTGCAAGGCTTCAGTAAATGGTAAAATAGCAAAATCCAATACATAGGGTATTAACAGAAAAAAGAGTGACCAGCGAAGTAGTATTTTTGGTTTTACATTTCGAAATAAAATAAGAATAAAACCATAAATAGCATAGGTAAGTAATATATCGCCATACCAAAATAAAGTATGGATAATTCCTATAATTAATAAAATGAATAATCTTCTGCGATACGTTTTTAAAAAATCGGCAGCTCTATCTCTGTTTTTGTTGAATTGTATATAAAAACCAACAGCAAATAAAATTGAAAATATAGTGTAAAATTTACCTGAGACTATAATTCCTAAAAAATAATATAAACTATTATCTAACCCAAAGTTCGATATTTGCTTAAGCTCTTCAAAAGGCATAAATACGTAACCGCTAAAAAAACTCATATTCATAAAAATAATTCCGAGTAGTGCAAATCCACGAAGAATATCTATAATTTCGATTCTTTTATTAGGCTCAACAGGTTTACTAATTTCCATAAGACTATTTTTTAATTAAATTATATTTTCCTTTTGGGGTAGCGGTAGTACTTTTGGGAATATAAAATCGTTCTAATGATATGTCCGCGACGTTAAACTAAAGTAGAGGAAAAATTCTATAAACACAAATCCGGTATATCATCTATATGCCATTTTCAGTATAGAAATACATGGTTATAAATGAAATATTTAACATGTGATACCTATATAATTCAAAAATCAAACATTTCTTCTCAAGCTATATCGTTTTCGTGAAAAAAGTCATTTTTTATCGCTTTTTAATTAGTTACATTTGTGTTTCAAATAGTTAAAAAATAAAAACATATATATAATGAAAACGCTTAACGATTTTAATTTTGCAAATAAAAAAGCATTAATAAGAGTAGATTTTAATGTGCCTTTAAATGAAAATTTTGAAGTTACAGATGCTACAAGAATTGTATCTGCAAAACCTACAATTATTAAAATATTAGAAGATGGCGGAAGCTGTATTTTAATGTCTCATTTAGGCCGACCAAAAGGATTTCAAGATGCCTTTTCATTAAAGCACATAGCAAATAAAGTTGAAGATATTTTAGGTGTTGAAGTTAAAACTCTTGCTGATTGTATTGGCGATGATGTTGAGGCTGCAGCTGCAAGTTTACAACCTGGCGAAATTCTATTACTTGAAAACTTACGTTTTTATAAAGAAGAAACTGCCGGAGATAAAGATTTTGCTGAAAAATTATCAAAATTAGGTGATATTTATGTGAATGATGCTTTTGGTACAGCACATAGAGCGCACGCATCAACCACTATTGTTGCTCAATTTTTTGAAGGTAAAAAATGCTTTGGAAGCCTATTAGCTCAAGAAATTGAAAGCATTAATAAAGTTATGGAAACAGGAGAAAAACCTGTTTTAGCTATACTTGGAGGTGCTAAAGTGTCTTCTAAAATTACAATTATTGAAAATATTCTTGATAAAGTTGATCACTTAATTATTGGTGGTGGTATGGCTTTTACGTTTGTGAAAGCTCAAGGTGGAAAAATAGGAAATTCCATATGTGAAGACGACAAAATGCCGTTAGCATTAGAGATTTTAAAACAAGCCAAAGCTAAAAACGTACAAATTCATATACCTGTTGATACAGTTGCTGCAGATGCTTTTAGTAATGATGCAAATAAGCAAGTTGTTGATATAAATAACATTCCTGATGGGTGGGAAGGTGTTGATGCTGGACCAAAATCTATTAAACTATTTCATGATGTAGTAATGCAATCAAAAACAATTTTATGGAACGGCCCATTAGGTGTTTTTGAAATGGAAAGTTTTGCAAACGGAACTATAGAATTAGGTAACTCTATTGCTGAGGCAACTAAAAACGGAGCATTTTCGTTAGTTGGAGGTGGCGATTCTGTTGCGGCTGTCAAACAATTTGGTTTTGAGGACAAAGTAAGTTACGTAAGCACTGGTGGTGGTGCTATGCTTGAAAGTTTAGAAGGTAAAACACTTCCTGGTATTGCAGCTATTTTAGATTAATTTTGAAATAAGTTTTCAAATTACCTTTAAAAATACGATTTTAGCCATAATATCATTCATTAATGAATAGATTTTATGGCTTTTCGGTTTTTAACAACACTATGTCTTCTTAATGTAGGTCTTTGTTTTTCTCAAACACAAGACACTATTTCAATACAGAATAAAATAATTAAGGACACAATAGATGTTCAAAAACCAAATATTACAAATTCTAAAATTGAAGGCGATACACATCCTGTTAAAGTTATAGAAGCTGAGATAGATAGCACTTCAATCAATAATTTAAAAGACAACGAGTTTGTTCTTAAACTGGATGAAGCTTGGTTTGAAGAGTTATATAGTAATCATTTATTTGACACAATATACAAATCTGTTACCGAGTTAGATTATCAACCTGTTGATTATCCAGAATTACATACAGATACACTTAAAGCACGTTTAAAAGCATTAGATGCCCGAACGCCTTTTAATGTAGAATATAATCCTTCTTTAGAAAGTGTTATTAAGTCATATTTAAAACATAGACGAAATTCTATCCAAAAGCTTCTAACATTAAGCGCTTTTTATTTCCCAATGTTTGAGCGTGAATTAGATCATCATGACATTCCTTTAGAAGTAAAATATCTTGCCATTGTAGAATCGGCATTAAAACCAAGAGCTAAATCTAGGGTTGGTGCTACTGGTTTATGGCAATTTATGTTTGGTACAGGTAAAGAATACGGTTTGGATGTAAGTAGTTATGTTGATGAGCGTAGTGATCCCATAAAATCGACCGAGGCTGCAGCTAAATATTTAGCTAGGTTATATAAAATTTTTGGAGATTGGGATTTGGCGTTAGCAGCTTATAATTCTGGCCCAGGTAATGTTGGTAAAGCCATTAGGCGTTCTGGAGGCTACAGAAATTATTGGAATATAAGACATAATTTACCTCGAGAAACAGCCGGATATTTGCCTGCATTTTTGGCTAACATGTATATTTTTGAATATGCTAAAGAACACGGTTTTAAAAAATACAAACCAGAATTAGCATATTTTGAGACAGACACGATTCGAGTAAAACAAATGATAACACTCGATCAAGTTTCAGAAGCTACAGGAACTCCTATTGAAGAGCTTCAATTTTTAAATCCATCCTATAAACTAGATATTATTCCTTTTGTTAAAGGAGAAAACTATGTTTTAAGATTACCTCGCGATGTCGTGGGTACATTCGTAAATAACGAAGATAGAATTTATGCGTTTGCTAAAGCAGAATTTGATAAACGCGAAAAACCTTTACCTCAATTTTCAAATGCGGAATCTAAAACTACTTATAGAGTAAAATCTGGTGATTATTTAGGTAAAATATCTAGATTATATGGTGTTAGAGTAAGTAGTATTAAACAATGGAATGGTTTAAGAAGTAACAACTTAAAAATTGGCCAGAAACTTATAATTTACCCTCGAAAGCCTAATGTAAATGCTTCATCCTCTGTAAAAACGATTATAAAACCCAAACCTATATCTGGCGAAGTTATTAACTACACAGTAGAGAATGGAGACTCATTATGGAGTATTTCTCAAAAATTTCCTGGAGTTTCTGTTCAAAATATTAAAGATTGGAACGGTATTAGTGGTAATAAATTAAAACCCGGAATGAAACTTAAAATAGCTAAGGGTTAAACTTATTTAAAATTTAAAATATTATGCGATATCTTGTATTTTCTATGCTTGCATTAACACTTTTGTTGTCTTGTGGTGATAATAAAAAAACATCAAAAGAAAGATTTTTACCTGATGCCTCTGGTGCAATAAATAATGTATCTGTAGTTACTGAAAATGATTTTTGGGATGGACGAATTGGCGATGCTATTAGGCAAACACTTGCAAAACCAATATATGGATTGCCACAGGATGAACCTACGTTTACAATTAGTCAAATTCCACCATCAGTTTTTTCTGGTTTTGTAACAAAAAACAGAACAGTTTTAAAAATAGAAACTGGAAAAGATGCAGGTATTACTATATCTGACGATGTATATGCAAGGCCACAAAAAGTAATAGTAGTTTCTGGAAAAACAAAAGAAGATATTGTTAATGTTTTAACTGCTAATGAATCTAAAATTATTGAAACTTTCAGGAATGCTGAGCTTACAGAAAGACAGCGTCAAATGTCAAAATCTCCACATAGTTTTACATCAATAAAAGAAAAACTAGGTTTAACAATTCAATTTGCATCAATTTATGAAGCCGCAAAAGAAACCGATAACTTCTTTTGGTTTAGAAAGGATATTACAACAGGACATTCTCATATTATGATTTACGAACTGCCTTATGAGGCTATAAAAAGAAATGATACTACTGTAAATCAAATAATTAAGATTAGAGATTCTATTGGAAAAACCTATTTTAAAGGACGATTAGACGGAACAGTTAATGCTAATGGAGAAGAGGTAAGTTCTTATATGATTACTGAAGATGCATATACACCATTTCATGCTGAGACAATTTTAGACAATAAACCAGCTTTTGAAACAAAAGGACTTTGGGAGTTAACAAACGATTTTATGGGCGGATCGTTTATAAACTATACCATAGAAGATAAAGTAAATAAAAGATGGATAGGCATTGAAGGTTTTATTTTTGCACCATCTGTTGAGAAAAGAAACTATATGTTAGAACTTGAGTCTATTATTAAATCAGTTAAAATAGAATAATAAGAACTAACTATTATGATATAAAAAAACCAGCTTATTAAGCTGGTTTTTTTAGTTTAGATAAATCAAAGTTTATCCCTTATTATCATCGGTAGTTTCTTCTTCTTTACTTGCGTCTTTAAATTCTTTAATTCCGCTACCTAATCCACGCATTAATTCAGGTATTTTTTTACCTCCAAATAAAAGTAAAACAACCACAACGATTAATGCTATTTGCCAAGGTCCTATTGCTCCTAAAAATATACTTGATGATATCATAACTTTTTATTTTGTTATGCAAAGTTAATAATTAAAGTTAAATAAAACTGTTTTAAGCATAACTTTAGCATATAGAGAGCTAAGTCTTGTAATAAATTTATTTATTTTTGTTTTAACATGGCAGACAAAAAAAAGAAACCTAAAAAGATAAAAAGAAAGTTACTTGATAAGTATCGATTAATGATACTTAATGAAAACACTTTCGAAGAGCGTCTATCATTTAAATTAACACGATTAAATGTTTTTGTATTAACATCTTTATTAGCTATTTTTTTAATAACACTAACATATTTGTTAATTGCACTTACACCGTTAAGAGAATATATTCCTGGCTATTCTTCAACAGCATTAAAAAAGAAGGCGACAGAGTTAAGTTATAAAACAGACTCTCTTCAACAAGTTATACACATGAATGACCGTTTGTATGAATCTATAAAAAACGTATTAACAGGTGAAGTAAATGCCGTAGATTTTAATAAAGATTCAATTATTGAAGCTGTAAAATTAGAGGCTAATGATGTTGATTTAAACCCAATAGCTGAGGATTCACTACTTCGAGAAAAAGTAGATAAAGAAGATAAATATAATCTTTTTGAATCTGCAACCACAGCAACAAATTTTGTTTTGTTTCCGCCTGTAAGTGGTACCATTAGTGAGCCTTATAATGCTAAAGAAAAACACTTTGCTGTAGACATTGTAGTGGCTAAAGACACACCTATTAAATCTACTGCCGATGGTATAGTGGTTTTTGCAGAGTGGACCTCTAGCACTGGTTATGTAATAATTATAGAGCATAGTTATGGGTTAATTTCAGTATATAAACATAACGCCTCACTAACAAAAGTACAAGGCGATTTAGTAAAAGCTGGAGAAGTTATAGCTACAGCAGGAAACACAGGTGAATTATCAACAGGGCCACATTTACATTTTGAACTTTGGAATGATGGATACCCAATTAATCCAACAAATTTTATAGATTTTAAATGAAAATAGTTTGTGATAAAGCATTCTTTTTAAAGGCTATACTAATATTGGGTTTTGTTTTTTTATCTTGTAAAGAACAGGAGCGCAAAACGTTTCATAAAGACATAATTTATCAACAACTTTTAAATAAAACAGATTTTTTTAATAGTGAAAGTGTAGATTTTTTTAAAATTAGATACCTTTCAGATGGTTTAAAAATTGAAGGTTTTATTGCAAAGCCAATTAAACAGAACCAAGCAAAATTACCTGCAATAATTTTTTGCAGAGGAGGAAATCAAAGCTATGGGATGCTTAATGGGTATCAGCTTAAAATGATTAATGATTTAAGTTTAAAAGGATATGTTGTTTTAGCTTCTCAATTAAGAGGAAATATATCTAGTGAGGGTGTTGATGAATTTGGGGGAAATGATGTAAATGATATTTTAAAACTTATAGATATTGCAAAAGATTTAAATATTGTTGACAGAAAAAATATTCATATTTTAGGCTATTCAAGAGGTGGTATGAATGCATATCAAGTATCACAATTAACAGATAATATTAATAGTCTAGCAGTTGTAGGTTCTCCAACAAATAAATTTGAATCTATTAAATACAGAGAAAACATGTATCATAATGTATACAAACCTTTGTTTGGTGATACTATAATTAATAAACAAGAATACGTAAAACGATCTGCCATTTTTTGGCATAATAAAATAAATGAACCATTGTTGATACTTCATGGAACTGATGATAATAGAGTGAAAGTAGAAGAGGCTATACAACTTATAGATTCATTAAAATTATCAAACAAAAAAAACTTTAAGTTTAAGATATTTGAAGGTGGAAATCATATCTTATCAAACGTTACAAACGAAAGAGATAGTTTAATTATTAATTGGTTTAAATCACATTCTAAATAAATGCTATCATTAAAGTCTGCTTTAGCAAAACCTTTTGCAAAACGAGTTTATAAAAAAGTTCAAAAATGGGCAAATAACCCAATTGAAACTCAGAAAAAGGTGTTTCAAGATTTAATTTCCGAAGCGGCTGCTACAGCCTTTGGAAAAGATCATGATTTTATAAGCATAAACAATCATGATGATTTTGTAAAAAGAGTTCCTGTAAGAGATTACGAGGCATTAAAACCTTATGTTGAAAAGGTTGTTGCGGGAGAAGAAGATATACTTTGGAAAGGGAAGCCAATTTATTTTGCAAAAACATCAGGAACTACTTCTGGCTCAAAATACATACCTATAACTAAAGAAAGCATGCCAAGTCATGTTGAAGCTGCTCGAAATGCTATTTTGCTGTACATTAATGAAACAGGGAATGCCAAATTTGTAAATGGTAAAATGATTTTTTTACAAGGCAGCCCTATTTTAAATGAACAAAATGGTGTGCAATTAGGTCGTTTATCTGGTATTGTAGCTCATTATGTGCCTAAATATCTACAGAAAAATAGATTACCATCTTGGGAAACAAATTGTATTGAAGATTGGGAGACTAAAGTAGATGCTATAGTTGAAGAAACCTTACCCGAAGACATGACCATAATTTCTGGAATCCCATCTTGGGTGCAAATGTATTTTGAAAAATTACAACAGAAAACAGGAAAAAAGGTAGGAGATATTTTTAAAAATTTCAATTTATTTATTTTTGGAGGTGTTAATTACGAGCCTTACAGAGCAAAATTTGAAAATCTTATTGGGCGAAAAGTAGATAGCATAGAGTTATACCCAGCCAGCGAAGGTTTCTTTGCATTTCAAGACAAACAAAAAGAAAAAGGGATGCTACTTCAACTAAACTCAGGTATATTTTATGAGTTTATTAAAGCAGATGAATTTTTTGATGACAATCCACAACGAATTACAATAAAGGATGTTAAAGTAGGAGTTAACTACGTAATGATAATTTCTACAAATGCTGGACTTTGGGCTTATAATATTGGAGACACGGTTCAGTTTACTTCTACAAAACCTTATCGTGTTATTGTTTCTGGTAGGATAAAACATTTTATTTCAGCTTTTGGCGAGCATGTTATTGGTAAAGAAGTAGAACAAGCTATTCAAGAAGCTACAGAAAACACAAACATTAGGGTTTCAGAGTTTACTGTAGCGCCACAAATTAACCCGAATGAAGGGTTGCCTTATCACGAATGGTTTATTGAATTTGAAAAGGAACCTGAAGATCTTTCTATTTTAGCAAAAAAAATTGATGAATCACTTCAAAAACAAAACTCGTATTATTTTGATTTAATTGAAGGCAAAGTGTTGCAACCTTTAAAAATCACAAAGGTTAAAAAAGGAGGTTTTCAAGACTATATGAAATCAATAGGGAAGTTAGGTGGGCAGAATAAGCTTCCTAGATTATCTAATGATAGAAAGATTGCAGATAATTTTTCCGTATAAAAATTAACACAAATAGTATTATCTTTGACCCCAACCAAATTAAACTATGAGTAGTAAAAAACATCATGCTAGAACGCGCGCTCAAGAAAGCTCTAACGCTATTGAGCGTATGTATGTTACTATGCGTCACCTTTTTAACAGGGGTTTTTATAAGCCAATGGGAGTTTCGGGCGAGACTTTAAGGCAATCATTATTGCTTTTACGTCCAGAAATATATGGCTCAATTGGAGAAGAAAAAGCAGAATTAGAAGGATTGCTTTATGTTATAGACCGATTGCCGCAAGGTATTGAAGAGTGTACTTTTATTAATCTTACTAGTGATGAAGGATATTCTAATTCGCATTTTAAAACTATAATTCCAGAAAAACGACGTCGTAATTGTTATCGAATTGATAATGAACAGATGAATATTGAGATAACTCGAGGGCGATCTGAAATTTACGACATTTTAACGCATCTTACTTTTCTTTTTGTAGAGTCTCATAAGATTAGTAATCGTGTAATTATTGACGAAAAGGGATCTACAACAAGAGATTGGATAAAACTTGAAAAAGCGGTTTTATCTAAAAAGAAGCTTACTCAAGAAGAGCGTGAGGTGGCAATCACACATACTGCCAATATTTTAGGTAGAACATTTAATGAATTAACTAGTGTTTACAATGAGTTTGCATTGCCAACGCAACCAGAACGATTATTACATATTGTATATTGGTTAGGAAAATTAGCCATAGAAGAATTAATAAATAATAATAAACGAACAGTAACTTTTAGCCCTGTTTTAAGAGAACGAATTGGGCACCATATTCATGGGGAAATTTGGGCAAATACTGTTAAAGACCATTTATTTAAAAATAATTTATTAGAAAGACCAATTCATATTATAAGTGCAAATATGCATAGTGTAATGAATACGCTTTTTACACCAAATGCATTAAAAACAATTGTTTCTAAAAAGGATATTTTTGAAGTATACGAATCTTTAAGTAATAAGGAAAATAATGACCTTCGCAATAAAGTAACTAAAGAAGCGTTGCAAAAAGGGATGATTTATATTAAGGATACATCAGGAGCTAATATTGATGTTCAAATATTTGATACCGCCAAAATCGATTCATCAAAATTAGATATAAATGTTGATGGCAATGGTTTGAAAGATGACGCTCCTGTTATATTAGTCATGGATTATGCCTTTGGAGAACAAGCCTATGAAACCATAGATGAATTACTTAAGCCTTATAAACAAAAAGCTAAGAAAACACATTTAAACGTGGAGTCTGTTTCTATTATGGGTAAGGCAGGAATTTTAGAAGGCGGAAAAGGTGATATTATGATTCCTTCTGCTCATATTTTTGAAGGTACAGCAGATAATTATCCTTTTGAAAACGAATTAAAAAGAGCAGATTTAGAAGGTCAAGGTGTAAATGTTTATGAAGGCTCAATGATTACAGTTTTAGGTACGTCGCTTCAAAACAAAGACATTTTAAAATTCTTTTACAACTCAACGTGGAATGTAATTGGTCTAGAAATGGAAGGAGCGCACTACCAAAAAGCCATTCAAGCCGCATCAAAAGTACGTGGTAGTATAAGAGCAGATGTAAAAGTAAGATATGCTTATTATGCTAGTGATAATCCTCTAGAAACAGGAGCAACATTAGCATCAGGTGGTTTAGGCACGTCGGGTGTTAGGCCAACATATTTAATAACAAGAACAATATTAGAGCAAATATTAAATAAATAATTCACAAAAATGAGTAAAAATTCATCACAGCAACCATTTTCAGACGAAGTAGATTTAGGGCATTTGTTTAACCTAATAGGAAATGCGTTTCAAAAGTTTTTTAATTTCATTGCATCAATTTTTAAAGGCATTTTTAAAGTTTTATTAATGTTTTTAATTCACGTATACAATAGAATCAAATGGTATGCAATAGCTGGATTTTTAGGTCTTGGATTAGGTGTTTTTTTAGATAAAACAGCAGATAATATTTATGGCGCTAACTCTTTTATTGAAACAAATTTTGACTCTGCTCATCAAGTATATGAAAACTTAAAATATCTTCATCAATTAGCTTATGTTGATAATGATTCAATAGAATTGGCAAGAAAGTTAAACATAAGTGTTGAAGATGCTGCCACTATAAGAGGTATATATTTAGAGCCAGATATTGATGAAAATGATCGAATTAAAATGTTTGTTGATTTTAAAAAAGGCCTAGATTCATTAAGTAGAGAAGAATATTTGTATGATGATTATATTGCATCTTTAGATTATTTTAGTTTTAAAAGACATAAAATTGGAGTAGCATCTACCAATAAATTTATTTTCAAAAAACTAAATGATAATTTTGTTAAAGCAATTTCTAATAACGCTTACTTAAATGAATTAAAAAGGGTTGAAAGGTTAAATTATAATAGTCAAAAAGAAACTATTGAAAACGAAAAAAGGGAAATAGATTCTTTGGCAGCCGAATATTTAAAAATTCGTAAAAACGAATCAAATAAAGAACCAATTCCTGGATCTGGTACTAATTTATATATGGGCAATGCTAAACAAAGCCAGTTGATTGTTAATGAATCTGAGTTGTTAGCTAAAAAGTCTAACCTAGAATCTTTAAAAAGACAAATAAATGTAAATTTAGTAAAAAATGAAAATGTAGTTAATGTTATATCAGAATTCCCAGATGCAGGTTATGATATTTCAAAATGGACAGATAAAATGAAGGTTAGATTACCAATTATCTTTTTCCTAATTACGTTCTTTGGGTTTATACTTTATGGACTAGGAAAATACTTGTCTGATCAAGATAAAATAATAAATAAACAAGAGTAATGACTATTTTAATAACAGGTGGGGCTGGTTTTATAGGCTCTAATTACATAGTTTACTTTCTAGAAAAAAATCCACTTGTTAAAATTGTAAATATTGATAAGCTCACTTATGCAGGTGAGCTTTCTAATTTAAAAGAAATAAATCAACACAAAAATTATACTTTTATAAAAGGCGATATTTGTGATAGAGCTTTAATTGAAAGCTTATTTAAAGAATACAATTTTAGGGGTGTAATTCATTTTGCTGCTGAATCACATGTTGATAATTCAATTATTTCACCAAACGAGTTTATCAATACAAATGTTCTAGGAACCTTTAATTTACTTGATGTAGCAAAAAACCATTGGATGGAATCACCACATCAAGTTAAAGAAGAACATGTACAATCAAGATTTCTACATATATCAACAGATGAGGTTTATGGAACTTTAGGTGACCAAGGATTGTTCACAGAACAAACACCTTATGCGCCCAACAGCCCATATAGTGCTTCAAAGGCATCATCAGATTTTATTGCAAGGAGTTACTTTCATACTTATGGATTAAATGTTGTAACCACTAATTGCTCTAATAATTATGGGCCCAAACAACATGACGAGAAATTAATTCCAACTATCATAAGAAAAGCTTTAAAAGGCGATAACATTCCTATATATGGAGATGGTAAAAACATACGAGATTGGTTGTATGTTGAAGATCATTGTAAGGGGATAGAACTAGCATTTAACAAAGGTATATCTGGTGAAACATATAACATTGGAGGTAAAAACGAACGAAATAATTTACATATAGCAAATACAATATGTGAAATATTAGATAATTTATTGCCCCAAAGCAAATCTTATAAAAATCAAATTACTTTTGTAAAAGATAGGCCAGGTCATGATTATAGATATGCCATAGATGCAACAAAAATTGAAGAAGAATTAGCGTGGCAAGCAAAAGAAAACTTTGAAACCGGAATTAAAAAAACTATAGATTGGTATATTAAAAAATATCAGGGATTATGAAAGGCATCATATTAGCAGGAGGATCAGGAACAAGGTTGTACCCACTTACAAAAGTGGTAAGTAAACAACTTATGCCTGTTTACGATAAACCAATGATATATTATCCATTAACAACACTATTATCCGCAGGCATAAGAGAGGTTTTAATAATTTCCACATCAAACGATTTGCCAAGGTTTAAAGCCCTTCTAGGAAACGGAAATAATTATGGCTGTACGTTCGAATATGCTATTCAAGAAGAGCCAAAAGGGTTAGCAGAGGCCTTTATAATAGGAGAAAAATTTATAGGAAAAGAAAGTGTCGCTTTAATCTTAGGAGATAATATATTTTATGGGTCAGGTTTAGATAAAACACTACAAAGTAACATAAACCCTCATGGAGGCGTAATATTTGCTTATCATGTACAAGACCCTAATCGCTATGGTGTTGTAGAGTTTGATGAAAACAATAAAGCAATTTCTATTGAAGAAAAACCAAATAAACCAAAATCTAATTTTGCAGTACCAGGAATATACTTTTATGATAATACAGTAGTTGATATAGCTAAAAACATTAAACCTAGTGATAGGGGAGAACTTGAAATAACAGATGTTAATAAAGTGTATTTAAATAATGAGAACCTTAATGTACAGATCTTAGATAAAGGCACAGCTTGGTTAGATACAGGCACATTTGCATCATTAATGCAAGCATCACAATTTGTTCAGGTTATTGAAGAACGACAAGGTCAAAAAATTGGTTGTATTGAAGAAATAGCATACAAAATGGGCTACATTAATAAAACACAATTAATTAAGTTAGCACAACCTTTATTAAAGAGTGGTTATGGGCAATACCTTCAACAATTAATCTAATAATAATGAAAGTTGAAGAAACATATTTAAAAGGGTGCTTTGTTATTACCCCTAAAGTTTTTAATGATGAAAGAGGTTATTTTTTAGAAACTTTCAATCAAAAAGTCTTTTCAAAAGAAACAGGCATTAAAACTAATTTTGTTCAAGATAATTTATCAAAGTCATCTAAAGGTGTCTTAAGAGGATTACATTTTCAAGAAGGTGATAGTGCACAGGCAAAACTTGTACAAGTTATAAGTGGGAAAGTTTTGGATGTATGTGTAGATCTCAGAAAAAATTCTTTAACATTCGGAAAACATTTTTCTATTCTTTTGGATGGCATAAATAAGCAACAACTATATGTGCCAAGAGGTTTCGCTCACGGGTTTATAGTTTTAGAAAATGACACTATATTTTCTTATAAGTGCGATAATTATTATGATAAATCTTCAGAATCTGGAATCATCTTCAACGATGAATATTTAAATATAGATTGGGGTTTTCCTGAAGATAAAATGATAGTATCTGAAAAAGATAAAAACCTGTTAACGTTTAAAAACGTATTTAAATGATTAAAAAAGTTTTAGTTACAGGTGCTAATGGTCAATTAGGCCAAACCATTAAAGAACTATATAAAGAGAACGAGATTGGTTTAGATTTTGTTTTTGTTTCTAAAACAGAATTAGATATTACAAATAAAGCAGAACTAAATACGTTTTTTAGTAATAATAGAATTGATTATTGTATAAACTGTGCAGCATACACAAATGTTGAACAAGCTGAAAAAACCCCCGAAATAGCTCATAAAATTAATGCTAACGGAGTGCAAAATTTAGCTCAAATATGTAAGAAGAATAATGTTGTATTAATCCATATTTCTACAGATTATGTTTTTGATGGGGAAAAGGAAACTGCTTATGTTGTAGGCGATAAAACCAACCCAATTAATGAATATGGCAAATCTAAACTTTTAGGAGAAAAGCATATTCAAAACACGTTAACTAAATTTTTTATTATAAGAACATCTTGGTTATATAGTAAAAAGTATGGAAATAATTTTTACAAGACAATTTTAAAGAAAGCTAAAACCGAGAAACAATTATCAATAACTACAGAGCAAAAAGGATGCCCAACAGACACAATAAATTTATCAAAATTTATTATTACATTGATACACGAAAATCGATTAGATTATGGAGTTTTTCATTTTTGCGATGAAAAAGAAATGACTTGGTATGATTTTGCCGAACAAATATTAATAGAAAACAACCTGACTCATAATATTAATCTTGTTAAAGTAAACAATTATTGTACTTTTGCAAGACGACCTAAAAGTTCGGTTTTAAAGAATTGAATAAACAAGGTATTAATTTAAAACAAGACCAATTAATATGCAGAAAAAAGTAGCATTAATTACAGGAGTAACTGGACAAGATGGAGCTTATTTAAGCGAATTTCTTCTAAAAAAAGGATATGAAGTACATGGAGTAAAAAGACGTTCTTCTTTATTTAATACAGATAGGATAGATCATTTATACCAAGATCCTCATGTAGATAATCGAAATTTTTTCTTGCACTACGGCGATTTAACAGATAGTACAAATTTAACAAGAATTATTCAAGAGGTACAGCCAGATGAAATTTACAATCTTGCTGCAATGAGTCATGTACACGTGTCTTTTGAAATGCCAGAATATACAGCCAATGCAGATGGTATAGGTACTTTAAGGTTATTAGAAGCATTAAGGCTATTAGGTCTTGAAAAGAAAACAAGAATATACCAAGCATCTACTTCAGAGTTATATGGTAAGGTACAAGAGGTACCTCAAACAGAAACAACACCCTTTTACCCAAGAAGTCCTTATGCGGTTGCAAAAATGTACGCATACTGGATTACAGTAAATTATAGAGAAGCTTATGGCATGTTTGCTTGTAACGGAATTTTGTTTAACCATGAATCTCCAATTCGAGGAGAAACTTTTGTTACTCGAAAAATTACTAGAGCAACATCAAAAATTGCTTTGGGCTTACAAGAAAAAATTTATTTAGGTAATCTTGATGCTCAAAGAGATTGGGGGCACGCTAAAGATTATGTAAGAATGATGTGGATGATTCTTCAGGCAGACCAAGCAGAAGATTGGGTAATTGCAACTAACAAAACTACTACCGTTAGAGATTTTGTGAAAATGTGTTTTGCTCATGTTGGTGTAGAATTAGAGTTTAAAGGAACTGGCGAAGAAGAAAAAGGTTATATAAAAAGTTGTAACAATGAAAAATATCAATTAGAAATTGGTAAAGAAGTTGTTGCTGTAGATCCAAAATACTTTAGACCAACCGAAGTTGAATTACTTATAGGTGATGCTACCAAAGCTAAAGAAAAATTAGGATGGGTACCTAAATACGATTTACAGGCTTTAGTAGACGATATGATGACAAGCGATATAACATTGATGGAAAAAGATAGCTATCTTAAAGAAGGTGGTTATAAAATCATGAATTACTTCGAATAAACTTTATGGATAAGAATGCCAAAATCTATCTTGCAGGCCACAGGGGCTTAGTTGGAAGCGCCATATTAGAAAACCTTAAAAACAAAGGATATTCTAATATTATTACACGAACTCATAAAGAGTTAGATTTAGCAAATCAATTGGATGTTGCTGAGTTTTTTAAATTAGAAAAACCCGAATATGTTTTTCTGGCCGCAGCTAAAGTGGGTGGAATTGTAGCTAATAATGTATATAGGGCAGATTTTATTTATGAAAATATGATGATTCAGAATAATGTGATTCATCAAAGCCATATTAATAAAGTAAAAAAGTTATTGTTTTTAGGAAGCACTTGTATTTATCCTAAAAATGCACCTCAACCCATGAAAGAGGATAGCTTATTAACAGACACTCTAGAGTATACCAACGAGCCTTATGCTATTGCTAAAATTGCTGGTATTAAAATGTGTGAAAGTTATAATTTGCAATACGGTACAAACTTTATTTCGGTAATGCCTACAAATTTGTATGGTCCTAATGATAATTTCGATTTAGAAAAATCGCATGTATTACCAGCATTGATTAGAAAAATATATTTAGCAAAATTATTATCAGAATCTAAAAACGATGAGGTACTAAATAATCTTGGAGTAGATACTGTTGAAGAAGCTGAAACGTATTTAAAATCTTTTGGTGTTTCTAAAAATAGTGTTGAAATATGGGGTTCTGGCAAACCTAAAAGAGAATTTCTTTGGAGTGAAGATATGGCAGATGCTTGTGTATTTATAATGGAAAACCGAGATTTTTCAGATACATATTCTGAGGGCGAAAAAGAAATTAGAAATACCCATATAAATATTGGCACAGGTAAAGACGTTTCTATTAAAGAGTTAGCCGAAATTATAAAAGAAATTGTTGGTTTTAAAGGAGATTTAGTTTTTAATACCGAAAAGCCAGATGGAACGATGCGTAAATTGACTAATGTTAGCAAACTTAATAACCTAGGTTGGAAACATAAAGTTGAATTAGTTGAGGGTGTTAAAAAGTTATATGATTGGTATACAATTAATTCTAAAGCGTAGTAAGTCTTTCTTTATTCTATAAATGAAAAAGCTAATTAAAAATCCAGTTTTTAGTAACATTTTTTGGCTTTTTTTAGACAAAGGTTATGGCGCCCTACTTACCTTGTATATCTATGCTAAAATGGCAACCTATTTTGGCGCTTCAACATTTGGTATCTGGAATTATATCATTTCCTTTGGGTCATTATTACCCGCAGTTGCATCTTTAGGTTTAAATTATATTATAGTTAAGCGGTTAAAAAAAAATCCGCTTATAGCAGACAAAGTATTATCCTTATCTTTTTATCTAAGACTCTTTACTGGCATAATAACAGCTATTATTCTATTTGTAGCATACGCCATAGTAAATATTAATTTTAATAGCGATTTAATACTTGTTATTGTATTACTATTTAGTTCGCAAATAGTATTAAACTCAAATATTTACGTCCAAAAAAATGAGGCTAATCTTGAAAATAGAAAGACGGTTATTGCGAGAAGTATTTCTTTAACCATCTTCTTTATTTTAAAACTTTTAGCCATACATTGGGAGTTAAATATCGTTTATTTCGCTTTACTAGTTTTATTAGAATATGTTTTATTTTTTACTTTGATTAGAATTAAAGAAGAACATAAATTAAAGTTACCATCAACATACATTAGAAAAAAAATAACACCTTCACTTCTTAAAGAGGGGTTTCCTTTAATGTTGGCTGCAATAACAACTACGTTATACCTAAAAATCGATCAGCTTTTTATTGCATCACTTACTAATAATAACGATGTTGGTATTTATGCCGCTTCAGCAAGGATTTCAGAATTTTTATATGCCGTACCTGTTATTATTTCAAATGTATTTTTTCCTAAAATAATGAAAGCGTTAACTAAAGTAGATATAGATAAGTTGCTTTATCAAATGTTTGCTATAGTTTTAATTCTCGCATTACTATGTGTATTATTAATTACCACATTTTCAGATACAATTATTGAAGTTATGTATGGAAATGAATATATATATGCCTCAGAAATTTTAAAAATTCATGCTTGGAGTATTATTTTAATGAGCTTGTTAGTAACAAGTAGTAAATATATATTGAAAATAAATAGGCAAGACATTATTTTTAAACGCGAATTAATGGGGCTAGCTACAAATTTAATTCTTAATTTTTTATTAATACCAAGATACGGTATTGCGGGTGCTGCTTGGGCAACACTTATTTCCTATTCTGTATCGTCTTTCTTTTCAAATTTCTTTTTTAAAGACACAAGACCTCTAATAAAAAAACAATTATTATCAATCTATTATTTATTACGCTAAATCTACTTTTTTTAATATAAATACAATTTAAATGAAAATAAAATATATTGAACATCTAGACGCTATACGAGCACTTGCCGTATTATTGGTAATATTCTTTCATTTAGACATATCACTTTTTTCAGGAGGTTTTCTTGGTGTAGATGTGTTTTTTGTTGTTAGTGGTTATTTAATTACCAAAACAATTAAAAAAGAGTATGAAACAACCAATACAATTAGTTTTCAAAATTTTTATAGAAGAAGAATAAGAAGGCTTTTACCATCACTTTTTTTGGTGCTTATTCTTTCTTTCGGGTTTGGATTTCTTGTTTTATCGCCTTCAGATTTTATGAGTTTTATTGATTCAATGTTTTACTCATCGGTGGCATTGTCAAATTTTCATTTTTTAAGCGAGTCGGGTTATTTTGATACCTCTTCGCATTTAAAACCGTTATTACACACATGGTCTTTAGGTGTTGAAGAACAATTTTATTTGATTTGGCCAATTACTTTGCTCATAATAATGAAGTTCTTCTCGGGTATAAAACGAATATTTTTAACACTATTAATTCTAGTGCTAAGTTTTAGTTTAACGCTTTATGTTTCAGAAAACGGACTTTCAGATAGCATTATAAGTATATTTATTAGTGATAGTGAATTATCATCTCGTACAGATTCTATTCAATTTTACTTATTGCCGTTTAGAATTTACGAATTTTTAATTGGTGCAAGTTTAGCATTTTTACCTGCTATTAAGCTCAAGCAAGAATTAGTAAAAACGAGCTTAAATATTATTGGCTTTTTTCTTATTCTTTTTTCGGTCTTTTATTTCGACAAAAATACCGTTTATTTAAGTAGTTTAAATATAATACCATGTTTAGGTGCGGGCTTATTAATTGTTACACCGGCGTCTAAATTTTTAAGTGTATTAAGTAAAAACAAATTAGTAAAGTTAATTGGTAAAGCCAGTTACACTTGGTATTTGTTTCATTGGCCAGTTATTGTTTTTTATAAGCATATTACAGGAAATGATTTAAATGTTTTAGAGCAAGTGGCACTTCTAGTAGTATCATTTGTAATCTCAGTATTTGTTTATAATAAGTACGAACAGCCAATGCGATTTGGTAAAGTAAAATATACTTTAAGAGCAAATAAAACGTTTGTTTTAGCGCTGCTTGTTTTCATTTTAATATTTAATTCTCTAAGAATGAATATTAATTATTCCGAAGGCTGGAAATGGCGATTAGATAATAGTGTAAGTGAAAGTTTGCTGCCAAAATGGGGAATGGATGGGTATGAAAGAATTGGTGTAATAAATAAACCGTTTAAAGGCGAATCTATAGATATGTTTTGGTATGGCGATAGTCATGCTAGCCAATACTCTTCTGCAATCAATGAAATTTTTGTAAAAAAGCATAACAAATTTGTGCATATGACTAACTTAAGATCGTTAGCATTGCCAGAGCTTATTAATTTTAGGGTTAATCAAGAAACTATAGACAAAGAGAAAAAAGACGCTGTAGAGCGTATGAGAAGGCATCCTAAAGGCGTTTTAGTATTTAGCTATTGGTGGCATATGGAAAAATACTGTAGTAAAGTATTAAATGAAACTACTGGAGAATATGAGTATTTTGAAAGAAGCATTGCATCTTATGATAAGGTTTATGAAAAAATAGATAAATTACTAAAAGAAGTAGGAGACAGAAAAGTTATAATTTTTGGCGAAAACCCAGTTAAAGACCCTAAATCTATTAAATATTCTGAAAAATTGTTGAAGCCAAAATACTTAAAGGCCTTAATGAGTAATGAAGATACTTTTGAATTAGATCCCTATAACCAAGAAGTCAATCAATCTATTGAAAATTACTTTAAAAATAGAGATAATGTGTTGTTTATAAACCCAATTGATGCTTTGTGTGATGGAGAAGATTGTGTTGAGAAATCAAATAATGAAATTTATTATAGCGATAATGATCATTTATCGATTGATGGAACAATGAAAGTCTTAAAACATTATGAAGATGCCATAATAGATTTTATGGATAATTAAAATTATAAAAATTAAATAATAAAGGGGATAATAATTGTAATTACATACAATTATTATCCCCTTTAAATTGTTTGGTGCTTTATTTTTATTAAGGTTTTTTAACCTCCATAAATAGCATTAATTTGATTTTTAGAAGAACCATAACCTTGCATTATTTTACTAACACCTTTCTTAATATCTTCAAGTTTTGTAGTTTCTTTACCTAATAAAACTCTTAAATCTGTAACAGATTCACTTAAAAGGTCTAATTTTCTTTCAAACAAATGTGTTTGTAGTTTTGCTGGAGTTTCAGAGTTTAAAAGCTTAGTCATTAAACCCTCTAAATCGTTTAATTGCTTTTCTAGTTTTGCAGTATCTGTGTTTTTAAGTTCGTATACTTTGTTTTGAACATCTATGTACTCTTTCCATGCAACAACTACAGGTCTAGCTTTAGGGCTAAGGTAAACAGGCGTATATTCAACATTAATATCTTGTTTTACTACAGCTTCAACAACTTCCTGCTTAGTTACAGGTGTAGATTCTTGCTTTTTTTTACACGATGTAGCTACTAATAATACTACTATAGCTA